>NZ_JAWRXA010000319.1:0-272 GCF_046535275.1 Chryseobacterium sp. SIMBA_029
TCAAGGTCCACCGGCACCCCGCCCTGATCCACGGCAATCACGGCTTTGGTGGCTGGAGTCAGTGCCGCTGCCACGGTGTCCGCAGTGACGCAGCCGGTGCGGATGTCGACGTCGGCGAACACGGGACGCGCGCCCACGTACGTCGCGGCGTTTGCTGTGGCGATGAACGAGAACGACGGCACCACCACGTCGTCGCCAGGACCAACTCCGGCTACGGCCAGGGCAAGGTGCAAAGCGGACGTGCAGCTTGAAGTCGCCACCGCGAAGCCTGC
>NZ_JAWRXA010000320.1:0-272 GCF_046535275.1 Chryseobacterium sp. SIMBA_029
CTCCAAGGGAGATCAACGCAACGATCACGAACGCCAGCACCACAGTTTGGCCGGTGGCCGCCCTCAGCAGCATTCCAACGATGACGGCGCCGATCCAGATGCCTACCCCGGACGGCCAAAGGACCAACGGGGAACGCCATGCCCGCAGGGCTATCCATCCGATCGCGGCACCCGCCAGGAACGGCCAAGCCGTCGTGAAGGCACCCCCAATAATGTCGCCGCGAGCATGGGCTTCGCGGCCGATGGCGGCGAAGGCAAGGATCAGCAGGAGG
>NZ_JAWRXA010000321.1:0-272 GCF_046535275.1 Chryseobacterium sp. SIMBA_029
GCAATATGCATTGCAGTAGGATAAGTATCATTAGATGACTGAGATTTATTGACATCATCGTTGGGATGAATTTCAGATTTATCACCTAACGTTCCCCCATTATTAACGTGTGCTCTGTTGGAAACAACTTCATTAACGTTCATGTTTGACTGCGTTCCGGAACCCGTCTGCCAGATCACCAAAGGAAATTGATCGTTAAGTTTTCCCTCCAGGATTTCATCACAAACCTTGGCGATCATATCCCTTTTTTCAGGAGGAAGTACACCCAGGTC
>NZ_JAWRXA010000322.1:0-272 GCF_046535275.1 Chryseobacterium sp. SIMBA_029
CTTGTAGACTCGGAAGCCGTCGGTTGAGTTGGTCGCTTGGCCATTGGAATGTCCCCTGTCGTGAAATGGCGGATAACAAAAAGGCCGCCTCGCAAGACGGCCTTCGTGGGAAACCGGAGAGATCAGGCTGCCTTGGAGCCTTTGCCCTTGGCATTCGCCTGAGCTTCGGCAAGCTGCGTCAGCTTGGCGTCGGTCGCTTCTTCCTCTTCAAGGTTCGCCTGCAGCAGCGGCACGGCGTCCGTCAGACCGAGCTGGTTGGCCCAGGCGATGAG
>NZ_JAWRXA010000323.1:0-272 GCF_046535275.1 Chryseobacterium sp. SIMBA_029
CTCGTGGCTGCTTTCGACACGGGCGTCGACACGCGTAATGACGAGGAGCGGGCGTATTTCGTCATGGAGCTTGCCGAGGGCCGGGACCTCCGCGCCGTGCTCGCCGATGGGCCGCTGCCAGTGTGGGAAGCCGCGAATATCGGTTTTAGGATCGCTGAAGCCTTGTCCGAAGTCCACGCCCGCGGGGTCATCCACCGTGACATCAAACCCGCGAACATCCTCGTCTCGGGCGGGGATGTTCATACCCAATCCGTGAAGCTCGCGGATTTCGG
>NZ_JAWRXA010000324.1:0-271 GCF_046535275.1 Chryseobacterium sp. SIMBA_029
TGCTCACCTGCTACTACGTGCTGAGAGTGGTTAAAGTAAACGAAATCTGGCATGTTGTGGATTCTTGTCCATTCAACCGGTTGTGTTTTTCCTGTATACTGTTGTTTAGCAGGATCCCAACCTGTTGCTGCGTAGATCTTCTGGATTTCTCCGTCATAGAATGCCTTGTCTTTTCCTGGCTCCATGTAGTGATCTGCGTTGTATTCAGAAATTGTTCTGTGACAGTTCATACAAACGTTCATAGAAGGAATCTCAGATACTTTTCCATATT
>NZ_JAWRXA010000325.1:0-271 GCF_046535275.1 Chryseobacterium sp. SIMBA_029
TATCGGGCAAGAGCGCCATGGCGAATGGCTCAACTGGCTTGAGCGAGTCCGGCAGGGGCTCGATGTCCGGCCACGCAATCCCGCCAGCCGCGGCACCTTTAGCCAGAAAATTCATGCGAACACGGTTGATTTCGCTTCGCTCGCGCGCGGCGCGCAGATCGTCGTCGGTAAGCGCGAGATCTTCGAGAAAATTACTCACAGGCTCCCCTCCCGCAGCGCGCGCATGATCCAGATCTTCGCGGCCGTCACGATGTTTTCCGTTACCCACTCG
>NZ_JAWRXA010000326.1:0-271 GCF_046535275.1 Chryseobacterium sp. SIMBA_029
GGTTGCTTTATAGATAGCCTGCATTTCTGAAGCTAGTTTTGCCTTTTCCTCACCTTTGAATATTTTGAAACGCCAAGGCTTCGTACGTTTATGATTGGGAGCTAAAGTCGCTGAATGTAGAATTTCATCAATAACTTCCTGAGAAATTTCCGTGTCTGTATAATCCTTTGGAAAAATACTTCTTCTTTGCTCTATAATTTCTTTTAAGACTGTTGCTTTATTCATAGAAACAAAATTACGAAAAAGTTGAGAGTTTGTATTGGTTATTACC
>NZ_JAWRXA010000327.1:0-271 GCF_046535275.1 Chryseobacterium sp. SIMBA_029
TCTGCACAAGCATGGAATATCAGTATCTTTATGGGTCTACAGTCATTGTTCTATTATTGTATGGTAGCCTGGCTGCCTTCATTTCTTGCAGATTATAATATGCCGGGTGAAAGCGCAGGATGGGTTTTGTTTGTTATTCAGATTACCATGATTCCAATAACGTTCTGCTGTCCTATCATTGCAAGTAAAATGAAGGATCAAAGAATTTTGATTCTGTTTATATGTGTATTGATGTTCACCAGTACCCTGATGTTTGTTTTCCTGAAATCAC
>NZ_JAWRXA010000051.1:0-413 GCF_046535275.1 Chryseobacterium sp. SIMBA_029
TTAGTAGCGGGAACCGGACTCGAACCGATGACCTTCGGGTTATGAGCCCGACGAGCTACCTACTGCTCCATCCCGCGGTGTATTTTTAGAGTGCTTACCGAAAGCACTTAACTTAGTAGCGGGAACCGGACTCGAACCGATGACCTTCGGGTTATGAGCCCGACGAGCTACCTACTGCTCCATCCCGCGGTGTATTTTTAGAGTGCTTACCGAAAGCACTTAACTTAGTAGCGGGAACCGGACTCGAACCGATGACCTTCGGGTTATGAGCCCGACGAGCTACCTACTGCTCCATCCCGCGGTGTATTTTTAGAGTGCTTACCGAAAGCACTTAACTTAGTAGCGGGAACCGGACTCGAACCGATGACCTTCGGGTTATGAGCCCGACGAGCTACCTACTGCTCCATCCCGCG
>NZ_JAWRXA010000328.1:0-271 GCF_046535275.1 Chryseobacterium sp. SIMBA_029
GCGGCTTGGTCTCAAAGACGACCAGCAGCCGGGCGATGCCGATCGCGCATTGAGCGGCCATCAGCCACCAGCCAATTTCAATGAGTTGTTCCCATACCTGTTCTCCCGGCTGCTGCGCGTCGAATGATGGCGCGAACGGCGAGCCAGTGGTTACGAAGACCAAGTAGGTAAGTACGGCAAACACAACCAGACGCCAGGTCGCTCGCACCCACAGCGGCCAATGTCGGGTGATCCACGGGACGATCACTGCCGCAAGCAGTAAAAGGGTTGC
>NZ_JAWRXA010000329.1:0-271 GCF_046535275.1 Chryseobacterium sp. SIMBA_029
CTATACATAGTATTGAAGAAGATTTAAAAATCTCTGCCTGTGGAAAGGTAGATCTGAAATATTTCAACACGAATCTTCCAAAAATCCTTGAAGCAGTCAACCATAATTCTTGTTTACACAAAAAAATTGGTATCGATATCAAAGGAAATATAAAACATTGTCCATTAATGCCACAGACTTTTGGGAATATCCATACCTCAAACCTCGAGGAAACCTTTATACAAAGTGATTTCAAAAAATACTGGAACCTCACAAAAGACCATATTGAAGG
>NZ_JAWRXA010000330.1:0-271 GCF_046535275.1 Chryseobacterium sp. SIMBA_029
GTTCGGATCGAAGCCATCGCCCTGGTCGCGAACTTCGATCCGCACCTCGCCGTCGCGCACACGCGCCGTCACCGATTGCTCGATGCCGCCACCGTGGCGATAGGCGTTGTTGAGTGCTTCCTGTACGAATCGGTACACGCAGATCTTCACCGCGGCCGAGGGGTCGGAGTGGTCGTCCTCGACGCTACGCAAGACCGTGCTCGCCGTCCTCGTCTCATGGGCGGAGACAACCCGCTCTACGATCTCACCGACCGAGGCGCCCTCGATCTCC
>NZ_JAWRXA010000331.1:0-271 GCF_046535275.1 Chryseobacterium sp. SIMBA_029
GTGGGTTCGCCGCCGCATCAAGGGAACCGTGATTCCAGTAAAACGTTTTATGTCAGCAACCCATGACGGAACGGAGGACACTCGTGAGTATTTTCGATCGTATCAAGCATGCAATCTTCGGCGAGGCGCACGCGTCGCAGACCTCCGCGGCAGCGACGCCGTCCTCGCCGACCTCATCCGAAACGTCGACCGCGCCACTTCCAACACCCGTTTCCACGGCCCCGGTCTCCGGCGGCGAAACACCGACCTCTGGCGCCGCCGCGAGTGAGCC
>NZ_JAWRXA010000332.1:0-271 GCF_046535275.1 Chryseobacterium sp. SIMBA_029
ATAGTATCTAGTGCCGCCCGTACCAGTTCAAAGTCAACGCTATGATCATGGGTCATAACCAGAATAAAGCGCTTGCCACCCTGCTCTATAAATGGACGCACAAAATCTACAGGCTCATCATCAATATGCGGACGAATATGCGCTGGTAATTTATAAGCTGGAGATTGGTTTGTTACTGATTGCTGTTCTGCACTTTGATGAGACGTACATATCTGACTAGACTTATTAGTACTCAATTGATCAGCGCTAGGTCTATCAGTCAAATAACGCT
>NZ_JAWRXA010000333.1:0-271 GCF_046535275.1 Chryseobacterium sp. SIMBA_029
TTATGAAAACACAGTCAAAAAGAATAGAAACAAAGATTTACTTTTCAGTTACAATTTAAAGATTGAATTGTTGAAATCTCTTTTTGAAGAAACTAAATTTTATTCTGACAATAACGATTCAAAGCTATTTTCATTCTTTAAAAGTAATATTTTGTTCACTAGAGAGCAACTTTTAGAATTTGAATTCATCTCTGATTTAAGTAAAAGTTATTCTGACAATATTTTTATTCCGCAGTTACAGCTACAGAAATATGAAATTTTGTCTAAATTA
>NZ_JAWRXA010000334.1:0-271 GCF_046535275.1 Chryseobacterium sp. SIMBA_029
GGCCGGGCCTGGAACCACCTCGGAATCGGCCATCACTAACTCGGCAATCCACGAATTGGACATCGTCCCTTGGTTGTTGGGGTCCCCGATCATCGAAGTTTCATGGCAGGGTGGCCGCAGTTCCGGCGCCGCGGGCCCGGGTTTGCAGGATCCCGCGCTCATGACCTTCCGCTGCGAAGACGGCACTCTCACCACGCTGGAGCTTTTCCTCAACGCACAGTACGGCTACGTGACACGCTGCGAGGTGGTGAGCGAGCGCGGGACTACCGCG
>NZ_JAWRXA010000335.1:0-271 GCF_046535275.1 Chryseobacterium sp. SIMBA_029
GGACTGGCACACCCGCCAGTTGCCTGGCGCATGACGGAACGACATGCCGTACCCGGCAGTGTGTGAGCCTGGCGGATGCGACCGTGTGCGCCACGTCGCCCGACATGTTCGCCGGCGAAGAGCGGGCAGTATTTGATGCACTGACCTGCCGCGCGAAAGCGCGCCGGTTCGGCGGTGACTGCTACAACTACGCCATGCTTGCGTCTGGTTACCTTGATGCGGTTGTGGAAGCGGGACTGGAACCGTACGACTTCCCGTCGATGGTTCCTAT
>NZ_JAWRXA010000336.1:0-271 GCF_046535275.1 Chryseobacterium sp. SIMBA_029
ACCGGACTTGGTCTGGCAATCTCAAAAAATTTCATCGAAAAACAAAATGGTGAAATTGGAGTGAAAAGTATGCTGAATAATGGAAGTACCTTTTATTTCAGGTTGCCTGTAGCTGAAAGTTTTAGATATTTGGCCGACTCATTTAAAAAAAATATTTGCCAGTATTCTTCTATATTTGCAGACAAATTAATGATATGAGAAAAAAAATAAATCTATTCATTGTATTATTCTTCATCATAATGCGTATGCAGATTCCTGCCCAGACTTTTAC
>NZ_JAWRXA010000337.1:0-270 GCF_046535275.1 Chryseobacterium sp. SIMBA_029
GAAAATCGCGCCGCGTCACAAATGATGGACGTGGAAGTGGTGGACGAAAGTTTTGCCCAATCAATGATTCTGACGAAGTATAAGGACTGGGAGTATGAGCAGGAAGTTCGTTCATTCGTTGCCTTACCTGAGCCGGACGTATTAACGGGCCTCTACTTTGAATCGTTCGATGAAAATTTGGTGCTTCGCGAGGTAATCCTTGGACCACAGTGTGAGCATTCGGTTGAATCGGCTCGAGAGCTTGTTGGGCGTAATTCTGACGTTGAGGTG
>NZ_JAWRXA010000338.1:0-270 GCF_046535275.1 Chryseobacterium sp. SIMBA_029
CCCCTATTTAAAGGAATCAGTGTTCTTCAATCGAAAGGGAAGAGGTGTTAATAAGAGGAGGGATTATGATGAAATTTTCATTTATGTCAGCCGCGGTGGCAGCAAGCGTTATATGGGGCGCGTCTGCCGGGCCGCTGTCTGAAACCCATGGTTATTCAGCCGTGACCGCGCCGGTTTTTGATGCTGATGAGGCATTGGACACTATGCATGATCTGAGCGAAACCATCGGGCCGCGGGAAACCGGAACTGCGAAAGAAAAGGAAGCGGCTG
>NZ_JAWRXA010000339.1:0-270 GCF_046535275.1 Chryseobacterium sp. SIMBA_029
GATAACTATGCCGCATCTATGTCTAAAATCAATGACATACAAACTGAGAAAGCCGTTGTACAGGCAGAAATTGCCAGACTGGAAGCATTGTTGGATCGCCATAAACTGGATGTAACCTATACCGCAGTTACTGCAGCATACGATGGAAGAATGGGACGTAGAACCGTTGAGATAGGACAAATGATTGATGCCGGAGAAACTCTTGCATTTATCGTGAATAATGAAACTGATAAATGGGTAGTTGCGAACTATAAGGAAACACAGATTAAG
>NZ_JAWRXA010000340.1:0-270 GCF_046535275.1 Chryseobacterium sp. SIMBA_029
GTAGCAAGCAAAGGCACCACGATGGAGCGGAAGACCAGCAAAAGCAGGATCAGCGAAAGCCCGACGACGATTGCGAGGTAGGGCGGCAGGGCTGCCCCAAGCTTGGCTGAGACGTCGATGTTTCCGGCCGTCTGCCCTGTGAGGCCAATGGTGACCCCGAGGTTCTTGCGGATATCGGCGCCCTTTGCCCGCACCTCGGAGACCACCTGGACCGTGCTGGCACTTGCCGGACCATCCTTCGGAATCACCTGGAACGCGGCAGTCCTGTGG
>NZ_JAWRXA010000341.1:0-270 GCF_046535275.1 Chryseobacterium sp. SIMBA_029
CCGGCAGAGCTGAAATTACAAAGCCAGTGGCTGACTGGTAAAAAATAAAAACAAAAAGCGGGGATGTTTTCCCCGCTTTTATTATGCTTACTCTGAAAATAGATTTCTGTATTTCCAGGTATAAAATTATTAATTTACGCTTTTCTAATCGTTATTCTAAAGGTAGTTCCCTTTCCTACTTCTGTCTGAGAAATCTTAATATCTCCGTTATGATATTCATGAATCACTCTTCGGGCTAATGACAAGCCAAGTCCCCAACCTCTTTTCTTG
>NZ_JAWRXA010000342.1:0-270 GCF_046535275.1 Chryseobacterium sp. SIMBA_029
TCTGTTTTTATGCCACCGCTGAATAGCAGCGCCGTGTTATATACCTCCAGACGCTCTGCCCGTGCGCCATCCGGCACCAATACGTCAGGCCGCAGGACGGTACAGCGCTCGAAGCGCCCCTGGTCGCCATTGCATCCCACCTGAAGCCGTCAATCCCAGCGTAATGTGGTTCGCGAATTTCATAGGTACCCAAGCACAACGAGGTGGCAATGCACCGCGCACGAAATGTCGTTAGGCGCTTGTTTTAGTCATATTGTTACGCTCAAATAG
>NZ_JAWRXA010000010.1:0-200167 GCF_046535275.1 Chryseobacterium sp. SIMBA_029
CATCCCTTTTTATTCTAAATTTACCGGAGAGACCGGGAAGATTATAATAGTAGAGGTCATCAAATTCATTCTTTTGATAAAACACTGCTCCCGCATTATCATAGCATTCATCCAGCCCCATAATAATCTTTTTGTATATTACTCCTGCACCGAAAAATGACCAACCACTTCCCACATCACTAGCAAGCTCTTCATCATCAGCAAGTTCTGAAGCATTTCTTATATTATAACTCAAATTAAGTGGCCAGCTGATTCCACCGTCTGAAATAGGAGCATTTAAGAGTGAGATTCCAATATCAGGAAGACCTGTGGCCAACGATATTGGAACATCGGAATACTGGGACATCGAAGCCATAGAAGGCGAGGCTATCGGAGTAGTTACCACATCTCCCACGCTCGATTGTGCATATGCTTCCTGTATTCCAAGAATCAGAAAAAGGGAAAGTAGACCAATTTTTATATTATTTATTTTCATTATTTATTTCTTAATCAATTTTGCACTAGCGGTTTTGTTTGTATCCGTCTTTATCACCACCAGATAAGCTCCCTGAATCAAATTCTGCGTATTGATTTTGGTGATTTTGTTTCTGGTGTTTAGTGTTTGGAGCTGTCTACCGCCCATATCATACAGGGTGATATCCGCTTCTTTGAAATCAAAGCCTGTTTCTACATAGGCATAATCGGAAACCGGATTCGGGTAGATTTTGATTTCCTGTTTTTCGATCAACTTGTCGATCTGACTGTCACCAAGCTTTACAATTTTCCAGTTCTCTTTTCCGAGTTCCTCGGCACTCGTTCCTGCCAGTATAATGGAACCGTCTCTGTTGAGTTTGAGATCAGATAATCTTTCTTCTTTCTTTCTGGATTCTCCTTTTACATATTTTCTCCACTGCTCATTGCCATCCTGATTTAAGTACAGCATCCAGAAGGTCTCATCATCACCTTCTATTCTGCCTTCTGCCTGAGTGTACCCACCGAGTAGAATTCCTTTTGAAGATTTATCATCAGATGAATGCAGGACACTCATTCCCATCAGCACATCTCGATTTTTGAAATTATAGGATTTTTGCCATATCTCTTCACCTCTTTCATTCAGTGAAATCAACCACAAATCGGTTCCTTCTTCAATTCCAACAGATTTGTTACCTGATCTTTCGGATCTGGATTCTCCACCGATAATGTATCCGTTTGGGGTCAGGGCTAAAGTTCTCAAATGATCATCTCCTTTTCCACCATAATTCTTTTCCCATTCAACTTTCCCATCTTTATTGAATTTGATGATCCAGTAATCTCCTTCACCAAAGTTTTCGGTCTTCTTTGAACCTCCGATATTGCTTCTGGAGTAAATCCCTAACAATGCACCTCCGTCTTTCGTTGGAATCATCTTTTCAACTTCATCAAGCCCTTTCCCGCCTAAAATTAATTGTGACAGTTCTTTTCCGTTTTTGTCGAGTTTTATAATCAAAACATCTTTTGAGCCATATCCTTTAGCCGAATTTTGTACATTTCCGGTAACAAAAAATCCTAAATCTGTGGTTTGAATCACGGATCTTGCTTCTTCATCAGAAGAACTTCCCAATGTTTTTTGCCAAAGCTCATCTCCGAATTCATTGATGCGAATCAGCCAGATATCAGAACCACCTTTGGAATCATCTTTTTTATCTAAACCCCTGTTTGAATATGAAGTTCCTGAGAGTAAAAACCCTCCCTCCTGAGTCGCAACGGTTGAGGATAAAAAGTCATGGTTATTTCCTGAAAAATATTTTTCCCAAACCTGATCACCTTGCTGATTCAGTTTTACTAAATGAAAATCGTAGCCGTTGTTTTGCTTGTTGTCTTGTAGTTTATTGCTCTGAATCGAACTTCCTGTAATAAGGTATTGCTGATCGATGGTGGTGGTAACCTGGCTTAGAAAATCCTGTGTCGAGGATTTAATGTCCTTCTGCCACAATACTTCCTGGGCAGATATACCCAAGACCGTGCACATTGAAAGTACACTCGTGTAGAGTTTTCTCATCTATTTTGTGTTTTGAATTTAATGATAGTTTTTATTATTATAATCTTGCAAATTTAACACTTTTTAGTAATTATTCTGATTGTACTTAAAAGATTTAATGTAATTGTATCACTATTTGATCTAAATTGTTATAATACAAAGGTATTTCAGCAAAGCGACAGATCTTGTCGTGTTATAAATAGTTCTTGAATCATTAAGATTTTTCTTTGTTAAAGTACTTTTTCAATCTATCTGTAATAGAAAAGTTAATGTAGTAGAAGAGACGTTTAGAGATTATTGTGATGTCGCATTGAGTGGACTGTTTTGGCTGCCGATGGCGTTTAGTCACTGGTCGTTTAGAATAGTTATTATTATCTACAGTAATAAAATTGACGCTGTAGTTATTTTATTGCTAAAACAGTACAATATGAATACTCTCCTAAAAAAAGCAAGAATGCCCTTTTTATTACTCCTACTTCTATTTTTTGGGAATTTCCTGGCACAAAGTACCGCTGACAGCATCGATATCTTCTGGAGGGGAAATGAGGTTACGGACTATAGGGAGAAGATTGCTACCTTTACAAACCTGAGCAGGTAGATTGGGAGGGTAGTAGAGAAGATAGGTTTAAGTAGGGATAAGCTCAGGGAGATGGGTGCTTTGGAGCCGATGCTTAAAGGCTATGGTAGATGGAGAAGTTAAAGGCAGGGGAGACGATGTATATTCATGGGCTTATGGATAGGAATGGGAAGACATATCAGAGGAATATTAGTCGTGATTAGGGTATTGAAGACAAAACAAGATCATATCATTAGCCTTTTTTTCGTAACATCTCCTTTTTTCGATTAACTAATGAACTGAAGGAGCATAATGAGAGTTTTGAAATATCGATATCCCATGACGTTTTATTTTGATTATCAATAACCAGCGTTCTGTCATTCATATCAAATTTCTCTACAAAACAATAATAAAGCAAACGGGAAATCATTAGCAGAGTTCTTTTCTTCTTTCGATTGAGCCTTATATAAAGATACTGGGTATCATCTTTACCCATTAAATTAAGAGACATTATCTGTTCTTCACCGTAAAAAATGTTATGATCAGAAGTCCAGCCACTCAATCGTTTTATTCTTCCTTTATCGGAAATCATATACCGATGTTCAAATCCAGGTATGGGCTTCCAATGTTCCTCCGGAAGATTTTTGAGTGAAAGATTCAGACACGCTGGAGGATTGTCTTTATCAATGGAAGGCTTGCCTAACTTTTCCCACAGAGAATGGTTCAGTATAGGGTCTGGATTAAGTACTTGATTTAATGTCTTCCATAGAAAATCTTCTTTTTGGGGAGGATAGTCTTTTAAAAACCACCGAAAGCCACCTGCAGTAAAACTTTTCTTTTGCAGGACATATAAAATATTTCTGCAACCAAGACCAAGAGCCTTATCTGCGGCGTAAATACTTTCGAAAGTCTTTACCCAATCACCTTGGACCGTATATTGACTGACCGGTTTCTGGTATTCAATATTTCGGTTTTTTACGCGGTTTCTTTCAACTGCCTTAACAGATTTTTCTCTGCTTGACAGCAGTTGCAAATTTTTATAATGCAGATGAACACTATTACCGTCTTTATAGGAAATAGCAACGGAAGTGTTTTTTAGATTGAACTTTTCCACAAAATAATAGTAGACCAGGCGGGCTACAGACTTATTATAATGGATACCTTTTAATGAAAAACTGCATTGTACACGATAAAAAGATTGATTAAGATATTTATTAAAATACTTTTTGAATGACGGCTTTTTAATCAGTTCATATTCTTTCCGGAAACTGCCATTGGGGAACTCTGTCCAACGCTCAAGACTTTTCACACGTCCGAAATTGGAAATGGCATAACTATCAAAATCCTGAATAATCTTCCATTCTTCTCCGGGAAGATTTTTTAGGGAAGTATTGTAAAGAACTTCATTTAAGTAGGGGTCTTCTATGTCTGGCAGTGTCTTCATAGATTGAAAAATTTCTTTTATAACTGTTTCTTTTCTGTAAGCTAAAGTTTTGATAGAACAAAAATAAAAATTACGTTCCGGAAAAACAGGGAATGTGGTAGTGTGGAAAGTTACGTTAATTGAGAGTTTAATCGTATAACTTACTGAATGGAGTTTTTGGAACCATTATTTGGGAGTATTAAAGATTAGTCTTTTCTAATGTTTTTTACTAACTTTCTTTGTCTATTGTAACATCAAAAGGAATTCTGGTTGGTGGATTCTTGATGAAATAATCTTTAATACAGGCATTTTTGAAATATTTATTTATAAATTTTAGGTTGCTATATAATACGACAGATTTTGTCGTTGTGCGGGTATACCTTATATTATTGGGGAGAAGCATAAAAAACTCAGGTAAGTGATAAAATTTATATTTAATCTTATAGTAGAGACTTGCAGGTGTGTTCTTAAGTCGGGTGACGACTACTATAGATCAGCAGTATCTTATTACAGGAAGTAGTATTCAAAGCAGTAAGCTGTTTTTGTCATATAAAGCATAATCTATTCAGATATCCTCCATAGTCCTTGTTTGGAATAGATACGGCTCTTTCTGAACGATTTGAAGCTATTTGTATGTATTATAATATGGCTTGTTATGCAATATATATATGTACAATTCATGAATTAATTATGAATCTATATAAATAAGACATTCGAGATATCATAAGTGTTACATCGTGAGCCAGATAGTACTGTAGATATCTTGAATTATAATGAGAAAAGCTATAAACAGAAGTCAGCTCAAATAGAGCGATATACTAAATATGTTTATACAATCAGCCCGGATAGATTGTCTGTTTATCCGGGCAGGCTGAAGTTTAAATAAAAATTAATCCTTAAGCAGGACAGATAGGATATCCTCCGTTTGGACATTTTAATGTACAGTCCCTTAGGACATAGCCACCATTGGAAAGTCTGCAAACTCCCTGTACATTACCTCCGGCAATACTTTTCAATTGTTCTCTGGAAAGGCTTTTTTGATTTCTTAAATTTTTCATTGTACTATTTTTTGGTTAATAAATATGTTAATTATTGTGGGCATACCACTGCCGGGCATGCACTAAGGGTTGGACACCGGGGGATCCCGGCAGGAGGGCAGCATTCATATGAACATTCTTTGACAGTGATATTCATTCCATTGCCCATAACATTTTTTAAATACTCTCTTGAGAGTACTTTTCTGTTTTCTGATTTTTTCATTTTAAGATTTTTAGGTTAGTTATGATTTACGGATAATTACTTATTTTTCTATCATGTATTTTGATCTTTTTGGAGATTTGATTCGAATGAATAATCAGTACTGTTGGAGTAAAGATCATATTATAATTGATTAATAATGCTTTACTTTCTAAAGAATAAAGACTGAAAAACCTTTGAATCAAATTTTTTACTACCAGATTTATGAAGCTCAGTCAGTATACTTTATAACATCAGCTTTCTCATAAGCAGAAGCCGTTTTTTCTTCGGTAAAATAAACACCGGAAAAGATAACAGCATCGGCACCTACTGATTTTGCCTTTTCCATGATTTTTTCTTTTGCCTTATTGTCTTTGTTTCTTGCAATTGTAATAATCCTTCCAACTGTTTTATACGGATGGGCAACATCTTTTTCCTTATAATAAACATCAATTTTGTCTGAAGGTTTATTCGTTTCTCCGGTATAAGAAATGGTGCTGCAGGATATCAGTACTGAAAGCAAAGTAAAAGTGAGAATGTGATTGATTTTCATATCTTTATTTTTAAAATTATTTTTGTCCAACCGAACGAGACGGGATCAACAAAATCTGTCTTTTTTTGAATATGCCTAAGGCTTTTATCAGAAAAATAAGTTGAAAGTATCTTTTGCATTAAGTAATGCAACTACTTTTGGAGACCATGTGTTGAGAAGTATGCATACCGTTACTTTTTGCTTTGGAAAATAATAGGATTTACCGCCAAAGCCAAATACGTGTCCGTCATGACCCAGGGCCACTCCTTGGTTGGTATCCAGTTTCATTAATCCCAACCCATACTGTTTATTGTATTTTAAGTCTGGTTCAAGGCGATCAGGATCATTATCCACAAAAGTCTGAAGCTGCTACATTGAAGCAGGAGAAAGTATTTTATTCGTTAACAGGTTCTCCAAAAATTGAGCTACATCAGAAGATGTTGAAATCATTCCGCCGTCAATTGCTCCTTCACCTCCGATTCCGTTATTATCTATATGAGTTACTTCAGTCACTGGCTCAGCAGCGGTTTCAGCATAATAGGATCGGGTGAGCTGATCCGGAAGCAGAGTACTTGCTGTCGTATTTTTCAACCCTAAGGGGGTAATTATTTTCTCGGTAATTACCTGATAGGGAGGTTTTCCCGTTACTTTTTTTATAACCAGAGAAAGCAGAAGATAATTGGAATTGCTATAATATCCCTTTCCAACCGGATCATCGGCAGGTTTATCATAGATCAGCTGAAGAGTCTGCTCTGCGGAATAATTGACAATACTTCCATCAAAAACACCGGGGGCGATATCCTGTAAATAATTCCGGATTCCTGCTCTGTGATTAAGGCACTGCTCAATGGTTACCTCATTAGCATTGGCAATACGGTCCGTAATAGTGTGGGGGAGATATTTATTGATTTTATCCTTGATATTCAGGAGACCTTCTTCCTGTAATTTCAGAATAGTTGTGGAGGCAAACATTTTCGTCATGCTCCCGATGCGGAGCCTGTTATTGGCAGACATCCTGATACCTTTTTCCCTGTCGGCCAGTCCGCCTGAACCGCTCCATGTTCCTTCGGGGGAAGTTACTGTAATGTTGACGCCCACAGCGCCGGCCGCTATAAACTGATCAACGATACGCTGATATTTTTTTGAATTTGGGTGCTCGGTGGGCACATCAATAGATTGATCATCCCTGCAGGAATTCATTGTAACAAAAGCAACAGTCAGAACTGTTAGAAACCATAGTTTTTTCATAGGAAAATTGTAAAGAGTTAGTATTAAATTAAACTGAAACAGATAAATTTCTCTTTTATGGTATTCTTTTATATTTTCTTAAAATATCGATCACAGGCTGACGGGGAAGGGCATACGATTTATTTCCATTGACACCTTCCATCGTTTCAGCCGCTAACATTGCGTTAATGATTGATTCTTCAGTGGCCTGTACAGTGGCTTCAAAAAGAGGATCCATTAAGTCATTGGGAAGTGATTCTACTCGTGAAAGGTTCTTTCTCTGGAAAGCAGTAGGATTAGCTGTTGAAAAAGCAATAAAAATATCTCCTGAGCTATTCATTCCATATCCACCTACTTTACCAATCCCCAGAGGAACTCTTGAGGCAAGACGTTTTAGCTGGTGCGGCAGCAATGGCGCATCTGTAGCGATAACTACGATAATAGAGCCATCACCCTCTTTCCTATAAGATTGAGAAGGCAGTTTTAATTCGCTGCCCACTGTATTCTCCAGTTCTTTTCCTACTGGTACACCAGCAATAGTCAATGATTCCTTCCTGCCAAAATTGGTCTGCACCAGGGCACCGACGGTATAGGCAGAATTTCCAATTTTCACAATCCTTGATGAAGTTCCTGTTCCTCCTTTGAAACCAAGACACATCATCCCGGTACCACCGCCTACATTTCCTTCTTCAATTTTACCGGATTTTGCAGTATTCAACGCCTCGTAAACATTGCTTTCTTTTACCTGAAAACCATAAATGTCGTTTAAAAAGCCATCATACGTTTCTGCAACAACAGGATACGTATACCACCAGTCTTCTTTATACCAATGCTTTTCAATAAACCATTTGAGAACAGCATCGCGCACAAGACCTACACTGTTGGTATTGGTAATCATAATAGGCGTTTCTAAAAATCCGGATTCTGTTATCCAGGTTGTTCCTGTCATTTCACCATTTCCGTTAAGTGAATACCAGTTGGCAAAAACAGGATTATTATTCCTTCCTCTGGGTAAAATGGCGGTAACACCTGTTCTCACTGGTCCTTTACCTATGTTATTTTTACCTTGTCCTGAAATAATAGTACTATAACCGACTTCAACTCCCTTTACATCTGTTATTGCATTAAATTCACCTGCTGTTCCGCCCAACGGAATTCCCATATCCCTGGCTCTTAATTTCTGGCCAAATGTTAAATTTTGCATATATATTAATAAAAGAAATAATGTTATTTTTTTCATAAAACGAATTTATATAAGATCTAAATCACTAAAAATATAGGAGAATCTATATGTGATTTTTTTTAATTTGTTAATTTTATTTGAAGATCGAATGATGATCGCTCTTAGCTGAGAAACTGTAAAAGTTCTTTTATAAATACCTCTGGATTTTCTTCAACGACCCAATGTGCTGTTTTAGGAATGCGTACTGACGTAACATTTTCTGCTACTTCTTCCATCATTTCTTTCATAAAAGGTCCGCTTGTGCTTATCATCCCACCAACAGCCAGAACGGGAATGGAGAGTTTACCATTTTTTGCCATGCTTTCTTTATTGTCCAGTATGTCTTGGTCAAATGAACGATAAACTTCCAGGCCGGCTTTCATAGCCCCAACTGAAGAATAAGCCTTACTAAAAATATCTATATCTGTTTCAGTAATGGCAGCGGTATTATAAATACGATAGTTGAAAAAGTATTGTAAATATTGCCGTTCACGACCAGCAATCAACATTTCAGGCAGGTCACATACATTATGGAATGCAAAATGCCACACTCTGTGATCTGTTCTTATTTTGTCAAATATTTTGGTGCCGGGTAAAGGAGCGTCTATTACCACCAGGTGAGATACGGATGTTCGGTATTGCTGTGCATAAGCATATGCAACCATTAATCCTATATCGTGTCCTATAAGGACTACCGGAACATCTATCTTCAGATGTTCCTTTAACAGCTGGTGAATATCACTGGCCATAGTGCGTTTATCATATCCGCCCGCAGGTTTCCAGGAATCTCCGGCTCCGCGATAATCCAAGGCAATAACACGAAATCCCTGATTAACCAATACAGGTATTACAAATCGCCATTCCCACCATGTTTGCGGAAAACCATGTATCAGAACAATTATATTCTCTCCATTTCCTGCTTCTGCATAATGTATACGTAATATACTGCTGATAACTGCCATCCCATGATTCAAGCTAACATCACCAGGTAATTCTTTATCTTTCATATTCTTATAGGTATGTTTCATCATTAAATTTTTATCTTTACAAAGATCTGGTGAGGACATTTAAATCAGACTATCATTTCGATAGAAGTAGCTGCTTCAAACTTTCGAATCAATGTTTTTTAATTATTTTATTTCGATATGCAATTAGATAAACTACACTACGCAATTTTAAACGAACTACAATTAAACGCCAGAGCGAGTAATGCTGAAATAGGCAGAAAAATAGGACTCACAGCTCCGGCTGTTGCAGAACGAATCAGAAAGTTACAGGAAGCAGGAATAATAAAAGGGTTCTCTGTTGTTATGGAGTATTCTAAACTTGAATACTTACAAAATGTATTGATTACAGTAAAGCTACAACCCAATATGGTCCCGTCTTTTTTAAAAGAGACTGAAAAAATAGAAGGGATTATAAAAATGTTTCATACCACGGGGGATTACTGTTTCTTTTTACATATGTTTCTGAAATCTACACAACAGCTTACTTTAGCTCTGGATCAGTTAGGTAAATTTAGTGAAACAACCACTTATTCTATTCTGTCGGTGCCTATTGATCACAAACCAATTACTTTTAAGTAGTGTTGACCCCATCAAAGAAATAAGACTAAATGAGGAGTAGAAATTTTTTTCTTATCAGTGATTTACAATAATTATTTAATTACAACAAAACTTTCTTTAACAAGAGTTTTGTAATAGTGGTGCGAAACTGCAACGTTCAACGGTATTTTTCAATAAAAAAACGAATCCTAAAGAATTGCTTGAAATAGATTTGTCAAATATTGATTATTCCCAAGTTTATAGAGACAGCAATACTATATTATTGAAAATGTATTGGGAAATTGGTCAGCTTACAATTATATGTTACATAGTAAGACTAAGCTGTGTTATATTTTTATTACAGGAAACATGTTTTCTTTTATTATAGATTAGATCCTGTGTATTAGTTTAAGTTTTCTGAAACACGATAACGCCGATCATTGTCAAGTAATGCCCTGGCTTACCGAATAATTGATGGATGACTATTGCTCTATAACTTGGTTTGCTTATACAGTATAGTTATGGAAAAGGAAAATAATAATGAACTGAGTGCGGTAGAAAAACGACGGGATACGCTACTTGTATTACATCACACTAGTAATACCATTGGAATGGTTGAGGGAGTGGATCAAAATGGAGAATTGAAAGACAGTAGTCTTAAAGAGGTACGTTCTGATCAGATAGTTCATTTGGATACAGAAGATAGGCCCTTTGCTCAAATGTTTAGTGAATTCTATCATCAGCTGAAAGACCCTGCTGATTTTTCATTTTTTAAGGTAACTGAGTATGAAGCTCATCAGACAGCTGTAGACTTGCAGCAGTATGTGGATCAGGCTTCAAAGGAGGAGAAACAACTGCTTAAGGAGTATGAAGTTTCTATTGATGCTGTAGAGGCTCATAGGGATCTTCTGGACGGAAATGAGGCTATGGACCATAGGGTAGAAGATCGCTACCTGTACAATCCTGAGCAGTTGGATTGGGCGATGATGGAGAAGGTTGGTTTGAGTAGGGATAAGCTCAGGGAGATGGATGCTTTGGAGCCGATGCTCAAAGGATATAAAACACCTATGCTCATTCCGGTGAAAATTAATATAGGCTCAGTAGCAACCCAGATGGAGGCTCGGCTTTCACTTCGGGTGACTCATGCAGGGAATTTAGAAGTCAGGTTTTATCCGGTTAGAAAAGTTCCTGATTTCACTGAGACTTTTTTAGGGCATGAGTTTACTGGCGAAGACCAAAGAAACCTGATGGAGAGTGGGAATATGGGACGGGTAGTGGATTTGGTATATCCTATCACGGGAGAAAAGATTCCTTCACTGATTTCCAGAGACAGGCTGACAAATGACCTGATAGCAGTTAGAACAAATGAGATGAGAATTCCACTGGTGATTAAGGGAGTGACTTTGAATGAAGAGCAGAAAAAGGTTCTTAGGGAAGGGAAGGTCCTGTTTATTGAAAATATGCTTTCCTCTAGGGGAACGCTCTTTAATGCAGCAGTTCAGTATAATGCGGATAAGCGGTACGTGGAGTTTTTGTTTAAGAAAAATAGTAGGAGTCTTAACGTCGGAGAGTTGAAGAGTGGTTTTAAGGTGGAGGTTCCGGGGATATTCAGAGGGAAGAAACTTAAAGTATGGCAGATGGAGAAATTGAAGGCAGGGGATACGGCGTATGTTGATGGGCTGGTGGATAGGAATGGAAAGAAATATCAGGGGTATTTGAGGTTTGATAGAAAGGTGGGGAAGTTTGAGTTTTCGTTTAGGAATGTTTGGAAGAAGGAGGAAGACTTTAAGAAGGCTTCCGGAAAATCGAAAGGGAGGAGGTTGTGAGGGGAAACTTTTCAATTTATATTTTATTTTACGACACGTTCTGTCGCATTACCGTTATAGCTTTGAAAAAATAGATTATGAAACTTAAAGCTACTATAAGGGAAGAAATTCATCCTGATGATAAAAGTATCATCGTAGAATTTCAGGGTGATGAAAATAAACGGCATTTCGAGTTGCAGTGTACATTCAATCCGTATCAACAAGGACTTCGTAAATGGGATACCTGGGAATTTAAAATACGCCTTGAATCAGAAATATTTATAGATCCTAAGACAGAGGATAAATCATATTTTACCCACTTATTTTGTGATCAGGCTACTGAAGTAAACTCACCATACATAAAGAGCCTATCTGTGGGTAGATAGGCTCTAAAACATAAATAGTTGAAGTAAAATTCAACTCTATAAATTTTACAGATTTTTCTTTATAATGGGAAAGGTATAAGTGTATGGAGGGCTTGATAGGAAGATAGTGAAGTTGAAGTAAGCTATCATATTATTGTGTTTGACCACACGTAAGGCATATTCCGTCCATGTCTATCACATTACCTTGACAATTTTTTTTGTTGCAATCTGATCTTTCTATTTCATTATCAAAATTGCAGTTTATACAGTAAACAATTGTTGAAAAAGGTTTATTGGGGTGAAGAAATGCCCATTTACTATATAAATTTCCATCTTTTGATTTTACTTCATGCAAGCAAGTAGGACAAAAATATCTTCTTCCGATTATATTAAAATTGACAAACTTTTTTAGTTGTTTAATACCAATAGTAGAATCAAGGAAATCCAAATATTTATATGATTGGATACTCTCAAAATTCCAATCATAATATCCAAAAAGAGGATTTGACTGAACCCAAGTTTTTATATCATTAAACCATTGATCCTTTCCAAAAAAATAAGTATAAGCTTTTAGGATATCATGTATAATATTACTGGGGTCACTTAAAATAGGGCTAGTTCCATGAATTGCTTTATTTCTAGTTTGCCTGATATCTTCAATAAATTGTATTGTTTCTAACTCTATTATATCACTACTTACAGCACAAAATGTATGCAGTAGATTTTCTCCGGCTATCGTAAACATTGTATTAAAATCTTTATTAATACTATCGGGCAGAGTTGGCCAATCAGATCTCTTTTGCTCCAGAAGCAAGTATGGGGAATTTTTAACAATAACACCTTTCATATATGCTTCAATTCCTTGATGTAATAAGATGAGTGACATTTTTAAAGTTACTTTGTTATGCTCCCAAACTTCATTTAGTGGGACTTCCTCGTATCTATTTTCATCGTCATATTCTTTATAGGAACTATAAATTTGAAAAACCAATTCAAATGCTTGAATAAGGCATTCTTTTGTAACTTTTTCAAAGTCCTCATAACTCGGTACATTGCTAATCATGATCTTAGAATTTTAAATATGTATCCGCTAAAAATGTATTAGTGAAATACTTCCTTTATGGGTAGTTTAAGAACTGCTGGCTTGAATTTTATGATCATACACGAGAAATTTTGAAAGTATTCCCGAAGGTGTTTTAGCTTTGTTATTAAGTATCCCGGTATTTGCAAAGACTATAAAATTATCCTTGGCTCTTGAAACTGCTACATTAAGCATATTGGGTTTGTTATTTCTATCAAAAAACATAGTGCCTTTATCCTCATCTCCATATACCATTGAAAATAAAACCAGAGGCCTTTCTGCTCCTTGTAGAGCATGAACAGTCCCAATTTTAAAATCATCTGTTTTAAACCCTGCCTGTTTTAGCGCAGTTTTTAAATTGTTTTTTTGTCCGGTAAAGGGAGTTATAATGCCGACAGCCTCTTCAACCGGTCCATATTTTTCTTGAATGTCTTGTTTATTTTTTATTAACCAATCCACAATTTCTCTGACCTCATTGGTGTTAAATCTGCTGCCATTTTCATTCTTTGTAGACTGGCCATCTACATGAATGCAGTACATAGGCGGAAACAGCAGATCCTTTTTTGCTTTGCCTCTCAGGGGGATGAGCTGCCCGTCATAAGCCAGTACGTTGCAGTAGTTAATGATTTCGTCATAGCATCTTCTATGTTCAGTAAGAAGAACTCCTTTTTCATGTACATTAGGCTCCTTAAACCCGCAGGCGTTTTGAGCCATTTTCATAATACTTCCAGTTGAAGAAAGAAAGCCTTTAGGATCAAATTCTTTCTCATAGATGGTATCATCATAGTCCTGAATGATTCCATTCTTTTTTAGGTTGCCAATATCAATTTTATGGGTTACATTCCATACGGGCTCTATCTGCTTTATATCTCCTACAATAACAGCCTGTTTGGCCAAAGCAAATGTTGCGATGCCAACTTCTGGAGAAACCTGGCCCGCTTCATCAACAATTAAAAGGTCAATAAAATCGAAAAGTGGGGGATTATCATACAGATTCTTACCATCATCGGCTTTTTTGAAAAACTTATAAAAGCTGAAAAACTTAGGTGCCATGTAAAAGGTACTTACAAAACAAGGGGTAAGCATGGCATGCCTTTGCCATCTCATCATCATGGGATCTTTTCCTTTTCCCTCAAATGATGAGTCTAAAAGACTGCTTTCAAGTTCTAAAAGATATCTTCCCTCCCAATAATGCAAAGCCAGCTGAAAGGCTTTATGACGCAATGAAATGTCGAGTTCATCGTAAAAGCAGTTGGCACTTACTTTTTTGTTTATTTTTAAGAACTCAAAATCCCAGTATTCCTCTTCTGTTCTTGGAGGGTTACCTTTAATCTGATTTTTGTTTTTCCATTCTTTCCAATTCTCTATGGAGCTGACAATACTCTTAGCCAATTTGATTTTGGAATCTATTTTTTCAAGAAGTAAGTCTTTCTTGAATACAAAAGCTTCAGGGAGTACAATCAGGAAGTCTCTCAGAATTATTTTTATCTCAGAAGCCCGGCTTTTTAATGCGGATTTTATTCCCAAAAAGCAAAAGAATTTTCTTAAGAATGGTTCATTGTTAAAATATGAAATAATGTCCTGTTCATTTTTCATGAGATCTTGGATGTCATTCTTGAGAATATTGTCATTTAATATCCCTTCCTTATAGTAATTTGAAAGTTTCGGGTTACTGAGAAGATAGTCGAATGTAAAAATATTTTCAGATTGTAAGTAGGCTTTCCACTTAATTCGAGAGTCTTTAAGGCTCTGTTCGATTGTAGAAATCTCTGATCGTAGTTTCTGTGTTACAGTACTGATGTTAAGGATAGACGAATTAAAATAAGCCTTACTTTTGTCTAAAAAATATTCTTTAGCCTTTTGCAGAAACTCTACATTTTCTATAGCATCAAAAAGGCCGTCTCCGCTTAACTTTTTGTAATTGATTCCTTTTAACTCAGCTTCCTTTTTTCTTGTAGAAGGTAAATAAGTAGCATAGCCATCAACATCCGGAATCCATCTGCCCTGTAGTTTTCCTTCTCTGGTATTGGACCTGGAAAAGCTGTCTATAATATTGGTGACCGCCTGGTTGTTGGTAGAGCAGGCAAGAATAACCGGAGCTTCTTTTTCTCGGAGTGCACTTTCAACCATTTTATTGGCAACAATGCTTTGCAGTAAGGTTGTTTTTCCTGTGCCTGGCGGGCCATTGACTGCAAAAACTGTATCGCTGGTGATTAACAGCGTATTGAGACTTTTTCTTTGTGAAATTGAGATCGGGAAGTCAAAACCCATCTGTCCGAGATGGAGCTCATTGGAGTCAATTAAATCAGGAACTGCAACAGGAGGCTTTTGATGATCGTTTTTTAAGGTAATAAGCGATTGTAAAAGCTGTGGAATATTCTTTTGACTGAGAATCTTCTCATAGAGTTCTATGATTCCTATAGCTGCATTCATTTCGTCTTGTGGAAGAAGTACTATGGCATTGAAAATTGCTTCATAAGATTCTGTGCGGTATTCAGAGAGATTCTGATGGATGACACTTTTAAATATATCTTTTACGTAATCGATATACTCAGTATATTTTGTGTAGTTCTCTTTTCCTAAAGTTGTCGCCAGATCAACATCTTCAACAGTACCAAATATAAATTCAGTTCTTTCATCAGCAAGGGGTTCAAGATATTTCCTTTGAAATAAGGGAAACATTTCATCAGGAATGTAAAGCTTACCATTTCTGTCCAGGTATGCGGAAAACCAAAAAGGAAATTTAGGCTTATTATCTTTTAAATGGACCAGATGATCGGATACAGGTTTAAGTTTGAAAGGAGCAATTACCACGAATAAATGATTTATAGCTATCCACTCTTCACTATCTTTACTTTTAATTCCTTTCTTTTCATTGATCCTTTTTTCTTCAAAATCAATGAGTGCATTGACTTTTTGAAGATCAGTAATAGATTCTTGTTCTATTTTAAAATCTTCGATTTCAAAATGTTGGTTGCCGTCAATTTCAATATGGGTAGTAAGAGAGTCTGATAAATTCTTTTTCCAGTAGGTCAGCCATTTAATATATTCCTGATTCATTTGTGATGGGTTGGTTATTAATAATCATATCCAACTAAATTAAAACATTTATATTAAATGGTTTTATGGGATTCCGTAAAAATGCACTTCATGATAAATAAGACTGGAACTGTGATAGATTAAAAACTTTTATTCTGAAAAGGTAGAAGAAACCGGAAATGTCGAAACACTTCGTTTAACTTTCTTAGAAAATCACAAAATGATGATGTAAAGAAAAATGCCCCGAAGATAGTCGAGGCTCTAAATGTTTTCACAACGGAATAATCCTTATTGTGAATTGCTTTTCAAAATTATTGATACAAATATAGACGAAAAATTCTTTAGTTGATTTACGGGAAACCTCATTTTTAATAAATTTTTTCTTTCTATTTTTATGTATTAGGAAAAACAAGATAACTATGATTAAAAATATACTTGGATTAGACTTGGGTGTTTCATCAATTGGATGGGCTGTTGTTCAGGAAGATTCTAAAAATCCTGAAAATAACAAAATTATCAAACTAGGTGTTCGTGTAAATCCATTGACCGTTGATGAGCAGTTAAATTTTGAAAAAGGAAAACCAATTACAACCAACGCTGGACGAACTTTAGCAAGAGGAGCAAGAAGAAACCTTCAAAGATTTAAATTAAGAAGGTATAATCTGATTGAGGTTTTAAAGAAAAATAATATCCTTAAAGAAACCGATTTGCTTACTGAAATTGGAAAAAACTCGACATTTCAAACTCAGGAAATGAGAGCTATATCGGCAAAGAAAAAAATAGAACTTTCTGAATTTGCAAGAGTTTTGCTTTTAATCAATAAAAAAAGAGGTTATAAAAGCAGTCGTAAATCTAAAAATGAAGAAGAAGGACAGATTATCGATGGAATGGCTGTTGCAAAAAAGCTATCTGAAGAAAATTTAACACCGGGAGAATATTCTTACAAAATTTTACAAGAAGGTAAAAAACAATTACCGGATTTTTATCGTTCGGACTTACAGTCAGAATTTGAGAAAGTATGGAATTTTCAAAAACAATTCTATCCGGAAATTATCAATAATGATCTTTATAAAGAATTACAAGGAAAGAATAAAAATGCGACTTGGGCAATTTTAAAAGAACCATTTTCTCTTGTTGGCATTAAGCAAATCGGAACGATGCAGGAGAAAAAAATAGAAAAATATCTTTGGAGAAGTGAAGCTGTGAAAAAACAATTAGATTTTGAAAGTCTAGCCCTTGTTTTTCAGGAGGTTAATAGTAATCTGAATAATTCAAGTGGTTATCTCGGCGCTATCAGTGACAGGAGCAAAGAATTGTATTTCAGTAATCAGACTGTTGGCGAATATTTATACCAACAATTGAAAATAAACCCACATACAAAACTTAAAAATCAGGTTTTCTACAGACAAGATTATTTGGATGAATTCGAAAAAATATGGGAAACTCAATCAGAATATTATAATGAATTAACCAAAGAATTAAAGGAAGAAATTCGCGATATTGTTATTTTTTATCAAAGGAAACTTAAATCTCAAAAAGGATTAATCAGTATTTGTGAGTTTGAAAACAGAGATATTGAAATAACAGAAAATGGAAAAACAAAAAAGAAAACAGTTGGTTTAAAAGTAGCCCCCAAGTCTTCTCCATTATTCCAAGAGTTTAAAATTTGGCAGGTTCTTAATAATTTAGAGTTTCAAAATATAGAATCTAAGGAAATTTTCCCTCTTGATTTAGATTTTAAACGATCGATTTTTGATGAAGTTAATATCAAGGGAAAGCTTTCAGCAAAGGATGTTTTAGATATTGTTGGATATTCTGGTAAAGAATGGAAAACTAATTGTAAAGATATTGAAGGTAATAATACCAATGAGAATTTATACAATGCTTTCCTGAGAATTATAGCGAACGAGGGAATTGAATTTCCAAAAGAATTTAAATTAACTATTGATGATGAAATTAAAGTTTCTAAGATAAACTCTTCTGCGGAAATCATAAAATTATTCGTCAAAGAAAAATTATCACAATTAGGAATCAATATTTCTATTTTGGATTTTAACCCTGAATTGGACGGAAATGATTTTGAAAAACAAACTTCCTATCAACTTTGGCATTTGTTGTATTCTTATGAAGGAGATGATTCTCCTTCCGGAAACGAAAAACTGTATGAACTTTTAGAGAAGAAATTTGGTTTCAAAAAAGAACATTCCATAGCATTAGCTGAAATTGGTTTCCCTAAAGATTATGGGAGCTTAAGTTCTAAGGCGATGCGAAAGATTTTTCCTTACATCAAAGAGCATAACTATAGCGATGCTAGTAATTATGCGGGTTATAATCATTCTAAAAATTCATTGACCAAAGAACAATTAGAAAACAGAGTTTTAAAAAAGGAATTGGAAATTCTTCCAAAAAATTCTTTAAGAAATCCTGTGGTTGAAAAGATTTTGAATCAAATGATAAATATTGTAAATGAAGTATCTAAAGAATATGGAAGACTTGATGAAATAAGAATAGAGCTTGCAAGAGAGCTCAAAAATAATGCGGACGAACGTGCTAATATGACTTCAGAAATCAATAAGGCAACAACACAACACCAGAAATATGCGGAGATTTTGAAACGAGAGTTTGGTATAAAAGCTCCTTCAAGAAATGATATAATTCGTTACAAGCTATACTTAGAGCTGGCAAATAATGGCTTTAAAGATTTGTATACTGATGTGAAAATTGAAAGAGAAAACTTATTTACGGATAAATACGATATAGACCACATTATTCCGCAATCTCGATTCTTTGATGATAGTTTCTCCAATAAAGTTTTAGTTCCACGAGGAGCCAATCTTAAGAAGGGAAATTTTACAGCTTTTGATTATCTTGAAATTGAAGGTAAAGAGAGATTAGAAAAATTCCTCAATATTATCAAAGAACTTTATGACAAGGGAGTTATTACCAAAGCTAAATATGCAAAACTTCAGAAAAAAGGTGCTGAAATAGGAGATGGTTTTATCGAAAGAGATTTACGAAACACCCAATATATAGCCAAAAAAGCCAAAGAAATACTTTTTGGAATAACTAATTCTGTAGTTTCCACTTCGGGAAGAATAACGGATAAACTTCGGGAAGATTGGAATCTTGTAAACACAATGAAAGAACTTAATTTGGAAAAATATAGAAAATTAGGTCTAACGGAAACGATTATTAATTCAAAAGGAGAGGAGAAACAAAGAATCATAGACTGGACCAAAAGAAACGACCACCGGCACCATGCAATGGATGCTCTGACAGTTGCTTTTACAACGCATAATCACATTCAATATTTGAATTATTTAAACGCGAGAAAAGATGAAAAACATAAGGAACATCAAAATATTTTTGCTATCGAAAATTTAATTACTAAAGTTTTTGAAAAGAAAAGTGGTTCAAAGGAAAGAAGGCTTATTGAACCCATTAAAAATTTTAGAATTAATGCTAAAAAACATTTGGATGAAGTATTGATTTCTCATAAAGCTAAAAATAAAGTCGTTACCAAAAATATCAATAAAGTTAAGAAAAAAGGAAGTGTAGTTTTAAAAACAGAACTTACGCCAAGAGGGCAGCTTCATAAAGAAACTATTTATGGAAGTTCAAAGTTCCTTAAAACCAGAGAAGAAAAAATTTCGGGAAAATTCGATTTAGAAACTATTAATAAAGTTCAGAATGAAAAAGTTAGAAATCTATTATTAATGAGATTTCATGAATTCAGCGGAGATCCTAAAAAGGCATTTACAGGGAAAAATATGATTTCAAAAAATCCAATATTTCTTGATGAAGAGAAGACTGAGCAATTATCTGAAACGGTCACTTTAGCTTGGTATGAAACAGGTTATACTATCAGAAAAGTTATTAATCCGGATAATTTTAAAGATTATAAAAATATTGAAAAGGTTACTGATAAACGAGTTCGTGATATTTTAACAGAAAGATTAAAAGAGTTTAACGGAAATTCTAAAGAAGCTTTTTCAGATTTGGATAAGAATCCAATTTGGCTTAATAAGACTAAAGGGATTATTCTGAAAACAGTTACGATAAACGGAATTAATAATGCTGAAGCTTTACATTATAAAAAGGATCATTTAGGAAAAGATATTTTAGATGAGAGTGGAAAGAGAATAGCTGTTGATTTTGTAAGTACGGGAAATAATCATCATGTAGCTATTTATGAAGATGTAGAAGGAAACTTCCAGGAAAGAGTAGTAAGTTTCTATGAAGCTGTTGAAAGAGTAAATCAAGGTCTTACCATTATTGATAAATATTATAACCAAGATTTAGGATGGAAGTTTCTTTTTACAATGAAACAGAATGAAATGTTTTTATTTCCTTCTGAAGATTTCAATCCAAAAGAAATTGATTTGTTTGATGAAAAGAATCTGGGTTTGATTTCTAAGAATTTGTTTAGAGTACAGAAGTTTACAATAAGAGATTACTTCTTTAGACATCATTTAGAAACTACTGTGGAAGATAGTTCTAAACTAAAAGGAATTACTTGGAGAAGAGAAGGGTTGAGCGGGCTAAAAGGAATTTTAAAAGTACGACTGAATCATTTGGGTAAAATAGTTCAAGTAGGAGAATATTAAAATTTTAAAAATATGATTACCCGCTCAATCTATATAGGCAATCCTGCATATCTAAAGCTTAAAGATGAGCAGATGAAAATTTTTTGCCCAGAAACAAAAGCTGAGAAGGGGAGCGTTCCTGTCGAAGATCTGGGATTATTGATGTTGGATCATTTTCAGATTACCATTTCACATAATTTAATTCAGAAAATGATGGGAAATAATGTTGTTCTGATTAGCTGTGATAATCATCATTTGCCACACGGAATGATGTTGCCAATTTATGGACATACAGAACATTCCGATAGGGTAAAAGATCAACTGGAAGCAAGTGAGCCTTTAAAAAAACAACTTTGGAAACAAACCATAGAATGTAAAATTGAAAATCAGAAAAATGTCTTAGTAAAATTAGGGAATTATTACGAACCAATGATTGGGTATCAAAATAATGTGAAGTCCGGCGATATTACTAATATGGAAGGAATTGCTGCTCAACATTATTGGAAATATTTGATTAGTTTGGATTTTCTTAGAGAGCGTTTTGGTGATTTTCCCAATCAGTTTTTCAATTTTGGGTATTCTGTTTTGAGGAGTATTGTGGCAAGAGCAATTGTTGAGACGGGTTTATTACCTGTTCTTGGCATTTTTCATAAAAATAAATATAATCCTTACTGTCTTGCCGATGATATAATGGAACCTTATCGTCCGTTTGTTGATTTATTGGTAATGCAGTGGTTGGTGACAAATCCTACAACAGAAGAATTGAATAAAGAATTTAAAGCTCATATTCTTCAAATCGCCACAAAAGATATAAAAATTGATGATAAAATTAGACCATTATTAGTGGCAGTAAAAACAACTGTAACTTCACTTTATAAGTGTTATACAGGAGAAAAACGTCTTATTTCTTATCCTGAATTACTATGAATGCCGAAAGGTTTAATGCTTACCGAATTATGTGGGTTTTAGTATTATATGATTTACCAACAGAGACTAAAGCCAATATGAAGGATGCGAATCGCTTTCGGAAAGCTTTAATCGATGATGGATTTACATTATTTCAGTTTTCTATGTATGTTAGGCATTGTCCAAGTCGTGAAAATGCTGAAGTTCATATTAAAAGGGTAAAATTTATGTTGCCAAAAGCGGGGAAAGTCGCTATAATGTCCATTACCGATAAGCAATTTGGTGACATTGAAATTTTCTTTGCTAGAAATAAAGAAGAACCACCTCCAACTTTTCAACAGCTTGAATTATTCTAAATTTTGAATCCTAAAAACAAAAACAATCTATTGAAAATCAGTAGATTGTTTTTTGAGGCTGTGACTAATCACGAAGATAATAATTTTTGAAAGCAATTCACAACATAATACAGATTACACTAAAACACCAAATTGCTGTGACTAATCACGAAGATAATAATTTTTGAAAGCAATTCACAACGGGACAT
Organism: Chryseobacterium sp. SIMBA_029; assembly: GCF_046535275.1. Classification (NCBI taxonomy): domain Bacteria; kingdom Pseudomonadati; phylum Bacteroidota; class Flavobacteriia; order Flavobacteriales; family Weeksellaceae; genus Chryseobacterium; species Chryseobacterium sp. SIMBA_029. The sequence goes on from NZ_JAWRXA010000010.1 coordinate 22,063, forward strand.
CTAATACAATAAAATCATCATAGGCTGTGACTAATCACGAAGATAATAATTTTTGAAAGCAATTCACAACTAACTGGATGATGTATGGCGGCATTTTATCGCTGTGACTAATCACGAAGATAATAATTTTTGAAAGCAATTCACAACCGAACAGGAATTACACTATCTCAATAAATGGCTGTGACTAATCACGAAGATAATAATTTTTGAAAGCAATTCACAACACAATGACCAATAGCTCATCAGCTCCGTTGGCTGTGACTAATCACGAAGATAATAATTTTTGAAAGCAATTCACAACATCCTATAGAGAATTAAGATTATTAAAACGGCTGTGACTAATCACGAAGATAATAATTTTTGAAAGCAATTCACAACCCGTATTCTCTCCATTGGCTTCCGCTTTTGGCTGTGACTAATCACGAAGATAATAATTTTTGAAAGCAATTCACAACACCTAAAACCTGATTAAATGTTTTGATTTCGCTGTGACTAATCACGAAGATAATAATTTTTGAAAGCAATTCACAACTATCCCTTCGTGTATGATTAGTTCGTTTGCGCTGTGACTAATCACGAAGATAATAATTTTTGAAAGCAATTCACAACTCTATGGGCTTCGTTGTATACTCGCCCGTCAGCTGTGACTAATCACGAAGATAATAATTTTTGAAAGCAATTCACAACACGCCAGCGCCAACGCCGATATATACAATAGCTGTGACTAATCACGAAGATAATAATTTTTGAAAGCAATTCACAACGCACGCGCTTTGCATTATATGTAACGTAAAGCTGTGACTAATCACGAAGATAATAATTTTTGAAAGCAATTCACAACGGGAATGTACAAGCGGATGTTTGAGTTTCCGCTGTGACTAATCACGAAGATAATAATTTTTGAAAGCAATTCACAACAATGAGGGTGGTTGTAGCACTTCAGGAACTGCTGTGACTAATCACGAAGATAATAATTTTTGAAAGCAATTCACAACAGACTTAATGTTTCACCCGTAAATATAGGCGCTGTGACTAATCACGAAGATAATAATTTTTGAAAGCAATTCACAACAATAGCTGTATTAGAGTTATTAACACTAATGCTGTGACTAATCACGAAGATAATAATTTTTGAAAGCAATTCACAACAAAATTGGAAGTATGGCCACAATGACGATTGCTGTGACTAATCACGAAGATAATAATTTTTGAAAGCAATTCACAACCAGGCACAAATTATCCAAATGCAGGAAGCCGCTGTGACTAATCACGAAGATAATAATTTTTGAAAGCAATTCACAACCGGAAGCTTCACCTCTAGCTCTGGCGGCAAGCTGTGACTAATCACGAAGATAATAATTTTTGAAAGCAATTCACAACCCGGGCATCTATTAACATATCCTTTATAAAGCTGTGACTAATCACGAAGATAATAATTTTTGAAAGCAATTCACAACAGTTTAAGAATTCACTTTCGTATTTGCTTGGCTGTGACTAATCACGAAGATAATAATTTTTGAAAGCAATTCACAACTATATCTTTTTGCATCTGAACACTTAACCAGCTGTGACTAATCACGAAGATAATAATTTTTGAAAGCAATTCACAACCACATCAATAATTGACATATTGAGTTTTATGCTGTGACTAATCACGAAGATAATAATTTTTGAAAGCAATTCACAACAATTAGTTAATAACTGTTGAATTATTTTGAGCTGTGACTAATCACGAAGATAATAATTTTTGAAAGCAATTCACAACCATGTCGGCGGACGTTAACGAAGTATTAATGCTGTGACTAATCACGAAGATAATAATTTTTGAAAGCAATTCACAACATAATTATCTTTTACAGCAATCGGCCTATTGCTGTGACTAATCACGAAGATAATAATTTTTGAAAGCAATTCACAACTTGTCGAACCATTTACCGGGGCGCTTCCGGGCTGTGACTAATCACGAAGATAATAATTTTTGAAAGCAATTCACAACACATTTGTACAACAAAACAACAACGAATTAGCTGTGACTAATCACGAAGATAATAATTTTTGAAAGCAATTCACAACAATGGAAACTATAATCTCACTAACAACAAGGCTGTGACTAATCACGAAGATAATAATTTTTGAAAGCAATTCACAACAGATAATCTATACTTTAATTTCGGCACTTGGCTGTGACTAATCACGAAGATAATAATTTTTGAAAGCAATTCACAACGACCTGCGAAACATAATTGGCAACCCCATAGCTGTGACTAATCACGAAGATAATAATTTTTGAAAGCAATTCACAACATAATTTCTATTCTTTTATGATTTCTGTTTGCTGTGACTAATCACGAAGATAATAATTTTTGAAAGCAATTCACAACGGAGTGTAGGTTTTACCTTTCATCACCAGAGCTGTGACTAATCACGAAGATAATAATTTTCGAAAGCAATTCACAACCACCGTTTCAACGCAGGCAAAAAACTAAAAGCTGTGACTAATCATGAAGATAATAATTTTTGAAAACAATTCAAAACTATTTGTTGTCTTACACCTTTTTAATATAAAAGGATGCTACCAGCCTTATAAAGTCCATTCAAAGAATACTTTATGCTTGGGATAAATCATTATGATTTCTATTCCCATTTTAAAATATTTATTTTTTAAAACGGTGGTATTTTGAGATTTTACAAGATTTGAAAATCATATCTTATTTTTTAAATTTATTTTCTCAAAATCTCGTATCATTAATCAAAGTTTCATAAATTTACTTCACATGAGTTTTATGTAACAAAATATGAAAATAGGATATGCCCGAGTCTCAACGAGAGACCAAAATCTGGATTTGCAAATTGAGGCTTTAGAAACAGCAGGCTGTGAGAAAATTTATCAAGAGAAAATTTCGGGTGCAACGAAAAGTCGTCCAGAACTTGATAAAATGATTGAACAGTTTAGAGAAGGAGATGAACTTTACGTTTGGCGATTAGACCGATTAGGAAGAAGTTTAAAACATATAATTGATATGGTTTTAAGTTTAAATGAGAAAGGAATAATTATAAAAGGTCTTGTTGATGGTGTAGATACTTCTACAATTAATGGACGCCTTTTTCTAAATTTAATGGCTTCTTTAGCTGAATATGAAAGAGAATTAATAAGAGAAAGAACCAATGCAGGTTTGCAATCTGCTAGGGCAAGAGGAAGAACTGGAGGAAGACCAAAGGGTTATACAAAAGAAACAATCTCGAAACTTTTGATTATGCGTATTTTTTATAAAGATCCAACCAAAACTCCAGAAGAAATTTATAAACCACTTGGACTAACAAGGGCAACATTTTATCGGTATGCTAAAGTTCTTGATAATCATACTGATGAAGAAATAAAAAAAATGGCAATTAAAAAATAATGGAAATGAAGTCATTTAACCCCAAAAAGATTGTAGATAAAAGACCAAATATTGAGGAACTAATTGAGGAATCTTACAACAACGTTTTTGGAATAGATTTAAAGAAAATTCACCGTTCAAAAAAGCCTCATTACGATAATGAAAAGCAACTTATCCAAGAGATAAATGAAAATGGGCGGATTCTCTTCGAAGATGGGATTAGTGAAAGATTTGAATTAATAAATTATAATGGACTTAATTATTTAGTTGGCGATAAAACAGCATATCCATGTTCAGATATCATAAGGACTGGAAATGGTAAGAATTGGGTTATTTGTTTTGCATTACCAAATAAGCAGAAAATCCACGGAGAAACGGATATTAGAAAGTCAGGAATAATTCTTAATTACTTTTCTGAAATTACAACAAAATTTAAAAGTGAAGAAGAGTTTAGATCCTTCCTTCAGGCAGTTGAATTTACATTTTCTGAAAATGATTGGTTTAATAAAAATACCTTTGTTCTAAATCATTACCGGAATGTAAAATTTTGGAACAAAAGAGAAAAGATTGATAATATTTTTGGTGAAGGTTTGGTCTCACCTAGAAAATATTTGACATATGTTATTTATAAGAAAGAGAACTTAAAGACAGAAAAGATTATTCATTCGCTTTTGCGTAGTTTATCTTCTAGTACTAAAACAGTAATTAATAGTGAAGAGTTTATAACTTTTCTAAATCAATTGAACCTAGAAGAAATTGAAGAATTTTTTTGCTTAGATTATTTACGTAACCATGCTAAAGTTGATGAAATTTCCTATACTTTGTTGGGAGATATGTTAGTCATTAATTCTGGTTATAAAAGAAATTTTATAGATTGGGACAAGAAAATTTATAGCTCTGACGATGTTAAAAAAACTTTTTACTCTCGGCTAATGAATAATTACAGGAGCTTAGAAAATCATATCCGCCAAGAAAAAGGCTTTGACGAAGTTGGAAGTTATGTTATGGAAAAGCATTTGCTAAATCTGCTTACCATCGAATTTCCTACTTACAGATTCATTAGCCAACATTCTCCGGAATGGTTAAATGGGCAGAGGTTCGACATATTTATAAAAGAACTAAATATTGCAATAGAATATAATGGTATTCAACATTTTCAACCTATAGATTTTTTTGGAGGAAAAGAAGGTCTAGCCAAAACACAATTTTTAGATAATCAAAAACGTGAAAAATCTTTAAAAAAAGGAGTAAAAATCTTTAATATAGATTATAATCAGGACTTTAATAATAGTTTTTCAAAGCTCATTATTTTACTTAAAGAACTTTAAAACGAAAACCGTATCAAACATTAAATTTATAATATGAAGAAAAATGAACTGCTTAAGGATTTAAAATTTTTTTTAGAACCACACCCAGTCTTTGAAGGTTCTGACGAAGACATTTACTCTGTCAAAAAAAATTTAAAGATCAAATTGTTGATGGATGGAGGATTCATTTTTGATTTACACCCTTTGAATTTTGAAATTAATTTTAATACTATTAAAACTGGAATTTTAGTGATTGCTGATAGAAATAACGGGAGCGTGCTTAGAGTTTTAACGAAAAATATTATTGGTTTTGAATTACTTAGAGAATCTGATTTTAAAGGTGATTTAAATGAATTATTTGCACTAAAGGATCACCAAAAAAATTAAATCTCAAAAAACGATAAATAACCTTACTTTTCAAAAAGTAATATTACTCAAATAAATGGAATTAAAACATTACGCAACAACTACACCAGAGTTACTTGAAATTTATAAATCCTTATCAAGGAAAACACTGATTTCATTTACATCAATAAATCACTATTTGTATGTTGAGAATGACTGTAGAACTCATTTCTATAATTGTATTACCTCTGAAATTGAAACCGCAGTACTTCTAGTTGATTTATTAGTTGAAAATTATCCTAACATCCCAGTTTTACAAAAACTTAATTTTCAAACTGAAGAAGAAATGAATAATTTTTTAAATAATAAATTAAGCGTCATTGCTAATAATATTAGAGAAAATCTATTTCACCGTATATTTTTAAGATTTGAAAGCTTTGCGAGAATTATAGCGAAAGATCAAAGAAAAGAAGAATACTCACTACTCGAAACTCTTAAAAAATTAACTACACATCTAAATATTGATTCAAAGTATCAAGACTTTGCAACATTATTGATTTACACTAGAAACACAGTTCACTTTGAGGGATATCACACAAAAGTCAGTACTAATGTAGATTATAATGGTGTAGAATATCAATTTTTACAAGGCAAACCTCTAGCGTTTTTTAATATTAAGTTTGTAGTCTATCTAATTGAAGAGATAGATCGTTTTGTATTAGCAATTATTAATTCCGATATAATTAGTAAGAAAGTTTTTATCGAGCACATTTCAACAGGAATAACCAATAACTTTATTGATTAGCAAAGTAACTAATCTCAAAAAAGGATTGTAATAAATTAAAAGTCTGATAAACAATGAAATCTACAAAATTTATTTTTTTATTTACCGGGATTCTATTTCTAATAGTTATGTCTTTTAAATCTATAACTTCAACAATAGTTCGAGATGATTTTAAAAAGTTTTATGATAAATATGAAGTAGAAGGATCATTTATAATGTATGACCAAAAGAATGATCGGTATACCATATATAATCAAGATCAAATGTCTAAACCGTTTACACCTGCTTCTACATTTAAAATATGTAATTCACTAGTTTCATTAGAGACAGGGGTTGTAAAAGATGAAAACGTTATTCTTAAATGGGATGGAGAAAAAAGAGCACTTGAGGCATGGAATAAGGATACTGATATGAGGAATGCCTTTAAGAATTCTACAGTATGGTATTATCAGGAATTAGCAAGAAGAGTCGGTGAAGACCGGATGAAGAAGTGGCTCAAAAAAGCTAATTATGGTAATACTGATATTACGGGGCAAATTGATGCTTTCTGGTTATCCGGAAACCTTCGAATAACACCTGGTCAACAGATTGATTTTTTACGCAGGCTTCATGATAATAATCTTCCCTTCTCACAACGTTCTATGAATATTGTGAAAGATATCATGATTGTAAGCGATACGCTGAACACAGTTACCAGGGCAAAACCCGGCGCCGGCAAACAGGGAGCGCAATATGTGGGATGGTACGTAGGTTACGTTACAACTCAGGATAATGTATATTATTTTTCAAATTGTATACAGTCAATGGAAAAAAGATCAGACTTTGGAAAAGCAAGATTTGAAATTCTTAATGATATTCTTAATGAACTGAAAGTTTACCAACACAAATAAAATATAATATTTATCTCTCCAATACTTTAGGATAAAGTCTAAATGAAGTCTCAAAAAACGATGAAAAAATATATTTTTTTATTAATTGTAAATGTTTTATTTAACTGTAGTAAGGAAAAAATTAACCAAACTGAGAAATTGCCAACTTCTAAATCAGTTAACACTGTAACGGATTTTTATTCCTTTAAAAATATAATTCCGGAAAGTGATTTTGCTTATGATATTAAAATCACGGATATTAATTTTAAGTCAGTTCCTAAAGTCTTTGAAATTACTAAAGAAAAATATGGTATTACTAAAAATGAAGATGGTTTATTACTTAGTATTAGTTTTGATATTACTAATCCATACGATAGGGAAATGAATACTCCATTTCCTAATTATTTTGAAATTACTGCACCTGAATTTGAAAGTTTAGATAAGTTCATTTATGGTAAAAGTTGTCGTTGTCATATTAATAACAGTTTTTCTATTACAGACAATAATAAAAAACCTTTAAGTGAGTTTTCAAAATACACAGATGCATCAATTGGAAGACAACTATTAGTTAACTTTAAAGCTAAAGAAACAAAACATTTAATTATTAATTTCGAAGAGCCATTTCCTAAAACTATCAATGAAGTTACATTAATTGGTTTCAATAAACATTTTAGAGTTGAAAAAGACTATTATAATTTAACAGATGAAGAGAAAGAAATTTTCTTGGCAGACAAAAATTTAAGTTATGGTTTAAAAATTAATGTCAAGGAAAAAAAGATTGTGGATTTACTTGAATTTTAATAGTCTCAAAAAACGATATAAAAAGTAAAACAAAGTTTATTAACAGAGTATTGTCTTCATGAATTTTGGATTACTCCAATTTTTTTTGACTTCTTTGTACATAATTAAAATCTCAAGAAACGATAAAATCAGATGTTATGGAAAAGAGTTTGGATTTGTTAATGCAGGATATTGTTTTCTTAATTAAAAGAAGTTTAGAAAATTCATTCTATTGTGAAAGTTTAGACCTTTGCCAATCTATACACGTAAATATCTCAAGGGAAGCTTTAATTCAAAACTATTCAGATAATGAAATTAAAGAAGCATTTGAAAATCTGTATAGACTGTTTTTTAATGAGGTTAAATGTAATTGTAAGCCTACAACAATAGCAATGTTAAGGTTGATTGATATGATTTCTTTTTCAGAAACAACAATTTATTTTACTACCTACCAATTTTATGTAAATAAGCTTTTTAAAGTTGATTTTTGTCTAAAAAAGATTATAGATTGATAAACTTTCCTGTTTTTCAGTTAATTAAAAATTAAAATTATTTTCTTATTTCAATTCTTTGAGAAGTATTATTTGAATGCACATAGCGCCATAAATATAGAACTCCTATAATAATAAAAACGTAAGAAAGCCATTTTAGTAAATGTTCGAAAAACCTGATAAGAATTGATTTTTCGAAACTTGAAAAACCCTCAACTCCTGAAGCATTTCTTCTATAAAATTTTCTACGATAAATCCAATATTGAAATAGCAGTCCGAGCAGTAAAGCAATTAGTCCAATGATTAAAAGAGTATTCATACTTTAGAATGGTTTTATATTTCATCAGGATAAGTAATATAATAAATATAAGAATTTTATACTAGAATTACGATATTATAAAAAGCAAATTCGCTAACACAATAAAATCTACATTATTATAGGTATAGCATTATCAATAGTCTTTATGTAACTATGAAGATTATAATGAAACCAAAGAAGGATACAAAGAAACAGAGACAGTTCTGTTACAATGTTCAGATTGATATTATAAAGTAATTAGTAAATAAAAGAAAGCTCTGACTATAGTCAGGATTGAATTTTTAATATATTTTTTTCGAATTCTAAAATATCCTTGTCAGAAATTCTATTGTATTGTTCACCAAAATCTTTCATAGTGAAACCCATTGATTCAACAATTAAAATTATTGTAATCATTGTTGATTTTTTCTTGCCACTAAAGGCATTGGTAACTGTTGCCTTTCTAATATCTGCACTTGAGTTTGTAGCAATTTTTTCATAGCTATTAACTAAGTCTTCATTTTCTACATTTAAATCAGTGAAATTTTTATTACGCCTCAGCAGTAGGCGCAACGTAATTGCTACTTTGATCATAATGATTTTTTCAGATTCCTTATACATAGCTGCAATTAAGAAATAATCATAATTTTATTCGGTACGCTTTTGTTTACCAATTTTATTTTTATTATATTTGTAAAATAGGTTACAATAAATGTAGCTTTGCGATACTTCAACGAATATTAGAAGCTATTGCTTAGAACCTCGGTTTGGAAACTGGTAATTTTTAGCATACGAGAGGATAAGCAGGAAGCTCACGACCTAGGCGTGGGCTCTCTTATCTGTATGCAGGGTATACCAGTACCTCAAACCGGATATTGTAGAGTTCCACGCCGTTTTATTTCCAATGCAGTCCGCTTTTCTCTACAATTAATTCTAAGCCGCTTCCACAAAATATAGTATCAAACTGCATGATACAATAGGAATGTACAACCTATTGCGGCTTTACAGCTTTCACGGGAACACAAATTTCATTCATATTTCAATTGATGGGCTTAGGGCAGGAGGTGATGCCGTGTGCTTAGACTTCCTCCCAAGCCTTCATCAATCAGAGATTTTAAAACTAAGTAAAACAATAGATTTTTAAGAAACAGAAATTGTAGAGTAGAGGTAACCATAGAAACATAAAAAGAGAAAAAGCCCTTTCCGCACCAGAGTTTATTCGAATTTACGCTGTGCAGGAAAGAGCCTAAGTGCTTAATTAAATTAAACTTTTCAAAAGTATGAAAAAAAACTTTTGCAGCCTAGGCCATATTCAGTTGGCTTTTGGCTTCACATTGCTGGCCTTTGGGGTAGTAATAGGACAGGTGCGCGAGATTTCGGGTACGGTCACAGAGAATAATCTGCCTGTTCAAGGAGTCTCCGTATTTCAGCAGGGGAGTGATGCAGTAGCATTGACCGGGGCTTCCGGGAAGTATGTGGTGCGGGTTTCAGGAGAAAATCCGGTGCTTATATTCCGTCATCCGGAGTATGGGGAGCGGAGAATGTCTGTTGGAGTGGGGACGGTGCTGAATGTTTCGTTGTCTTCAGCTGAGAAAACAACAGCGACAAGTGTAGGGGAGGTGGTGCTTAATGCGGGCTACTATAAAGTGAAAGACCGGGAGAGTACAGGGAGTATTGCCAAGGTTTCGGCCAAGGATATTTCCAATCAGCCAGTAGGGAATGTTTTGTCCGCAGTGCAGGGTAGAATGGCCGGAGTCAGCATTACGCAGGGAGGGGGAATACCCGGAGGAGGGTTTGATATACAGATCAGGGGAAGGAATAGTCTGCGGACCACGGCCAATAGTGAAATAGACGGTAATCAGCCTCTGTATGTGATTGACGGGGTTCCTGTGGGTGGGGATATGAAGTCGGAGTTTTCAACCCTGGTGATTCCGCTTCGGAGTATTAATCCTTTGAACTCTATTAATCCTAATGATATAGAGAGTATTGAGATCTTAAAAGATGCAGATGCTACGGCCATTTATGGTTCCAGAGGAGCTAATGGGGTGATACTGGTGACCACTAAAAGTGGGAAATCAGGGAAAACGGAACTGAGTCTGAATACTAATTATGGACTCAGTAGAGCCATGATCGGGCTTAAAATGATGGATACCCGGCAGTATATAGGAATGCGGAGGCAGGCCTATGCGAGTGACGGGATTACTTCGTATCCCGCTTCGGCCTATGATATCAATGGAAAATGGTCTTTGGATCGGTATACCAACTGGCCTGAAAAGCTGATTGGCAATGTGGCTGCCTCTTCCTCGGTACAGCTGTCGCTTAAAGGAGGAAGTGAGACCACAAGCTTCTTACTGAGCCTGGGACGCAATGAACAGGCTACGGTCTTTGCGAAAGATTTTAGCTATACCAGCCATACGGTATCAGGTAATATCTCCCACCGGTCTGAGGACAGGAAATTACAGATGATGCTTTCCAATCAGTTCTCGCTTCAGAAAAGTAATGTACTTAATGAAGACAGTACCCAGAAGTCTCTGGTGCTGGCTCCCAATGCGCCCGAACTGTATAAGCCGGATGGAAGCCTGAACTGGGAGAATAATACCTTTACCAATCCTGTAGCGGTATATAACAGTACCTATACCAATGAAAACATGCAGTTCCTGAGCAACCTTAACGCTCAGTATGAACTGCTTCCCCATACATTCATAAAGCTTAATGGAGGGATTAATTATACAGCTTTTGAAGAGTGGTCTCTGCGGCCCAATACAATTTATAATCCGGCCTTTGTGACGGGACAGTCAAGCTTTTATTCCAGTGCTTCTAAGAGCAATAACAACCGGTTTTCCTATATAGTGGAACCGCAGTTGGAATGGAATTTTAAAAGAACAAGGCATGAGCTCACGGCGCTTTTGGGAGCCAGCATACAGATGGAGGAGAATGCAAGGGAGTCCATGAGGGGGAGTGGATTTGAGAGCAATGCGTTTCTACATAATATCGGCGCGGCGCAGACCAAAACCATTGCTGATCAAATAACTACGCAGTACCGGTATGCGGCTGTATTTGGAAGGTTTAATTATCAGTATAAAAACAGGTATATTCTCAATATCACAGGTAGGCGTGACGGAAGCAGCCGCTTTGGAGAAAACCGTAAGGTGGCCTCATTCGGAGCCGTAGGAGGGGCGTGGCTGTTTTCTAAAGAGAGCTTCTTTAAGAGCAGATCATGGCTGAGCTTTGGGAAACTGAGAGGAAGTTACGGGATTACGGGAAGTGACAATATAGGGGATTATCAGTATCTGGATAACTATTTAGTTTCTGAGTATATCTACAATTCAGTGACAGGGCTGGTGCCTTCAAGGCTCTACAATCCGGAGTACAGTTGGGAAAAGACCCGTAAACTGGAAACAGCTCTGGAGATGGGATTCTTTAAAGACCGGGTGAATCTTAATGCATCATGGTACCGGAATATAAGTTCCAATCAGCTGGTAGGCTATCAGCTTCCTTCCATTACCGGATTTACTTCTGTTTTGGCCAATATGGATGCTGTAGTGGAAAATAAAGGCTGGGAATTTGAACTCAGTGCAAGGCCTTTTTCAGGGAAGTCTTTGAAATGGTCTTCAGGTTTTAATATCAGCTTTCCAAAAAATACGCTGTTGTCATTTCCGGGTCTGGAGGGATCACCCTATGAAAACAAGCTGGTGGTGGGGATGCCTGTGTCGGTAGTAAGGCTTTTTGAGCTGGAGGGTATAGATCCCAAGACAGGGCTGTACCGGTTTAAGGATGTTAACGGGGATGGGAAGATCACAGCTCCTGAAGATAATAAAGTGATGGAGAATATAGGGGTTCGTTACTTTGGGGGCTGGAGCAATACGCTTCAGTACCGTAACTGGGATCTTTCCGTGCTGTTTCAGTTTGTGAAGCAGCGGAATCTTAATTATAACAGTTCCATGCCTCTGCCGGGAGGTATGTTTAATCAGCCGGTAGAAGTGCTGGATGTATGGTCACCTGATCATCCTTCAGGATATTATATGCCTTACAGTACCGGAACCGTAGGAAATCAGAATACGGCTCAGGACAATTTCAGGAACAGTACGGCAAGCGTTTCGGATGCATCGTTTATCCGTCTTAAAAATATTCAGCTGACCTATACATTGCCGCTACAGAGCAGGGTGGTGAAGAATGTGAAAATATATGTTCAGGGTCAGAATCTCCTCACGTGGACGAAATACTTCGGGATGGACCCTGAGTTTACAGCAGGGGGCTTCCTGCCTCCTTTAAGAACCTTTTCTTTTGGCACACAGATTAATTTTTAAAACCGGAAATCATGAAATTATATAGAATCATTGATATCATCAATATGCTTGTTGTAGGTATAGTACTGTACCTGCTGACGGGCTGTGAAAATATGCTGGAGGTGGATACGCCTTCGAATCAGCTGGATGCAGGCCAGGTGTTTGAGAACGTGCAGACGGCCAATGCAGCCTTGGCAGGGCTTTATGCCAATATATGGGATAACTCTCCGCTCTCGGGGGGATCGCAGGGAAGTGGAGTACTGCTGGGCAGCTATACGGATGATCTGGTCTGTTATTATTCCTCAGGAGAAACCAGCGGAGCGCTGGATCTGTATAACAATCTTCAGATTGCATCCAATTCGGCAGTCTATATGTACTGGTCTTCGGCCTACAAAGAAGTGTATATGGCCAATGCCATAATAGAAGGGGCTGAGAAGTCAAAGTCACTTCCTGAGGCTGAAAAAAACAGGATTAAAGGGGAGGCACTGCTTATGAGATCCATTCTGTTTTTCTATCTCCAGAACGTTTTTGGAGATATTCCGATGCCTCTAACCACAGATTATAAGATCAATCAGTCTTTATCTAAAACACCATCGGTGGAGGTTCTCTCCAGACTTGAATCCGACTTTAGAGAGTCTGCTGATCTTTTGTCTGATCAGTATAGAAGTGCAGAAAGGATCTTTCCCAACCGAAAGGTCGCGCAGTTCATGCTGGGGAAGACCTATATGCTGGAAGGAAAATGGAATGAGGCTGAAGGTGTTTTACAAACCATTGTGTCAAGTCCGCTCTACACTTTTGAACAGGACATTACAAAGGTTTTTCAAAAATCTGGAACGCATATTCTGTGGCAGCTTAAACCTAAAAATACGAACGATCCTACCTTAGAGGTGCAGACCTATTATTTTTCCGGTGCAGCGCCTGGCTTATATGCTTTAAATAATGATTTGGTAGGTTCTTTTTCAGCCGTTGACAAGCGTAGACAAAACTGGGTCGCCCCAGTAACAGTCGGCCAGGATACATGGTACCGTGCTGATAAGTATAAGAACCGAGCCGCCAATCCTACTGAATATTCTGTGGTGTTTAGAATTGAGGAGGTTTATCTTCATCTTGCAGAGGTATTGACGAGGCAGAATAAACTTTCTCAGGCGCTTCCTTACATCAACTATACCAGAATTCGTGCAGGCCTTTCTGCTTTAACGGGAATGGTATCACAGCAGGCAGTGCTGGAAGAGGTCCTTTTAGAAAACCGCAGAGAATTCTTTTGTGAAATGGGGCACCGCTTTACGGATCTTAAAAGATTTGGGCGTCTAAGTACACTCACTTCAGTTAAACCCAATTGGAAGGAATACCATCATCAGTGGCCCATCCCTCAGAAAGAACTGCTTCTGAATCCTAATCTTAAACCTCAGAATAATGGATATTAAAAGGGCCGGGAAGGGATGCTTTTTTATTTTTCTTTCTGTTTTTGGAATTATTTTAAAGGGACAGGAAAGACTTGGAGTTTCAAAAGACACCATGGATCAGTGGATCGCAAAATTCTACGAAACAGATAATATTTCCATGTCTCCGGATGGGAGATGGATATCGGTGAAGAAGAGGTATACTGATCAGGACAGCATCCTGGTTTTTGATGCCTACAGTAGAGAAAGAGATCAGCCCATAGCTGTTAAGGCTTCGGTGGTTCAATGGTGCCAGGGAAACTATGCTATGCTGAGTGAGCCGGGTAAAGCGTTATGGTGGAACCTCAAAACCAGGAAGGAGATCACCTACAGGGATATTAGGCTGTCCGGACTATGGTCTCCCCGGGGGTATTGTATATTAAATAAGCGAGACCAATTGCAGGTCATGGATTTAGAGGGGAATGTTTTAGATGAGATCTCTGATGTGATGTATTATATTACCGATAAAAAGGGAAATCTTTTTGCGCAGCGAAAAACTGAAACAAGTACTGAAATTCTGAAATTTAAGGAATCAGGTTTTAAAAAGCTGGTGGAATTAAATGATCTGGAACGCATGGAGCTTTCGGATTCAGGAAAATATCTGGTCCTGTACCAACACTCAACGGGGGGCTTGCGGAGTCTTATGCTGATGGATACCGGAACGGGAACCTGGTCTTATCCTTTAGGGGAGAATGGTATCAGGGCTGATTTCTTTATCCTAAGGGAAATTGGTAATGGATCAGCTTTCCTGATTCATGCAGTTAATTACGTGCCGTACCCTGAAAAAGAAGTTGAAATCTGGTATGGAAATGACCGGGATTTGGAACGCAGAGAGCAGGGAAGAAAAATGCTTGCTAAATATTGGATTTGGAGGGCAGGCACTGATCAAGCGGTTTTAGTACATACTCAGGAAAATGAAACGGTAAGTCCCATAGGCAGTGACCGTTATGTTCTGGTCTTTCGCGGAGATGAGCTTCAGGATTACATCCACTATATTCCTGATGTAAATCTTTACCTGCAGGATACCCATACCGGTCAAAAATCCAATATAGGAAGATTCAGTTCCGGATTCATAAACTCGGAAGACGGCAGTCTGTTAGTATTGAAGACCCCGCATGGTATATGGCAGCTGCTGAATGTTAAGACCTTAAAAAAGCAGAAAATAGATGGGGAAGGACTTAAAAAACCTTATTTCAGCAAGGATTCTAAAATGGTTTACTTTGAAAGCGAAACGGGCTTATGGATCTACTCCGTAGAGTCGGGGAAACTGCTCAGAATGAGCACTGGTCAGGGAAAACCGGTTCAGATCGCCGGAGCCGGGGAACAATCACTGAGTACCGGGAACAATTCTTTGCAAAGGGTTATAGATGATAAAGGCTTACTGCTGAAAGTGAATGAGAAGGATGGAGATGCTGTATCGTATTACCGTTTTAAGAATAAAAAAGGGATGCTCCTGTATTCTTCGTCCAATAATGTAAAATCAGCCGTGTTTAACAATGATTATACAAAAATGGCTGTTTTGGAAGAAAACTTTAACGTCTCGCCACGGCTCTGGGTCGTAGACACCAGGGTACAGCAAAAGAAGCTTCTATTCGACAGCGGATTGTCGGATCAGAAAGCCGCTCTGCTCCGGCAGCAGATTATCCCTTATACAACATCCTTAGGAACACCGTTAAAAGGGATTTTATATTATCCTGCTAATTATAACCCCTTACAGGAATATCCTGTCATTGTTCATATTTATCAGAAGCAGTCAGACCAGGCTAAGAAGTACCTACTGCCCAGATATGATGAGATAGGTTTTAATATCAGAACCCTGGTAGAAAGAGGATACTTTGTCTATCTCCCGGATGTGGTGACAGAAAACGGTTCTCCGGGAACCTCCGGCCTTGATGCCGTGGAGCGTTCTTTGGAAGCATTACATAAATATCCTTTGAAGCTCAAAAGATATGGGCTCATAGGGCACTCGTTCGGAAGTTACTTAACGAATTTTATTGCCACTCATTCTGATTATTTTGCAGCCTATATTTCGGGTTCGGGAGTAAGTGACCTGGTAAGTTCTTACTTCTCATATAACAGGAATTATTCCAGTCCTCATTACTGGCAGTTGGAAACCGGACAATATGAAATAGGCAGCTCTTTTTTTGAGAATAAAGAATTGTATATGAAAAATAATCCCATTCTTAATGCGGACCGGGTAAATGCTCCCATCTTATTATGGACAGGCCTTAAAGACCGCAACGTTGTACCTGAACAGACCATGGAGTTTTATATTGCGCTTAAAAGAAGCGGCAAACGGGTGGTGGCATTACAGTATCCTTATCATGGACATGACCTGGGAATTGGTACGCCTGAGGCTAAAGATCTGACCCGAAGGAGTATAGATTGGTGGGACTACTTTTTAAAAGGAAAGTCAGATAGTCAATGGATTGATAAAGAAATGCAGGAGGATGCCAATTAACATACTTTTCACTGCTAATGTTGAATAAACACGATTACCATATAGCATAATAGATGTAATGATATTATGAGGAGTGTCATAATCCATAAAAGACAGTAGTCATACCTTTGGCTTTATATCCTATTTACTTTTTGCATTTTGAGTAAGCTCCTCTATTGTAGAGGGGCTTTTTATTTCCGGTAATTGTGATTTACCTCATAAATTTTTAGCTTTTTGATTGATAATTTTGATCTAACCAAACCTAATTATTATGAAAAACTTAGCACTATCGGTATTTTTATTATACAGTCTTACAGCATGTACAAAATCCGAAACCCAGTACATTAATAAGGATAACAAAAAAGAAACGGTGAACGACAAAGCTTCCGATACGATTCAGACGCTTGATGAAATGTCAGATACCATGAAACAGGAAAGAGACAGTGCCCATGTTAAAACCGAAAACCAGTAATTTATGACTCCTAAAGGCAGAATCGTCGTCATTCGTAGTACAGATACTAACGGTGAAGCATTGTATGGATCGGTTTCAGATCAGTTCTCTTCTGAAATTTCCGGGCTATTATCAGAACAAAAAAATGACCGGATTGAAATAATGACAACCGTAAGGAATTTACGGCATCGTTGTAGCGATTCCTATTTTAAACTATTAAAGGAAGGTCACTACAATAATATTGGATGTATTGTCATAGGTGAAAAGCAGGATCTCAATAAGTATTTCTTAAGAATATCGGAAGCTGGAGTCGTTGTTTTTGTTGGCAACACTTCTCAAATCTGTAATGCTTTACGAGGCTCGGCAATACTGGAGCTTTTAAACAAAAAATATCAGTATGAAGATAATTTTACCCTCGTCGGTATCAATACAGCAGCAATGTGCATTTCGGGGCTGATAGTAGATGAGACTGGAGTGACCAATGAAGGTCTGGGATTTATAAACAATTGTATTATTGATACAAAATTTATGCACGGAGAAAGATGTAAAAATTTAGTAAAAGCAGTTATTAGCCATAATCAATATGTGGGACTCGGGCTAAAAAGTGGAATGGCAGTACTCATTGAGAAAGGTTATAAAGCATCATGTATAGGAAGTGGATCGGTGATGGTTGTGAATGCCAAAAATGTTGAAAATAGATTTTTAAAAAAAGACACTTCCGTGTATGCGAAAAACTTAAAAGGACATATTCTTACTCCGGGCTCGGTTTTTAATCTATTCAGCGGAAATCTGATAAAAAATGATGTGTTTGAGTACAGCTTAAATTTTATAAACAGAAATACCATTCAATAATGCAACTAAAATATGTAACAATGACACCAAAAGGACAATTATTAATTATTGGCGGGAAAGAAGATAAGGCGGGAAAGAATCCTGAAATGAAAGAAGATAACAATAACTTTTCACCCCACGAAATTCTTAAGCTTTTAGCAAAATCAAAAGATGATCGTATTGAAGTTATTACGGCAGCAACTACTGATCCAGAGAGTATGCGCAAGACGTATACAAAGACATTTGAAGAGATAGGATATACTAATTTTGACTTTCTGGATATTTGCGATGACCAGACTCACACAGACTATCATCTTAAAAGAGTTGAGGCTGCTCAGACCGTATTTTTTACGGGAGGAGATCAAAATAGGATATGTAATACACTGCAGCAATCTGTTTTAACAGATCTTTTGAAAGAAAAATATTGGAATGAGGAAAATTTTATGATCGCCGGAACCAGTGCCGGAGCCATGTGCATGCCTAAAATTGTAATTATCGATGCCATCAATGGGGAAGCCATTCTTGAACATGATATCGAACTGAACTTAGGATTGGGATTAATTCATAACTGTATTATTGATACGCATTTTGTGCACCGGGCCAGATTCGGCAGGCTTGCGCATGCTGTGATTCTGAATCAGGATTGCTGGGGAGTCGGCCTGGGAGAGGATACAGCTCTTCTGATCGAGCAGGGATCCAAGGCAACCTGCCGAGGGTCCGGTATGGTATGGATGCTCAGTGCAACAGAAATTGGCAAGACCAATACTAAGAATGTAAAAAAAGGGTTTCCTATTTATGCGGAAAATCTTAAAGTTCACATCTTAACTGATCAATGTAAAATTGATTTGAATAGTAACCAATTTGAAGGTAGCTGTTCAGGAGAAGTATAAAAAAAGGAAACCAAACTGTGGCTCCTTTTTCATTCGTCACATTTGGCATATGAAATCAGTCATAAGATATTGCATTCTTCTGGCTGTATTTTTAATGAGCAAATCAAATAGATTATGGATAGTCACAAAAAATTAAATCTGAATTTGAAGATCTGGAGACAGAAAAACGCAAAAACAAAAGGGAAATTCGAACTCTACAAAGTTTCAGATATTTCTACAGGCGCATCTTTTCTGGAAATGCTGGATATTCTTAATGAGCAGTTAATCAGGGAAAATAAAGAACCTGTAGCGTTCGATCATGATTGCCGTGAAGGAATTTGCGGAATGTGTTCTTTGTACATTAACGGCAGGGCCCACGGTCCTGATACAGGTATTACAACCTGCCAGCTGCATATGAGGATGTTTAAGGATGGTGAAACGATTGTTATAGAGCCATGGAGAAGCATTGCATTCCCAGTTATTAAAGACCTGATAACAGACCGTAGCGCTTTTGACAGGATCATGGCAGCAGGCGGATTTATTTCGGTCAATACTTCAGGAAATACTCTGGATGCTAATGCTGTTGCCATTCCCAAAGATGATGCCGATAAAGCAATGGATGCTGCTGCCTGTATCAGTTGCGGAGCCTGTGTTGCCTGCTGTCCCAATGGCGCAGCAATGCTTTTTGTGGGGGCGAAGGTTTCTCATTTTGCTTTACTGCCGCAGGGAAGGATTGAGGCGAAACGACGGGTTCTAAATATGGTAAAAGCTATGGATGAAGAAGGCTTTGGAAATTGTTCGGTCATTGGAGCCTGCGAGGTTGAATGTCCTAAAAATATTTCTTTGGATAATATTGCAAGGATGAACAGAGAATATATGTCAGCATGGATAAGCACAGAATAAAATTATATGCATCAATGCTAAATTTAAAATGGTATGACAGTGATTTTAGTGACTGGAGCTACCGGAATTCTTGGTAGAGTATTAGTTTTGAAGCTTTTGAAAAAAGGTAAAACAGTTCGTGCTACAAAAAGAAATTCAAGTGATCTGGATGAGGTGAGAAGATCACTGCAATATTATACCGCAGACGCTGACCTTTTTTTTAATCAAATACAATGGATAGATGCGGATCTCAATGATAAAAGAGCTTTGCAAAAAGCATTAGAAGATGTGGTGGAAGTTTATCATTGCGCTGCAAAAGTGAGTTACGACCCCGAAGAACAAAAGAAAGTTGACAAAATAAATATTCAGGGGACTAAAAATATCATCGAATGCTGTAAATATTCGCAGGTGAAAAAGTTTCTCTATGTAAGTTCAGCAGTTATTTTTGATAATGGAAAAAAGGGGAGGCCAATCGATGAGAATTCTAGCTTTATAATCCAGACAGAAAGTACGGTATATGCGGCTTCAAAATATAAGGCTGATACCGTTGTCTGCAATGCTTTTAATCAAGGGTTAAATACGATTATTATCAATCCGGGAATGATTATCGGAAGTGGAAACTGGAAAAAAAGCAGTGGAGAATTTTTACAGACTTTTATCAATAAATTCTATACTTTCTCCGGAGGATCGGGATGTGTAGATGTGAGAGATGTAGCAGAAATAGCAATTGAACTTATGGATAAAAATCTTTTTGGAGAACGCTTTTTGGTTGTCTCAGAAAATCAAAAATACAGTAGTCTTGCTCAAATGGCAAGAGAAAAGTTTCATAAAAAAAGACCTGTTATTTTATCAAGAAAATTATTAAATTTTGGAAAAGCTCTGAATATTCTGACGGCAGGACAGATTCCCAAATTAAGATTGCTGACCAAACCCAATATAGAATTCTTAACATCTTTTCAAAAGATGTCTAATGATAAAGTAGTAAAAGCACTGGATTATAAATTCATTCCGGTAAAAGAAAGCCTTTTTTTTCATATTGATAATTTTCTAAAGGAAAACAAATGATATCACTTCACTGATAACGAGCGATGTAGAAAGTCCAGTAGGTAAAAAATAGAAGTTGGAAACAACCGTCAATAAGGTAAACCCACTTAATAATATTCCTGAAATAATAATAAAGGTCCACAAATAATAATCCAAGACAACCTAGCATTAACGTTAATACCCATGACAAAGTTCTTTTTGGAGCTAAATGTCAGATATATTAATAGCAGACAATAAGGTAAGAGTATAATACCCACTGTTTTAACCAGCCAGATATCTGTCTTTTTTCCTGTTACTGTTAAGAAACTCTCAATATGAATTAACGGCCATAAAGCAGTAAGGAAATAATAAAGCAGTTGGCAAAAAGGAAAAATTTTGAAGGTAGTCATAGGTTTTCTTAATAAATCGTATGTTATATTGCTTAATATTCTTGTTGAATCAAATTAATTGATACCCCGTACAGATGTATGGACTTCAAGCTGGTGATGTGAAAAAAGCATTTTTTATTTCTTCGGTTGAAAGTGTGATATTATATTCTGCTGTGTTTTTGCTTATATTTTATTGTTTCTGCTATAGTGGTACGTGTTTAAGCAAAAATGATTACCTCTTCTGTATACAAAAAAAGAGGTAATCTAAAAATCAATTATAAATTAAGAATTACGGCCGCTTCCTGACCCTGACCTTCCTCCTCCATGAGAGGCCTGTCCACCCATTCGGGCAATTCTGGTACGCTCAGCTTTGCTCATCGATGCAAAGCCTCTTCTTGAGGTTCCGTTCCCCGAACCAGAGCCACGGCTTGAACCTGAATTGCTGTTATTTCGTGAACTGGAGCCTCCTGATCCTCTATTAGAGCCTGATCTTCCTGAGTTTGAATTAGAAGATCTTCCACCGCCATGGGAAGCCTCACCTCCCATACGGGCAATTCTGGTGCGCTCCGCCTTGCTCATTGAGGCAAAACCTCTTTTTGAAGTTCCGTTTCCGGAACCAGAAGAAGATCGTCCCCTTCCTGAAGAACCTGAGCCTGATCTCAATCTGGAACCACCGTTGCTTCCCGAGCTCCTTCCATCTCTGTTGTCATTTTGATTATTATCCGCTTCATCATCATAGTCTTCATTATCATCATAGTCTTGATCATCATCGTCATTATCATACTCGTTTTCATAGTAATCCTCATAGTCTGAGAAATCGTCATCATAATCTTCATCTTGAGATGCATCATTAAAGCCATGATCATAACCTAATTGGTATACATCTTCAAAAGCAGATCGGTCTGAGCTGGATGTTTTGTTTTCTGAATTTCGATTGTTTGAATTTCGATTGTTCATAACTATATTTTTAAATTAATATTTGGAGATACCCAGCAGATTTCTAACTAGTATTGAAACTGCAAAAGTTTTTTAATATTTTTATTCAGCTTGTAATCAGCTTATTGTGTGTTCTCATGCGCTAAATTATAACTTTATTAGAGTGAAGGTTATGACTGAAATCACATCAAATGAAAATTATAAGGTCTGGACTTCATAATTGTATTTTTCAATAATTTCAACTAAGGTCATTGTCTGTTAAAAGAAAATTTTTATGATTTATATAACAAATGAAGAGGATGCTCAAAAGCATCCTCTTCGTTGTTAAGGTTTAAATAAGACACTTCCACACTCGGTAGGGCTTATCGGAGCACTATGAAGAGGTGTTACTCCGTCTGCTGTCCACCTGCAGACTACATTTTGAATGGTACTGCATTCCTGTCCAACCTGCACGCAGAGTCCCGATTCAGGATCCATACGATAGGTTGGGATGACGGCACTTTTGGTGCTGTTTGCTGCTTTGGTTGCAAAAGCAGCGCCTGTGCCCAGTAATACTAAAGCAGCAGGGATCATTAGCTTTTTCATAATAAAAAAATATTAAGTGATGCCTACTCTGTTGTAAGGTTTTCGGCTTCCCCTTTTAATGGCTTTCTAAAGTGATATCTGAGTAATTTTTCCCCTGAAATGATATACAGACCTTCATGGGTAATGATCATATCTTCGATCTTCTGTTTTGGGAGATAAAAGCTTCCTACGTATTCATTGCGGTCGGTTCTGTAAATGTCCACCGCTTTTCTTCCCTTTCGCAGTCTGGCAGGTTCGAATTTTCCAGGCAGTCCCGAAATATTGTAGACGAAGTTTCCATAAAATGCAGAAAGAATATTGACCCTTACCGGAGGAGCGTTCATAATGTGGGTACCGTTTGATAACTGTGCGATATTCATTTGGGCTTTAGAGATAGGATCAATGGTAGATTGTCTTTTTACACGAGGTAAGCTATCATTAATCATGATGAGTTGGTTTCTGTAGAAATAGGTGTAAAGAAACTCTCCCATCTGCTGCTGGTTTTCGGTCAGTTTGCCATCGCAGTCAAAAATACCGTCGATCTGTTTTTCTAAAACCGAAGGAAATAAATTGATATTAGCTTTCGGTCCTGTACGCAGTCGGGCGATGGTATACTCATGCGTTCTGCTGTTCTGGGTTCGAAGAATAAAGTGAGACGAATCTATTACCGCCAACTGGGAGAAGAACGCATCCCCTTTACTGATTGTTTTAGCGGCAGAATTGTTTAATATACCCCGATAAATGACAGGCACAGTTCCGTCATAAAGATAATAGTACGGGGGCTTCACTTTAATCTGTAAACTTTTGAAAGGATAATCTGAATGGTCGGGGATGATCTTGAGTGATTCCGTTGTTTTGAGGCTGTAATCGATTTTCATCAGAATTAAAGGAGTATTTCGGCTTGCTAAATAAAGACCTTTATTATCTTTACCGGCAAAATAATAGCCATCATGGCCAAGACCGGTATTTTCTCCTTCTATGATAAAATTCGGCAGAAACTTTCTTGTAAAGTTATTTTCCTTTTTGATAATATGTTCGGATTGTAGAAAGAGGGTGACCACCAGTAAGCACGATAGTATGATTACAATACCAGACGAAATGATATATTTTGTTTTCCTGGTTTGTTTACGCTTTTCAATGATAATAACAGCGGTCAATGAAAGTAAGATACAGGCAACATTGAATATCAGATGTTCAGTCCAGCCCATTTTCTCCAGGATGCCACCGCAGGAACAGGGAACAAAATCACTGTAATTCAAAATAAGATAGATATAAAGAGTAAAGGCAGTCATCATGCCTAGCGAAGCATACAGCCCCAATAACCGAAGTTTTGGAATAAGTAAAAGACCAACAATGATGAGTTCTATGAGAATGACACTGTATGATACAGGTCCTGCAAATGCGCTGAGCAAAGGTGACTGGGCAATCTGTACCTGAAAATTTTCAAAATCCAATACTTTGCTGATGCCAGCATAACAGAACAGCATAACAAAGAAGTAGGCTATGAGTAATGATATAATGTAGGTAATATTTTTCATAATAATAGCGGGTGTATGATGATTTATCCTATCTGAATGAGTTTCCAGCTGACCTTTTTACCACAATAATCCGGCATTTTGCTGCCTTTGGCGATGGGGCAGGTGGTTTTAAAATTCCCCATACTCTCCCAGATACCGCTGGCAGGACAGGGTAACCCGGTAGAACAGGTAATAATGGAAGTACAAGGAATCACTTTTTATAGATTAAGCTTGATTGAGTTATAAAACCGCCAGTCCTGTCCGTCCTTTATGGGGGGATCTTTTTCCTGCTCAGTGGTGTCAGTTTTTGAGCTTTTCTCAATATGATATGGGCTCAAAGAAATTGGGTCTTTTTGATCTTCTTCAATGCTGTCCGTTTGACGACAGCTTAATGATATTAGCAGGATTATACTGCCGATGATGGGAATGAACTTTTTCATGATTATTTTTTTTAAGATTAAAAGTTTTCCCGGCCGGGATCTGATTGAATTCATATTCCAAAATTATCTCAGTTAAAGACATGAAAAAACTGATCTGTGACAGGCTTTAAAAATTAAGACGTCCCAATTTTTAAATTTTGACAGCTATATTTTCCGAAGGACCTAACTGTTAAGCGCAAAATCTTCAATTGGAGATGAAAATCCTAAAATGAGTTTTTATTTCACATATGATTGATATAAAATGTTTAAATTTGGAAGTCATGTTTATAATATTTTTTTATGACAGCTGCTCGATTTCTTTTATTTGCTCTTTTGATTTGTTTTGTGAATTTTTTTCCGCAATCCGGAAATGAGAACTACCTGAGTATTAGAAAAAAGTATGAAAATCTGGAAAAGAATAATTCCAATGCTTTACCCCATGTGGGTGAGTATATTAAAAAAGCCAAAAAAGGAAAGGATTATTCCCGTCTGGTTCAGGGATATAAGGATGGTGTATTTTTTTCTTCCTCAGATAAACACAAAATACTATATGCTGACAGTACTATTCTGGCTGCATTAAAATCTGAGGACAAAGATTTAATAAGCAGTGCCTATCTTGGTAAAGGGATTATTTACTATTTTAATTTTAAGAAATTTGAACCCGCTCTGGATGAATACCTCAAGGCCTACCAGTATGCAAAATATTCCAGAGACAATTATCTGAAATACAAGGTGAAATACCATTTGGGAGTGGTCAAAAGTTACCTGGGATATTATCAGGATGCTTTGGAACTTTTTAATGACTGCAACCGCTTCTTTGAAACAAAATCCAAAGAACAACTCCACCCTAATGAAATTTATAACAATACAAGGGGATATTATAATACCCTGCATCAGATGATTGTATGTTATCGAAATCTAAAACAATTTAAAGTTTCGGATAGTCTGGTGAATGTGGCGCTCTCCAGAACATATGATATGGATGAATTTTCTTTGGAGCGTGGATATTTTTTTAAATGCAAAGGGCTTTTGGAATACAATCATAAAAATTATAAAACAGCCATAGCTGATCTGGGGCAATCACTGGATCCGATTTTGAAGGCGAAAGACTTTGCCTGGGCCTCTGTGGTATACTATTATCTGGGAAAAAGCTACAGTAGTTTTGATGAAGCGAAAAGTCTGAAATATCTGATGAAGGTGGATTCAATTTTTAATACCCATCATTTCATATTACCTGAAGTTAGGGCAAGTTATGAGGATTTGATTAAGAGTAGTAAAAAAGGGAAGAGTTTGGAAAAGGAGCTGTACTACACCAAACAGCTGCTAAAAGTTGACAGTGTCTTAGTTAGGGATTTTAGTTATTTGTCTCCCCGGATTCATAAAGAATATGATACCAGATTACTCATGGATAAGAAAGAGCAGCTTGAAAGGAAAAGTAAGGGAAGATTGATTTCAATGATTGTATGTATTGCTTTGGCGTTATTTTTCTTAGGAATGTTCATTTTCCGATATTATAGGGAGCAAAAGGTGCAGCGGAAATATACTGAACTCCAATACAAATTAAGTGAAAAAGGATTGAAAGCTAGTCACCATACAGACGAAAAGAAAGAAAAGCTGAAAGCGGAAGGGGAGCAGAGGAAAAGTGTCCTTACTGCTGAACAGATCCATGATTTATCGTCCAAACTTAGCCTGTTTGAAAGCAGTAATGGGTTTGTCAAAAAAGGACTGACCCAAAATAAGCTCGCCTTGCAGTTAAACACCAATACGTCGTATTTATCCATCTATATCAATGAACAAAAGAAAATGAATTTTAACCGGTATATAGGGGAGCTGCGAATTTCATATATTACCCAACTTTTAAATTCCAACAGAAAATACCTGAACTATACCATTGAAGCGCTGGCAGAAGAATGCGGGATTTCTTCGAGACAAAATTTTTCAGATCTTTTTTATGAAATCAATGGAATCAGACCAAAGGATTTTATCAGGAAAAGAAAAGAAGAACTGGAAGAAAACTGATTTGAATTCGATCAATCTATATTCATTATAATGTAGTTATGGGCTCAATAAGTAACCTGCTGACTATTTATAGTAAAAGTGAGCCCCTACAAGACATAAATGTGATTGAGAACTTTAGTAAATTCCTTATATGCTAAAGGAGGTCAACCATCAGAAGTAAAAGAGCCTCCCGGGGCACGAGAGGCAAAGTGTAATAATAGATAGAAATAAGTATGTATTAATCTGATGTAAAATTAATAGCCTTTTTTAGTAGAAACTATGATTGAGGTCATAAACGAAAAATCAATGGATATTTCGGCGGATCAAATTTAAAAAACAAAACTGAATCGGTTCTGTCACTCTAAATCTTTGTAATTTTCTGAAAAAAGAGATGGTAACAAAGACATTTTTTAGAAAAGTAGTTCAACTTCAACAAGATTTACAGCAGCAGATTGTAATGGTAACAAATGAGCATGACAATATCATCACTTTATGTGAGGTTATACTCCTGGAAATTGATCAAAGTATTAGAGAGCTTAAAAAGCTGGTGAAAATTTTCACCTTTGAATCCACTGCTGATGAGGTTATTTTTTTTAAAGAGCATAAACCGTATTTTATTTCTAGATACATCTATTATTCTAGATTATTAGATCTTGAAACATCAAAACCAATAGCCGGAGACAAAGTACTGAGGAAATTTTATGAAGCTGAACTTCTGAAATTGAAAAAGTATTACTCTGAGCAGGCAAATTTTTACACTTATTACCGACGAAAAGCAATGTACCTTGACCATAAATATTTTACCAGAGGATCTTATGATTTAAAAATGAGACTCTCCTCAAGTATGTATAATCTTGATGAAGATTTTACGACGCCACATGATCACAAAATAGCACTCATATTGGCTAATGAATTGATGGAGGTTTATTTGAGACAATGTATCCGAAATATTGGACAGAATACCAGACACAATAATGTTGTCATACCAAAACTATCATGGACTTCTTCTAAAGTTTCATTAATTGAGCTGATGTATGCACTTCACAGGACGGGTTGTTTTAATGGGGGTAATGTTGATTTTAGTGAATTGATAAGATTTGCAGAACGGTCATTGGAAATTGATTTAGGCAATTTCTACAAGACCATTGGTGAAATTAAAAGCAGAAAATATACAAAAACTAAATTCTTGGAGCTGTTGAAAGAAAACCTTGAAAAAGCTATAATGGAAGGAGAGGATTAATGTCCCATGTCAATTTTTCATTACCAACAGGTTTAACATTTTGACCGGTTCAATTTTAAAGCCTTCCATATCGGAAGGCTTTTATTTATCTGATTATCTGAATATACTTTAGCCTTATTGATAATGGTTTGATTTAGTGTGTTGTGTTTCATTTTTGACCTTAGGATAATTTCGAAACCCGTCCGGATGTTTTTTTTAATGCAGTATTGAAAGCCTCTGGAGAAGAATCATACGGTAGTACCGATAGGCTACCGAAGGAAATTCATGACATTTGCTAAACTTTGTAACAGCCATTAAAAACAAAGTATCATGAATATTGACAGAATAGAATTCATTTCCTGGATGGAAAGAATTATGACAAGATTTGACATTCTGAGTGAGAAGTTAAAAGAGAATAAAAACGAATTAAACAGCATTGACGGGGAACAGCTGCTGGATAATCAGGATGTTTTACAGCTGCTTAAAATAAGTTCCAGATCTCTGCAGCGTTACCGTTCTGATAAAAAATTACCCTATTATACCATAAGCGGTAAGTTGTATTATAAACTCTCTGATGTCCATCAGTTAATCAGAGACAGTTTTAGCATAGGTTCGCGAAAAACTTTTCCCAGAGATGCCTGAAGAATATGATGTAATAAATATTGTAATAATTTCTTTAAAAATTGAATTAAATAATTCAGTTAATTTGGTATTGTAAATTATCCACCATTAGTTTCTTCTTTTTCTGCCTTTAAACAAATCTTACATATTGATTGTAATTTTAATAAGTTAAAATTACCTGAGGACTACATCACAGAGGTAATCCCAAAGATATGGTCAAAATCTATAATCTTTTGATTGGAAAGATTTATTACATATTATTCTTATTGTAAATCATGTCTTAATATTTTATTAATTTTAAATATATTTTGAGAGCTTCTGTGATTAAGTAAATCCTGCCGAAGTATTTTTCGGGACAGATCTTTTATGCATGTTATCTTATTAGTACAAGTGTCCCCATCAAAACTTAAAACTGATCAAAGAAGTCATCTACAGACCGGGCTAAAAAGAAATAAAATAAAAATAAGGATATGAAAACCACACCTCAGCATGATGAGCGTATTGCGAAAATGATATTTGGATCTGTTTATCCGCACTATATTAAAAAAGTGGAAAGCAAGGGCAGATCTGTAGAAGAACTAGATCAGGTTATAGAATGGCTGACAGGGTTTGATAGCAAAAAACTGCAGGAATTAATCGAAGAGAAAGTGACTTTTGACACATTTTTCAAAAGAGCTGAACTGAATCCCAATGCACATTTAATAACCGGTATTATTTGTGGCTACCGTATTGAGGAGATTGAAAACCCCCTCACTAAACAGGCAAGGTATATGGATAAATTAATTGATGAACTGGCGAAAGGCAGAAAAATGGAAAAGATTTTAAGACAGTAATCAAAGACCGGAGCCATAATAAAGATCAAAATCAAATACAGTGGAGTAGATATAAGGAATCTTATAAATTGAGAACAAAACACTCAACTAATCATATAAAATAAAATGTGTAATTTGAAAAGTGTAGTTGTTGACAGTAAAGAAATTAGTGTTGTTTTTTAAGAAAAAAATCTGGTAAGAAGATTGAGACCGTACTATTGGGCAAATACATATTTTTTCGAAGGTAATGTCCGATTGTCCGTTTTAAAAATATAAGGGCTTTAAGAGAAAGCTATAACCTTTAAATCAATTTAAATCATGGAAAAAAGTAAATTACTGCGAATGGACAATGTAGGAATTGTTGTCGAATCACTTGATGAAGCCATTGCTTTCTTTAGTGAAATCGGACTAAAGCTTGAAGGACGTGCTAATGTCGAAGGCGAGTGGGCCGGTCGTGTTACAGGGCTGGGCTCACAAAATGTGGAGATTGCTATGATGGTTACCCCGGATGGACACAGTAGATTGGAGATTTCTGAATTTATCAATCCTCCTACCATCTCAGACCATCGGAATGCTCCCGTAAACTCGCTTGGCTATCTTCGGGCGATGTTTACGGTAGAGAATATTGATGAACTGGTATCCAGACTTCTCAAACAAGGTGCGAAGCTGGTCGGTGAGGTGGTTCAGTATGAAAATTCCTATCGTTTATGTTATATCCGGGCTAAAGATGGCCTCCTGGTTGGACTGGCTCAGCAGCTTACCAGTACAGGAAAGGATTTTTAATCGATAAAAGCCTTAACATCTTGTGTTAAGGCCTATTCCTTTTTGTACTCTATTAAAGCTCTGACAGTGTTCAATCTTATCTGAAAATAAGGATTAAAGAAGTTATATCTTATCAGACATTATTGAAAATCTGCTCACCAAAAAAATGCTTTATTTGACGACAATACTGATCTCACCGTTTCTCTCAATATAGATTGCCTTAATGGTATTCAAATCATCTGTCATAGCTCTCTTTCTCAATTCCTGCATCACGTCTTCTGTATGCAGCTGTGTCCTCTCCATGTTTTCAGTGATAAACTTGCCTTCTTTAAAAAGCATAATTTTATCTCCTTCAACCAATGAATAAATCGGCTGCTTTTTCCTTTGTACCAGCTGAAAAACCTGTGCAGCAGAACAATTACCGTACAGGTTAACATGACCGGAATAAAAGGGAGGTACCCACTACGGCTCGACTTAGAATGGCCCCGAGCAGCATGACAATAATATTATCAAGTGGTGAGCCGATTCCAAATGATCTTCTGCCGGAGATACGGATTAAAATCAGGGCTAGGATAAAAACGGTTATGCCACGACATATCATTTGTACTGTATTCAATGATTTTCCACTTCCCCAGAGTTCTGTTATAAAATCCATAAGCTTTCGTTAAGTAAAAATATTAAAAACAATCACTATGCCTATTTTAATAGTTTCAAAAATACTGAAACTGAGAAAATTTTTGATTTATGACCTCAGTCATAATGGCTTGAGAAAATACAAGTTAGATTTGTATATGATTAATACAGACATCATTTTGTCTGAATTGCCATCAGGCCTTCCGGAATCGGGAGGTCTTTTTAATGGAATGAAATAATGATATTTTAGTAGTAAACTCTGCCTTTAATTATTTTAATCAACTTTTCGTGCTCCATTTTTTTAAAAGTCCTGATGACGGTTTCAATCCTTAAACCGGTTAAAAAAGCAAGCTCTTTTCTTGTGTAAGGAATTTTATAGGAATAGTGCTCACCATGATTCCCCTTAATATGATTAAGTACCGTAAGCAATTGATGAGTGGCGTCTTCTGATGTTAAACTGTTTAAAAAAATACAGCTGTGATATGATCTATCTGCCAGATAATAAAGAAACTTCATCTGAATCTCAAAATCAGATTCCAGTAATTTCAATAGTTTGGAATGTTCTAATCGAAGTACTGTAGAATCCTCCATTAAAACGGCATGGACAGGATACTGATATTTCGAAAATAAAAATATTTCGCCCACTGAGTCACCCTCCTGATGAATACTTTGTATGAATTCTCTCTTTTCAGTTTGAAAATTCGTAAGTTTTACTTTACCCGTTTTGATCTGAAAATAGTAGGCAGGTGCGGTGTTCTCTTCAAAGAGGAGTTCGGATTTTTGTAATTGAATAATGTCTGCTCCAAAAGTAATGAGCAAGTCTTCTTGTATGACCATAACTCCTAATTAAACAACCTTCACATAGCTTGCCTGTGAAATAACGTACTACAAATATATTAATTAAATATTTCTTTGAATATGATTCAGATCAAAAAGGTTTCTAAATTGGCCTTATTGTACGCTTGCTAATTCCTGAAACAACGGCAACTGACCGTTAAAATGACTGGTTGTTTTTAAAGCGCAAAACGACTAACCATAATCATTTTTTTTTTGTCAGTCGTTTTAAATTATTGAAAATCAAATAAAAACAGCTAATACCGATTTAAATCACTATCTTTTTAAAAGATTTTCAAATATGACCTATGTCATATTTTATGCTTCACTGATAGGCTACCTTTGAAATATCTCATTTAATAAAAAATATGAATGCAACCCTTAGGCAAGTCGTGAAATCTAAACTTTTGGATATGAAATTTTCTTATAAAGCAAATATCTCAATGGATCTTTAGCTTGATTAGAAATTTTGTTTTTGAACTTTAAAAAGCTAAGTATTGTATAAATACTATCATATGTTGCCAGTTAGAGCGGCAAATAAATTCAGACGTTCAAAAATGCCCAAGTTTTCTACAACGGTAACGTAGAATAAAGCAAACCATAAAATTTACATTATGTCTATCCAAAACGGTCTTTTGCATTCAGTACAGGCAATTGAAGAGCACTACAGTGCTGGTGATTATATTTTTCGTGAAGAATCCACTCCGCTTTTTTATTATCAAATAGTAACAGGCGAAGTGAAACTTAACAGCTATAAGGAAGACGGTAAAGAATTTATTCAGGACATCCTTTCAGATAATTCGTGTTTCGGAGAATCAATGCTTATCCTGGGGAAACCGTATACCGTTAATGCGGTTGCCCTTACAAAATGTACTGTTCTTAAAATCAGCAGAGACCAGTTCTTTCAATTACTGCAGGAGCATCCGGATAATTTCCTCAATATGTATACGGCTCTATCAGAGAAAACCACTGAAAAATTAGTATTAATGCAGAAAATTTCAAGCCAGAATGCCGAAGAACGTTTAGTGGAACTGATGAACCAGATGAAAGAATCAAAAGAAAATAAAGAAAGATATTCATTCGAAATTCCCCATACCAGGCAGCAGCTGGCTTCACTTACCGGCTTGTCTCTGGAAACAACCATCAGAGTAATTAAAAGAATGGAGAAAGATGAAATTCTTATAATAAAGAATGGGAAAATATTTTACTAAAAAATATTTGTTTATCGTTTTTTATATATCCTGATTATTTATAGGTATTCCTTCAAATTTAAGATGAAATACTGTTCGTATACTAGAAATAAATTTTACGGTTTCTAATCTTAAGTACCTTCTCAGTTTCCATTTTCTTTACGGTTCGTATCACCGTTTCAATACGCAGACCGGTAATAGATGCCAACTGCTGCCTGGTCAGGGGAAGCTCATAGGAATACGGGTTCTGATCTTCACTTAAGCTCTTGAAATATTTTAAAATACCTTCAATTCTGACATGAGAATATTTAGAGGCGTTGTTCTGCATCAAAATAAATTTGTGATACAGACGCTCCGCAGCAAATTGCCGGACTGCTACTGCAGGCTGATGGTGTTCATTAAGAAGTTTCAGAAATTTGGCTTTAGGTACTTTTACAACAGCACCCGATGAAATGGCTATTGCACTGACCGGATAGGGTTTTTCAATCATACACAATAACTCACAAACACTTTGTCCTTTATTTAAAATACTTTGGATAAGTTCTTTACCTTCTTCTGTATGGCTTAGCTTAACAGATCCGGTAATAAGCTGGTAGTAAAACTCGGGAATATCTCCTTCTTCAAAAATGATATCAGAGGGACCGAAAGTTTCTGTAAATCCACCGTACATGGAGAGTAATTCAATATTAATAAGCATAATAAATTATTATAATACGCATCCTCAGGATACGTCGTGAAAAATATTAATCTTTTATACGGATAAACGGTAACAGATATATTTACAATATTTTAGTCATTCTAAATAGGTTCTTTTCCAAACAAAAAGCAAAAAATGTTTTGAAATTGATGTACGTACTTGCAGTTGACATTATTTCCATATATCTTAAGACCTGTCATAGGATGAACACTATGTAGGTCAATATCATACTTTAAAAATTCCTGTCCTCTTTCAAATCTTATCCTGTACTTAGAGTCATAGGTTTTAATAAATCCAAATTTTAAAAGCCAGAATTCATCTATTTCCACTGGTTTAATTAGCTTAACGGGGACTGATATTGACTGTTCTGAATTTTTTAATTTAACATGATATTCTTCATTCTCATCTTGGTATACCTCTGTAAGTGAATAGACCTTACCTCTGTATCTGACAAGATTCCGTATTGTTAATTCCGTGATTTTCATGGTGTTTTAAATTGGCTGTTTATGGTTTTTCGTACTGTACTAAAGGAAACTAAGATGTATCTTGACAAGAAGGCCTTTCAATACTCCGATGACTTACTTCAAAATTAGTCAGAACATCAATTACGTCAATATGATCAGGATCATATAGATATGCTATATGCTGTTTTTTTTAACCTGTCAGGTTTGTTTGTTTAAGGATGATCCCTAAGATGTTGTAAAATAGCTGCTGTCTTTGTATCAGGTGATCTTTCGCAATTTATGGGAAGTTTAATGAATAATAATAACCGTGATCTCACGGTTCAGCTGGTCGTAGAATTAACAGATGTTTACATGCAGAAAGAAAATGGAATTGGAGAGACTTCGGCAGATCAGTGCGGAAGCACAGATCATCAGATATGCGGATGTTAGAGATAATTCAATTGAGGTTCCCCGGAATGACCCCTCATTTTCAAGGTGTTACGTGAGAGAATGCGTGATATACTTTTTGTTTTGGATAAAGGCAATTTTGCATTACATAACAGAGCTTTAGCTCTCGTTGTTGAAAAACTCAGAGGCAATCCTGAAATCGCTGGAAAGAATTTGAAAAACTTATTTTAAAGCAATTCTTTTACAAAATATTTTGACAGGGTAATGAATGCTCCCGATAGAAAAGTATGATAGTTAGGAAAGGAAAAGTAGGTGTCCTTGTGGTACCTATTATGACCTATATCATAAATTTCAGATTCCTGTTTTTTTTAGTTTTGGCCTTTAAATAAGATAGATTTTGATATTTAGTGAACAAATACTTTTTTCGTTAGGAGCTGAGGTATTACAATATGAAGTGAATGAATTGATATTCTCAGACGGCCAAAGACCCAATTATTATTATCAGGTTAGCATGGGGGCTGTTAAACTGACAAAGGACAGAGAGAACGGAACAGAAACCATCTTAAGTATTTTCCTCAGCGGAGAATGCTTTGCTGAAACATTTCTTTTTGATAACAAGGCTTATCCATTTAATGCTGTAGCAATGGAATTATATAAAATTTTCAGGGTTCCTGGTGAAAGGTTTGTTTATTTTGCCAAAAATACTCAGGAATCGCTCTTGAAACTTTATTGTTATAATGCTGATAAACTGTCTTTCTATTAATGATTCAATGTTGAGACTCACTGAACTTTTTAGGGTTCTTAAAGCATACTATTCAAAATCTGAACCTTTTTCCTTTCAAATACCTTTTACCAGACAGCAGCTTTCATCAATTACAGCTTTACGGTTGGAAACGGTGATACGCACGGTGAAAAAAATGGAGAAAAATAAAATGGTCCGGATTATAAATGGTAAAATTTTTTACTGAAGGTTTAGTCTTGCCACACGGCAAAGAGTTAATAATAAATTTTTCTATCCCTTATCTGAAGTTTACTGAGCTTCTCGAGATTTTTTATAGTTCTTATCACTGTTTCCACCCTTAGCCCGGTCATAGACGCAAGCTGTTGCCTGGTAAGTGGAACCTCAAAGGAGTATTCGGACTGATCATTACTGAAGCTTTTATGATAATTGAGCACTCCGAGTATCCTCACATCTGCATGGGTAGAGGTATTGTTCTCCAGCATAATAATTTTATGATATAACCTTTCAGATAAAAATTTGTTGATATTCCTGGAAATCATCACATTTTCATCAAGCATTCTTTCAAAATCAACTTTAGAAAGCCTTAAAAGAGTACTGGGTTCTAAAACTACAGCATTGACAGGATACGTTTTATCCATAAAAAGTAAAAGTTCACATACACTGAGTCCTGAAGTGAGAATGGCTAGAATAGTTTCCTTGCCATCTTCATTGTAATGATTGAGCTTTATCCGACCTTTTACAATCTGGTAATAGTATTTAGGAGTACTGCCTTCATCAAATATGATGTCTGCCGGATAAAAATTTTCTATTGTTGCTCCGAAGGATAAAAGAAGGTCCTGTGAGATCAGCATTTTGATAAGGTTTAGTTGAAAATGCAATATAGTTTTAATTTTTAAATAATGGGTAAAAAGCAGGATGTTGACAACAATGAGTAGAAGTAAATATTATTTTTTATCTTAAAAACACATATTATGATCTCACTCATAAAATGAAGTGGTTGATATGAATAATTTTGGTATTAGAATTTTACAACTACTTATTTTCTAGTTAAATGATATAATATGAAAAATTCAATATTTATTATTCTTGGTATATTAATGATCAGCTGTAAAAACCAAGAGACTAAAAATGACACGCAGGCTGATTTGACCGTAACATCTTCATATGATTCGGTAAGAGTTGCTCCTACACCCCCCGCTAATCAAAACGATTCGACAACTTATCGAAAAGGTGCCGATACATTAAAGCAACCTATAAAACAGAATGATTCAATAATCCATTGACACTTTTTTTAGACCCCCATATATTCTTGGCCTTCCTATTTTGGAAGGCTTTTTTATGGTATAATACTTATCAATTCTTAATTTTTTCAGGTAATATCTGTAAACTACGAGTCGTCTGGCTCATATTAGGATTCACTCTTTCAGAAATATAGAACTACTTCTTACAGCTTATTGCCAGTACGCTTGTAACAGAATATTCAGCAGGTATTCAATGAGTGAAAGAGATTTAGTGCGTTGGATGCTGTAGTTGATTCCAGTATTAACAGCTATGCTTTTTCTGGTAATGCCTTACACACTTATTTAATGGTTATTTTTCTATAACATTAGACAAATTATGAGCCATTATGATGTAAGTCATAAAAACCAAAGTACCTGTTTTCATACTTTTGTTACTACACACCACAAAATTTAATGTTATGAAATCACGCGTCTTAATAGCCCTGATTCTGGGCTTATTTACCACTAGTTGTAAAAGAGAACAACAACCCCAACCTTCAAATATTGACAGTATGAATACAGGAGATAGTATGGTTGAGGGAACCGCTCAAATCACACCAGATTCCCTGGATAATACACTTCCTATGGACAGTACTGCCTACGATGTAGATTCTATTAAAAATAGTAAGTAATGTAAGCTCATTAGTGCATATTCATCTTTTGAAAACTGAATAGCCATATTTCCTTTCTTTGGAAATGGTTTATGCAGACTCTTATTGATTCATTTTCCACTGTATTTCAGTGGACAAAGTTCTTATATGTTAAATCCTAAAATTCTATTATGGGAGAATCATCACTACTAAACCAAACTGGAATACAGATAACATTATTACTTATGTTAATGGTGATTATTGCCAGCTTAATTATCCTGATTTTTAAATTCTTAGCTATTTATTCAAGAATACTAAGGAATAGGGAGCTTTCCGAGATCAGGAAAAAAATCGAAAATATATCTTCGGAAGAGTTAAGAGAATATGAGCAGAGAGAAAAAGAACTTAATTTTCAGCCGGCAGAAAACCAGCTATCGGGCTGCTTGCCGCCGTCTGATGAAAAAGGAATTATTAAAAATATCAACTTGGTCGAGGAACTCAGGGTATTTCCAACTAAAAGAAGAACTTCTTCATTTTTGCAATATATAAGTCCCGGACTCAGTAAACTTATTCTTTATTTCTTAGGAACGGCAATTTTTTGGCTGATCATTGGGACAACCTTTGGCCTCTATGCCGGTATCAAATACGTTGCGCCGGATGTTGAACATACCAGCTGGCTGAGTTTTGGAAGACTGCGTCCAGCCCATACAAATGCTGTATTCTGGGGCTGGGCATCTTTAGCTATGGTCGGACTATCATATTATGTTGTTACAAGGGTGAGTAACGTGGAGGTTTATAATATAAAGCAGGGTTACATTTCTTTAATACTGATCAATACTGCAGTACTGGCCGGAACAATATCTTTATTGGCGGGAGTCAATAACGGAGGGGGGGAATACAGAGAATATATATGGCCTATTATGATTACCTTTGGAGCCGGAGTGGCACTTTCTGCCCATAATCTCTTCAAGCCCGTTGTCAAAAGAATTGTCAAAGAAATTTATATCTCAAACTGGTATATCATTTCGGGATTTATGTTCATTGTCATTGTCATTGTCGTGGGTTATGTACCTATATGGCAGGATGGAGTGGGAGAAACAATTACCCAGGGGTATTATATGCATCAGGCCATTGGTATGTGGTTTATGATGATTAATCTAGGACTGATGTATTATTTCCTTCCCCAGCAGCTTAATAAGCCTATTTATTCCTACAGCCTGGGAGCGCTGGCTTTCTGGACTCATATATTATTTTATACACTCATCGGAACCCATCACTTTATTTTTAGTGCGATCCCTTGGAGGCTTCAGACTACAGCCATTGTTGCCAGTGTGGGGATGTTGATTCCCGTGGCAGCAGGAACGACTAATTTTCTTTTAACATTTAACGGAGCATGGTACCAACTTAAAAATAGTTATACACTTCCGTTTTATTTTATGTCGATTATTTTTTATTTTACCGGGTCTTTTCAGGGAACGGTAGAAGCTTTCAGATATACCAATCTGCTCTGGCACTTCACTGATTTTACAGTTTCCCATTCTCATCTGACCATGTACGGAATAATCACCTTTATGCTTTGGGCATTTTCTTACACTCTTATTCCGCGCCTCACCGGCAAGGAGCCTCCAAAGTTATGGGTAGGAATACACTTTTGGCTGGCTTTAATCGGTTTACTTTTTTATGTAATAGCATTAATGATAGGAGGAACACAGACAGGATTGATGTGGATGAAAAAAAAACCTTTCATAGATGGTGTTATTAATATGTTCCCGTTCTGGCTATGGAGAGCAATAGGGGGTACCATGATGTGGGTGGCTCATCTTATTTTTGCCTATAATTTTTATATAATGATTACCAAAGATAATGATGTGAGAATCCCACAAACTCCTGCTGAAATACTGGCAGCAAAAAAACAGCACAGCCATACTGAGATTAACACTTAAAAGAAGAATTATGTTACTATTAAATAACCATAAAATACTTTTCGGCTCAGCCCTTTTTCTCTTTGTTTTTCTTACACTTTACATCGCTGTGCTGCCTGCTCTTGATAACCAGAAAATTAATAAGCCTTTACCAAGACAGGCGAAAATATTGACAGAGCAGGAAAGGGCTGGCAAAATGGTATATATTGAAAACGGATGTGTGGCATGCTATACACAGCAGGTAAGAAATGTTGAAATGGATAACGTTTTTGGTAAAAGACCAAGTATTCCGGCTGATTTTGCGATTAACAAAAGAATGGATTTTTGGAGGAATACAGCTAATCTGATGGGAACGCAAAGGGCCGGGCCTGATCTTACCAGTGTAGGGGAAAGGCAGCCAAGTGCCGAATGGCATTTGATTCACCTTTACCAGCCAAGAGCTGCTGTAGAAGCTTCCATAATGCCGTCCTATGAATTTCTTTTTATGGAAAGGGATTATCTGCAGCCTGGCGACGTTGAAGTGAAAGTTCCTGAGAAATTCCTTAAAAATAAAAGAAAGAAAATAGTAGCTACACAAAAGGCTCTTCAGTTGGTTGCTTATCTGAAATCACTTAAACAGACCGATTACACGGATAAATCTATTGTGCCCCCATTCCTTTATAAGCAAACCAAAAAGGAAAATGGAAAGCAGTCCGGTTCATCTGATCTGCCAGATGGTGCAGAGCTTTTCACTGCCAACTGTGCTTCCTGCCATCAGGCAAATGGTGAAGGGGTGCCGGGTGCGTTCCCCCCACTAAAAGGAAGCCCCGTAGTAAACGGTGGAGATCTGGAACTTTACGTAACAATTATCATGAAAGGCTATGATCCCAGACCCGAGTTCGCTACAATGCCGGCGGTGGGAACCAATGCTAATTTTACCGCTGAAGATGTAACAGCTATCATTAATCACGAAAGAACGAGCTGGGGAAATAATTCGAAAAAAGTGACTTTGGAAGAAATAAAAGTAATCTTTGACAAAATAAAGTAACAATGAAAAATTTAATGAAAAATGTACTCAATGTGATTTTAATTTTATGGGCCAGCTATGCCATGGGATGTGATGCATGCCAGCTTCGTCAGCCGAAAGTCACTAAGGATCTTACGCACGGAACAGGACCGGAAAGCAGCTGGGACTGGTTTATTGTGGGAATTGTTATTCTGATAACAGTTTTAGCCTTTATATTTTCAGTTAAATATTTGATCAAACCGGATGAAAAAGATATAAAGCATATTAAATACTCGGTTTTCTCAGATGAAAATACGATACTATGACAAAAGATAGCAGTAAGGTATTTCTTTTTATAGATAATGACCCGCATCCCATTGCTGAATTGGAAACTCCTATTGTTTTCGATCTGGATACAAAAAAGCTTACAGATGGAGATCATCTATTAAAAATTGTAAGTCACTCTCCATCAGGAAATGAAGGCGTAAGAACAATAAATTTTACAGTTGCCAATGGTCCCTCCATAAGAATTGAAGGGTTGAAGAATAAAGATGTGGTGGATGGTACTTTATCATTGATGATCAATGCTTATGACAAAGGAAACCAGAAAAGTTTTCTCATTACCGGGAGTGAAACCCCTCAAACCATACCTTTCTGGATATGGATTATCGTAATTATTTTTGCAGGATGGGCTGTGTATTATGAAATAACGAGCGCAGCAGTGCAGTAACGTATAGAATGATGTTGCTAAGATGATCGTAAAAGTAAAAGAATTATAACATAATTATAAAAAAAATCATATGGTTATTAATGAAAAATTTTTGTTCTCAGCTGGTGCTGAAGTAAAACAATACAAGCCCGGTGATACTATTTTTCACTACGGAGCGACTCCCTACTTTTATTACCAAATCATTAAAGGAAAAGTAAAACTCAATAATTATAATAAAGATGGAAAGGAGCTTATTCAGAAAATAGTCACGGATGGCGAGAGCCTCGGTGAATCTTTACTATTTATTGGTAAACCTTACCCTATGGATGCTGTGGCATTGGAACCCTGTTCAATTATAAAGTTATGCCAAAATAATTTCTTCAGTATGCTCAATGTCTATCCGCAGTTATATTTTGACTTATGTAAAGAATTGTCAGACTGTCTGTATTATCAGTACATTATGCTTCAGGCCAATTCTTCACAGAATCCTTCAGAGAGAATAATGGGGGTGCTGGATTATCTTAAAACTTCCAAAAAGGATTATCCCCCGTTTTCTTTAAAAATACCATTTACCAGGCAGCAGATCGCAAGTCTCACAGGTCTTTGTGTTGAAACGGCCATAAGGACTATTAAGGACTTGGAAAAAAGAAAACTGATAATGATTAAAGACAGGAAAATATATTTTTAAGGATACTACTCCCAAAATTTTACGAAATATTTAACGTTTAAAGAGAATTATATGATCTAGGTCATGTTTTAAATGATATTTTAAATCTAATTTTGACATAAATTATTTAATATAATTACATTATGATTGTATAATTTGTTTTTTTTTATTTCAAAGCACACCAAAATTTAATATTATGAAATATATTACGTTACCACAAAATCCGATAGATATTTTTGCTGTTAAGTGCAGGCACTTATCTTATTGCAGATCACAAGAAAAAATCAAAAAGTCTTTTTCGAACTTTAGCTTTGTTTAAGACCAGTCTACTTCATGACAGCTCCGTATGTCAAGATAACTGTGCACTATTTAAAAAGCAGGGCTATAATAATAAATTCGTAATTCGAATTGAACAGAGTACCCAATAGCTCAACAATATCTATACAATAATGTTTGTAAAAGGTGATTCTGATCCTTTGAGAAAGCATTTCGTGTTTTTTACAGATAAATTTTTATTAAGATGACCTTTAAAATTTATTAACAGTAAAAAAAAAAATTATGATTATTAACGAAAAAATTTTAAACGCAGCTGGCGCTGGGTTAAGGCAGTACATTCCTGATGAATCTATTTTTTATGAAGGAACGGTTCCTGCATATTACTATCAAATCATTGATGGTGAAGTAAAAACAAATAGTTATAATGCAGATGGAAAAGAATTTATTCAGAATGTATTTTTTCAGGGACAAAGTTTTGGTGAATCACTGCTCTTTGGTGAGAAACTATATCCCATGAATGCAGTTGCTGTTTCCCAATGCAGTATTCTAAGATTAGCTAAGCATGATTTCTTTGATATACTCGAAAAAAATCCGGAGCTGTATCTTGATTTCTGTAAAAGCCTCTCCGATGCATTATATTACAAATATATCATGCATCAGAAAAATTCTCTGGAAAGCCCCGAAGAAAGAATTATAGGAGTAATGGACTATTTAAAAAGCTTTCAAAAAAAACAATGCTTGTTTTCCTATATGGTGCCTCTAACCAGGCAGCAGTTAGCCAGCCTGACAGGAATTCGCGTTGAAACTGCCATCAAAACCATTAAACGCATGGAGAAAGATAAAATAGTCAAGATCATTAACAGAAAAATTTTATATTAATTTATGTCAATATGATGTCAGTCATAAAAGAGAGAATTATTCCTTTGTAATTTTGACTTAACAATCTGATAGCAGATGTACGAATCTTTCTCTTATGGAAGATATATAAGCCTTTCCGGCTTAATGAAAACATCACCAATAAACCAAAACCATTGCTTTTCTGATACTAGTAAGGAACGGCAATACATCACTTATATATTAATTTTTAAAAACATTCAGTTATGAACACTAGAAATTCAAACAATCGTAGTTCAAGAAGTAATTCTTCAAACAGTGAAAAATCTACTTTAGAGGAAGTTTATCAGTTAGGGTATGACCATGGTTTTAATGATGCATCCCAGGATGAAGAGTATGATGATGATTTCTCTGATTATGAGGACGAGTTCGATGATTATGAAAACAGTTATGATGATGACGAAGACTATGATGACGACGAAGACTATGATGATGACGAAGACTATGATGATGACGATGATTATGATGATGACGACCAAGATAACAACAGAGGTGGAAGAAGCTCTGGAGGAAGAGGCGGTTCCCGTGACGGTAATCAGCAGAGAGACAGTCAGGGAAGGTTTACTTCCGGAGGTAGAAGAGGATCCAGGTCAGGATCGGGATCTGGTTCTTCGGGAAGAGGAAGATCTTCTTCTTCCGGTTCAGGAAATGGAACATCAAGAAGAGGTTTTGCATCAATGAGTAAGGCGGAACGTACCAGAATTGCCCGTATGGGAGGCGAGGCTTCTCATGGAGGCGGAAGATCTTCTAATTCAAATACAGGAAGAGGAAGATCTAGTTCAAATAGCAGTTCGAGAGGTTCCAACTCAAGATCAGGAAATAACAGCAATTCTGGTTCAAGCCGTGGTTCAAATTCAGGAAACGGAAGCTCAGGAAGAGGTTTTGCATCCATGAGTAAATCAGAACGTACCAGAATTGCCCGTATGGGAGGTCAGGCTTCTCATGGAGGAGGAAGGTCTTCAGGATCTGGAAGATCAGGATTTGGCGGAAGACGTAATAATTCATAATTTTTTTAGATTACCTCTTTACCTTATAAAGAGGTAATCTTTTAACTCAAACACCACATCATATCATGGCAACAAAAACAACAGAAAATAGCAATACAACAGCATCTGCATCAGCTTCAACATCAGCAGCCTCCACAGCAGATAAGAAAATGAAAGTAGGCAATGCTTTGGTAGACAAGGATGAAATGAAAAATTCTTCTCTGCACAAATTCTTTGTAAGTTCTCTTAAAGATATTTATTTCGCAGAAAATGCGATTGTAGAGGCATTGGAAAAAATGCAGGAAGCAGCTACTACAGAAGAACTGAAAGACGCGTTTGAAGATCATCAGCTTCAGACTAAAAAACATATAAGCCGTCTGGAAAAAGTATTTAAACTAATCGATGAAAGTCCTGAAAAAAAGGAATGTGAAGCCATAAAAGGGATTATAAAAGAAGGAGAAGAGATTATAAAATCTACTGAAGAAGGATCTATGACA
This sequence comes from Chryseobacterium sp. SIMBA_029, assembly GCF_046535275.1. NCBI lineage: Bacteria > Pseudomonadati > Bacteroidota > Flavobacteriia > Flavobacteriales > Weeksellaceae > Chryseobacterium > Chryseobacterium sp. SIMBA_029. Next base: position 65,528 of record NZ_JAWRXA010000010.1, read on the forward strand.
AGGGATGCAGCTCTGATTATTGCTGCACAGAAAGTGGAGCATTATGAGATTGCCACTTATGGTGGTCTAGCTCAACTTGCCATTACCATGGGGCATGATAAAGTAGCAGATCTGCTAGAAAAAACACTCCAGGAAGAAGAAGATACAGATTATAATCTTACTGAAATAGCGGAGACCTTCATCAATTTTGATGCTGAGCAAGAAGATTAGAATAATTTAAAGATATGCCATATAGAGCTACAGGTCTATATGGCATCTTTAATCAGGAATCTATCATATGGACCGGCAGAAAATAATAAAAATGCTCCGTCTTAGCCAATTCATCAGGGTTAATAATAAAGGAGAATGGTTTGAAGATGGGGATGTAATCTATGCGAAGGAAATTAAAACAAATATTTTCTTAGTATTTATTTTTCTCAATACTTCAAAAAAAGAACATACAAGAGCTTTAATTGCAGAGTTTACGGATCTCAAAAGTATCGGGAAAATTAAACCATTACGAACCATGTTCTACCTGATTATGAATGAAAATAAAGATTTCCATTGCTTTGAACACTTGATAAAAACTTCTGATTTTTAATTTCTTTTGACAGATGCCCAGTAGAGCTTATGGAGTCATTACTCCCATACCAATTTTAACTATTTTGATATGAAAGAAGATATAAATCATAATGCAAAAATAAATCAGCTGGAATCCCTAAATACATCCAACGAAGATCAAAAGCTGACAACCAATCAAGGGATACGTATCAATAACAACCAGAATGGTAGGGCAGTTGGTTATATTGATATGAATCTTGCTTCAGTGGGTGCTGGAAAATTAGGGGTTGAAGTAACAAAACTACTGCAGCCCAACCACAGTATTCCTGGAGATGCTGATCCGGCAGTTCTGCAAAGTGAAGAAAGGGAACCTGGGATTGAAATATCAGCAGCTATCAGTATGCAGGATACCATAAAAAGTACTATGAAAGCTGCAAAATAGGATGTATGATCTACAATGAAGCTGATGCAGAAATGCTTAATGATTTAAAAAACAGGCTTGAAAATGAAGGAGCGAAAATTGAAATAATAGCTCCAAGTATGGCTCCTGTAAAAATAAGTGACGGAACAATACTGCTTCCCCATCATTCACTTATGCTTCGATTCATTATGTATTATTTCAGGAAATAATGCTGATAATGAGTTCATGCTCCCCGAAAACAAACAGCATGTCCTGAATTTCCTTAATGAAGCTTATAAACATTGTAAAGCTATTTATTTCGGTTCAGGAACAGACGATATATATATAACAGCAGCCATATCAGTCAGAAAAAGCATATAGATCCAGCTATCATTACTGCTTCGGACATGGATGCAGCAGACAAATTTATTAAAGCGATTGCCCAGCATAGAGTATGGCATCTTGAAACAGAAAGAAACTTAACTGTTTGATTTAATTAAACCCTTCACACCACTAAATATTAAAATTATGAAAGCAGCAGTTTTTCACTCTCCAGGAAAGATCACCTATGATACCGTTGATGATCCGATGATTCAGGATTCAACGGATATTATTCTCAAAGTAACCTCAACCGCTATTTGCGGAAGCGATCTGCATATGTATTCCGGAGGTATTCCCCAGCTTCGCCCTATGGTGATGGGACATGAATTTATGGGTATCGTTGAAGAAACAGGAAAAAATATTACCCATTTAAAAGTTGGAGACCGCGTGGTAGTTCCATTTCCTGTTGCCTGCGGAGGATGCTATTTTTGTCAGCATAACCTCCCCACAGCTTGCGAACACAGCAACCCCGAAAACTATGGACCTGAAGGAGGCATTATGACAGAAAAAGGAGGAGCCCTTTTTGGATACACCGATCTGTATGGAGGATATGACGGAGGACAGGCTCAATATGTGAGAGTTCCGTATGCACACTTCGGTCCGCGGAAAGTAGCGGAAGGTTTAACCGATGAGCAGGTTTTATTTCTAACCGATATTTTTCCTACCGGATATACCGGAGTCATGTGGGGAGAATTAAAAGGTGGAGAAACAATAGCGGTTTTTGGAGCGGGGCCGGTAGGGTCAATGTCTGTAAAAAGCGCCATTCTTCATAATGCAAAAAAAGTTATCGTAATTGATACCCTTCAGTACAGGCTTGATCAGATAAAAAGGCTCACAGGCTGCGAAACTATTTTATGGGAAGACCCTAAAGAAGTTATTGAACAAATACGGGCAATGACTAATGGCAGAGGTGCAGATTTATGTATTGACGCTGTAGGTTTCGAGCCCGATCGAAATCTTTTAGATAGGGCAAAAGCAGTTTTGAATTTTGAAAAAGGATCTATAAAGGTATTAGAAGCCTGTATGAGTGCCGTAAGACGCGGAGGAATAGTTTCAATTCTGGGGGTATATCCGGTTAACTATGATAATTTTAAGCTGGGGCAGCTTTTTGATAAAGGAATTACCATAAAATCAGGGCAGTGTAATGTGCATTCGATTATTGATATGCTGATGGACCATGTACAAAGCGGTCGCGTTCAGCTTGATGACATTATCACGCACCGTCTTTCTCTGGAAGATGTTGCGACAGGATATGAAATTTTTGATAAAAAACAGGACGGATGTGTTAAAGTCGTTCTTGATCCCTGGAAATTATCAGAGTACAAAGCATAATAAAACACATAGAACGTTATGGAATTTCAAAAAGATATTCTGGAATATATCAGCCAGGCTTTAATTACCACAGGTGAAACAATTTCGGTGGCAGAAAGTGTTACATCAGGATCGTTACAATTAGCCTTTTCACAAATGCCTAATGCCTCACTTTTTTACAAAGGAGGAGTGACTGCTTATACTTTACCCATAAAAGTAAAGATGCTGCATGTCAATAAAAATGAGGCTGAGCACTGCGACTGTGTTTCTGAAAATATTGCACAGACCATGGCGTTAGAAATTGCAAAACTTTATGGAACGGATTGGTCTATTGCCACCACGGGATTTTGTACACCGATCAGAAGTTCAGCGTACAAAATTTTTGCCTATTTCTCATTTGTCTATAAAGGAGAAATCGTCCTGACAAAAAAATTAGAGCTGCATCCTAAAACCGAGGCTTTAAATGCCCAGCTATATTATACTGAATTCATTTTGGGTTGTTTTAAAAATGAAGTCAGCCAACTGTTAATCTAATTACTATACTATGGAAAGAAAATATCAATATGCTCTGATCACAGGAGCAACCAGCGGAATCGGTTATGAACTGGCTAAACAATTTGCAAAAAACGGTTATGATCTGGTGATCGTTGCCCGAAATCATGAAACGCTAAAGAAGAAAGCTGAAGAATTCAAAGCTTTAGGTGTTAACGTTATTGCCATTTCAAAAAATTTATTTATTCAGGATGAGGTATATTCGCTGTATTCGGAATTGCAGCTCAATGGGATTAGCCCTGAAATTCTTGTCAATGATGCTGGCCAGGGAGTGTATGGTAAATTTCAGGATACTGATATTCACCGGGAAATAAACATCGTAAATCTTAACATTATATCAGTTATTCTTTTAACCAAGCTCTTTTTAAAAGACCGCCTGGCTAAAGGATCCGGAAAAATATTAAATCTTGCATCTATAGCCAGTAAGGCACCCGGGCCATGGCACTCTGTTTACCATGGTACGAAAGCCTTTATTCTGTCGTGGTCAGAAGCCATCCGTGAAGAATTAAAGGATTCAGGCATTAGTGTGACTGCCCTTTTGCCGGGACCTACCGATACAGACTTTTTTAATAAAGCGGATATGAACAGAAGTAAGATACTGGAGGACAGAGAAAATCTGGCCAGCCCTGAAGAAGTAGCAATAGATGGATACAACGCTCTGATGAATGGCGATGATAAAGTAATTTCAGGATTTAAAAATAAGCTTACCGTAGCGATGACTAACCTGGCAACAGATGATATGGCCGCCCACAGGATGGGAGAAATGCAAAAACCAGTAACTGAAAATAATCTATGAGGAGACTTCAATTAAAAAATAAATGTGTTCTGATTACCGGTGCCGATAGTGGTATAGGTAAAGCTGTAGCCCTTCTTTTTGCTGAAGAAGGAGCTGATATTGCCATTATCTATCATCATGAAGATAAAGATGCTGATAAAATAAAACATGAAATACTGGCTTTAGGCAGGAGGTGTATTATTTTTCCGGGAGATATTAATGAGTATGAATTCTGTGAAGATACCGTTAAAAAGGTCATTGCCAAATTTGGAAGGATAGATGTGTTGGTGAATAATGCAGGTGTACAGTATCCTTCTGATAAAATAGAAAATTTAGAAGAGAGAAATATCAGGAAAACATTTGATTCCAATATTATAGGCATGATCTTACTGACAAAAGTTGTGTTTCCCTATTTAAAGCAAGGCGCAAGCGTTATTAATACAACATCTGCAGTGGCATATCAGGGACATGAAGAGCTCATAGATTATTCAGCCACCAAAGGGGCCATCGTTTCTTTTACCAGATCTCTAGCGCTTCAGGTAAAGCCAAAAGGTATCAGAGTCAATGCTGTTGCTCCAGGCCCTGTTGCAACACCGCTTACTGAAAAAACTTTCGGAGAGAAAGAAGAAGATATGAGCAAGCCTCCTTTTGAAAGGAATGCCAGCCCGGAAGAAATAGCAGATAGCTTTTTATTTTTGGCAGGCCCCGGATCTGCCCAGATAACAGGACAAGTTCTTCACCCAAACGGCGGCATAATAATCAATGGATAATATGACATAATATTATAAAATAGTATGAAAACAATCATTTTACTCGCACTTTGTACAGTGAATTTCACATCTTGTCGTTGTGATTTGCCTGATGATGAGGATAAAAATAAAAGTGAGACAAAGATAAAGACAGACACCTTAAAAATGGACTAGTATGAACAGGGATGGAGCTAGAAAAAGTATATGGCAGGAAGAAATTAAAAAATTTTCTTCAGAACCGGATTTTGGCAAAATATATGACGTTGCCATTGTAGGCGCAGGTATTACGGGGATTTCTACTGCAGTAAGACTGCAGAAAGAAGGGCAGAAGTGTATCGTTCTCGAGGCTTCAAACATAGGGTTTGGAACAACCGGCGGAACGACAGCCCATTTAAATGATTTCTTTGACACTACTTACGACCAGGCTATTAAAGATTTTGGTTTACAGAATGCCAAACTTTTAAAATACGTCGGAATAGAGGCAAAAAATATAATCAGAAACTATATACGGGAATTTAATATTTCCTGTGATTTTGAAACCAGACCCGCTTATCTGTTTGCTTTAGATGAAAAGCAGGAAAAAAGATTGGATGATATTCTCAAAGGAGCCTCTCAGGTAGGACATTCTATGACAGTTACCGATGATATTCCTTTTCCTTTTGCCTTTAAAAAAGCAGCTATTATTCCTGATCAGGGGCAGTTTCATCCTATAAAATATATCCGAAATCTGGCAGAAGCATTTATCACTCTTGGCGGGGTATTGGTAGAAGACTGCCTTTGCCTGAGCCATGAAGAACTTGATGATTTAATCGTGTTGCAATCTGGAAAAGGAAGTGTCAAAGCCCGGTCTGTAATTTATGCTACCCACATCCCTCCGGGTATAAATGTACTTCATCTGATGAACGCCCCTTACCGCAGTTATGCCATTGCATTCACGCTGAATGGTGACGATCATCCTCAGGAACTTGGTTATGATCTTACCGAGCCATATCATTACTACAGAACACAGAAAATAAACGGTGAGAATCTTTTGATTGCCGGAGGTGAAGATCATAAAACCGGACATGCCGGTGATACCGGAGAATGCTTTTCAAAACTGGAGAATTATGTAAGGGAACATTTCGATGTTGATACAGCTGTTTACAGTTGGTCAAGCCAATACTACGAGCCAGCCGATGGTCTTCCCTATATTGGGGTATTGCCGGGAAGCAATGGTAAAATCTATACGGCGACAGGGTTCCGAGGAAATGGGATGATCTTTGGAACCATCACATCACAGATTCTCGGTGATCTGATTCTAACCGGTTCCAGTAAGTATAAAGAACTTTTCGAACCGGGAAGAATAAAACCAATGGCCGGGTTCACTAATTTTGTAAAAGAGCAAGCCAATGTGGTATTTGATTTTGTAAAGGATAAACTGTTTGCAGAAAAAATAAATTCACTTACAGAACTTACCGCAGGGGAAGCAAAAGTAGTGAAATTTGAAGGAGAATCGTATGCAGTATACAAAGAAGCTGAGGGAAAATTACATCTTTTAAAAAGCACTTGTCCGCATGCCAAATGTGAGGTGCGCTGGAATAGTGCAGAACTAAGCTGGGACTGTCCGTGTCATGGATCGAGGTTTAATGTGAATGGTAAAATGCTGACAGGGCCTACGGTAAAAGATCTTCAGAGAATTGAACTTTAAGCAGGCACAAGTATGCATCCTAATGATCATACAGTCATTAGCAGGACAAATAAGAACTAGAACTATTATAACAGAAATTGAATTACAGAATTACAAAATGAATGGAGTTATTATTCAATTTTTTCATTGGTACCACGATGGTAATCTCTGGAATGAGTTTGTAGAAAAATGCAGCTATCTGAAAAGTTTGGGATGTACTGCAGTATGGTTTCCCCCTGCAACAAAGTGCGTTTTGGGAAAGGAGGGCCGGGGTTATGATGTGTATGATTTGTATGATTTGGGAGAATTTAATCAGAAAGGGGGTATTCCGACAAGATATGGAACCAAAAGCGAATATCTGCATGCTATTGATAAAGCCCATGAATTAGGTATGTCGGTTTACGCCGACATTGTAATGAATCATAGGATGGGAGGAGACGAAATGGAGACTGTGACTGTACATCAAGTAAAAGATGAGAACCGGAATGATATGATTGGTGAACCTTTTATTGCAAAAGCTTTTACGAAATTTGTTTTTCCGGAAAGGAATGGAAAATATTCTGATTTTATATGGGATCATACTTGTTTTAACGGGGTAGATTACATTTGGAAAGACGACGAGGAACTGAAAGGTATTTTCAGAATCCATAATGAATATGGAACAAAATGGAACGAGACTGTAAGCCATGAATTCGGAAATTATGATTATTTGATGGGAGTGAATGTAGATTACCATAATCCTTATGTGGTAAAAGAGATGAAAAGTTGGATAAAATGGTATTTGCAAACCACCCATGCAGACGGATTGCGTTTGGATGCTGTAAAACATATTTCAGTTGATTTCTTACAGGAATGGATCACTTATGTAAAGACAGAGCTGAATCCGGACTGTTATATATTGGGTGAATTCTGGAAGGATGAAGCCGAAAAGATTGCTCATTTTTCTGATCAGATAAAAGAAATGATTTCTTGTTTTGATGTACCCCTGCATTACAATTTTTTCACAGCATCACAGCAAGGAAGGGAGTATGATCTCACCCAGATTTTAAAAGGTAGTTTTCTTGAAAAAAAGCCTGTTTTCTCCGTTTCATTTGTAGAGAATCATGATACGCAGCAATTGCAGTCCCTGGAATCGACCGTGTTGGATTGGTTCAAGCCGTTGGCTTATGCCGTTATTTTATTAATGGAAAAAGCATATCCGTGTGTATTCTATCCTGATCTTTTCGGTGTAGAATATATGGATGTAAAAGATGACCAGGAGATTAAGGTTATCATGCCAAAGGTAGAAGTTCTTCCTCAACTTCTTGAAGCAAGGCAGCTTTTTGCTTATGGAGAACAGATCAATTATTTTGATCATCCTAACTGTATTGCATGGGTAAGAAAAGGAAATGCTGACCATGCAGGCTGTATTGTGATAATATCTAACAGTGAAGAAGGCTATAAAGAAATTGATCTGGGAAAAGAAAATGCAAATTCTGTGTATATTGATTATATGCGGAACAGAGATGAAAAGATCTGTACAGATGACAATGGGAAAGCCAGACTAACAGTTGATGCACAATCTGTAAGCGTATGGATTAAAGTACAATGCCAGTCTACAGTTGAATAATAACATCGATATATCAAAGTAAAAGCCACGCTAGCGTGGCTTTTACTTTACTTCAGTTTTCAATTTGAAGGCTAAGGTTGCCCACTTCCGCCCGCTGCACCATATATCTGGCCGGTTGCAAAGCTGGCATCATTCGCTGCAAGCTGAACAAATATTGATGCCAACTCAGCAGGCTGGCCTGGTCTTCCTAGTGGAGTATCTTTACCAAATTTTTCAACTTTTTCCTGGGTTTGCCCGCCACTGATCTGTAGAGGAGTCCAAATTGGTCCTGGAGCTACCCCATTGACCCTTATTCCTTTCGGACCCAATTGTTTGGCGAGTGATTTTACATAGTTTGTGGTAGCTGCTTTTGTCAGAGCATAATCATACAGATCGGCAGAAGGATCATACGCCTGCACCGAAGATAAGCCTATAATACATGAGCCGGGCTTTAAATGGGGCAATGCTGCTTTTATGATCCAGAAAGGAGCATACAGATTGGTTTTCATCGTTCTTTCAAATTCTTCAGTACTAATATCAAGGATGGACTCGTGAGTTTTCTGATGTCCCGCATTGTTCACCAGAATATCGAGCCCGCCAAGCTGCTGTACAGCTTGGGCAACCAGTTTGTTACAAAAGGACTCGTCCCGCAGATCGCTGGGAATAGCTGCTGCTTTTTGCCCCGCTTGTTTTATAAGCGCAATAACCTGTGCAGCATCCTCTTCTTCTTCCGGAAGGTAATTAATGGCTACATCAGCTCCTTCCCGTGCATAAGCAATAGCAGCAGCACTGCCGATTCCTGAATCACCTCCTGTAACCAATGCTTTTCTGCCGGTCAGTCTTCCTGAACCTACATAACTTTCCTCGCCATGATCAGGAACAGGATTCATTTTACCTGCCAACCCGGGGAAAGGCTGAAATTGTCTTTTGAAAGGTGGTTTAAAGTGCTTTTTTGTAGGGTCAGTAAGATCTAGCCCCATATTATTTTTTGTTTTTTTATGTGACTGAGCAAAAGCACCGGGAGCAACAGCTGCCATAGCAATAGTTGTTGCTATTTTTCCAATAGCATTTCTTCGTGTGATTTCCTTTTCCATATTATTTTAGATTTGTGTGATGTTGAAACTTGATGTCCTTATTCTTTCTTTTTGTATTCTTCAATTTTTTTAAACTGATGATAGGATACTTTCAGGCTATGTAATTGTTCTGAAATAATATTTGCGCTTTTTTCACAAAGATCTCCACTGTCAAGAGCTTTTTGATATGCTTCTATCGCGGCCTTCTCGCCAAAAACAACATTCTCTAAAGTAGATTCTTCGATATTACCTACGGTAAATGAATTTTTAATATCAATCCATGTTCTGTGGAGTGCTCCTGCTACGGAAGTGGAATCGTTTGGAATCCCATTTTTCTCAGTAATCAGATTGATGAGTTCATTTTTCATGATTTTTGATTGAGAAATCATTCGGTCATATTCATTTTTTATATCAGGATACATTTCCCAGACTTTCCCCTCTACTTTTCCAAATCCTTTAATTCGATCGTTCGTGATTTGTAGTAAATCATTTAATAGGGATACTGTTTGTTCTGTTTTCATAAGATAATTTTTGTGGTGGTTTTTTTATTGTAAGCAGAGATATATGCTTGTTTTACAAATTTTCAAAACAATAAAATTTCATAGTATGCTTTAAGGAGATAATCGTTATTGTTTATTTGTATTCCTTTTAGGATAGAGAATTAAACGGATAGATGGATTGTTGGTGATAAATAACCTGAACCAATCTAATGAAAGCCTTATTTTGCTTCTGAAGCTTACCAACGGAATGATATGGATGAACAGCCATGTAAGCCATGCTGCAAAGCCTTTAAAAGAAAATTTAGGAAGGTCTACCACAGCATTGAATTTTGAAATAATCGCCATACTCCCTTTATCATTATACTTAAAAGGAATGATCTCTTTCTTTTCCTGAATTCTGATCAGGTTTTTAGCCAGATTTTTAGCCTGCTGTATGGCAACCTGAGCAAGTTGCGGATGTCCTTTGGGAAATTGTGTATCAGTTAGCTGGAGGCAGATATCTCCTACAGCATATATATTTTTATATCCTTCAACCCTGTTATATTCGTCTACCAGAATTCGCCTTCCTTTGCCTATCTTTTCTTTTGGAATTCCCGGGACTTCACGCCCTATTACTCCCGAAGTCCAGATCAGTGTTTCAGTGTCTATCGCTGTCCCATCTGATAGCAGTACTTGGTTATCTACATAATCTTTAACAGAAACATTAAGCAGAATTTTTACACCAAGTTGTTGTAAAGTCTCATACGAAGTCTGCTGTGCCATTTTACTCATCGGTGAAAGTAAAGTGGGTAAGGCATCAATCAGATACAGATTGGACAGACTCAGTTTTATTTCCGGATATTCTTTTTCTGCAATATATCTTCCCATTTCTGCAAGCATGCCTGCCAGTTCTACACCGGTAGGGCCGCCACCGGCGATCACTATATTCTGCAATCTTTCTGCTATTTTCAGATCTTTATTTCTGGCCGCCTCTTCGAGGTTGAGCAGCATGTGATTCCGTAAATAAAGAGCCTCTTCAATATTTTTCATGGGAAGGGCACATTTCTGTACATTCTCCATTCCAAAAAAGTTAGATTCAGTACCTAATGCCAGCACTAAGTAATCATATTTTAGATTTCCTGTATCTGTTTCTATTACGTTGCTTTCATGATCAACTTTAAGAAGGCTTCCCATGTGAAAATTCACATTTTTATACTTCGAAAACAATCTTCGGAACGGATAGCTGATATTGGACGCCTGAATGAAAGAGGTAGCAACCTGATAGATCAGAGGAGGGAAAAAATGATAATTATTCTTATCGACGAGTGTAATAAGAAATCTGCTGTCATTTCTTAATGACCTGATAAGGTTGATTCCTGCGAATCCACCACCAACAATAATTATTTGCTGTTTCATATTAATTAATATTTGGAATGTGATTATCCACCATAATAATGCAAAAACTGGGTAATCTTTGGTGCGGTTCATTTTTTCTATTAAAAGCAGATAATATTTAATAAAATTAACAAACATTTATTTTTTATATTATTATTTCGATCATAAAGAGATTGGTTTTTTTTTAATTGATTGTTGATAACAATAAATAAATATGGCTTACTTTTTGATATTTGAAAAACACCAATTTTTACTACGATGTTCATTACTTAACTATAAAATTTTTAAGATATGATAATCACTGAAGACCTTTTGTTAACCTATGGAGGCGAATATGAAACTTATTGTCCTAATGAAATTATTTTTAGTGAAGGAAGCTTTCCCAAATTTTATTTTCAGATTGTTAAGGGTGTTGTAGAACTTAACAATTACCATGAGGATGGCAAAGAATTTACGCAGAACATTTTGTGTGATGGCCAAAGCATTGGAGAATCATTACTTTTTAATGAAAAATCTTACCCTATGAACGCTATTGCTAAAACAGAGTGTACACTGCTGAAAGTACTGCGGGAGGATTTCTTTTCTCTCATTTACCAAAACAGAAACGTAATGATGGACATGTTTAAATGCATGGCAGATCGTCTTTATTACAAATATTTAATGCTTTTTAATATTTCGTCTGCAGACCCCCAACTCAAGATTAAAACGATCATTGATTATTTAAAGTCAACACAGTCCAGCGATAATAGCCAGACTTTTCAGGTTCCATATACCAGACAGCAGATTGCAAATCTTACAGGGCTTCGTGTAGAAACGGTAATAAGAACCATAAAAAAAATGGAGCGCGAGAATATGGTTAGAATTGAAGGGCGAAAAATACTGTATTAAGTTTAAATGTTATGATAAACTTTTTGAATGTAAGTATTATAAAACAATAAGTTTGGGATGCAAACACTCAATGTAAACCCTACCAATAAAATGTATTGGTGTTTTTTTATTGTAAGCAGAGATATATGGTTGTTTTACAAATTTTCAAAGTAATTTATTTTGTACAAGTATCTCCTCCCTGTCCGCTATATGTCCAGCAGGTTCCAATAGGCCAAACTTTTGGCATTCCACAAATAAATTGCTTCCTATTCATTTTAGAGAAAAATTTGATAAATTAACTGCTACACCACCCAACGTATTTGATCTAAACCATGAAATGGGAGCTTATATGCGCTACCCAATACCGCTCATTTGTAGATATAGACCTACCTCCCTGTGTTACTGACGGCAGTCTGCCAAATTTTGAGAAGGGAATGCCTATAAAAGTTCCTTCCCCTACAGATGTACAAACATTTGTCAATACATTACTACGGGAATCAATGCAATATACAAATTCAATTGACAAATAAAAATTGCTTTTAGCGTGGTTGCGCATATGAGTAATACTATTGTGATAAAAAAAATTCAAAACTTATGAAAGTAGACTATTGATCTACTCTCTTATTTGTTTTCAAGCCTCTTTTTTCAGGGGCTTTTTTAATTATTGATCCTCCACTGTCTACAAATATCATTGATTTATCTAAAAATTAATTTTAGCTTATTTATTATTCTGAATAATGGTTTTGTTTGATAGTTTACAAGTTTATAGATTTCTTCTGCATTTGTATACTGATCAGGAACATCTTTATAATGTATCTTTTTTAGTCTTCTTCTTTTCATAGCTTCATGGATCACTTTAGCAAACGATTCTTTTGCACTCTGCTTTGAACTTTGCTGAGAAATACCTGTAGAATGAAGTCTGTATTTATACAAATCTTCATTGATAAATGAGACTTTTCCAAATTCAAGAATTTTGAGGTATAGATCCTGATCTACTGCGTTTTTCAAATTAGGATCAATTCCTTTTGTTTTAAAGTATACTTCTCTTTTAAAAGTAAAAAAATGGACTAGTTGTATTGGGCAATTGAAAAAGTATCTATCATTAACAATTTTTTTTGCAGTGCTGAAGGTTTTCTGTAACCTCAGATTTTCGTCACACATCATCATTTTGGAATGGGTTGCTACAAGTTCGTTATCGGATAGGTACTGTTTTACTGAAATTTCTAATGCGATAGGAAATAAGGCGTCATCTGGATCTAAATAAGCGCAAATTTCACCTGTAGCATAATTCATGCATTCTTTTTTTGTAAAACCACAGCCTTTATTTGATGAGTTTTTATACAATTTAAATCGGTCATCTTTATTTATGATTTTTTCAATGATTTTTATTGAGTTATCTGTTGAAGCATCATCTACAATTATAACCTCCCAATTTTTATACGTTTGATTTATGATTGAATTATAGCATTCTAGAAAATATTTTCCGTTGTTATAATGTGCTATAAGTATTGATAGTTTATTCATAGTTTATTGATATTTAAATATCCTTTGCTCTGATAATTGGAAGAGCAATTTTCTTTATCTTAAGAAAGTAAAAACCTAATTCCCTGATCTATTTCTAATTTCATCTAAGATATATATTGGATTATTTTCTGAAATCAGACCTTTATATTTTTAGTAATTGTATATCTTTTGATTTTATCTGATATAACCCGGAATCTAAAATGTACGCATAGAAAATAATAATGACAGAAGATTATAAGATCAAACATGCCAATTGAACAATAAAATAGTCTCTACAAAATAAATAATAGAGACTATTTGTTTAAACCTAAAGAAAATAAATTTCAGTATTCACTTGATGAAATGATTTTATAATCTTTATTTGACTCAAATTTCCTCCTAATACGAACTGCATAAAATTAAAACATATTCATTTGTGTATTTAGAATAAAAATACTAGAGCCTAGAGTAAGTGAGTTTTTACTTATTCTTATTTATCCTTTTACTTTAATTATGGTAATAAAATGAATCTGAAAAAGGTGGAAACTCCAATTTTGAAAAACAGAGGTAATTTATTTCAAACTAACTCTATTTCCAGTATTCATAACTTTATTATCAATTGGCCAATGCTCTGGATTGATTATCAAAAAAAAGCTGACCAAGAGCAGTATTTGTTATAACTTCTAATTTGGTGGATATGAATAGTTACTAGCATAATGATGACTGGCGCAACTCCAGCCATTTTTATGAAAAGTACAATAAGATAAATAATCGACATAGGATTCAGAATAGCCCCATAATCCCATATTGAATCAAGCGAGTTTAATGAAATCTAAGAATTTAATTTTCAAAACAAATCTATTCAAAACTATAAAGTATCTATCCATTTGTAAAGGTCTATATCCGCAGATATTCCGAATGATTTCCTGAGCCTGCTTTTCCTTGTCTGAACTGTCCGCACTGAAATATTGTGGTATTCCGCTATATCTTTTGTAGTAAATCCCAGCTTGAGAAGAGCACATAATTTAAATTCGTCGGATGTAATAACTGGATTTATTTCCATGAGGTTATCAAATAAATTAGGAAATGAAAATTTTATTTTGGGTATAAAAGCCGCATCGTCATTCATGGCTAGTTTTACTAGATTTTCCAAATCCAGATCGTCTTTTCTGTTAAGCTTTATACGCATATCAGAGATTATTTTTTCACTCCTAAGAACCTTCTGGTATAGTTCGAAAACTGTAAAATGCTTTAACAGAATAAAGTATCCGAGAATTGAAAACCATATAAACACCTCTATAAAAGTAACAAGTCTCTGATTTCTCGAAAACTTTAAATTTCCAGTCTCTACAATCCTAAATATCTTAAAATCATAATAATGACTTATGAGAAAAAGAATAAATACAGTAGCAAAAACGACTATATTATACTTTGATGTTTTCCTAGTATTAAAAATAAACAGGGAAGTAATAAGCAACAAAAAATAATATAATGACAAGCCATTTTCAAAACCTGTAGTGGAGGAAAAAAAGAAAACTAACAACATGCAAATCTCTATACCAATAAGGCACATCAGTACATTTTGCCGTGCCTTTGTAAAAAAGAAAAAAATAAGAGAAATAAGCCCCAATGCGAACAAAACCAAAAAATTACCCTCAAAACCAAACAGCAAATCTCTAATTCCGCTCAATAATAAAATAATTCCGAAAGAAAATGCGAAAAAATTTAATATTCGGGCATCAAGACGCTTAAATCTGTTGGCATTGGGATCAATATGCAGGTTCTGTATATAATTCCATATTTTTTGTAGCATTGTTGAAAAATATTTTTAAAAAGATAATACTTATTTACAAATAAATTTTATGCTTTTAAAATTAAAGGGATATTGTAATTTGTAACATTCATATAACCGTAAAATATTTAGGGAATTTTCTTGAATAACTTCAAATAATATTCCCTAAATATTTTTCCATGAAATGGAAAAACACATGCCTTTTATACGACAAAGCGTTTTTTCCATTTGGTTACCGAGTTACGGCTTAATTTAAAATGGATGGCAAGCTGGCTATTGTTGAGCTGATTTTTTTTCTGGTAATCAAGTATTTTAAGAATGTCTGTTTTTCTATATGAACGGTGCCGCTGGTTGGCTGCAAAAGTTTCTTTGTCCGGGAAACCAAAAATTTTTTCGTTCAGTTTTATAATATCTACAACAGATAAGCTTTCTTTCTGTAATAATCGCATACAGCAATCTCTTTTTTCCGGAAAATCTTTTATAATGATGTCATTATAGATTCTCTTATAATCAGGGGTTAATTTCTCCATAAGTATTTTTTATTTTAGCTTCATATACCTTTCCTTCTTTGAAATACAGCAATAATACTTTGCTTCTTCCCAACCAACTCTTTGACAAAATATAGAACCAGAAATCGGCGGGGTAGTAGTTAAAGTCTAGTTCAAGAAGTTCTGTTATCTCTTTCTTGGATTTTCCTATCAGATAACTATATTTATTTTTTTTCATCTTTATACTTGCTCATCCACTTATAAAGAGTTGTTTTTGGGATTTTATAATCTTCTATTACTTCAAGTTTTGACATTTCTTCTGACTGGATTTGCCTCAGAATGAAATTAATAACTTCTTTTGTATACATGTTTTTTCGGAACTGAGGTAAGATTGATTTTTTGTATTTCTTGCTTTCTCTAATTTTGTTTACCGGAGCATACAAGATCAAATGCTGTGAATAGAGCCTGAAAAAATCATATTCTAATAGCTTGCTCCATTTCAACAGATTTTCGGTTTCTATACTTGTTACTTTGTACATTTCTTTTATTTCCTGTTCCGTACATTTCATAAAATTACAGATACGGGAAAGTTCCATCCCGCACGCCATAACTTCTTTTTCAATCAATGGTCCTATTGGAATCTCTTTAAAATTCATTTGTTTGTGTTTAAAATTTCACAGATTTTTTAATTTATGTTTATGTTATAGATTTATGTTTAACCGGCAGACGAACTCATCTGCCAGCTAAAATAAATTTAAGGTGCTTAAATCTGTTCAATTACTTTCCTATCAGTAGAGGATAACTAAATAATAACAAGGGTTTTAATAAAGCTTAAAAATTATTACTTAGACATTCTTTGTGCGGTCATAAAGACACGTCGGATGTTATTAGTAGCATCAGTGTCATTTAGGTTATCTACAGAAACATAAACGACTATTCTGTACCAAATTCCGTCTACAAGTAAATCTATTGTTTCTATCTCCTGAGAATTATCAAATCCAGTTCTATCGCCAGACATTGCCGTAATCGCTGTTGAAGTACTGTTCATATTGTCTCCCCAGTTAAGATAAAGTCCGTCATCTGTTTGTAAGTAACCTCCTGGAGCGAGTAAAACATTAGCACGACGATAATTATTTACACTCGATAATGCTGAATACCAAACTTTAATATTAGAACTAAAAACATTTACCAAAAGAGGAGCATAGGTAACTCCTCCGGAACCTAGATTGGAAGAAAAGGTAAAATTAAGATCCAATCTTACCTTTTGTCCTAAAATAGCATCATAACTACCGCCAATATATGTACTCAATAATCCAACGTACGTCGCTGGTAATGTATAGGTAAAGAACTGGTATTCTCCCGGAGCAAGTACCTTTCCAAGGCCAACTGTTGCACTACAGCTTTGTCCTCCGACTAAAAGGGGAAATGTTGTTGTATTAGGAGTGGATACCGTTGGTGTCCCAGAAATATTATAGTTTAAAGTACCGGATCCTTGCGCAAAATTACCCTGTGGAAGTGTTGCTGTAAGTCCGTTTACGGGCCCTATAGTTTGTGCAGCGTATATTCCTGCGTTTCCTCCTGTATAGGGAATCGACATTGTACCTTGATAAGGAGTGCCTGCAGTATAGGAGATCGGAAACAGAGAAGCACTTGTACAGTCCAAACCGCCTATCGTACCCGCCTGTAATGAACGCCCGTCCAAAGGTCTCCATTGGGTTCCCCCCCAGTAGACATATCCCTGAAAGGTAAGGGCAGCTGTTCCTAAGTTGTATACCATTAAGCCAGTTGCAGGACTAGGAATTGTAGCCGCGTCGTTATATGCTGTTAAAGCTACTCTTGGACCTAAAAATCCTTTTTGACTTCCCGATGCAAGCTGGCTTACATTAAGCTCCAGAATAGCAGATGCGTCGGGAGTTGCTCCGATACCTGTAGATCCTGACGCAGTTACAATAAAGTCATCTTTTAACTGTGCCGCAGTGGGAGTTCCTGTGGTCGCATTATTTTTGGCACCATCTATATTGAAAATTCCTTGTGGATTTTGGGTATTAATCCCCACCTGCCCGAAAGCTAACGAACCGATTGCTAATGTAAAGATTGAATAAAATTTATTTCTCATTTTGTGTAATAATTTTATAAGAATGGAAAAGAGTTTTACAATTACTCATTTCCGGAGTTGATATATTTGAATTTATGTTTTTTTATTATATAGTACATTTAAAAGAAGGAGGAGGGCGGATCTGTATTCCTAGCAGAAAAGTCCTTTCGAATAATCCTGTTTTAAAACATTGTTTTGTAAAAACTTTATTTTCGTGTACAGTAAACATCTTGTATTTATTCTGTAATACTCCTTGTTTCTCCTTAAAAGGATTGGTTGTGATAATGGCAATATTTACTGATTTCTCGTTAGAAACTATAACAGAGTTTCTATTTTCAGATATATAAACTTCCCGTTTGGAAGCGAATTTTAAAGTTGTCTTTTCTATTGTTAGATTTTTAGATCTTCTTATGGTTTTAGCAAAAGAGGTCGGTGATGATTTTTGTAGAGCAGGTGAAGATTTTAAATACATTTTTACCTCTTAATAATTAAGCTGCAAGATTAGTCTTATTCTAACTTTTAATAAAGAAATTAGATACGCTACAGATACTTTGTTGGCATACTTAAACGTACTACATAGATACTATAAAAAAACAACCTAAGTTTAAGTGTCTCATTATTAGTAACTTGTCTTTATTTGGCGTATTTTGATTTTGAATTTATAATGATGATCTCAAAATGCTAATCTGGTCCAGAGACCAAGATTACATCCTTTTTACGATAACAACGACTAAAATTTATGGGTAAATGGAAATATAATTTCAATAATATTGTCCTCACCGAAGAGATCGCAATTGATTTAATACCATTCTTTACATTAAATTCAGGTTTTTCCGGTTTTACTTTGTATGAAATGTAGGTAAGCAGTAAATGCTGATATTAAAAGCCTTGCAGTAATGATTATCTGAAACTTATTACTGAGACAAACCGAACAAGGGCTTTTCTTTAAAAGAAACAACTTTTGGTGCTTTACAAATAATGAATGAAATAGTGCCCATTGTGATTGCATTTATGGGACGTGTTCAAAAGATGCTAAAATACTTGAGAGTTCAACTTATTAGGTTTGTTATTTACTACTAGCAAGAATTTTATTGTTTTAAATGTTAAATATACCTAAATTTGAAATAATTCAAATATTTTCCTACTAACTAAAACGTTTTTTCGACGTACTAAAAATGAATGAGAAATAAAATTATACTCCTCCTTTTTTTTATTCTTCCTTTTAACGATACTTTTTCTCAGAGCAGTGAAAATATTCATTCTATTGACAGTTTATTGACAATTGTAAATAGTAATAATGCCTTTGCGGAAAAAGGAAGTAAAGAAATGCTGAGATTATGTACTGAAATCTATTACCAATCTAAAAATATAGGCTATAAAGAAGGGCAGCTGAGATCTATTGTAAAGTCATCTGGAATTTACATGAATGAGCAAAATTATGGAGAAGCTTTAAAGAGAATATCGGAAGGTATTAAGCTGGCTGAAGAATCTAACAGCTTTTTAAACTGGACAAATTTATTAAGAATTCAGGGACGGATCAACTCTCAATTAGGTTATTTTCAAAAAGCAAGAATAATCTTTAAAAAAGCCTTACTAATTGCCAATAAAGCTCCTGAAAGTGATGAGAAATATGCTACTATAGCAATTATCTATTATGAATTAGGGCATATTAATTATAATAATGAGAGTGAAAACTCAATAAAAAATGATAAAATAAAGTATGACAGCGTTATATTTTATTGTTATAAAGCTTATGAAGAATCAAAGAAAATAAGTAACGTTTATCCTAAAAAAGCGGGTTTTATTGCTTCATATGCTCTTGCTTTAGCACAGGGGTATTTTTACCTAAATAACATTCCTAAAGTGGAAAAATATTTAAATGAATTTTATATTCTTACGGAAGATGAAAAATACAAAGGTAGATCTATTCCTTACTATACACTCAGGGGAGAAATTGAAAATAGAAGGAAAAATTATCCCAAAGCCATTAAATATTTTACTCAAGGCATAAAACTTTATAAAGAATATAAAGTGCTTCCCTCAGAATTAATGGGATGTTACTCGGGTATTGCAGAAGCTTACAAAGGCAGTAATGATTATGAAAATCAGGCAATTTATCTTGAAAAAGCCCAAAGAATGTCGGATAGCCTTTCGCTTGCTGACAAGAAAATTGTAGAAAAAGTTTCAGTAGCAGAGGATAAGGAAAGACAATCACCGGAAAATAATTTAATAATTATTGCAGTAGTAATTTTTGTTATACTTATTATCGCCTTCTTACGATATTATTTTTTGTCCTTCAAAAGAGGAAAGTAATAGAAAAAGAAGCAGCATCTGATGAAGACAAAACGGACGGAGTAATTTCGAGAGAAACTGAGATTCTACATTCTTTAGAAAACAAAGGTTTGAAGCAGCTAGAACCTCAGGATTTGAGCAATATTATTGAACTGGCTAAAAGCAATGATAAATCGTTTTATCTGAAATTTTCAGAACTGTATCCTAAATTTAATCAACAGCTATTAGCACTAAATCAGCAATTAACCCCTCGTGATTTGGAATACTGCGCACTGATAAAATTAAACTTTGATACCAAAGAAATAGCACAGATTAAAAACATGTCTATAGGTTCTGTGGAAAGCCGAAAGTATAGAATTAGGAAAAAACTTGATATAGGCACACAGGAAAATATGTATGTTTGGTTTATAAATTTGTGACAATTATTACTTCCTTCTTTTCATGCCACGAGCTAATAGGTGTATTTATTTTTAGTGTATGAAATTGATTATCAGTTAAATATATTTTTTTGTTAGTTTTTGATAGATAATGTTATTCTTTGATTTTGCGAACTATTAGGTTTCTGTACTACTTTCGCCACCTAATTTTAAAGCAAAAATTCAAATTAATGAAAAATTATTTATTTTTAAGTTTATTCCTTGTGACAGCAAGTATTCAGGCTCAAGTTGGGATAAACACACAGACACCAGATGCTACATTGGATGTAGAGGGCAAAGCTGCCACAACCACAATTGCTGATGGTATTATCCCACCAAGAATTACGAAGCAGGAATTAGCTGCAAAATCATCAGGTATTTATGGATTCTATCAGACAGGAGCATTAGTATATGTGACTAATACTACTACACCAACAGGGACAATTCCCAGTATTGCCCAAGTGGCCGGAATCACAAATATAGGCTACTATTATTTTAACGGAAGTGCCTGGATTGCAGTAGGGGATTCTACCAGTGATGCTTTTGTAAATAATGTTGCTAATACTAAAGTAGAATTGGGAACTAAATCTGATGGGTCAACAGCAAGAACAGCAGGTACAGAATTTTCAATACAGGATAATGGTGCAGTTGTCGTTGGAACGTCTGCAGCAGCCGATGCTTCTTCTGTTTTAGATATGTCCGCAATTACCAACAAAGGAATTCTAATACCTCAAGTTGCATTAGTATCTAATACAGATCAGGTAACTGTGGCTTCTCCAAAAATAGGTTTGTTGGTTTATAATACAGGTTTGGGATCATTAAAAACTGTTGGATATTTTTTCTGGAACGGATCAGAATGGAGAACACTTTATAATACCTCTTCAATTAATGCTGCCATTGTAGCATTGGATTGTGTAAATGCAAAAGCAAATCCTGTTTCTTTTAGCTCAACGACGCCATATAGTGGAACATTGAGTGTACCTTATGTTGGCGGTAACGGTGGGAGTTATACAGGCGGAACCTCATTTTCGTCTAATGGGCTAACGTTTATTTTGCAGCCTGGTGTTTTAGCTAACGGTACAGGATCTTTTACTTATTCAATTTCAGGTACTCCAAGCTTCAGTTCGCCAAGTACGGTAAGCGTTGCAATTCCAGCATTATTGGGTGCCACAGGATGTTCGGTCTCTATTGGAGATACGGGAATTGTAAAAACATTACAATTTGCAAAAAACAGTATTTCTCCTATTGATGGAACTACAGTAGCTAAATCCGTTACCACAATTGGTAATATTTCTGTAAGACTTAACGCTAATGCAGGAACAGCAAGTGGAACTATTTTTGAATACCGATTGAACAACGGAATTACAAGCTGGGTTACAGACAATGCCAATTGGGGAGGACAAGGAGGAAGAACTATTAATTATCACCAATTCAATGGCCCAGATTCCAGGGCCACAAATACATGGTTTCCAATGGCTCCATCTGTAAATATTGGAAATAGCGATTCTTTTGTTACATATATTTCTCTACTTAATACGAAAGAAATTTATAGAGTGTCTGCTGTTATGAATAATAATATTGCAGCTGCTCCGACAACAGGAGGTAGTGGCGTTACCATATTTATTGAAAAATTAGATTAAAAAGGAGTTCATACATTTTTTAGCTGATGTCTAGTAATATTCGTATGGAAAAAATAGACACCGATACTTATAAAATTGTAGATATTATAAATTGATCAAGCTACTGACCGGATCAGTAAAATAAATCTAAACACAAATTCTATTATATATTGCCGGGGTAGAATGCATTTATCTCGGTTATCTTTCGGACTAACTAGATCTTACAAAAAATTAGATTCAATAGTACTTTTGCAAAACCATGACAACTAAATACAACAAGCTGACGGGGAAAACTAAAGAAGAGGTTTTGGAACTTATCAGTGAAAATAAAATTAATAATATCAATTCAGATCTATGGGTATTGTATATAGAAAAAAGATATTTCTGGCAAAAAAAATTTTTACATCTTTTTTTTGAAGAAGGTAAAGTGGTTTTGTATAGAATCGTTTTCAAAAATTTTTGGAATAAAGGTATTACTCATGATTGATTTTAAAGATATACATATCGGGATACTGATTGAAACTAAATGGAAAGAATCAGGTATTTCTGAGTAGAACTGTTAATTTTTTTAGGTGTTCTGAAAAAGAGATCTTAAACATGTTTCAACTAAAAGTGATGACTACAGATGATTTGCTCAAATGGTCAAAGCTATTGGAGTATGATTTTTTTAGATTGTATTCACAACATCTTATTCTGTATTCTCCGTCATCATTAAAGGGGTATAAAAATGAAAAATACAAAACACCTACACTTCCTCATTTTAGAAAAAACTTGTATACACAGGAGATTATTCATTTTATATTGGAATTGTTGAGTAAAGAAGAAAAAACAAAACAACAAATTATAGACGAATATAAGATTCCTAAAACAACTCTATATAAATGGATAGACAAATATGGACATGATTGAAATAATTAAGAGTTCTCGTTTACTTTGGACTGTGTAGGCCCTTACAATATTTATACTATAACAATGAGTACACACATCATCCAGCGAAATCGATATAAAAAATGGTTCACCTATTTAAAACTGATTATGTTGCGTAAAACAATAAAATAAAGAATGAAAACCTTACGGCCCGATTATAAGAAAATTTATGATGATATTTTATCTATGAAATATCCTGAGAAAAGAGAAAGATGTCAACATATACTGACAAAAAAAGCATTATCTCAATTGGATGTTATAGACCTTAACACATTGATATTTGAGATTAGTGAAAAAGATTTCTCGTTAAATGCTAAACATCGATTTTACAACAAATCTACTATTTTAGAAATATTAGATTTTCAGAAAAAAAACCATCTAAATAACACACAATTAGCTAAGCACTTCAAACTGAGTAGAAATTCTGTAGCTAAATGGAAGAAAATATTTGTGATATAAACATATCTGAAAAGTGTGGATAAGGGTAGATTTGTATGTTTTAAAGAAGTTTTTATAGCTTATACCAAATAAATGAATGTTAATATATTTTGACAAATCCATTTTCTTAGTTAGAATATATCTCACACTTTTTTTCATAATGATTTTTGTAAGTTTTTAAGAATTCTCTTTGATTAAAATATTGTGTAAACTATTAAAAAATATACTGCAAAAAAAATTGTTTAATTATAAGAACAGTCCGGTGATAATGTATTTTTAATTTTCCAAAATAGACTAGTACAAATAGAGTATTTAAGGGAGTCAACTCCCTTGCTCGCCATTTAAAAAAGTAATTTGAACAATAGATTTTGCAATTGGACTTTAGATAGAGGTTATGGCAATATTATGATATCAATAATTTTGAAAGGCGAAAATGAATACTAACATGGTTTTAAATGAGTAGGTTCAAATCTCTCTCTCCGCTGAAAAGTAAGAGTAAAACTCAAAAAATGCTTTAAAAGCTATTAAAGCCTGCAATTTTAGCTAATTGCAGGCTTTTTTGTTTTTTTGCATTATAGCCATAATTTTCAAAAACACTCAAAAAGCATATAGTAACTTCGTGGCTTTTAAAACTCCAAAATAATTGCCATAGAAACTAGTATTATATGTTGTAAATCAAATGATTAAATTGATTAACGACTTGACTTAAGTACTTTTAATTCGACATTTACAAACATTTAAAAGTTGTTTAATTATGCTGGAAAATAGTTATGGGTTGACCTTCTTTTTGAAGAGCCCAAAAAGAAAATCTGATAGGATCAGATATGTGTACTTGAGAGTTACTGTTGATGGAGTACCTAAGGTGACTTCCACAAAAAGGGAAATGGGATTCTAAAAGATGGGATCAAACAGCAGAAAAGGCTCTGGGAACAAAGGAGGACACAAGAAGTTTGATTTTTTTTCTTAATTCATGGGTAACTAACATCAATTATGGTGACAATATACTTTATATGTACAAATTTTATTCTGCTTTTAGGCAAAAAATGTGAGGGTTTAATCCGAAAAAGGAGCTTCACAGTAATTTCATAAACATCAATTGCTACTACATTAGACCTGCAATATACTGGAGTACCTTTATTGCTAAGTTGTGCTTCATATATTCTCTGCAAAACAAAAAATGAAAAATATCAGGAGAGGTAAATTTTAACCAGTTTTTTCTATAAATATTTAGATAAGAAAATACGGCCGCTAATTCTCCCGAAAATATTCCTACTTTTGTTTTCAATGAAATGTTTCAGATACTTATTGCAATTCATCATTACTGTTGGTTTTTTTTTCCCATCAGTAAGTGTCTTTTCCCAAAAACTGACTTCTAAACAATTTGATTCCCTTTTAATAGAAGTTAACAAATTTATGATCAGTGAAAAGTCTTTTGAAGAAATGATTAGTTGGAATAAGATGATGCTGGAAAAAGCAAAAAAACAAAATTATCCTAAAGGAGTTGCCTGGGCGAACATCAACTTAGCTAACAGGTATTGTAGTCGGGGCAATACGGAATTAAGCATTCTGCATTTGAATGTTGTAAATAAAATGATGAAGAATGGTAGCTTATCAGATAACTTTGCTATCGCCAAAATGTATCAGGAATACTCGCAGAATTATTATACGATGAAGATGTATGACTTTGCATTGAAAAATAATACAAAAGCGGTGCAATATGGTAAGGATATTGAAGAAAATGAAGGCTCTTGTTTTGTTGCCGATAGGTTTTTAAGCTATGCTTATTCTTGCCGAGCCAATATATTTTATGAATTAAAAGAGCTGGATTCGGCTGCGCTTTACCTTCATAAATCAAATCATCATTTTGAAACACCTTTAGGCTTTGCCGCTATCGGCAGTCATTATACGGATTATAAGCTTAATCTTGATTCCGCTAAGATTTATTTGGACAAAGCGCTCCACCTTGTAGAAATTAAAGCCAGAAATGTTACACCTTACAATAGTTCGGTCATATATTTCTATTATGGAAATTATTATATAAAGCAGAAAGACTATCAACAAGCTTTACATTATTTGGAAAAATCCCGTTCTCTTGCCGAGGAAACGGGAAATGTAGGTCATCTTGAAAATGTTTACCGGACTTTGGCCGAAACCTATAAAAAGTTTGGTGATGCAAAAAAGGAAACAGAAAATCTTGCTAAATATGCTTTGCTCAAGGATAGCACTGAAGTTGCACAAGCCAAAGGCGCTGAGTTGTCTATCCGGACGATTGAAAAAGATAAAAATGAGCAAACGCAAGGAGTTAAGAAAAAGTCCGTCGTTTATGGAAGTTTGATCGTATTAATTAGCAGTTTGATTTTGACTTATTTCTATTTTGAAGATAAGAAAAAGAAAAGGAAAATTATAGAAAAAGAAAACCTGATTGTTAAAAAAGAAGAAGAAACGAAGGGGCTGAAAAGAAAACTTTCAACCGCTCACGAAGAGGTAATGCAACTTGCCAAGTCCAACGATATAGGTTTTCTTACAAGATTTCAGGAAATTTATCCCGATGTTTCGAAAAAACTTTTGGAGCTCAATCCGGATTTAACCCAGGACAACCTTACTTTTTGTGCATTGATTTGGTTGGGATTTTCTTCTAAAGATATAGCTGAATTTACATTTATGCAGCACAAATCAGTACAAATAAAGAAAAACCGTTTGAGAAAAAAACTCAACCTTGAATCCGAAGTGGATCTCTATCATTTTCTTAAATCATTATCGGAGGTAGAAAATATTTAGATAAGAAAATACGGTCGCTAATTCTCCCGAAAATATTCCTACTTTTGTCTTCAATGATATTTTTCAAATACTTATTCCAATTCATCATTACTGTTGGGATTTTTTTCTCGTCAGGAATGTTATTTTCCCAAAACCTTAAGCATAAAGAATACGATTCAATTCTTCTCAATAAACCCAGAGAAATGATTATGAACAATATTCCCAGAGAAAAAATCATTCTTTGGAATAAGGAAATGCTGGAAAAAATGAAAAAAGAAAATTATGCAAGAGGAATAATCTGGGCACATATCAATATCGCCACCCAATATTCTTATTTGGGAAATGGGGAAGAAAGCATCAAAAACCTGAATATTGCCGAAAAAATATCGGATAAGAACGAGACCGATTTTTTTACGGTTGCTAAGATTTATCAGGAATATTCGCTGGCTTATTATTTATTGAATTTGGATGAAACAGGTCTGAAGTATAATGCTAAAGCTGTTTATTATGGAAATAAAATTGAAAATAGCAATAAAAAGAACAAATTTTTATCTTCTGTCTATTCTTTAAGGGCAAATTTTCTTTATAAAACAAAAGATTTAGATTCTGCTTTACATTATTTGCAGCGGTCGTGTGTTTCGTATGAAAGTCCTGTCATTATTTCTCAAATTGCCTATCATTTCATAGAATTCAAACCTAACCAGGATTCTGCCAAAATTTATCTGGATAAGGCCATAAAAGTAATGGACAAAAGAAAAAATGAAACAAGCAAGTATCAAATGTCTGTCTTTTATTACTATAATGCCCAATATTTTTTTAAAGAAAAAGACTATAAAAATGCAATTTTTTACTTAGACAAAGCCCTCGATTACAGTAGGAATTTAAAAAATAGCGTTCATACTCAAAACTTATACAGACTTTTGTCAGCAAGCTATAAAAATCTCGGAAATACAGAAAAGGAAAAAGAATATCTGGAGTATTATGTAAAATTAAAAGACAGTTTGGAAGAGCCAAATTCTAAAGGTGTGGATTTATCCATAAAAAACATAGAACAGGAAAAAACCGAAGAAAAGAATACCCTTAAAAAGAAAACATTTTTATATGCTGGTATTGCAGGTTTTTTGAGTTTACTGGTGCTTTCTTATTTATATTATCAGAACAAGAAAAAAAAGAAAGTGATATCAGAAAAGCAAGAACTCATTCTGCAAAAAGAAGATGAAACTTTGGTGTTGAAAAGCAGGATTGCAGATGCACACGAAGAAATAATGCAATTGGCAAAAAATAACGATATCGGGTTTTTATCAAAATTTCAGGAAGTGTATCCTGATGTTTCCAAAAAACTTCTGGAGCTCAACCCGGACCTAACCCAAGACAACCTTATTTTTTGTGCTTTAATCTGGTTGGGATTTTCTTCCAAGGACATTGCGGAGTTTACTTTTATGCAGCACAAATCTGTACAGATAAAGAAAAACCGGTTGAGAAAAAAACTCAACCTCGATTCGGAGGTAGACCTCTATCATTTTCTTAAATATTTTGAAGAATACTAGTATTCTTTAACCCCATTTCTAAAACAAATTTTGTAATTCTATTCTAAATTTTAATTTAGAATAGAATTTTTTATAGCATTGAAAATCTGTTTGTTACATGCATGTTATGCCTATGCTATATGTGTTTTTGCTGTTTGTGAGTGGTAGATAGTATAATTTCGCCACCGAAATATAAAACACAGATGTATTATAAAAGCAAATATTTTCTTGTAAATACGAAGACTATCTTTCGTATGTATTTGCTTAGTATATTTTTGCTTCCTTTTTTCTTTTCAGCACAAATAACACAAATTCAAAATTCTGAAATATATATTTCAGAGGGTGCTGTTGTTGTCGACCAAAATTCTGCAGCTGCAGAAACTCCGAAAGCTTCAATTTACATTTCCGCTGGTGCAACTTTGTATGCAGCAGAAAATATCAGCAATGCCGAATTGATTGTGCAGGCAGAAACTCCGGACAAAAATATTCCCCAAAAACGCACTGAGCAGATTGCCAAAAAAAATACGAAAAAAGAAACCAAAAAGCAGGAATATATTGCTAAAACCGGCACGGAAATAAAAATAAATCCTGCTTCTGAAGATAGAAATTTTACCCATTTTCAAACAACTGCAGGAAATGGTGTCATAACCACTGTAAGCTCTTTTTCCAAGTTCATTGCCGGGACCTTTATTGAATATACAACAGATTCAAATAATTTTAAGCATAAAAATTCCAAAGTATTTTACCAAAGCATCGCTTTTTCCGATTCGTACCGTTTCTATATTTACGTGCGTCCTCCTCCCGGGAATATTTAATCCATAAAAACAAACATTCTACAGCCCTCGATTTCGTAATAAAATATACGAAACCATTTCCTGTATTGTTATTCTTAAACTATTAATTGCAACATAAATTGATGAAAAACAAAATATTAACTATTTTAGCTATTACATTTTACAGCTTTGCCTTCGGACAGGTTGGTATTAATGAAAACAGCCCTTCTGCGACATTAGATATCAAATCTAAAGGCAATACCGCCACAACAAAAGCATTGGAAATCAATAACTCCAACGGAACTGAGATGGTTACTGTTCTGGATAACGGAAACGTCGGGATCAATGTTCCTACTCCTACTGCAAAGCTGCATACCAACGGAACAGTAAGATATGAGAACTTACCTGTTCTGCTTGCAGGAATTTCTTTGGGTATAGATGCTAACGGGTATCTGGGAACTTATATACCAACTCCGCTTTTTTCTTACCTAACCATTAACGATACGCAGGCTACATCGACTTTCTCACTCGACAGCGCCACGGAGTTTTACAGTTTGCCTTTTATTGCTGCAGGTATTCTCAGCAATTCTCTCGGCGTTTCTTTGGGTACGGATGCCACTGCTACATTAGGCGGAACCGCTGCCACCAATGTTATATATTTTACAATTCCTAACCCGGGTGTTTATAAAATAAATTTAGGTTATTATACCAGCTGTACCGGAGCACCATCGGCTAGTGTAGGTGGGGCGAACTTCTTAGGAATCGGAACAGGAATCTATCTGGCTGCTTCCGGCAGCACTACCTATTCGCTTCAAACGAATATCCGTAATAATACTTTCCCGCTAAGGAATACTGCAGGCGATTTGATTACTAATCAATATAGTTTTCCTTCTCCAGCCAATATTTTCTCAATTATAGAAACTACTTCGGCAAATCAAAAAGTAGCTTTAACAGTAAGCTGGGGAACCGCCGATCAGTATAGTTCTACGGCTGCTTGTTCTCTTGCAGTACCTTCCGGACTGGATAAAAAAGTAACACTGACTGTTTCCAAACTATAGCCGTAAAAAGAGAAATATTATGAAAAAAACACTTTTTTTACCGTTTGCTTTGGTTTCCTTCTTTTTATCTGCTCAACAGAATAAAGTCGGAATCAATACAGAAACACCATCTGCAATGTTGGATGTGGTGTCCAAAGACAATACCAATGCTACTAAAGCCCTGGAAGTCAATAATTCATCCGGAACGGAGCTGATGAAAGTAATGAATGACGGTTCTGTAGGAATTAATATAGGAACTTCTGCACCTGCAGTTTTGCTTAACGTGAATGCGGCCGGAACTCTGAATATTCGCCACGAAAACCTCCCTGCATTGTCTTCTCCTGCTTATACGCGCCCATTCAACACTTTAGGTCTGGATGGTACAGGCAGCAGCAGCGCCATAGCTCCACCTGCCATTAAATATTTGTATTATCAGAAAAGTTCTCAGTATCCGTCTACCTATACCAATAATTCGGGAGGGTTTTCAATGTTTGACACGACTCAATATGTTAATATTCCGATTGTGAATGATGCGGATCTCCGGGGTAATACCTTAGGTTTTACTTTCGGAACAGATGCATCGGCTACTGTAAACGGACAGGCAACGAGCAATGTAAGTTATCTTATAATTCAGGAACCCGGCGTGTATGTTTTTGAGTTATGGGCATCACTCCGCTGCAACAGATATCAATCTACACAAAACTATACTTTAGCTGGACAAATGCAAGTGAATACCGTATTTGCAACTGCATCGGGTACAACTTATACAGTTAATACCGTTTCAAGAGGTCTGGTAAATTCTCAAAGAGCTGATAACGGAGATACATTTAATGGAAGTTATGCTATTTCAAATCCCCAAACGCTTACCCAGACATTACAGACCACCGTTCCTAATCAGAAAATAGCTTTATTTTTAAATTATGCCAGTGGAGAGCCAAACCAGTTTGATAACGGTGAGTGCTTGTTAAACATTCCTTCAGGAAGCAATACAAGCTATTATCTCATTGTGACAAAAATGTAAATGATTAAGAACTTTACTTTTTTAATAATATCAAAATACAAATATTTACCATAATTTCTTTTTCATTTCTATTTTTTTATGTTTTTAATCCTAAAGAACGATGAGAACGAATTAATAATACAGACGATACATTTGATATCGAAATCCGGGAAAAAGTAACACTGAAAGTATGAAAACAGAAATAAAATATTTTCTTTTGGAATTAATAGACACTGGACAGAAAACAATTTCACAGGTTGCAAAAGAAAGCAATGTCCCCAAAATAACTATTTATAGATGGCTTGTTTACAGATGGCTAAAGAGAAAACTGATAAAACCTGATTGTCAGTAAAAATTAAAAACAAAAAAAATGATGAATAAAATTAAATTACTCTTATTTTACACTTTCCTGACCTTTAGTTTTAGTGTAAACAGTCTGCAGGCACAGGATACTGACGGAGACGGAATCGCCAATTCCACAGACCTGGATGATGATAATGACGGGATACCGGACACGGTAGAATGTCCTTCCATCACCAATCATCCGGTGTATCATTTGTATGATGACAATTATATTTCATCTACTAACTTTTTAGATCTTTATAAGCAATTAAATGGGATAGGCTCTACATTTGTCTGCCCGATAATTAACTGTAGTGTAAATCCTGCGGGTGCTTTATAACAGAAAAAGCGGGAGCCAAAGTATCGATCGGAACGCCTTCTGCCGTTCCAGGAATTTTAATTTTGGAAGACACCAACAAAGCAATGATATTGCCTAAAGTAGCCAGCCCACATCTTGCTATTATCAATCCTGCTCCCGGCATGATGTTTTATGATACTACAGCAAAACAACTGGCAGTATTCAATGGCAACGTATGGAGCTTTTGGAAACCATAATATTTTTCCCTTCGGCTTGAAACCATCCTAAAACATAAATGACTCTATAGAGTCGGAGGGATTTTAGCGTTATAAATTTAAAATTAAAACAAATGAAAAACATATTAATTATTTTTCTAGCATTCCTGTTTTCCTGTAAGACAAATACCCGCAAATCAGAGCCAATAGCCTTCAGGGTGGCTCAAAACTACTTTGTGAAAAATACCCAAACGGTAAACATACCTGCCGAAAAAGTAATTACTTCCAAAGAACAGTTTGATGAAATTTTTGGAACGGCTGCCCATATGGGGAAAAACGGAATGCCAACAGCCATTGATTTTTCCAGAGAACAGGTTATCGCTATTTTGCTTCCTGTAACCAACACTTCTACCGAAATTTCTCCGGTAAAATTAATAAACACCGACTCTGATAAAGCTGAATTCTACTACAAAATCAAATCCGCAGAGAAATTAAGCTATGGTATTAAACCCAGCTTATTGCTGATTATTAGTAAAGAATACAAAATGATACATTTTAATAAAGAAAATTAATCTGGCATCAAATACAAATTTGAACTTAAATAACTTAAATGATTTCTTGTGGAGTTTGATAAATTATTGGATAGTTTTGAACGACTATGCCTCAAAGTTTTAACGGATTTACTGCTTCTTCCAGGGACAATTTTTACGTTGTTCAGAAATCCGGAATTATGTTACGATCTTGCAGAGAAAGAGGTAAATGAAGATTCAGAGTTGCTAAATGATGATATATTATCTCCTGTACGGTTCAGTATCTATACTTCAGTGGCAACAAGTTTAATTATTTATGAAAATAACCAAGCCGATTTTCCGATTGCAAAATTGCTTGGATCATTAAATTTTACGGAAAAAGCCATTACCATATTTTTTGTTAATAATATGACGGCTATTATAATGAGTCTGATTATAACACTCCTTAATAAAGAAAGAATTTCAGGACCAGGATTTAAAAAATATCTGTTTGCATTTTTATATACTTCTATATACATTTTATTGCCAGTTGTTCTCTTGTTCTTTGGAATGGCCGCCACCGGTGGAAGTTTGAATTTAAATACTATCGTATTTGACGACAGTAATTTGTCTGCCATAGAGGTTTTATCAATTCTTATAATTTCACTCATTTTATTTATAGTGGGTTTTTACAAACTGATAAAAGCCAATTATCACATTATAAAAGAATCACTTATCTCCCAGAGAAACCTGATTGCTATAAATATATTAGCAATAATCCTGGAAATAGGATGCATTTTCTTTCTACAATAATACAATCTTTTAAAAATATAATATTAAATATCAAACAAATGAGAAACAAAGAAACAGTAACAGTTTTCCTATTTTTATTAGGATTTACAAGTGCGTCGGCACAAGTAGGTGTTAATACGACCAATCCGAAAGCGACACTTGATGTAGTTGGAAATCCTTCGGACATCACTAAAATTGACGGATTGATAGCCCCGAGATTAACCGGCGACGAACTGGCGGCAAAAGATGCTCTGTATGCCGCCCCGCAAACCGGAACCCAGGTATATGCCACTGCCCCAGCAGGAACACCTACTGCCAAAACAATTAATGTTACCACTCCCGGATATTATTATTTCGATGGTGCAGTCTGGCAGAAATTCGCTGGTGGAGCTGCTTCATCGGAACCTTGGTATAACCAGGCAACCGATACCGAAGCCACCGACAATACTCAGAACATTTATCAATCAGGGAATGTAGCGATTGGTAAAACGGATAATTATACAGATACAGCTTTAGATGTACAAGGTTCAGTTCGCGGCGGTAGTGGTCAGATGGGTACAGTAGGAAATAATTCTTTTGCATTTGGTTTTGGAAATGAAGCCAGTGGACAATATTCTGCAGCGCTTGGTTACCAATCCGTCGCCAGTGGTAATTACGGTGCTTTTGCGGTAGGAAATACCAATACGGCCAGCGGACAAAGTGCAGTAGCATTAGGAAACAATACATTATCCAGTGGAGCCGGCTCAATTTCTATGGGACAGACAACCAATGCTCAGGGAACTGGTTCTGTTGCCATAGGTCAAGGGACATCAGCAAGTTCATTAGGAGAGGTATCACTTGGTATTGCCAATTCTGTTACGACAGGCTCGGCATTTACCAGTGTAAGTACGGATGCATTGTTTCAGCTAGGGAATGGAAGTTCTAACGGAACTACTGTCTTTTCCCGTAATAATGCCGTTACAGTACTCAAAAACGCCCATACTGCAATAGGAGTAGACGGCGCAGAAGCTGTCGCAAAACCGACCGAGCTGTTGGATTTAGGCGGGACAGCCAGTACAGGTAACGGCGGTCTCAGGATAAGAAATATAAACTCACCCGCTTATACTGGTAATATGACTACCGATAAAGTAGTGGTAGCCGATACCAATGGTGTGTTGAAAGCCGTAGCGCCTTCAAGCATTACAGGAACAAACATTTACAATTCAGATGGAACTCTGTTGACCAACAGAATTGTAACCATGGGAACCAATACATTGCAGTTTAAAAATGGTTCAAATTCCATTACATTTAGTAATGTTGGTACACAAAGTTTTCTGACAGCATCGGGTTCCTCAAGAGGTGCATTCCGGGCGCAGGGTGGTTCAGCCATATTAGATATGTTTGTAGATAATGCCAATTCTGCACAGTTGGTGACGTCTGGTAATGCAACCAGCTTAAATTTAGGTACGCAGTCTGCAACACCTGTTAACTTTTTTACCAATAATACACAACGGGCTACGGTTAACCCGGTTGGTAATTTTGGGATTAACACAATCAATCCTACCCATAAACTTCATGTGGTGCCTTCTGCGGGGGATGATCCGGTAAGAATAGAAGGATTAAATACGGCTTCCGGAGCAGAAAACAATGTAGTGGTAGATTTATCAACCGGAATATTAAAATATTCACCTACCGTTGCACAGCCCCTTTTCCACGCGAAGCTGGCGGCCAACCAAACCAGCCTTACGGGCACCAATACCATATTACTGGGAACCCCGGAGGCTACCTCTTCCTTATATAGCTATAATATCACTACCGGGGTGATGACATTTAACAGTGCCGGAAATTATCTGGTACAGATGCAGATGAGCTTCAGAAATGTAGGGGCCAATGAACAGGTTATTATTGGCATACGGGATGCGGGCGGAAATTTTATAGGTAGGGGATCAACCCGGATTGCGACAAGTATTGCTGCTTCAGCAACTGTTGGGCAAATTCACAATTACAACACTGTTATCAGCGTTACAGCTGGCCAGCAGATTACCTTTGCTGCAAATGGTGCCAATACTTATGCGCTTCTGAGAGACGAAACGGGTGCTATTGGGACTGGAAATGTAAGCAATATAACGATTATCAAATTATAATCCCTGATACAGGACAAGGCGATCTTGTATGAACTTTTTCATATTGGGTATCATCAACTGGATGTATAAGATGATACCCTTTTAATTAATGCATATGAATTTAAATTTTAAAGAAATACACATTGGGGAAATGGTCCGGTTGCGAATTGAGGAACTGAATATTAAAGAAGAAAGAATTCTCAGTTTTCTTAGATGTGATCACAAGTTCCTTTTGAATATACTGTCTTCAGAAGATATATCAACAGCTACATTGCTAAGATTATCTAAACTGCTAGAGTATGATTTTTTCAGATTATACTCACATCATTTAATTCTGTTTTCTCCTCCGTCTTCCGCTGAAAAGTATAAGGAAAGCGAAAAAAATAAGCTTCCTAGATTCCGAAAGAATATTTATACAAAAGACATGATTGATTTTATTGTGGAATTAATAGAAAATGGAGAAAAAACCACATTGCAAATTATAGAAGAATATAAAATCCCTAAAACTACTTTATATAAATGGATCGTAAAGTACAAAAAGTAGGCACAAAACCTGATTACCGCAAAATTTATTCAGATATCATTGGATTAAGGCATCCGGAAAAAAGCAAGTATTGTCGAGCTATTCTTTCTAAAGAGCATATTTCTGACTTGGATGTTATCAGGTTGAATGATATTATTTTTTCTCAACAAAATAGAGAAAATGAGATCTTTAACCAGAAGCATAGAGCTTACAATGAAGAGGCGATTTTGCAGATGTTAAATTATCAGGAAGAGAATAGTTTAAATAATACCCAATTGGCTGCCAATTTTAAGCTCAGTAGAAATACAGTGGCCAAATGGAAAAAAATATATTCAAAAAGTAATAATAAGGGAAAATAAATTTAAATCATCAAAATTCAGTTATGCCCATTTATAACATTTAGCTGTTAAATTGTGTTGGTCTTTTCTGTTGTTTTCCAATTTCGGTTTTGTAGAGACCTATACATAACTTTAGTTTTTTTTCTAATGGAATTTGATTCTAAAGCTGCATTTAATGATATCTTTACTTGTATTTTTATTGATATAACA
Organism: Chryseobacterium sp. SIMBA_029; assembly: GCF_046535275.1. NCBI lineage: Bacteria > Pseudomonadati > Bacteroidota > Flavobacteriia > Flavobacteriales > Weeksellaceae > Chryseobacterium > Chryseobacterium sp. SIMBA_029. The sequence continues at coordinate 101,296 of NZ_JAWRXA010000010.1, forward strand.
ATTTTTTTGTACAAGGAGGTGTTTTTAAGTAATTAGAATGTTTTTCAGTTATTGTATTTATGTAGTATTTATTTGTATAAATAGTATTTTTATTAAATTATATTTGTAGTAATTGCTATGTTTACTGTAAATGATAAAATAATAGCCAAATGAATAATGTATTATTTATTTTCCTTATTCCTATTTCTATATTATATCGGAAAGCAAATTTTTACAATTTATAAAGAAATAGAATTAATATTGATAATTAAAAAAGACAGATTCTTCTGTCTTTTTTAATTTATACTTGAACATCTTACATACCTGCAGGTCTTGATGTTTTCGGAAAGATTTTCTTTAATATATTAGTTTTTTTCTTAGTCTATATTTTCTCATCTGCCCGGTTTTAGATGTGACAAAATAGAATTTGCAATCTCTTTGGTTGTAAAATTAATCGAATAATATAAATTCAGAATTTTAGGATAGATTTCAACGATTTTATCGCAAAAACTAGGGTGAACTTCTTTAAAACTGTTAAGTTAGGAGAGTTACTTTTTGCTAAAGAAATAATTTCTTCATAAGCAAGCATTAACTTTAATGCTAAATTTTAATTTCAACGTCTTTTTCAACGATGATATTTTTTTTTATTGTCTTTCTTTTTAAAATAGCCTTTTATAAAATAGCCTCCACAGCTCAAGGTCGAAACAATTAAAATAATAATAATTGATAAATATCTTGAATAGGTAATTTCCTCTCTTATCCGTTTTTTTTCCCTGGAGATCCTTATCAAATATTTTGTTGATATTATTTTTATCAATTCTATTGATACTATCATTTACTTCAACTTATTTTTTTTAATATTTATAAGCCTGCCTGCTTGAACCTGTCTCATCTGATATTTCAGAATTTAATTTATAGGCAATTTTATGTCGTATAAAATTTTATTTTTTCTGAATTTTCAGTGTATACATCAACATATTTTTTTGCCTTGGCGAATTTCACCTGACTAACATAGACTGATACTAAAGGCCAAATAGATTAGATGTTTAGAGTTTGCGGTGAATGTTGACTTATTCATGTATAATCCGCTGAATCTTTTTTCCCTTTCGACTTATTGATGAGTGATAAAGGAGCGGTTGCTATTGCTAAAAGAATATTTAGTTTTTCATCCAGGTCATGATGATCATATAAATTATTATATATTTTCAGCGTAATAATAAGCGGAATCTTCGTTCTTTTTATTCAAGTAATAAATAGGTTCGATCATTATAAGCAATATTTTCATTATAAATTAATTTAATCTTGTCAGGAATTGCATTGGATGAGATGATCATTTTTCTGTAATATCTTATTGCTTTTTCATTTAATTCTAGTTCAAATTGACCGTCTGTTCTTAGGTTTGTATTTGATATAAAACACTATTAATTTTTCATGTTGTTAGCGTCATACATTCGTTAAAAAAAATGCGAAGTTGCATTATAAATCGAGTATTGAAAGCATCAATTTTGATGGATACGAAATCTTAACCTTAAACAAGTATTTTGGTTGGATGAGTGTGAGTTTGTAGGGAAAATAAAAATATTTAATCACTGGAAGTACAGGTGTAGGTGAAAGCTACTTAGGAAATAGCATTAGGCTATCAAGTCTGTATAAAAGACTTTAGCACAAGTCGGTATTTTACTGGAGATCGGAATATAAGTCGATAATTATTGACACATTGTTATTATAGTTTTAAATTAGTTTAACACTATAATAACAATTCGCGTATCTTTCGGCTCTTGTAACACATTAAAAATTTATGCGATATAAATTTATTTCATTTCTGTCTCTTTTTCATTTTGCTCTTTCTTTTTCTCAAAATAATAAAGAGATATCCTCTATTGACAGCTTATGGACAATAGTTAACCATAAAAATGCATATGCAGAAAAGGGAAGCAAAGAAATGCTGAGATTGTGCACAGAAATGTATTATCAGTCTAAAAATACAGGTTACGATAAAGGGCACCTGAAATCTATTGTAAAGTTATCTGAAATTTATGCGAATGAGCAGAATTACAGTGAAGCTTTAAAGAAAATACCTGAAGGTATGGAACTGGCAGAAAAAATCAAAGATTATATAAGCTGGTCTAATTTACTGATGATTCAGGGAAATATCAATACTTCATTGGGATATTTTCAAAAAGGGAAGATCAGCCTTGAAAAAGCTTTATTAATTGCTGATAAAATTCCTTTAAACGACAAAAAACATGATAACAAATCATCTATTTATTGCCAGCTAGGTATAAATGCTAATCGTAGCGATGGAATAGAAAATAATAAGATCATGCATGACAGCATTCTCTTTTATTTTCGTAAAGCTTATGAGGAATCTAAGAAAACAAGCCGTGCTTTTCCCACAAGAAATAAGTCTATTGCCAGATATGCTATAAATTTGGGAGCTGAATATTTCTCTCAAGATAATATTCCTGAAGCGGAAAAATATTTGAATGAATTTCCGCTTCTTATGAAAGATGAAAAAAACCGATCCGACTTTCTTCCTTATTATAGGCTTCGGGGAAATATTGAAAATAAAAAGAAAAATTATCCTAAAGCCATTGAATACTTTAATCAGGGCATTGCAATTTATAAAGAATATAAGCTGCTTCCGTCAGAATTAGCAGAATGCTACTCAGGTATTGCAGAAGCGTATGATGGTAGTAAAGATTATAAAAATCAGGCAGATTATCTTGAAAAGGCTAAAAGAATAACAGACAGCATTTCTCTTTCCAACAAAAACACTGTAGAAAAGGTGTCATCAGAACCTAAGGAGAAAGAACAGCCAGTATATCATTTCATTATAATTGCAGGCGTAATATCTGCTGCAGTATTGGCCTGTTATTTCTTTTTCTTTCAAAAGAAAAAAACAGCAGAAAAGGAAACCATCGCTGTTGATATAAATGAACACAATCAAATTACTAATCATCATTACACCGAGATTATTGATTTTCCAGAAACAAATAACAATCTTCAGGATTTAAACGATATTATCGAACTGGCTAAAAATAACAGCCATACTTTTTACCTTAAATTTTCAGAAATGTTTCCTGCTTTCAACCGGAAGCTTCTTGAAATAACCCCCCAGCTCACTCCTTCAGATTTAGAATATTGTGCACTCATGAAACTGAATTTTGATACAAAACAGATTGCGGTATTAAAAAAAGCTTCGATAGGATCGGTAGAAACCAGAAAGTCCAGAATAAGAAAGAAACTCAATATCAGTAATTCCGAAAATATCTATACCTGGCTGATGAAAATCCAATAACTATAACTTATTAGTAATGAGAGTGTTATACTCAATCATACACTACTGTAATATTTTGTAATAAAATGTAAGCTGTTATTATATGAGTAGTCTGCACTCACCTAATACCTTTGTGTTCTAACGTTCTTAAACAACAAAGGAATGAAAAAACAATTATTTATTGCTGCTTTACTATTTGTGGCAGCAAATACACAAGCACAGGTAGGTATTAATACACAAGTTCCGGATGCAACATTAGATGTAAAAGGTAAAGCCGCTATTATTACGACTGCTGACGGTATTATTGCACCCAGAATCACTAAGCAGGAACTAGCTGCTAAAGCATCCGGAACTTATGGACTTCCCCAGACCGGAGCTTTAATCTATGTAAGTAGTATTACGGCACCTACAGGAACAATTCCCAGCATTGCACAGACAGCTGAAGTTACCAATACCGGGTACTTATTTTAATGGAAGTATTTGGAAAAGTGCAGGCGGCAGTATAGATACCAATACCAATATATATACAGACAATGGTACTTTATTGACAAATAGAACGGTTGATCAGGGAGGTAAAACCCTAGCCTTCACCGGAGCAACTACTGCTAATGCATTTTCTGTTGACGGAACCACTTTATCTGTAGATGCTGCCGGCGACAAGGTAGGAATAGGATCAACAACCCCCGATGCTACTCTAGACGTAGAAGGTAAAGCCAGCACTATAACGAGTGCTGACGGAATTATCGCGCCTAGAATCACCAAGCAGGAATTAGCCGCTAAAACAGCCGGTACTTATGCATTTTATCAAACAGGCGCATTGGTTTATGTAAGTGATATTACTGCTCCTACGGGTGCCATTCCTAGTTCAGGACAAGTGGCAGAAGTGACCACTATTGGATATTACTTCTTTAATGGAAGTATATGGAAGTCAATAAGTGGTGCATCAGCTACCATTGATACAAGTATCTATGCTGGTAATGGTATTTTATCCGGAAACAGAATTGTAGATCAGTCAGGTAAAACTTTAGCCTTCAATGGGGGAACTACTGTTAATTCATTTTCAGTAGACGGAACCACTCTTTCTATAGATGCTGCCAATCATAGAGTTGGGATCGGTACAGCAGCACCACAAAAGCAGCTTCATATAGTAAATGCAACAGCTGGCTCACCTGATATGAGGTTTGAAAACCTTCCGAACCTTCCGGCCAATACATCCTCTACAGGATTGGTGATAGATACCAATGGAGATGTTTATAGAAATAATACAACATCCGTTGAAGGACAGATTTTGAGAATCGGGCTTAATGGTACAACGTATACAACATTAGCCGGACAAGCTGCTCTTAGATTTAATACAAACGATGATGCGACAGAAATGGGGAATGCCCCAAATGCAGCTCCTAACTTCATCAATACAATTGTTGGAGCGACAATATCGGACGGGGTTTCTCCAGGAGCAGGCACAAATGGTTCTTTCGCCAGAACAACAGATCAAATAAACCTCCCGCCCGGAGTATATAAGGTACAGGTAAGGCTTGTTGGAAGTTTTACATCAGCGTCTGCCAATAATAATATTTTTATAAAAGCAATAGTTAACAATAATGAATACTCTATAATAAATGGCTCCAACAATTCTAGCCAAGCCTCAGTATATTATTTTGATGATTATATTAACATTACAGGTGCTACTTCACAGACATTAGATTTCTCAATACAGCCAGGAAATAGTAGTTTTACGGTTTCATCATCAGCTTCTCCAGGTACAGGAAACTCTTACAGAAGTTTGATTTTGATACAGAGATTACGATAAATTAAACTTGTGACTGCGGGGTTTGAAATCCTATGATACATGCCCAAAAACAACACTATAAGATACTTGATATAACTTTTTTTGGTAAATAGAAATAAATATTTTACCTATAAAAAAATTGGAAAAGAGAACTGAAAAAAGCTCTTCTTGCCCATCTTCAATTTAAGCTTATAAAAAGGTTAAAAAATAATTAAATGCTCAACAAAGCAAGTCTTTCCAATATCAGCCAGTTTACTATTTGATGTTTTTAAAACATACATTGAAGTGAGATTAGAGCCTTCAAAGACGATTAAAAAAATAAAGACGATTAATGAAATTTGACTTTAAAAATATTCATATTGGCAGGTGTATCAAAAATAGAGTTGAAGAAGAAGGAATTTCTATCAGTCGCATTTGTAATTTCCATAAAACTACTTTAAATGAAATATATAAAATGTATGAAGAGGAAAGTATGGATGTAGAAGTTCTTCTTCAATGGTGTAAGCTCTTGAAATATGACTTTTTCAGAATGTACAGCCAACACCTTATTTTGTTTTCGCCAGAGATCCGATCAGATTCTAATACCAGAACAAAAGCTGAAACCATTCATCTTCCACAGTTCCGTAAAAATATATATACCAAACAGGTGGTGGAATTCATTTTGGAATTAATAAACACCGGAGAAAAAACAACGCTTCAGATAGCCGAAGAATATAAAATTCCCAAAACAACCCTTTATAAATGGATTACTAAATATAGCAATAATGAAAGGTAAATTTTTTAAGCTTTATTTTTCTAAAAAACATCATCAAAAAAACATATGGCTACAATAACACCTGATTATAAAAAAATATACCATGATATCATTTTAAAAAAGTATCCCGAAAAATATAATCTTTGCAGCTCTTTGTTAGAAAAGAAAACCTTGTCACAATTAGATATTATTAAATTAAATCAGTTGGTTTTCACTCATGAAGATAAGAAAACATTTGAATTCAATCAAAAACACAGAGCATATGATGAACCTACGATTTTTGAAATTTTAACATATCAACAAAAGGAAAGATATAGTAACACACGAATAGCAAAAGAATTTAACATAAGCAGAAATACGATTGCAAAATGGAAAAAAATATTTAATCACCAGGAGAAATTCAGTATGATTCTATAAACACATCAAAAAGTCTATTTTTCATTTTAGATTATGCCAAATAAAGAAAAGAAGAGAAAGTAATATTATCAAGAGCTGATTCAAAAACTGCTGGAATAAAATAGGACAATGATGTATTTCTATGTACCAGAAGTTTTAATTTCACTGTCAAATATGATATATCACCATATTGCTTGGATTATCATACAATAAAATATTCCAAAGAAATCTCTATGTAGTAGTACATTCTAGTATATCATTACCTTAATTTTTCAATTAAAAAATTACTTGCTCTAAAACATTTTTTTATATCAAATTAAACACTCAGAAATTAAAACACGAATGATGAAAAAAAATTACATCTTAATTGTCCTTGCTTTTTCTGCTCATATAGTATATGCTCAAAATAAATCAGTTGGGATAAATACGACTAATCCAGAAACCGAACTTCATATCAATGGGAGTGTGAAAACGTTGGGAATCATATGTTGGGAATCATACTAAAGGATGAGATAGAAAGTCTAGGAGCAACAGAAAATTATACATATCTTATAAAATCACCAAGTCCTGAAAATAAAATCACAACATATAATAACAGTTTTTTGCCTGTAAATCCTGCTCCCATAAACCAGATCCAATTTCAAATTACATGTGATGTAGATGACAAAGACTGGATCAATGAATATGATACTAAAATCAATTCGAATAAATTTCTTGTAGTGATCTCCTCATTTGGATTCACTCAGCCTATACTACAAGGTAATTTGCCGGACTGGGTTACTCCGCTTCCGCAGATTTATGCTTATAATTCAAATAATACATGGAAACTGAAAGCAGACTTTCAAGGATTTCATCCCCCTTCTACATCAGCTGCAGGTGTTTGGACTATCAATTTATTGGTTTTCGACAAAGCATACGCCAAAGAATTTAATGTCTCCCAAAATCTGGGAGGTTCTGCAACAGGAGCTGCAGCTTCAGCATTAATTCAATTTTAAACTTACACGAATGAAAATAAAAATATTAGTAGCTGTCTTAATTTTTCTTGTGATAAACTTTAAAGCACAAGTAGGAATTAACACCTCAAATCCGCAGGGAACATTAGATGTAAACGGAAGAACCCTTGGCGATTCTTATCTAATAGATGGTGTAAATTCCATTTCAACTGACAATTATTACCTTTTGACCAGATCTACAGATACGACACCAGTAGGGAAAGTTAAAAAACTTGATGTTTCATTACGAAATGTGGCACCTGTAAATATGTATAATATAACAATTCAAAATGTACAGCAGGATGAAGTCGTTAATCTCAATACCAATTTGGAAACGGGTAAATATGTAGTGGCAATTGTAGGTGCTGTGTTCAGTGGAGCGGCTTTAAATCGAAATTCAGATGGATCATTTGGTGCTTACTATAATGAAATTACCAAAGTTACAGTAGGTTCGAATACTTATCATGCAATTAATCTTGATTTTAAAGGTGGAGAAACGACTTCTTTGCAAAAAGGAACATGGAATCTATCGTTAGTTGTTTATGAAAAGGTATTAGTGAAAGATTGGGGAAATTATGCAGGATCTGTATCTTCTGCATCTTCTTATAAAGGGGCTTCTACTACTACACCTGCGGGACTTCAATAAATCAAAAATATAAACTGATGAAAACTAAATTTTTTACAATATTTCTTTCTTTTTCGTTCTTGACAGTATTTGTTGCTCAAAGCGGAAATGTGGGTATTAATACCAGTAATCCTGTGGAGAAACTCGATGTCAATGGAAAAACATACACTAATTCTTTGTATCTAAGAAACCCCGGAGAACCTACAACTACGGGAGGTCATTTTTTGGTTACTTCCGATAATGTGTCTAATACGTCTTTGCAACTTTATGATCCGACCATAGGCAATAGTGCTCTTTTTAATTATATGAAATTGATACTGACAGGAGTTCCAAAGTCAGGAATTACAGATTATGATACAAAGATAGACGCCAATAATTTTCTTGCTGTTATCCATAATTACTCATTCAGTCTTGCTAATGGAGATAATTATGTAACATTAGACTATGTAGGTACTCAGGGAGCAAATGATTCGAAGCAGGGGTCACCGGATATAAGGATGTATAAAAATAATGGTACTTGGCATATTAAAGCCATCTTCGCAAATAGTACTTTGATTGATTACACAAACAACACTAACCTTTCAACAACATACAATAACTTCACTCTGATGTTTTATATTATGGTCTATAAAAGATTAATTACAAAACAAAATATTACTGATATAAATATTGATCTTAACGGGGCAAATGGAAGTTCTCAAAGTATTCCTAAACCTTCTGGATTTTAATTTCTCTGAGAGCTAGTTCTATTATATTTTTAGGCATTTAAAATGTACCCACTGGATGAATTATCAATATAGTGTTCAACGTAATATTCAAAAAATAAAAGTAGGGAATAATGGCTTCAATTGCCACGCTATATATATGGATAATGAAGTACAAGGCTAAATAGACTTAACTCTTAAAAAAGACAAGATATCGGTTTCAGAAAAATTGACCAAAGTGAATCGATGGAGGAAGAAAGCAGATGAAATAAAATCAACCTAAAGTAAGAACTATTTTATATTTTTAATACATCTTCTATTAGACGCCGTTTCTGCCTTCATCCTTAGTGATCAATTATATGTAGAATTTGATGGTCATTTTATCCGGAATATGCATTCTGAATAAAGATTAACCTTTTCTCATAAATTATTATCCTTTTCTCAAATCTTTTATGGACGCGGTATTGCACTTTTGCCTAAATTAAAAAAGATGAGTGAAAATACAAATGTAAATACAATGGTAGAATATGGCACAAGACATTATGCAATACTGAACTTTCAGATATAACAATAGTTAATGTTATATTAAATGATTTACAAGGGACCTTTGGAGTGACTTTATCTGTAGTTAACTGATATGGGACAGATAATGTTAATTATTTCAACCTTGATGCACTGGATAGAGCCTTATTGGTTTGTCATTAACCAGTAAGTTATACCTCCATTTTAGTTCATCTAAACTGAAAATTTTGCTAAAACCTCCCAGAATACACTGTTTACCATTGAGTAGGTCTACTTGCTCAATAAAGCAAACTATGATTACAGCAGGCAAATCATTACTTGTGAAAATGAGCATTATTTACAAGGTTTTGTTAGAAAGACGCATCTTGAATATACCAAGTAATTATAGACACTCAAGTTCTGCAAGCTTTATTAAATCTTCTATAAAATTATTCGAAAACTGTACGTTTGGGGTCACAAAAAGCTCCTATTTTAGGGGCTTTTTTGTTTTTTGCCCCGGGAATACCCCCGATTATATAATTTGCTATGGGAAACTTAGCCTTTTATTTTTTAAGGTAGATCAGATTAATCGAACAATGCTTTCTAGTTAAATAGAGCATGCAATGTTTTTAACGAAACACTAACGGGATAAAGAATCTGAATAATTGTTTCCAATAAAGATCTCCATGCTAATAATATAATAAAGTGATATTTTATTAAATTCGCCACTACGCACAAGCTATTTAATTGTATCTTACCCTCCATGACAAAAAAAACTGATGTTTAGATATGATGAATATTATGTTCCAAATTCATTATCTTTTTTGATTAAAAAACTTTGGACACTTAATAACCAAGACAATCCTCAGTGTATTAATAATAAGTCTGCATTACCAAATGGTTGCTTTAATATTGCTTTTATAATAGGAAGAGGTGTTACGATCAAGAATAAGAATGGTAAAACACATCTAACAGAAGGAGTCTACTTTTGTGGACAGATGACTGAATTACTTGAGATTGACATTTATCCTCATAGTAAAGCAACGATGGTGCAGTTATATCCGTGGACACCTGTACATTTTTCTGCAGAGGATATGAGTATGCATCTTGATAGGTTTATTAAAATGGATCAATTTGACATAAGCTCGTTAATCCAGCTTGGGAATACTGAAAATTCACATATATGTCGGGCGGTAGTAGCTGCTTTTAGTCCGTTGTTTCATATAAATTTAACGGTCTCTTTGCTTACAAAAGCTACACAAATGATCATAAGCTCTAATGGAAGTCTGAATATCTCAAAATTATCTGCCAATTTAGGCTGTTCACAGCGGCATTTGCAAAAGATATTTAGAAAACACATTGGCTTAAGCCCAAAAAGATTTGCAAATATAATAAAGTTAAGAGAGGCTGTGGACGACTTAGCTTTTCGGGATAAAAAGAATGGAACTTTAACGACACTTGCCTTGACCAATAACTTTTATGACCAACCGCATTTTAATAATTCATTTCAGGCGATTGTAAAAACGTCCCCTAATGAATTTGATGGGACTGATTGTTTTTTATCGTTTAAGAAATGAAATGTAAGGTTCGTATTTTTACAATTTTAGTTTAGTGTGTAATATTAGTTTTGTCTTTGCTTAGCAGTATTTAGATTACTGGGATGCGGGTGTATATATCAAAAACGTAAAATGATTAAATTAATGCATCTTGCAAAGTATAAATGTTTAAAAATTAAAAAATGAACCTTAAAATTATCGGCTTGACACTTTTCGTATGTCTGCATGCAAATACGCTTTTCGCTCAAAAAAAGATCCCCGCTTCGGCTGACCAACTTTACAAAGATGTGGCTAAAGCGGACAGTCTGTTATTTAGTGCTTTTAATAATTGTGACAGCGTGGCTTATCGTAAATTTTTAAAAGACGACATAGAATTTTATCATGACTTGGGCGGTTTAAACGTTGGTGCGGATTATGAAATGCGATCTATCAAGGAAATGTGTGCCAGAGGAAATCATATCAGGAGAGAATTAATCAAAAGCAGTTTAGAGATATATCCAATTAAAGGGTATGGTGCTGTTGAAATGGGAGTGCATACATTTTATCACACGAACAAAGGTCAGACACAGGAAAAAGTCAGTGGAACCTACAAATTTGTTCAACTTTGGCAGTTCATAGACGAAACCTGGAAATTAGCTAAAGTAATCAGTTATAGTCATAATGAGATGCATAATGATTAAAAAGCTCATTTCTGCTCTGGTTTTGGTCTTACTGGTATCAGCTGTGCATGCTCAAATTAAAACCCTAAATGGAAAGACAATCTCCCAGACAGCTCTTGATCAATTTCTAGCATCCCAAGTAGGCCCAGCTGGTTTGCCTGGCTTGTCCTTAGCGATCATTAATAACGGAAAGATTGTTTACCACCGGGCTTTGGGAACAGCAAATCTAGAGACTCAATTACCTTTGAATAACCAGTCCGTTTTTGAGGCTGCTTCTTTATCAAAAACGGTTTTTGCTTATTTTGTATTGCGGCTCGTTGATCAGGGCGTTTTGAATCTGGATACACCATTGTATAAGTACATGCCTTATGAAGATATAGCCGATGACGAACGGTATAAATTAATCACCGCAAGGATGGTTTTGGACCATACCTCTGGTCTTCCAAACTGGCGCACATCAGATTTTGCAGATAGTACCAGACATATCGCCAAAGGAGCACTATACCTTAAATTTAAACCAGGGACAGATTACGCTTATTCCGGTGAGGGTTATTATTATCTGTCGAAGGTAATTGCAAATCTCACAAAAAACAACCTAACCACTTTAGACTCTTTTTTTCAAAAAGAGGTCTCAATACCATTGGGTCTATCTAATGTTTGGTTCAGTAGTAATCCATTTATTACTAATCATAAAGTTACTGGATACGTGAATGGTAAAGCGATTCACCGCTGGCCTGGTTCCTTGCCAAAGCAGGATTCAACTTGGTTTGGAGCAGCGGGAGGCCTCCATACTGAAGCTGTAGGCTACGCTAATTTTTTAATAGCACTGATGAAAGGTAAAGGACTAAGAAAAAAGACGGCCAACGAATTATTCAAGGTACAGATAACACTTCCGGCCGGAGGAGACTTTGATGGTGACACTGGATGGGGATTAGGGATTGGTATCAGACCGGGGTTTCAAGGAAACGACTATAATCACAGAGGAAACAATGGAAATTTTCAGTCCTATTACCGTATTAACCGAGAGCAGCAAAGCGGCTACGTTTTTTTTACCAATTGTAACAAAGGCGGTGATTTTAATGAACGGCTTGAAAAATTCTTTCTGACAGGCAAGTAATTTAGAAGTTTAATCTAACGAAGATTGCTGATTACGTTTTAGGAACAAAGGAATAGCTGAAAAATGCAATGAAGATATATCCAAATCCTACTACAGGAACTATTAATCTTACCACTCATTCAATTCCGGAGAAAATTGAAGTATATAAGGCTTTGAGGCAAAAGGTTAAAGTGTTCCAGAATGATCCTGTCAAGCTCACAAAAAGTTTCTATTTTAGGGACTTTTTGTTTTTTTACCACTGAATATTATCGCTGCTGCACGATTGTATCGTGTGTCTTTGGCTTTTAGATGATAGTATTAGAATGTTTGATGTATAATACTTAAACCACGAAAGGATTTGTACGGTAGCAGGGTAATTTGGATGGTTTATTTCCGTCTATTATATCCTATATCCCTTTACCCCGTTCCATAATCCTCTTCAGGGAGTATAATAAGTATCTACACAGACTTGGATAACCGTCGGAAGGCCGTTCGGAAGTTCTCATACCCCCTTATCTAAGGGGGTAGAAATGGTAGGGTAAGGGGTGGGCGACCGTATATCAACGGTCTTTAGGCCGTTCGGAAGACCCGCCAGAGGGTTGGGAAAGTACCTGGAGACTCTTCGGAAGGGCCTAAAGGCTTTCTGGTGGGGTTTTGTTGGGCTTTAGGATGTTTTTAATGCTTAAACCACACGAAAGGATTTGTACGGGAGCGGGGAAAAATAAAAAGTTTGTGAAGTCATCTTAATCCATTATTTTTGCGGTTATTAAAACTAGTAATTAATGAAAGATATAAAGGAAAATTGGCTCAGTAAATTTGTATTTCCTGTTTTTATAGGATTTTTAACTGTTTATTTCAGAGAAGCTTTAGACTTTAAGGTTATAACTGAATTTTTAGGAAATAACTCTAGTAAATTCGCAAACTTCTTTAATTCACAATTGTATTTGTGGCAAATAATATTGTACGGTTCATTAATATATTTTTTAGCAAAGTTATATTCAAAAATATTTAATTCAAGAAGCAAAGAAGAAAGGAGAAAAGCAAATGCTATAAAAAGTTATCCTCCTGTGTTTAAAGTAAAAACGGTAGATAATGAAAATTACCATATTAAGTTTAAGTTGAATGTGAGAGATGAAGATTATGTTTTTGACAAATTCATTCCATATTGCGAAAATTGCCAAAGCGAACCCATGCGTATGACAAGATATAATTTGACGGAGTTTAGATGTAGTTGTAGAAGACAGTTAGATCATACAATTGTTAGAGATATCAAAAGCCATATTAAAACTGAAGTTGAAAAATATGAAATAAACTAGATGACTCAAACCGAACACACCGAGTACGACCGCCTCACTCACGAAATGGAGCTACACTTTATAGCTCTTTATAGGATCTATTTGATAATTTGATGTATTTCTATGTCAAAGTCAAATAATTCTTTTGCTGTTACTTCTAACCCCCTTGCTAATTCCAGAACAGTAGACATTTGAATGTTTCTTAATCCTTTCTCAATCTTACTAATGTCACTATAATCAATGTCGCAGTTTTGTGATAATTGTCTCAGACTTAAATTTTTTTTATTTCTTAATGTCTCAATTCTCTTTCCAAAACTTTTTAAAAACTCGATTTTTTCAGGTGTTAAAGTCATGTAAATATTAAATAAATAGCAAGTTCAATAGAAATGCATAAAAAATAGTGGGTACAATTACCCACTTTAAATCTTTTTTACTACATTTGTAAAATAAGCTACAATAAATGTAGCTTTGCGATACTTCAAAGAATATTAGAAGCTATTGCTTAGAATCTCGTATCAGAAAACTGGTAATTTTTAGCACACGGGAAGATAGGCAGGAAGCTCACGACCTAGGCGTGGGTTCTCTTATCTGTGTGCACGGTATACCAGTACCTCTGATTCAGATATTGTAGAGTCCCATGCCGTTTTTATTTTATGCAGTTCTGCTTTTCTACAATCATCCTTTTTCTAAGCCAGCTTTATCATATACAGTATCATGATCTGTTACAATGGGGTGTACAGTCCATTGAGGCTTTTAAGCTTTAGAAAAAACACAAATTCTATCATATTTTTTTGGTAAGAATATACAATGCTGCACCAAACTATATGGTCTGCTGTCATTCAGAATGTAACGAAGTGAAATGAAGAATCTAATCTATAAACGAGATTCCTCCTTCGTCGGAATGACAGCAGGTGTACAATTGTATACAATACCCTTTATTTTTTGTCTTGTATGGGCAGGAAGTTCAGCATTGTCCGGACTTCCTCCTTTACAGGCAGTAAAAACATACACCCATGAAAAAAATTAAAACAGACTTTGAAACCCATCTTTGGGCAGACAGCAGGAAGCGCTCCGGACTCCAGCTGATGGAAACCTTTTTTCAACTCAATGACTTGGCTGCTTCTAAGAAGACATTACATAACATTATGAACCACGCGGTCAAAAAGAACAGTTGGATCAAAGAAGATCCGTCCATTCTTTTTCACTTTCGGCAGTCGATGCAGTCGTTTGTCCGTGCGGGGTATCTCATCACGCTGAAGGAAAAGAAATGGATTATCAATACGAAGCTGGAAGATGTTTCTCCTTTGGTGTTGGGCTTGCTTTCGGAGAAAGAATACCAAAATCCGATGCTGGTATTTAAAAAAGCATTCAAAGAGTACAACATCAAGGAATTTGATTATTTCATGTCCGGAATGGTCTATTTCTCACTCGGAATCTACGATCACCTCCCGGAAAGGAATATCGTCAATCCCTACATTCATCTGATTAAAATGCTGGATGCAGCACACCTCATTTTGGAAAGGAGAGAGAAGAAATACCATTAACCTGAGTTGGGGTAAGGAAGTTAGGATTGAAGGGTAAATGCTTAATAAAAAAACACCTCTCTATTATGGAAGGTGTTTTTTGTTTTGATGATCTCAGTTTATTGCTAATAAATTATCTTAACCGATTTTATTTTTTTGGCTTCAAAGAAAAATTATCTACATATACTGCCTGATGCACTCCGTTCAGCATCACTTTCAATCCCAGATTTGAATCTTTTTTCAACGAAATATTAACTACTTTTTTACCTCCTGCTATTTTGGTGGGTTTAGCTATTGAAACATAAGATTTTGGATCAGAAGTATTATTGATTGAAAATAGCTCTAGTGTGGTTTCTCCACCATTGTCTGAAATATCAAGGCTCAGGGTATATGCTCCTGCTTTAATTTTTGGAGTTATTAAATACATATTTTCTCCGGGGCTGTTCATTGAATAAAAGGTAATCTTTTTTTCACTGGCATACAGCATCGCTTTTCCTTGTTGAGCAGTCCAACATTTATTGATGTCTTTCCAGGTATCAAAATTTTCAGTAAGTGTAGATACCGTTTTACACTGTGCGTTTACTGTTGCAAATCCTCCTAAAGCTACGATTCCAGCAAATACGATTTTTCTCATATGTCTATAATATTATGAAGTAAAAATAAGTAAAAAAGCTTGTATTGTAAACCTGTTGTTTGATAATGTAGGATAATTTTAATCTTCTTTTGTAGGTTACAGATCATTTTGTTGAAAAGGTAAAAAAGTTTTGAGACTTTTTAGGTTGAATCACCAATTTTATCAGATTATTACTATAGTTAAAGTCATTAAAAAAGCCTTTCAATACTCTTGAAAGGCTTTTTAATTTGTTAAAATATATTATTTCAATATTTTTTTATCATAAAGCAGATTGTCGTCTTCATCAAAGCTTATGATAAGTACTTTGAATTGTTTTGCACTGTCGTTATTATAAAATTTAATTCTCGGTGGAACATAATCACTATCAAATAAATTAGGATTCCAATAGAGTGTTTCCCGGGTGTCATTTTCTATTTTCGTTGGTGCATCATCATCTAACATTTCAATAGGAAATTCTGAAGGCTTATCATAACCTTTTATGACAGATAGGTTGGTATTGGGTGCTTGTTTTTCATTACTTTTCGGTTTCATATTACCTTTCATGGTATAGATTGCTACGGCATTATCTATTAATCCTGATTCTTTGATGATTTTCACCATAGCAATATTGCTTGTAGGAAGGCTTGCAATCATACTGGCATCAGTAAGTACTTCATCTAAATACAGCTTAGCTTGACTACCACGAATGTAGGGAACATTCACCCCTGAATTATCTCTTTGAAATGTTAAGCCGGCGACTCTTCCCTGCAGCCAGTCTAATATATTGTTTGATCCGGCGGTATTTTGGTCTTCATTTACAAAGTCAAATATCGTAGAATTGATAGAACTGAACATTCCACTGGCCAGCTGTTTGTTTAACTCTTCTTTTGGGTCTTGTTTTTTTCCGACTAATTTTACTTCTTCAATTTGTACATCAGCATCCGCCGTTTTTTTTATGTTTTTCTGAGTGTTGATGGCTCTGGAAATTGCCGGAGACATTTTTTTATTGCCAGTGGCTTTTACCAGTTTGTATTTTGTACTGGGGAAACTGCCGTTAAATTGTGTGGGATTTACCAATGGTTCTACTGTAACGAATAAATTATCAGTATTTGATTCCTTATTATTTTCTGAATTTACAAATAAGGAAACATTCAAAGGTTCATCGTTGCTAAGATTGTTTAAGTAAATGTATCCATTTTGATCTGTTTTAAATGGATTTAGAACGGGATCATTTTTACCTAATTTCAATACTAAATTTACACTGGTGTTGATCAACAGAGCATTATTTTTAATAGGTTTTACTCTATAAGAAAGGAATTTTTGAGAATTGGGTTTAATGGCTGGTACAGCTCCGCTAAGTAAGGAATTCCAGTCAAATCTTTTCCAGTTTTCAGAAATAAGCAGCGCGTCCAAAGCTTCAGTATTGGTATTTGTAGAAAAATATTGTGCCGGTGCGTCTATTTTTGAAGTAAAATCTCCTGTTAGCCAAAGACTGCTCAATATATTTTCTTCTTCAGGATTGTTGCTTCCGTCATCTTCACTTACCAAAACAGTATAGTTTTTAAAAACGGACTCCGGAGAAAGATCAATGCTATTGAATGATCTTGGCGTTGGCTTTAGATTCTGACCTATAATTTCTGCTTTTTCAATCTTTAAATTATTGGGTTTTATAAAGCAAAGTCGTTTTGCAACCAAATTTTCCTGTTCATCAAAAATAGCTAACTGTAAAACACCATTATTTCCATTGCTGATTTTTGTAGGGATGAGACTTGAAATTTCATTAGTTAATTTACTGATATTTGCTTTATAGACAAGGTGGTTGTTAAGCGTTCCAACAATTTTATAATTTTGAAGCTGTTGTTTTAAATTGGCTCCTTTTAAACTGTATTTGATCCCGTCCTTAGAACTGGAAACTTCTACATTCACACCACTATCTGCAACGGGTGGCAGATCTATTGTTTGGCTTTTTCCAGTTTTATCTTGAATGATAGCCTGGTATTTTTTTCCTGAAGCTGGAGTTATTTTAAAAGACGCAACATTTTTATCAAAAGAGGTAAATGTAGTGATAGAAACGTTTGGGTTTTGTTTGTCTATGATTTTTCCGGTCCAGTTTTCCGGCAAAGAAGTATCGCTTGATAATCGTACGGCAAATTTCGTAGGCATACCGTTAATGAAAGTTCCGCCTTCCGGAAAAACTTTAGCAGACCAATCAGAATTTTTAGCAATCTCTAATGTTTCAGCTGTGTTGGGATTATAAATAGGAATCGTTTTAACAATCTGAAAATCTTCACTGAAATTGGTCATGTAAGGAGTATAGGCTCTTACGAAATAAATTTGCTCAGGAAGGTCTTCTTTCAGTTTAAAATCTCCGCTGCCTTCACCGTTGGTTAGGAGTACCGTTTTCCAGTCTATCAGTTTTTTATCAGAATTGTACAATTCAACAAATAGAGTGGTAGATAATGCAGAACGGTTATAACCATCAAATACAAAGCTTTTAAACCAGATTTGGTCACCAGCTGCATATTGTGATTTGTCGGTAAGCAGATATACTTTTTCCTGTTCGTAATTATCCTCAAGATTGGTAATTGCTTTTTCTAGTTTAGTTTGTGATAGTAAAGGTTGCACACTTGAAATAAGCAATAAAAAGAATATATTTTTCATAGAGACCTTAGCGCATTTTTAATCAAATGCTAAATTACTCATTTAAAGATTTCAAAAACTGATATTGACCTTCTAATTTAAAAAATTAAGGAGATTTTAATTCTTTTACCTGTTTATTTCTCATTTTTTCACTTAATAAACATTTCCAGTCGCAGAATGACGCCTTACAAACCTCTACTGGTGGCGGATATTTCATCGATGAACAATTTCTGAAATGATAAGATGGGAAGCGTAGAAACTACGGAGATAAGTTATGGTAGTATGGATGTTTTCCCGCATTTCAATCTGGATACTTTCTCAATTAAAAATATCTCTTCCAAAATTAATTGAAAGAGATATTAAAGTTGTTTTAAACAAACATTGCAGAAGTGAACACTCTTATGGAACTGTATTTATTATTTATTCCAGGGACCTTAATCCGTAATTCTATTCCGTCCAAAAGGTTCCGGTAGAATATGTTTTTGCTCGTCCGCTGATGATAACCCGGTCTCCTTTGTCTTCACAAAATAATGTTCCTATCCTGTCAGAAACCTGAAGGGCATGAAGCTCTTTTTTATGAAGCCGTTCCGCCCAAAATGGAATTAAAGAACAATGGGCTGAACCTGTTACAGGATCTTCCAGAATAGATGCTTGCGGAGTGAAAAATCTTGAAACAAAGTCACAATGGTCGCCTATAGCTGTTACAATTACTCCGCCTGGATCAAGATTGATCTGGTCAAACAGCTGCCTGTCAATAGTAATATTCTTAATATCAGTTTCACTATCATATACCAAAACATAATCTCTGGACTTTAAAACTTCTTTTGGTTTAATATTCAGTGAGCGTTCAATATTTTCAGGTAAGGTATCGGGTGATGGCATCCTCGAAGGAAAATCCATTTTGTACAGCCCGTTATCAGCCAAAACCGTTAAGTCGCCGCTTAAGATTTCAAAAATAATTGTATTGCTTTTGTAATTAAGAAGTGTTTTTAAACAGTGTGCGGTGGCAAGAGTTGCATGACCGCATAGATCCATTTCAATTTCGGGGGTAAACCAGCGTAAATGTATTTTGTCGCCCTTATCTACTAAAAAAGCTGTTTCTGCAACCGCATTTTCTTTAGCTATTTTCAATAAAATGTCATCTGCTAACCATTGGTCAAGAGGTACCACACACGCCGGATTTCCACCAAAAACTTTGTCTGTAAATGCATCAATTTGATAAAGATTATGTTTCATTTATTGTTTTTTAATTAGTACGGATAGATAGATTTACATTGTCTCTTTAACCTTGTTTCTGTGCTGTTCGCCCCAAGCACTTAATTCTGATAAAACATTTTTTAAGGTATGGGTATATGCTGTCGCTTCGTAAATGATCGTAACAGGAGTCGTAGGAAAGACTTTACGTTCTATAAAGAAATTAAGCTCCAGGTCTTTGAGCTCATTGGATAATACCTTTGGAGAGATGCCTGTCATTTCTTTTTGAATCTCGTTAAAGCGCTTTGAAGACTGTACCAGGCAAAGTATTAATGCCAGCTTCCATCTTCCATTGAGAACGTACATGGCATCAAGCACATTCTTGAGGGCATGATTACATTCCGAAGTGGTTGGAAGTAATTTGTTTTCAGCTGTTTCCATGATAGCAAAGATAAGGACTTTCCTGAAGGTAAGCGCTATCCTTTGGGTAACTGCTAACTTATGTAAAGTGAACGGTTATACATTTGTCTAGTTAAAATCATTAAACAAATACAATTTTATGACACGTATTCTTCATTTGAAATCAAGCCTGATGGGCAAAGAATCATACAGCATTAAACTGGGTAATGCGATCGTTGAACAAATACAGAAAAAGTATCCTGAAAATCAATTGGAAGAACTGGATCTGGTGGAAACAGAAATGCCGCATCTGAGCCCGGCAGTGCTGCGTACTTTTTTCACACCTGCTGATCAGCTTACAGAAAAAGACAGAGAATCGATTGGCCTTTCTGATCAACTGGTACAACAATTACTGTCTGCTGATAGTATCGTGATAGGTGCACCCCTTATCAATTTTACGATCCACAGCTCATTAAAAGCATGGATTGATCATATCACCAGAGCCGGAATCACTTTTGGTTATGGTGAAGATGGCCGCCCTGTCGGCAAAGTGACAGGCAAGAAAGTATATATTGCAATGTCTTCCGGTGGAGTATATTCTGAAGGTCCGGGAAAAGAAAATGATTTTGTTGTCCCTTATCTGAAAGCTTTTCTTGGATTTTTAGGAATGACGGATGTGACTGTAATCCGGGCTGAAGGACTGAAAGTTCCTGGTCTGAAGGAATATGCCTTAGAAAATGCAATAGAAAGTATCCAGGTCAATTGATAAGGATTTTAATCGTAAATGCAGTAAGAATATATTTTTAAACCTTGGTACTCCGCCAAGGTTTTTTAATATTCCAATCGATAGTCAAATTACGAAATGGAATTTACTTAAATAAATCAATGTGTCTATTTAATAATTATCTTTATAGTATGAAGCAGCAGGGACAGATTGTTATTGATAAAATAGTGCTATGGGATTAATCAAATTATAGAAGAGGCAGATATTGCAAAGCTTCCTTATATAAAAACACTTTGAAACAAAAAATGATGCTGAAAGACGCTGTTATAGCTTCTTCTGTATGTAAAAACCAGGACGCAACCCAATCTGCAAAAGAAATAATCCGAAAGCTGATCTGAGATAAAGCCCATAGGGGATTATTACAATTTTTAAAAGTATAATGATAGAAGATCACAAAAAATTACGATACAAAGATGTTCATTCTCCGGTGGGGCTGATCAGGCTTATTACTTCTGATAGAGGGCTCGTGGCGGTTTTATGGGAAGGAGAAGATTATAAAAGAACAAAACTCTCCGTTCCTGTAAGAGAAGATGACGATCCAATCCTGTTACAGGCTGAAAAACAATTAACAGAATATTTTGAAAACAAAAGAAAGACTTTTGATATCCCTCTGGATTTCAAAGGCACAGATTTTCAGGTTAAAGTTTGGGAAGCATTATTAGAAATACCTTATGGCGTAACAAAAACGTATGGAGATTTGGCCCGGATTCTCGGTGATATAAAAGTGGTACGTGCCGTGGGAGGGGCTTTGAATAAAAATCCGGTATCCATTATTGTTCCCTGCCATAGAGTGGTAGGTGCCTCGGGTAAGCTTGTCGGGTTTGCAGGAGGTTTGGGAAACAAATCTATCTTGCTTGATCTTGAGAAAGGCTTTACCATGCCCACATTATTTTAAGCTAAAATATACTTATGAAGAAAAAGACAGTTCCTGCCATTCCAATAGAAGAAACAACCATTTTCAATACTGAAAATTTTCATCAGCTCTGTGAATACCTGGCCAGTCAGGATGATGATCTGAAAACCATTTTAATCACGCACGGATATCCTCCGATGTGGACCCGTGAAAATACTTTTGAGACCCTTGTTCATATTATCCTGGAACAGCAGGTTTCCCTGGCTTCAGCATTGGCTGCTTTGAATAAATTAAAAGAAAAAACAAAGGAAATCACTCCGGAAAGTATTCTTACATTGACTGACGAAGAAATGAGAGAATGCTATGTCAGCCGTCAAAAAAATATCTATATAAGAGGATTGGCAATAGCTATTATAAATGGTAATCTTGATCTTGAAAAACTACCGGAAATGTCCAATGATGAAGTTCGTGAAAAATTGGTGAGCTTAAAAGGGATTGGAAACTGGACTGTAGATGTATATCTGATGTTTACCCTGCAAAGAACCGATATATTTCCTGTTGGAGATCTCGCAGCGGTGAATGCATTAAAAAAATTGAAACAGCTTCCCCCGGAAATTACAAAAGAAGACATTCTTCAGATAGGCGAACAATGGAAGCCATTCAGGTCGGTAGCCTCCATGATACTCTGGCATTATTATCTTTCGGCGGCTGGAAAAAAGAACACTTAATGAATATTATGACAATTTTAAACTAGAACATGTGTCAACCGGTTTTTATGTCTATTGATCATAACACAATGCTTGATTGAATAAAGATTATTCAAAATAGAGAAATTCCTATTGTAAGCATAAATCCTTACATTACACTACTTTTTTTAAAACGAATTCAATGCAGTACTTAAAAATAATAACTTCCATTATTGGTTTATGTTCATCTATGGTATTTTCCCAACATTATACAACCTCCTCAACCGCATTGGAAGGAAAGGAATTTCCAAAGGTTGATACTGAAAGAAATGTTCAGCTTAAAGTATATTTTCCGGATGCGAAATCTGTTGTATTAGAGGGGGGAGACGGAATGAAAAATCTACAATCCTCCGCTACTAAAGATAAAGATGGCTTTTGGAATATTACTACCTCGCCAATGGAAATTGGGTTTCATTATTACTGGTTTAATGTGGATGGCAAACGTACCAATGATCCCAATACAGAGCTTTATTTTGGATATGGCCAGCCCACAAGCGGAATTGAGGTTCCTTCCGGTGAAGATTTTTTCTTTGAGAAAAATGTAAAACACGGGAAAATTGTTGATCATACTTTATATTCAGAAGTTACCCGCGGAAAACGAAATTTCAAAGTCTATCTTCCTCCAAATTACGGGACTGAAAAACTCCCGGTTTTATATCTTTATCACGGGACTGGAGAAGATATCACGGGTTGGGAAAAACAAGGCTATATCAGGAATATTTTAGATAATCTTTTTGCTGAAAAAAAAGCTAAAGAAATGATTGTCGTGATGGATTACGGAGTTGCACTGAATCCTGAACAAGAAAAAAAGCCGGACGATTATCCAAGGACGGTGGTTTCTGCCAAAAATCTTGATAAAATTGTCGTTCAGGAGTTGATTCCCTACATCGAAAACACGTATAAAACCAATGGTAAAAAAGCTATTGCAGGGCTTTCCCGCGGGAGTTATCAGGCGATGTTGATCGGAGCCAATCATCCCGGCTTATTTTCAGCAATCGGTTCTTTCAGCCCCGTTATTTATGAAGGAACAGAAAGCGAGCCTTTTAAAGAGCTTCCTATCAGTGCATTATTGAAATCAAAACAAAAGCCTTTCTTTTTTATCGGAATCGGGGAAAAAGAGGAAGCCCGGTTTTTTGAATTTAATCAAGCCATCATTACGTATTTTAATCAAAATAAATATCCGTATTCTCAATATACATCTCCCCAAACTTACCATGAATGGCTCACCTGGAGAAGATGTCTTTATCGGTTTGCACAAAATATTTTTAAATAGTTTGGGTAATTATGATGGGATAAAAAGGTCTATTATTTTAGGAAAAGAATCATGAGTTTGTGATTTATAAAAGCAATAATTATTTATTTGTATTAATATTTCACTTATAATATGATTATTATTCAGTTGAGTTGTAGTATTATGGTGATGTGGCTTGTTTTTTGATAAAGAAAAAACACCAATTCTTATGAAAAAAACGCATTACTTAACTATAAACTTTAGGATATGATAATCAATGAAGATCTTTTATTAGCTTATGGGGGCGAATATGTAAACTACTTAGCAAATGAAGTTATTTTCAGTGAGGGAAGCCTTCCAAAATTTTATTTTCAGATTGTAAATGGTGTTGTAGAATTGAACAATTACCATGAAGACGGTAAAGAATTTACGCAGAGTATTCTTTCTGACGGACAAAGTATTGGTGAATCATTATTGTTTAACGAAAAAATGTACCCGATGAATGCTGTGGCAAAAACCCAATGTACCCTGGTAAAGCTTCCGCAGGCAGATTTTTTTTCGCTTATCCAGCAAAATAAGGAGGTAATGATGAACATGTTTAAATGCATGGCAGACAGGCTGTACTATAAATATTTAATGCTTTTCAATATTTCGTCTGCTGATCCTCAGTTGAAAATCAAAACGATCATGGATTATTTAAAATCAACGTCCAATGATAGTACCCAAACTTTTCAGGTGCCTTACACAAGACAGCAACTTGCTAATCTTACCGGACTGCGTGTTGAAACTGTAATCAGAGTAGTAAAAAAAATGGAAAGTGAAAATATTGTTAAAATAGAAGACCGGAAAATATTTTATTAAACTAAAATTTCTTCGGTTTAAAATAACAGCCTCAATAACCTCAAATTATTGAGGCTTTTTCGTTAGTTATCATTTTTGATGTATTTTTATGAATACAAAATAATTTAATATTTTATTACGGTATAATTTATTAGTAACAGAGCTATTTTCAACAGGTTTCTCTGTGATTATTTCCGAAATTATTACCTGTACTATTTTGATTATTTAATTAAAAAATGTAATGTTGCAATCAGTATAGTGCTATTTGTCAATGAATTAGGTTTACTATTTTTTATTAAAAAGTAATAATGATCTATTAAGTTTCTAATAAAACGAAAAAAAAATTGATTTTAATTCAATAATGGCATCTATATCTTAGAAAAAACAAAACAACAAATGATCGAAAAAAGTATTCTATTATCTAATGGTGGGATAATTGAACGCCCAAATAGGGATTCATATCAATTCCATAGACTATCAGTAGGACCACAATTCAGTCCGAATGTAAAAGGACAATGCGATGTACAACAATATCAGTCTTGGTCCTACATATCTTTCCAGAGAAAAATTAGCCTATTTATATAGTAACAGTTCAGCTTCATAATTGTATTCAACAGATTATGACACTTTTGAACTTTTCTGCGAGCCTTTATATAAAAACGTAATTAAATATAAATAAATGAAAAAAAAGATGCAATTGCTTTTGCTGTCAGGTTTATCGTTAATTTCTGCCAGTATAAAAATCAAAAAGAGAAATTCTGAAAGAATCCGTAATGCAGTAGGAGTCGATTTCTTATTAAACCCTCATAATAGAGTACAATTATCTTCTGAATTCAGAATATTGGCCATAATTTAAAATTTTAATTTCCTATAATGATGAATAAAAACACACAAAAATTATTACTCTTGTTACTCCTCAATTGGTATATGAGTATCACGTATGCGCAAAATGGGATTGGTACTTCAAATCCACAAGGAGCCTTACATGTAGACGGTGCTAAAGATAATGCTGCTACAGGAACACCTACGGCAGTACAGGCGGCCAATGACGTGATTGTTAGCAAAACGACTGGTTTTATTGGAGTAGGGGTGATCAATCCACAGGTAAAGCTGGATATGAGATCAGTAAGTACCGAAAATGCTTTAGGATTAGGAACTACGACAATGACTGCGGTGGCGGCCGGTGCCGGAGCAGTTCGATATGATGTGGCAAATACTCCGGTCGGAGCCAAAATTGAAGTTTCAGATGGCTCTGTATGGAGCAAAGCGTATGTTGCCCCTCAAAAAGCAGTGGTCGTTGTACGTAAAATTTCAAGCCAGTCAATACCACAAAGTACAGCGACTACCATTGTAAATTGGAGTGTAGTACGTGATATGAGCAGCAGTTTTACTGCCAGTACAGGTGAGTTTACTGCCCCTCGCGATGGTACCTATACTTTTTTATTAACCTTTAATTTTAATGGGGCTGTCATTGCTGATGGTACCAGAGTCGAATCACAGTTCTATAATCCTGTAACCAGTACTGTTTTGGCCAGTGTTTATAAAACATTTGGCCAGTCAATGACCGGAACCTCTGATGATGCTGGTTCTACGCGGTCAACACAGGCCGGAGGCTCAAGTACCGTTACTCTTACCTTAACTGCCGGGACGAAAGTGGTAGCAAGGCTATACCAAAACCTTATTGCGGGTGCTGTTGCATTAAGAGTTACCACTGACGCTTCAGACCCGACAAATCCGGATGACGGGTTTAATAATTTAACCATTATAGAACATTAAAACATAGATCATGATAAAGAAATTTAACAGTATATATAAACTCCTGCCTGGTATTTTAATTTTTTCTGTGAGTACTGCAGCAGCACAAACAGGTTTTTTTACCCCAAATCCAGTACATCCTCTACAGATTGATGCTGCAAAGGATAATGGGGCAGCTCCGGATGCCACAAAACTTTCTAATGATGTAGTTGCAACAATAGATGGTAAACTTGGTGTTGGTGTTTTAAATCCTGTCACTAAAGTAGATCTTCGTTCCCCGGACAATAAAGGGATCGTTGGTCTTGGGACCAGTACTCAAACTCCTGCTGTAGCCGGTGCCGGTGCTATACGATATAATGCGGGTGGATTTTTAGAATATTCTGATGGTGAACAATGGATTGCTTTGCCACTGGCTCCTCCCACCAAAGCTCTTGTAAATGCAAGTAACAGTACTTCCCAAAACATAACAACCGGTACTTCTACCTATATCACCGGTTGGACCGAAACCGTGGATGTAGGCAATAATTTCAACAATAATGACACTTTTACAGCGCCACGTGACGGGTTCTACCTCGTGTCTTTCAGTATTACCTTAGCCAGTGGAAACATCCCTAAAAATACCTTTATAGAAACGGCCATAGAAAGCAGCCAGGTTACTGACAATATTCCAATTTATAAAACAGTTAATTCCTATCCTGCATTTCAGGCTGGCGCTGTAAGTAACTATATAAGCGGCAATTGTAATGCTATCTTTAACCTTAAAAAGGATGACACCATAAAATTTAGTGTAAAACATAATATAGGAAGTACAAGAAGTATTTTAAATGACGGGAAACTAAATAATTTAAGCATTAGCGAATTGTAAAAACATAACAATGATGATAAGACACAATACAATAAAAAAATGGGCAGGTACCTTTATACCTATGTTATTTATAGTTACACAGGCCAATGCTCAAATTGGTTTTGGGGTACAAAGCCCTGTAAATCCTGTTGAAATTAAAACTGATGCCGGAAATGTAATTGTAGATAATACAGGAAAAGTGGGGGTAATGGTTGCTACTCCCAAAGTAGCAATAGATTTGCGAAGCGGTACCAATGGTTCTATGGCATTGGGAAATACGGATAAAACGGCCGATCAGGCAGGAGCAGGAGCATTACGGTACGTGGCAAGTCCGGCAATCGGGGTAAAAGGATATCTGGAATTTTCTGATGGTACCAACTGGGTTAGTTTTTACCCAAAAGGAAAACCGCGTATTCTGGTGATGGCCAAAAAAACGACACAAGATACCTATCTATTTGAAAGTACAGTACCGTCGGAAATCGGGACTAAATCAGGAATCGTTCAGCGTAGATCATCGTATTTAACGAATTGGACGGAAGTATTTGACTCTGACTCGGGAGTTCCAACCTCTAATTTCACTCCAGCTACGGGGGAGTTTGTGGCACCGCGTGCAGGGGTATATTTTGCAACCTTTACGTTTGCATTGCAGGCTAGCCAGGTAAATACGGGCGGAAATAACCAGACTGAAGCTATCTGGGAGGTAAGAAACCCGGCAGGTACAATTACACAAAGGGTAAAGACAAATAACGGATACGCTTCAGATACCGGAGGGAATACAGTTCCTGTAGGTTCAGCCTGTACAGTAAGTGTTTATTTGAATAAAGGAGATAAATTAAGACCTTTCACCTGGATTACAGTAGGATTTGACGGTACAGTAAGTCTGTTTGATGTTTCAGGAAGCGGAGTTTACAATGCACTCACCATTGTCGAGCAATAAAACAGATCAAACACTACATTATTTAATAAAGTACTGTTATAAAATCTTTATTAAATACCATAATGTAGCCTTAATTGAAAATAATAAAAGCCTTTACATATGTAAAGGCTTTTGTATTTACTGACATCCGACAAGGAATTTTCCAGGGTTACAGATCACATGTTTATAAATCTTGTTCTTTTACAAAAATGCTGTGCGGAATCACAATATCATCTCCTTCTCTGGCATATTTAGGAACAATGAATGCTTTAGATTCATATCTTTTAGTCCCGGAATTATAATACCAGTTTGCGCAACCGCTAATCTGCAGCTTAATGTGATACACATGATTATAGGCAACCTCTTGGAAATCTCCAAAATCAGGAAGAGATTGATGCAGATCATCCAGCTCCTGGCAGTATTCATCATGCAGCCTCATGGCCTCCGTACAGGCTTCCTGATAAGAAAGTTTATATTGATTTCTCAGGATGAAAATAATATTCAGGCTTTCATTTTCTATTTCGAGCTCTTTGATCAACGAAGCAAAGTCATTCTGGATCACAATTACCAGAGATAGCAACTCTCTGCAACGCTGTATCACGGGATGATTATAAATATGAACAGGTAGGGCAAAATTAACGGCAGGATCTATCAGATCACCATATGGCCACATTCCGATTGAGTATTTCCGGAAACTAAAGTAATGTGCAAGTAAAGGATATGTTCGTTTTTCTGCCTGTTTGAAAGGTATTTCTTCCATCATACCGTACATGATGAATTCATAAAAATTAATTGCAACACGGTCTATCCAAAAACGGGGCATAAACGTTTCCCATTCTTTTCTTGCCTGTGCCATCTGCCGCAGGATGCCAATTTCGTCTTCACGTGGATCTTCACCCATCATTACTTCATATACCCGGTTTGCGATGGTTTCCAGTTCTTTTGCCGGTGTCATCCCGAAAAAATCATCAAAAATAGTGATGTAGATCATCAGTCGGGCACAGGGGCGCATGCGTTCCATGCTGTCGCAGGTTGGATTCATGTACGTGGCAACTCGTGATAAAAACTGGGGCTTACATCTTTTTATTCCCTCTTCAGAAATAAAAGTATAATCATTATCATACCACACTTTTTCTTCATCATCAAAAGCATTGGCAATAGGACTGTTAATGGTTACCCAGGGGTAACGGCATTGTGGAAGTATAAGTTCTTCTCTCATGGGTATTCTTTTAGTTATTGTATTGTCGGAAATTCCCAGACAGGACCGGATGGTTTAAACCAACATCTTCAAATGATCCTTGCAATGGGAACTTCCGGCGGTTTTGTTATGTATACGTTTGAAAATGCACTATTCTTGTTGAAGAACCTAACGCACTTGTTTCAGTTTATCTTTTAATTCCGCTGCTCCGGGAAATTCATCTTTGGTATAGCGGTCCAGTTTTGTAGATATATTCTTCCATCCGCTCAGTACCATACTCATATAATGTACCCAATTGACCACTGCATCCTGCCATATTCCAAAATCGGGAAGAGAGGACTGCAGCTCTACGAATTCTTTCAGATCTTCATTATGAAGTCTAAGGTCTTCAAGACAGGCTTCTTTCAGGGATATCTGGCGTTCGTGCTGGATAACTTTTACAATATTGTAATAAATGCTGTCGGTAGCTTCATCTTTCAGTACCGACTGTACTTCATTGAAAAAAGTAACCAGATGACAGGCTAACGTTTGCAGGCGGATAATTACAGGATGTTCATGGATTTCCTGTGGGAGGATAATCCCGGTTTCCAGTTCTGTAAGCTGCAGGAAAGGGTAGAGGCAGATAGAGTTTTCACGCAGCGCAATACATTCCTTTATACTGGGATAGGATTTGTTTTTCTTGTATTTTAACTCGGTTTCTAAACCTGTAAAGTACCGGCTGATCATTTGTGTAAAGCGGGAAACGGATTCCTGTGGGATAAACTCTAACAGTTCCAGTCTCAAGGTGGACAGCATGGATCCTAAAGGAATTCCCGAATCTTCAGCACTGATCTCGCCGTTGAGTATGGCAATGGATTGGGCGTGAACGTATCCAATATCATTAGGATCACATTCTTCATAAAGATCATCGTTGTATAAGGTCCACAGCATCAGTCTGCAGATAGGCTTAAACCGTTCCGGGGATGCAGTAGGGAACCATTGCGCGGCGATATGCGCTGTTTTGGTTTTTTTGTACTTCTTCCGAAGATCAGGATTCTGCTCATAGAGCCATAAATATTCCCCGTCGATCCAAAACTTTTCAGTAAGCTCCTGGAGCTGTTCGGCATGTGGGTTTTTCAATGTGGGGAATGGGTACCTGAACTGTTTACGGAGAAGTTCAAGGGTGTTGAAATTTTCAGTGTTCATTTTGTGAAGTTTTTAGGTGTTTTAGTTTTGATCTAATATATACTTATATTTTATTATGGCGAAATATTATATCACATAATGATGATATTTAACATTTTAATACTAATATATGATAGTATTAATCAGTATTTTAGAATGAGAAAAAATGATTGATTAATATGTGGAACTCAAAATATCTTTGTCTGTTTTCAATATTTCAGCCATGTTTTTTTCTCGATTTTAACATAAGAAACCTTCAGAATAAAAAATTGAAGCAAAAAAAAGTATAAGTACATGTGCTTTTTGGATTAGTTCGAAAAGCGTAGTGGCAACTCATGGCCTGTCCCTTTAGATTATAGATAAAAAGGCATATCCATTGAGTAGAGACTAACATCAATGATGATTTTATTTACTGTGAAATATTCTGAATTTATTACATAATGTATTATGAACAGACCAATTAAATCTATAACGTTACAGATATTTTTTTGATTACGCTTAATCTCTATGACCTATGAAGCCCAAAATAGGGAAACCTATTTCTAATGTATAATTATAAATGATTTTATTAAATAGAATGAATATAAAACACGATGGAAAAACAGTACCGGATTATAAAAAAATTTATACCGATCTGGTTAATGAAAAATATCCTGAGAAAAAAGAAGAATATAAGGCTATTTTGTCTAAAGAAAACTTTTCAATATTAGATGTCATTGAGTGTAATAAAATTCTTTTTACAAAAGAAGATAAAAATACCTTCAATTTTAATCAAAAACACAGGACATACGATCGGGATACGATACTTGAAATATTAGACTATCAGAAAAAGTACCGATGCAATAACAGTCAGCTGGCCAGACATTTTAAACTCAGCAGAAATACGGTAGCAAAGTGGAAAAGAAATTTCCAGGTATAAACAATACCTGCTTTTAGGCAGACAGATTAAAACTTTGAGCTTGTAAGCAATATAATATTGAACTTTCTACCAATATCAGGTCTCCTCAGATATTTGAACTTTGCAGCAATACTTAATATATAAAAAACAAAAAATGAGTAAAACAATTTTAATTACAGGTGCAGCAAGCGGATTTGGAAAAATCGCTGCATTTGATCTTGCAAAAAAAGGACATAAAGTAATTGCTACTGCGCAGGTATATCCTCAGATGAGCGACCTGATAAGAGAAGCCAAAGAGCAGGGAATAGAACTTACCGTAGATAAATTAGATGTTACCAATGCCCGTGATATCGCCTATATTCACGGGAAATACGATATCGATATTTTAATCAGCAATGCGGGAATCATGGAGGGCGGTCCTATTGCGGAACAGCCGATTGATCTTATCCGTTCTATGTTTGATGTGAATGTTTTCGGTGCACTGGATTTAGCCCAGGGTTTCATTAAAAAATTTATCGGTCAGAAGAAACCGGGAAAAATCGTATTTACGACTTCAATGGGTGGATTGTGGACCGTGCCGTATGTTGCAGCTTACTGTGCATCAAAACATGCGATGGAATCTATTGCCGAAGGGTTAAAGACAGAATTGGCGGAATTCAATATCAAGATTGCAACGTGTAATCCTGGTGTATTTGGTACCGGCTTTAATGATCGTGGTGTGGATACGATTTCACGTTGGTACAATCCTGAAACTAATTTTACTCCGCCTTCAGTGTTTGATGGTACGGCTGAATCACTGGCACACCAGCTGGATCCTCAATCTATGGCAGACGTTATTGTGAATGTAGCATTGGATGACAACAGCAATTTCAGAAACCTGCATCCTAAAGAAACAGAAGATTTTGTAAAACAATTGCAGATAGATGCCTGGACTGTAAAAAGCTAGGTTATGAGATTTCAGAATGCGCACATATTCTTTATTATTTGCGCATTTTTTCTAACATTAACATTAAAAAATACGATGAATATTACCTACAATGAAGCAACAAAATCTTTACATGCTTCCATAGAAAAAGCGAAGTCATTACAAATTCCTGTGAGTCTGGCAGTAGTAGATACAGGCGGACATCTGGTTGCGTTTGCCCGGGTGGACAGCGTATACGGAGTGATTGATTTTGCCATTAAAAAAGCAAGAACAGCAATAATGTTTGGGGTAGAGAGTGATAGTATGGGAACCATCATTGCTGGTGCAGCGATCCACGGATATGGAATGCTGAACTCTAACGGAGGACTTTTAACGATTACTGGCGGGATAATAATCAGGAATAAAGATGGAGATATCATCGGAGCGATTGCTTCCTCCGGAGGAACTCCGGCGCAGGATAAAGAAATTGCTGGTGCCGGTGCAGATATATTTTCTTAGATTTAAGCTCTAATATGGAAAAGAGCCTTGAAATAATATTTGATAAACTGGTGTACTCGTGTGCATTTGAACAATACAGAGGTGATGAGGAATTTGTTCCTGATCACTTTTTAGGTTTTCAGATATCTGGAGCAACCCATACATTCCACGATCAAGGGACTACGGTTATTAAAGAAAATACCGTTGTATTCGTTAGAAAAAACCAGCTGATAAGAACGATCAAGCATCCCTCTAAGAAGGAAAAGTATCAATTTATTTCCATTACTTTAGACCGGGAAATATTACAGAAATATGCGTTGGAAAACGAAATCAGTACGGATGCATCATTTTCTGACCATGAAAAACTTTTTTTTAAATCTGATGAGTTTTTCACTTCTTATTTTGCTTCTCTTCAACCTTATATTGATAAAACAAAAGAAGGTACTCCCAGACTTGCAGACCTGAAGATCAGAGAAGCGATAGAACTTCTGCTGCAAAGCAACCCTGACTTCAAAAACCTGCTGTTTGATTTTTCTGAACCTTATAAAATAGACCTGCAGGAATTTATGAATAAGAATTTTATGTTTAATGTATCACTGGAGACTTTTGCGACACTTACGGGGCGCAGCCTTTCGGGTTTTAAACGTGATTTTAAGAAAATATTTGATATAACACCTAAACAGTGGCTTCGGGAAAAAAGGCTGGAAGAAGCCTATTATCTGATCAAACATACCAACAGAAAAGCCGCTGACATTTATCTGGATTTAGGATTTGAAAACCTGTCACATTTTTATTATTCTTTTAAACAGAAGTTCGGAGTCAGTACAACAGAAGTTTAAATAATATTGAAGATTTTATTATTCATATCTGCTGCAGATTATATAACGTGTCTGATTTTATACTGTTTCTTGTTTTTTATCGTCTTTTTTGAGTTGATTGATAAAGTAAGAAGGGGTAACGCCGGTTTCTTTTTTGAAGATCACCGCAAATACTTCTCTGGAAGAAAATCCGCAGGCTTCCGCCAGATAGCTGATCTTGTATTCCCTGAAAATAGGGGTGTCGTATAACTTGTTGATAATGTATTGTATACGAAGTCCGTTAAGATAATTATTGAAGTTTTTATCTTTGTGCTGCTTGATGATTTCCGAAAGGTACCTGGGATTGGTGTTCAGTGAGTTAGACAGAGCAGTGAGATTCATATCTTTTTTCAAAAACTTCTCGGATTTTTCAAATTTGGAAAGTTTATGTAAAAGGGAAGCTGTGGTATCCTGAGAGATCATCATGTTGTTTTCGTTGATTTTATCCTCTGTTTTTACTAAAACGGGTTCAGGCTGAACTGTTTTTGCTTCATTCTTAAGATGATCAATAATAGTTTCATATCTTTTATGAAGCTTATTTTGATTTCTTTTCCAGAAAAACCATCCACCCAGTAAAAGAGCAATAATAATCGCTGATACTGTGATTAGTATTTCTTTTATGGTATTTGAATGTTGTTCCCCTTGTTTTTCCATCATATTCTGTACAGGAGTGTTGATGGTTTTCTTCTCTGCGTTCACAAGGCTGTCATTCAGCTTAGTATAGAGGTTCATGTATTTCTTGGACTGCTCCTTATCTCCAAGTTCCACAAAGGATTTAAAGTATACCTCATAAATATCCCTGCGGATATAAGGCAGACCTACACTTTTTTCCAGGTTTTCAGCCTGTTCTGCATAATAGATTGCTTTTTCATATTTTTTCTGATCATGATACAGCCATGCAAATTCGTTCAGGGTAGTTATTTCGAGATCTTTATTAATGAGATATTTTTTATTCTGACAGATTTCCAGCGCTTTTGAAAAATAGGTTTCAGCATCTTTTATATGCTGTGTGGCAACGCTTGTTTTACCTAAATTGATATAAGACAGGGCAAGTGTATAATATTTTTTATTCATAAACTCCTTGTTGTCTTCCAGTAAAATGGCAGCTTCTAAACATTTTTTCTGGTAGTGTATCACGGAATCTATCGGAGCGTTGATATGGGCGAAATAACTCGCTAAGCCGGTATATATTAAAGCTTTTTGATAATTTTTGGAATTTTTAGAAGGTATTTTTTCTGCTATCGTTAAAGCTTCTTTAAATTCTTTAAAACTCTGATCATTAAAGCCCAGTTCTGTATAGGAAGCGGCTCTGAGTCTGTAGGTGTTAGATAATGACGTATTATCACTTGCTTCAGCTGCTAATTGTTCAGCGTCTTTGCTCAGATCTATCACTTTTTTAAAATTTCCTGCTTCAAAATATTTAGCCATCAATATAGTGGCGCTTTCCAACATTCCTTTCTTGTAGCCTGCACTTTTAGAAATACTATAGATATTTTGAGAAAGTTCTATAGCTTTATTAGGCTCGGATGCGGACAATAGTTTTGCTTTTTCTATTTCGGTATCAATCTGTAATGGAGTATGCAATTGTGCATGAGCAAAACCGAATATAAGGGCCAGAAAGAAGAAGATATTTCTTTTCATTGCAAGTGTTTTTTTTGAGCGTGCAAAGTAAGTGTTAATTTAAGTATTTATCCTTGAATATGGTGTTGTTTTTTCGGAATTTATCATATGAATTAAAATATTTAATCTATTGAACAGTAATGTGTTATTAATTTTTTTTTGAATTAAAAAAGAAAGGCTCAAAAGAGGAGATAAACTTGGTACTATCCGTACATATTCTGAATTCATTACACCCTATCCTTTTATGTACTCCAATAAACCCATAATGTTGCATTAATATTTTTTAGGTTATGTTTTTTAGATGGTTGATAGAATACTTCTGAAAACACAAATTATGGAAGCAATATTTTGGTCGGAATTCCTGATCCCCTCAATTGGGAGTTTTGACCACATTGCTTTTATTAGCTATTCTTCTTATTTATAATCAGGTATACATTATTTAAAAAACAAATATGGATTTGAAAAAGATCAATATCGGGCTGTCGATACAAGAAGGGGTTGCCGAAAAGGAAATAGAAATGGAGCGTATCTGTAAGTTCTTAAACTGTTCCGAAGAAGAGGTTTTGCAGATGTATGCATCTGCTGATCTGGATACGGAAGTTTTACTGCGTTGGTCTAAACTCCTGGAATATGATTTTTTCAGACTTTATTCCCAACACTTGATTCTATACTCCCCATCCTCCTCAAGGAATTATGTTGTAGCGACAGAGAAAAAGGAAAATTCTTTCTTACCCCAGTTCCGGAAAAATATTTATACAAAAGAAATTATTGAATTTATAATAGGGAAATTTCTAAAAGGCGAAATGACCAAATCACAAATCACAAAAGAATATAGAATACCCAAAACTACCCTCTACAAATGGCTGCATAAGTATAAGGAAATTTATAATGATGATAAAGATTGATGATCTGAATAATTTTAAGATTAGCAATATAAAAAATTGATATTCTATTCAATAACCACTCCATTTATTTTAATATTTTTTCCGGTTTCTTTCAAAACCTTATCCTTTAAAAAATATCGGTCAGAAATATCGCAAAAAAAAGTCTCTTGCTATTAGATTGGAAATGAGCGATATGTGAATGTGTGTTTTTTTTTACAGCCATTTATTTTTTTCCTCCTGGGCATTTCCGTAAATTTATTCTCTGTATAACAGAATTTATATTACTAAGTAAATGGAAAGATATAATTACGGGATGATTGGCCTCGGAGTAATGGGGCGGAATCTTCTTTATAATATTGCCGATAACGGTTTTTCAATCGCAGGATTTGATCTTGACGAAAATAAAATAAAAGAATTACAGGACGGCGCTACTGCAGCAATGAAGGTAAAAGGTACAGGAACTCTGGAAGACTTTGTATCCGCATTGGAAACTCCAAGAAAAATTATTCTTATGGTTCCTGCAGGAAAACCTGTAGATGCCGTGCTGGAAAGCATTACACCGCTTTTAACCAAAGGCGATATTGTGATTGATGCAGGAAATTCTTATTTCAAAGACACCAACAGACGTATTGCTGATTTAGCCTCAAAAAATCTTCATTTCATGGGTATGGGAGTATCCGGAGGCGAACAAGGGGCAAGAAGAGGGCCTAGTATTATGCCGGGAGGCGATCTGGAAGCGTTCCATCTTATTAAACCTATGCTGGAAGCCATTTCTGCAAAAGTAAATAATGAAGCCTGTACAGCTTATATGGGAAAAGATTCCGCAGGAAACTATGTGAAGATGGTACACAACGGAATTGAATATGCCATTATGCAGCTCATCAGCGAAGCATATGATTTGCTGAAAAGAGGAGGCAACCTAAATAATGATCAGCTGTACGAAGTTTTCAAAGAATGGAATAACGGCGAAATGAACTCATTTTTAATTGAAAT
Source organism: Chryseobacterium sp. SIMBA_029 (assembly GCF_046535275.1). NCBI lineage: Bacteria > Pseudomonadati > Bacteroidota > Flavobacteriia > Flavobacteriales > Weeksellaceae > Chryseobacterium > Chryseobacterium sp. SIMBA_029. The sequence goes on from NZ_JAWRXA010000010.1 coordinate 138,276, forward strand.
CACAAGAGATATTTTTCAACAGAAAGATTCTTTAACCGACGGTTATCTTGTGGATCAGATTTTAGATAAAGCAGGGGCAAAAGGAACCGGAAAATGGACTTCCGAGCAAGCCATGGAAATTGGCGTTTCGATTCCAACCATTGATATTGCTGTTACTTCAAGAATTTTATCCGCGTATAAAGAAGAAAGAGTTCAGGCTTCCCAACTCTATGCTGAGAAAGAAATTACAAGTCCGGAAAATACAGATGCATTCATTAAGGAAGTAGGAGATGCTTTGTATCTTGCTACATTAATCAGCTATGCACAAGGATTGGCGCTGCTGGTAAAAGCATCTGAAGAATATAATTTCCAGATTCCGTTGAAGGATGTTGTGAAAATCTGGAGAGGAGGTTGTATCATCCGTTCCGTATTGCTGGAAAAATTCTATGCTGCCTATAGCAAAGATCAGAATCTGTCTAATATTTTACTGGATACAGATATTTCTGTAATCGTGAAAGAAAAAATCAAATCATTACGAAAAACAGCTGCCTTTGCTGCTTCCAACGGGATTTCAAGTTTAGGAATTCAGACTGCATTAGGGTATTTCGATGCCTATACCACAGAATCACTGCCTGTGAATCTTATTCAGGCTCAGCGTGATTATTTTGGAGCCCATACATATCAGAGAATCGACAGAGAAGGTATTTTCCATACTTCTTGGAAAAGTGAAAATCAATAAAATTCGGAAAAATGAATGAAAATAAAGTCTTGAAGCCAACGACAATCATAATTTTTGGTGCTACAGGAGATTTGGCAAAAAGAAAACTTTTTCCGGCGTTTTATAATTTATATATCGATGGCAGGATGCCCAAAGGATTTAATATCCTGGCACTGGGAAGAGCAGATAATACCAACGAGTATTTTAAAAATTACATAAAAGAAAATCTTGAAAATTTCTCAAGAAAAAAGATAACTTCAGAAGATTGGGCAGGTTTTCAAGCCCATATTACCTATTTTCAGCATCAGCTGGATGAAGAAAATTCTTACAAAAATCTACATCAGAAACTGGAGGATTTTGATACCGTTTACGGAACAAGAGGGAACAGATTATTTTATTTGTCCATCGGACCTGATTTCGTTTCCATTATTTCCAACCATATTAAAAATACAGCATTAGCTTCTGACGCTAAAAAAGACCGGATTATTATCGAAAAACCCTTTGGTCATGATAAACAGTCTGCTATAGAACTGAACAGTTTACTCGCTGAAACCTTCGAAGAAGAACAGATCTACCGCATTGATCATTACCTTGGAAAAGAAACGGTACAGAACATATTGGCATTCAGATTTGGAAACTCTATTTTTGAGCCGTTATGGGACCGCAAACACATCGAATCAGTGCAGGTTACTGTAGCTGAAGAAGTTGGCGTTGAGACAAGGGGAGCATTCTATGAAAAAACAGGAGCGCTGAAGGATATGATTCAGAATCACTTACTTCAGATCCTTTGTATGATTGCGATGGAACCACCCGCTTCGTTGGAATCAGGTGAGATCAGAGACCGTAAAGTAGATGTTCTTAAATCAATTCGCAGAATTTCAGCAGATCAGGTTGATCATTATGCAGTAAGAGGTCAATATGGAAAAGGAAATATCAATGGAGTAGAGGCTAAAGGCTATCGTCAGGAAGATGGGATTGCTTCAGATTCCAATACAGAAACTTTTGCCGCAGTAAAATTCTATCTGGATAATGAAAGGTGGCAGGATGTTCCTTTCTACGTTCGTACCGGAAAGAAAATGAAAGAAAAGCATTCCTACATTACCATTCAGTTTAAACCGCTTCCACATTCCACATTTTCAGAAAGCTCACAGCTTTTATCGGCTAACAGACTTATCATTAATATTCAGCCGCTGATGGATATCAGGCTGCAGTTTATGGCCAAAAAGCCGGGTCTTTCATTGGTTCTGAAACCGGTGGAGATGATCTTTGATAATTTTGCCTGTCAGGAAGATACACCTGAAGCATACGAAACCTTATTATTGGATGCGCTTATAGGCGATCTTACGTTATTTATGCGTTCCGATCAGGTAGAAGAAGCATGGGACGTGGTGAAAACCATACAGGAAGCCTGGGAAGGTGATAAAAATTCATCTTTTCCCAATTACGAAGCAGGAAGCTGGGGACCGAAAGAAAGTATTGCTTTGGTTGAAAGACAAGGCCATACCTGGGTGTAACATGGTATCAATTTAAATAAAAGAAAAAATGAGTATTACCGTATTTGATAATTTAGATACATTATATAAAAAAGCAGCGGATACCTTCGTTGATCTTTCCAAAAAATCTATCCTGAAACATAACCGTTTTGTGGTAGCATTAAGCGGAGGTTCTTCTCCTAAGGCGATTTTTAATTTGCTGGCTACCCAGGAATATGCCGAAAAAATTGAATGGAATAAGATTTACTTTTTTTGGGTTGATGAAAGATGGGTGGCGTTAGATGACGAGAAAAGTAATGCTAAAATGACATTTGAAGCACTTTTCGATAAAGTTCCTGTGAATAAAGAGTACATTTTCCCAATGTATAAAGAGGGAATTTCTCCTGAAGAATATGCTAAAGAATATGAGCAGGAGATTAAAAATATTCTGGGAAACGAAGGTGTTTTTGATTTTATCCTTCTAGGAATGGGCGATGACGGTCATACGGCTTCACTGTTCCCAAGTGAAAAGGTCTTAGACGAACATGAAAAATGGGTGGATGCTTATTATCTGAAACCTCAGGAAATGTTCAGGATTACTTTGACGGCACCTATAATCAATAAGGCTGAAAATATACTGGTTGTGGCATTTGGTGAATCCAAAAAACATGCATTGAATGAAGTATTAAACGGAGAATATAACCCTAAGTTATATCCACTGCAGCTTATTGACAGAAAAGAAGGTTTTCAGTTGTTTACCGATGAGAAAGCAAGAGGGTAAAACAGATTGCATAAGATAGGCTAACTATTTCAAAATGATAAAATTCCACGGTCAATATACCGTGGAATTTCTTTATGCAGTTTTCTCTATGTTTTTAATTATATTAGAAACATAATTATGAATATTCAATATGAGGAAATTATTTGTACTGCTTGGAATCTGCAGTGTATCATTTCATATCAATGCACAGAAAATAACAACATCACAGGATAGTATAAAAGTATTCTACGATAAATTACTGGGTATGCTGCAATCTGACTATCTCCATACAAAGAAAGTAGACTGGAAAGCCGTAGGAAATGAAACGCTTCAGAATATAAAAAAATATAATGATTTTAAAAGCTCATTAAAAGAGACTGAAACATTGTTTGGTGCAATTGGTGCAACACATTGTAAAATCATTTATGAGAAAAAGGTGTATGGAGTAACCCTGAAAGCATCCACAGATAATCTAAGCGAACAATGGAAAGAAAAATATGCTGCAAAACCCGGTTTTGAGGTGAAAATACTGGACGGAAAATTAGGATATATTCTCATGCCAGGGATTAAATCTTTCGATTTTAGTGCTGAAAATACTCGTAAAACAGCTCAGTCTATGTATGATCAGATAGCGGAGGTTAAAGCCAAAAATAAGCTGGAAGGCTGGGTTATTGATTTACGTTTTAATACAGGTGGAAATTCTGCACCTATGCTGCTTGCTTTATATGATTTCCTGGGAGATAATGATATCTGGGGAACTGTTGGTCCCAATAAAAAACAGAAAAGTAAAGTCAGATTGGAGAAGGGAAACTATCTGAGTAATGATAAAAAAACTTCTTTTATACATCCTGTAGGCGAATTACTTGATAAAACGAAAGTAGCAGTTATTACAGGCCCGCTAACTGGCAGCTCCGGAGAAGTCACCGCATTAGCTTTTAAAGGAAGAGATAATACCATTTTTATAGGTGAAAAGACATTTGGAATGACTACTGCCAATGTGGATGTAGTATTACCTTTTGGCTCTACTTTAATTGTAAGTGTTGCCTTTGATACGGATAGAAATGGAAATTATTTTGAGCAGATTATTCCTGATATTGCGGTTTCAAAGCAGGATAATTTTACTAATTTGCTTGCAGACAAAAATATTCAGGAGGCGATCGGTTTTATTTCAAAAAAATAATCAGAGGCTTGCTTTTTAGAGGTGGCTTTACATAAAAACTAAGGTGAGCGGATAGCTCACCTTAGTTTTTATATAGTAATCAAGATTAAATCAGGTACTTTTTCAATCCTTCCATAATTCCCTGCCACAGAGTATTGAAGAAACTTTTGTTGGAATCGCGTTTTACATCAACTTCTACATGGCTGGGCTCACCTTTGGAATCATTTTTAACAAAAATATTGGCAATAGCACTCAGAACCTTTTTCTCTTTCCCTGTATTTTTATTTAAAAAGTTAACCCGCATATCCGTGTAATTAAAATAAAAATTCCCGCCAATTTTGTTACTGTTACCCTTGTAATCAAATTTCAAATAATGAATTTGTCCATCGAGGCTGACATTAAGATAAGGCCTTACAAAAAGGTTGGCGTTGTCTACTGAAAGATTTTTAATCGTTCCGTTGATTGCATAATCATCATTTTTATTAGCGACATCAAACTGCCAATGCACATCGGTAGGAGCATCTCCAAAAAAATTAAAATTTGAATCCACTGTTATCAATGTCGGTTTCCCTTTCATTTTTGCACTGTTGACATTTTTAATTGCTGCGTTAAAATCTCCAAAGGTAATTTTACCGGGAATATTTGCTTTTTCGGCCACTTCTTCATACGATAGTTTGGAATTTTTAATGTCTACCTGCTTGATATACAGTGGAAATTTCACATCACGAAGCTTTTTACTGAACATATACCGTACACCAATATCATCCGGTGGGGCAAGATCATGGTAAATATTACAATCGATACCGTCAAAAATGACGTGATCCAGATCAATACTTGTTTTTGACCCCAATGTTGAGTTTTTATCAGTAATCATAATAGATTTAGCCTTTATCGTGTAAAGGTCCTCTTCAACTGCGATCATGCGGTTAAACTGAGCTCTCGAATATTTCGGAAGAAAAGCAAAATTAGTAATAGCGGTCAGCGGGCCTGTATTTTTGATATAATCAACTTTCAGGCGGTAGTATTTTCCGGCATCTACATCTATCTTTTTAGCGGTAATTAATTGATTTTTAACGTGAAAAGGAATTGATTCTTTAAGAATGTCTTTGTTGGTAATCACCGAATTGAGCTGTGCATTAAAATTTTCAACCTTTAATTGCTCATGCCCTTCTTTTTTCTGAACAAATGTTCCGTCAATAATATGGAATGCACTAAGATGGGCCAGTATATCCGGGGTTGCACCAGTATTTTTTTTCTGAGCTTTTACTTTATGGGTTGCCGTAATAATTTCTATACTTGGGCGGTAAACATTGATTTTGTCAAGTTGAAGCTGCAATTGCTGGCCTACAAATTTCGAGGTATTATTTAGGATTTCAACTTTCTCGGTTTTGATATTTAAAAGGTCTTTTGCGGTGCTTTTCCCAATGGCTTTATATTCTACATTATTAATCAGAATATTAGAATCGTTCGAAGTGATTTTTTTAATGGTAATGGCCTGCAGCGGATCAGACTTGAAATAGATGTTTTCAAATTCGATATTGTGAGTGGAAAATGCAAAAGGTATTTTTTCTTTCACTTTTTTTTTATCAAAAACAATATTCTTTAAATTCAAATGAAAATTATCTACAGAAGCCACTTTTGTTTTATCCCGTTGTTGAACGAGAACGGACCCCTGCCCAAAATCAAGATTCTTGATCCCGATCTTCAGGTTAACTTCTTTAGGATTTTCTTGTACCTCTTTTTTGTTAGTTGAAGTAACGATCAATTGAGGTTTTACGAACTTTGCATTCTCAATGATGAGAGAATCCTGGTTAACACTAAAGTTGTCTGCGGAAAGCTGACTGATCTTCAAGTCAAAAACGTTTTTAGCATTATAAAGTGAAGGACTTTCAATCGGTTTTAGATGGAATTCTGAAATATTGAGCTGTTTATTTTTTGCATTAATAGAAGTTGCATAAATCTGATAGAAATCGTTAACCGTGATAAGTATATCCTGAGCATTAATTTTAAAATCTTTAAACTGAATAGGAAGTTTTGAGGCATTTTGGCTCAGTTTAATTTCCGTAAGGTTAATGTTTACATTTTTTCCGGTAATGAGATCTTTTTTGTCTTTTCCTTTAACCGAGATGTTTCCGTTAGTTATCAGAATATTTTCAACTCCAAAATTCACTTTCTTTTTGGGAGAATCTTTTTTCTCTTTTGGATTGCCCAGCATAACTTTTATATCAGGATCAATGAGCTGTATATTTTTGATATGATAAGATGTATTGAAAATAGCATTCCAGATCCCAAAATTTTCTATATGCAGACTTTTAACGGTTCCATTAATTTGAGTAACCGAAGGATCTTTCGTTGGCTTAGTTACAATGCGCATTGAATTTGCCGAAATATCACCTTTAAAAAGATTAAGGTTGAAATCTTTAAGACTGATTTGGTACGGTGTTTTTTCATTGACCAGTTGCGGCAATTTATTTTTGAGATAAAGATTCAGTCCAAACGGAAAAATAAGGGCTACAAGAAAGAGAATCCCAATAATAATCAATATCCCTCTTTTTCCTTTTCCGGCTTTTCTGTTATTAGGGTTTTTCTCCATTTGATGTTTTTTTGAGTATTAGTTTGAAAAGTAAATATGTTAATTTAAAAATAATGATATTGCAAATTGCTTTCCAATGTATTTCAATATACATTATTATTGAAATTATTTTGTAATTTTTAAATGGTTATATTTTTCCATTAATAGAAATAGCAGATGATTGGGTCATGAAAATCTAAAAAACCCGATATCATCTGCATGAATATTCTTTAGTTTACGAAATGTATTGATCAAAATGAAATGTTAAGGACAGCATATCGGTACCGCTTTCATTCTCAAATAAAAAATTCATCAAATGTACTCTCAATAAAAACTGAAAACCTCAACATATGTTGACGCTTTTAGAAATTTTGAAATCTACATTTGCTCTAATAATTCAATACAAAATATCATGAAACGTATAGTATGTAGCCTGTTTGCGCTCTGCATAGGATTTTCTGCCTTCTCACAAAAGCATGACAATACAAAGACAAAACAAACTGATAGGGGCACTGTCATTCATAAAAACCCAAAAACTCTTTTTGATCCTACACCATTTGCTTTTGCTCATTCTACAATCGGTGAAGGAGATGGAAAATATGTATTTGTATCCGGACAAAGCGGAGGTGAAGGTCTGGAACATCATCTTTCTAAAGATTTTAGAACGCAGGTTAAGTTATCTCTGAAGAATTTGGAAACCGTTCTTGCTGAGTATCAATTAGGAGTTAACGACGTTCTTAAAATCACCATCTTAATTGTTGATCATGATCAGGAGAAACTTAAAATATGGTCCGAAGAAGTACATAAAGTATGGAAAAATAACGAATTTCCGGCAAGTACGCTAATTCCTGTTTCAAAATTGGCACTGGATGGTATGATGATAGAAGTAGATGCAGTTGCTTTTATGAAAAAGTCCAAATAGGATTGAACTATTTTTCTATCACATTAGAAAGAAAATTTAACTCTTATGATCCAAATCATACATTAGTGAAATAGGGAAGGGTATATTTGAAGTGATAATCTTTTAATAATTATTCTCTTTATGTATCTTTAGTCTTGAAGGTTTAATTATAACTTCCCCCTCAGGGAAGTTTTTCTTTTTAGATGCTTGTTACAGCATACAATAGAAAGAAGCCACGAGCTACATAGCTGTAATAAAAGTAATTAATCCGAATATAATTCCAGGGAAGTTGGCAATCATAACGGGCCAGTCCCGTTTCGGTTTTTTCATAAATCCGTAAGTGACCCACAGGCTGCAGTTTATCATAGCGACAAGAGGCTGCAGCCAGTCTCCCTTTCTTCCATTAAGGTTATTGTTGATTTGTGGAATATAAGAAACATACATGGCAATGGCCGTACATGAGGCTACTATTCCTAAGATGGTAAAAAACTTGTTATTCTGCATAGGCGTTATATCTTATACTCTACAATATAAAGAAATATAAATAAAGGAACATAGATGAGCATGCAATACATGTAGTTAATCAGTTTCAAATCAGACAGAATATTTGAGGTGTATTTTTTTTAAATAATTAAACCATAATATGTTATAATAAAAATCACCGGGTATTGAATAAATGAGTACATTTGGTATACATCAAAAAACAATTCATATGAAAACAACAGTAAAAGGCTTAAAATCGCTGGATAGAAGCGAACTGAAATCAATTAACGGAGGATATATGAGGTGTCCCGAAAATCTTGAATGTGGAAACGACTGGTGCTGTATCGGCGGAGCGTGCAAACCTATATCGCAAGCTGGAGGTCCTAGTGGATACTGCATGGTAATACCAGTTGAATAATATTTTAAAATCCCATAGAAAGGGCCAAAGGACTCAGAATTCTTTGGCCTTTTTTATTTGCGCATCATCTTATGTTTTTTTAATACTTCAGTCAGAGAAAGTTGATCTTTACTGTACACAAGGATTGTTCTGGGGACACTGATGTTGTTTTTCTCATCTTCGGTCCTCCAAAATACACTGTTTTTTATCTCCGGAATGTTGGCTTCAGGCAGGCATTGTTTAATCATGGAAAGTAATTTTTCAGCATCATGATCATAGTACGCTCTTTTTATCTCATAAGGGTTATTATTGTGATTGCAAATGGCACAAATAATTTTATTAATCCAGCCTTTATTGGGCTCATACTGTACAGACTGCGTGAAAAACAGGTAGAATTTATATTTCCGGGTAGGAAATTCATGCGAGATGATTATGTCGTCAAAAGACCTTATATCAATCTTTTCCAGCATGAAAGTGTCTTCAATAATTAAATAATGATCTTTTAAATACATATTGGTAGAATCCATCATAAGTAACGAATTAAATAAAGCAATTCCCCACTGTAGGGATATTGGCAAATTGTTCAAATAAAGATAAGCAATATAAATAGATGATACGTGGAAATTCCCCAAGAACGGGACTTTAGAGGTTTGTTTAAAGTTGATTGTAATTTTTAATCCATAGATTTGCTACCGTAAATTCTTGGATGTACACCATACAACTTTACACCATAAAAAAAACTAAAGTAAATAACCAATTATGACAAAAATGAGATGGGGTCTGTTCATCATTACCATTGCTGCATCATTTGTAAGCAATACGGTATGTGGGCAAATAAGCTCTAAAGAAGTAGATGTGATCGTTGCCAATGCAATGGGAAAATTCAATGTGGCAGGAGTAGCTGTTGCCATTGTAAAAGATGGTAAAATAATTCACGAAAAAGGATATGGCGTGAAATCAATTGATGCAAAATCTCCTGTTGATGAACATACTAATTTCGAAATCGGTTCCAATAGCAAAGCGTTTACAACGGCTGCTTTATCAATTTTAGTTGATGAAGGAAAAATCTCATGGAATGATCCTGTTAAAAAATATATTCCGGAATTTAAAATGTACAACGACTATGTGACCGAAAATTTTACCATAGAAGATTTGCTATGCCACCGCAGCGGTCTTGGTTTAGGAGTAGGTGATTTAATGATGTTTCCGGATGGGACAGATTTTACGATTAAAGATGTGGTAAAATCTTTCCAGTATTTTGCTCCGGTTTCAGGGTTCCGGACTCAGTTTAATTATGACAATCAGCTGTATCTGGTAGCAGGTGAAGTTATTGCAAGGGTTAGTGGTGTGAGCTGGGAAACCTTTGTTCAAAAACGGATTATGACTCCTTTGCAAATGCAAAATTCATTCAGTTCCATCAATCAGGTAAAAGATACGGGTTCAATGGCTTTTCCACATTCATCAGAATCAGGAACAATAAAAAAAATACCATTCTACGGAGCGATGGTGAATGGAGCTGCTGGCGGAATTATATCGAATGTTAATGATATGTCAAAATGGATGCTTGCCCAGTTAAACAAAGGTAAATATGGCTCCAATAGGGATAAAGAACTTTTTACCAAAGAAAGACAAGCTGAAATGTGGACCATCCATACGGTGGATACAGTAGACCCTAACCCTAGATATAATCAGCATTTCAATGGATATGGCCTGGGTTGGAATTTATCCGATATCAAAGGCAATTTAAGTGTTTCGCACACTGGCGGTTTACCGGGAATGCTTTCCATGGTTACCATGATCCCTGATCTCAATTTAGGCATTGTGGTTTTAACCAATACAGAAAATGGAGGAGCAGGAGTGTTCTCTTCCGTTAGCCAAACTATTGTTGACAGCTATTTAGGATTAAATGATTTCGGCTGGGTAGATAAGTATGCTGCTTTTTTTCAGGCGCAAAAAAATTCAGGAGATGAAGTCACTCAAAAAGTTTGGGAAACAGTAAGTAAGGCAAAAAATACAACCATCAAAAATGAATCTATCACAGGAGTTTACGAAGACAAATGGTTTGGGAAAATTGAAATCTTCTTAAAAGGAAATCAGTTATGGTTTAAATCATACCGTTCTCCAAAATTAACCGGACCTATGAGTTTTTATAAAGCCAATACTTTTGCCATCAAGTGGGAGTATAGAGATATGAACTGTGATGCATTTGCCATGTTTAATTTAGATGAAGAAGGGAAAGCACAAAGCATAAAAATGAAAGGTATTTCACCGAATATCGATTTTAGCTTTGATTTTCAGGATCTGGATTTACAAAGAGTGAAAAATTAAACTGTACTAAAGAATAAGTCAATTAAAACGAATTAATCCTGAATACGTTGATTTCTTTAAACGACGCGAGCGGAACGCTCGCGTCGTTTAATTATAGTTATCGCTTGGTTTTATGATGTGCATCACTTAATTAAGCTTGGCATACCTCATCATAATATGGGCATCCACATCTTCAATTTCGCTGGTAACGGTTTCAAATCCTATTTTCTTGTACAGTCCATAGGCTTTTACATTGTGAGGAGTCACTTCTAAAAAAATATCAACCTGACTAAACCTGTGCCTGGCTTCATTGATGGTCGCCTGGATCAGCCCGGCCCCAATATTCTTTCCCTGATAATTTTCTTTAACATACATCTGATAAATGCTACCAGTAGCATTTTCTTCTTTTACAAAGACACAAATTCCCACTAATAACTGATCATCAAAGGCTCCGATAACAAATCTGTCCGGAGTTTGATGTTCTATATCACTTTCCAGTCTGAATTTTTCAATTTGTAACGCTTCATCGTATTGAGCTCCAAAAGAAGCCGGAAATTTTTCCAGACTTTCTAAACGGATGGTTCTATAGATGCTGCTTTCGTGGGGTAAAAGGTTTCGGTATTCAATATTCATAAGGCCTGCTTCTTAATTTTTTGTAAGATAATAAAAAAAGCCCTGAAATACATCAGGGCTGGTAATTAATAGAATGAGTCTTTAGAATGGTAATAATCACCAATAAAGAATATTCAGATGAATGTAATAACCTTAATTCAAATGATTAATACTTTTACTGATGTCTTTGATATCAGCAATTTTAGCAAACGTTTTAAAAGGGGCATCATATTGAATTTTGATAGAATCAATAATTGTATCATCCACGTTATCGTCAAATTTTCTGGCAAAAAGATAACTTCCTGTTTGAAGAAATGCTAAATCGGTTTCGGTGAAAGTTTTGGGACGCAGTTTGATATCACCATCCGGAATCCAGATAATCGCCCTCTTATCATCATTAATTAGTGTCCCTTCAAAAGAAGTATTCATTAATACCGTTTGAAAGAATGATTCATCAGCAATTAAAGTATTCAGATAATAATCTTCAAACTTTTTCACCTCACTGCTGTTGCAGATAAATTCACAACAATTTCTCGTTAAGATCATCCACTGTCCGCCAATATAAGGAATTACATCCTTCATAAAGCCTCTCGTATGGGTTTTATCCGAAACGCGGTCTTCCAGTTCCTCAAAATAATTTTCAATCCTGTTCATTGTCTCAGGCCTGCTTTTCTCCTGATCAGCAATTTTTATATAGTTTTTCCCATTGTTTTTAGATAAAAACTCTTTGATGATTTTTTGGGATTTTAAAGGATAATCCTGGCCGCTTAGATTAATGAAATAATCCCATTTTTTATTCATATTGAGAAGGTATTCCATTCCGTCCAGCTCAGCCTGCACCATACTGTATCCTCCCCAGATTACATTCTCACTGTTAAGAATATGCACATTGGTATATTTTTCCAGAAAAGAGGAAACTTCTTCCCCGATTTCATGGCTTGCTTTTTTGTCAATATGGATAAGATAAAAATGATCGGGTTCGTAGATCGCCTGAAAAAGTTTTTTGAATTGATTAGGTAAGCGGTGTACCAAAATTAAGTACGCAATGCTAATAGGTTTCATTGGAATATCGCCAATGCTATGTCCGTCGCTTTCGCTTATGTAAACATTTCTCATTTTAATAATATTAAAAAATTATGAATGCTTACAACTTATTTTATAAAGTATTAATAGACATTTTTATCAATGTGCGAAAATTAAACAACTTTTTTTGATAAATCTTTAATAATGAAAGAGGGAGTGAGACGTCTTTCTATTTTAAAACCGTACTACGGCAGAGATATTATGGATTTTTGGTCATGATTGTATTTAGCTATCAGTCTCCTCGGGTTTATTAGTGGTAGTCTTTCCTCCACGTGTTCCTCCTTTTTGAGAGGTTTTAGGTAAGTCTGCATCCTTATTGGGAAGTGACGGTTTTTCTTTTTCCTGGTCTTCGTTCATATGAATATACTAAGATTAATAAAATACCATGTAATGATATTCTATACGGCCAATATACATACAAATACAATACAATTGGTTATTTTTTACTACTCAGTGTAAAGTTCACTTTTCATTAAGATTATTTCTCTGCTCCAGTTTTTAAATTGGTGAGCAATGATTGTACATCCTAAAAAAGCAGAGATTAATTCTCTGCTTTTTCTTTTCTTAAAACCTTATTCATAATGACGATAATGCCCAGCAATAAAAGGGCAATAATCAAATAGCGCCAGGCGAGATCCTTTTGCTCGGTAACATTTCCGCTTACAGAAATAATAAAACTCGTAAGAGACGTAATAATATACACCAATCCACCCATTAATCCGCCTGCTGTCCCTGCATTCTTAGGGAAATACAACATACTGGTCGTGAAAAATGAAGTAAAGAGAATCCCAGAACAGATATGGATAAAGAAAGCAAAAGGAACCATGATGAACAGGCTCTCTGAGAAATAACTGATCACAATCAGACACGCAATCATAAAAAGCTGGAAAACGATAGGCTGTATAATCCGTGCTTTAAAATCCAGGGCAATTCTGCGTTTTCCAATAAATCCGCCGATCATCCATGAAAAACCTAAAATCAAGGTACAGTATCCGATCACAACCGGAGTAAAATGAAAGGTATTTTCAATAATAAAAGGGCCTGTAATATTAAACAGCATCACAATAGAATAACTCAGTCCCAGAATGAAAATTCCAAGCATGAAAATTCTGTTTTTGAGCATCATTTTGTATAAACTTATATTCTCTGAAAAATTGAGTTTCTTTTTCTCCGGAAGACTTTCACCACTGAAAAACCATTCAAACAGAAAAATTCCTCCCGCATAAAAAGCAAGGAAATAAAAATTGGCGTGCCAGTTAAACAGTTTCTCAAGATAACCTCCAAGGAAAGGAGCGAGGATAGGACCTAAAGACCAGACAATCGTAAAATAACTCAGATAATGTTTTACCTTCTCAGAATCGTAGATATCCACAAAAATAGCACGCGTAGCAACTACCAGAACGGAAACTGCGGCTCCCTGAAGGATACGGAGCAGACATATCAAAAGGATGCTGTCGGTCATCGTAATCAGAATACTGCTAATCACCAGCAGGAATAAAGCCACCAGCTTCGGGCGGTAACGTCCGATACTGTCGAGTATCCCACCCACAAATAACTGACAGATTCCATAGCTCAGCAAATAAGAGGTCAGAGTGATCTGGATGTCTTTTTCTGAAACCTGCATTCCCTTAGCCATAGAAGGAAATGACGGCAGATAAATATCCGTTACGAATCCCGATAGCGGGATCGATATGAAAGCCATAATGGTTATTAATCTGATGCGTTTTTCAGAAGCTTCTTTCAACATAGTTCATTCTTTTTTTACGATACAAAAGTAAGATAAGAATCGGGATAATGAATTTTAAAAGACAAAGTAAAAATTACAAAATTCAAAGAATTAAAAACTATGCTTAAATTTAAGCGGAGAAGTGCTGGCATGTTTTTTAAAGAAGTTATTGAAATGAGAAGGCTGCTCAAATCCCAGAGTATAACCAATCTCAGCAATATCCCAGTTCGTATACTTCAGCAGGTTTTTCGATTCTTCAAACATCCTTTCTTTAATGATATGAGTGGTGGTAAGGTTGGTGACTGATTTTACGGAGGAATTCAAATGATTAACATGAACGTTGAGGTGTTCAGCAAAGTCTGAGGCCGTTTTTAAAACCAATGGGTAAGCCGGAGAATCCAGTGGAAACTGTTTGTTCAACAGCTCATCAAACAAACGGTAAAGACGGATGCTTGCCGGAAGCTCATTGAGATCAATGTCTTCAACCTTATTTTCTAAGGCAAGATGCAGGACAGACGCCAGATGGCTTTTTATACTGCTGCATCGGAAAGGATACGCTGAATTGTTCAGTTTGTACATCTGTTCAAAATAAAGATTGGCCAAATGGGTCTGTTCTTCTGTTAAAAATACAAGAGGCACACTCCATTCTTTAAAGAGAGAAGTCTTTTTAAACACCTTAAATTCTGAATTTCCATTAAAAAACTCCTGATTGAAGAGACAGAAATATCCTTCCTGGAGATCACCGTCACATTCCCACGAATAAGGAATATTCGGTGAAGGAAAAAATAAGGCAGGACGGTCGATATACAGCTTCTGATGGCCATACTGAAACGTTCCTTTACCTAAAATAAAGCTGATTTTATAATAGTCACGGCGGTTGTACGGACTTCTGAAACTGCAGTATTTCCGCATAGAAATATTGAAATGCGATTTTCCAGTCTCAAAATCATCCGAGTCAAACATTCTTATTTTATTTTCCCGGATGCGTTTGTAATAATCTTCTATGGTTTCCAGCTGATCACTCATCGTTTAAAATTATAAAAATCAAAGATAAGTAAATTGATGGTAATGAAAGCAAATAGAATAGGATTGAAGTTGCTGACTTTTATTACCCTTTCGTAATGTCCATCGTCAAGAGATAAGAAGGAAGCTGGAAAGGCCCCGAATGGGTTTCTTCCACAATAGAAAATCCAGATTCCTTGAGAAATTCTAATAAAGGATCATTGATGAGCATATTGATCCAAATAATATCGGTAAATGCAACAGCAGCCCTGCACTTTTTCCAATGGGATTGCCTTACTTCAGGGGAATTGTATTCCTGAAGAATGACAAAGCTTAATTCTGTAGCTCTTTTTTCTTCCGATAATCCCGGATAGCGGGAACCGCTTTTCAAAATGCTGTACCCGATGGGCTGTTCATCCAGATAGGTCATAATAAGCTGGTTAGAGAGGTCGTTGAGCTCATTGATTACCTTTCTTCGATCCAGGTGCTGGATATAATTTTTAATATCTTCTTTTGGAACCAATTCTTTATACAGACTGCTTACAGAAGGTCTGATCACGTCGAAAAGATTGTCGATGCCTTCATCAGAACCTACGGTAAATTTTGAGACAATATTCATGCGATTTTTCTTCAAAATTAGGAAGTTATTCCGTACAAAAGGGGTACAGTACGCTGAATTTTAATCGGTACAGTTGTATATTTTGTAAATTTACCCGGTACGATTTAACAAAACACTATGCAGACTTATAAATATGAACTTTTTACGGCGGGGATTGAAGAGCAGATTAAAGAAGGTATTTTAGAGTCGGGAGACCGGCTGCCTTCCATTCGGGAGATCAAAAAAAGGTTTCATCTGAGCACGAGCTCTGTGCAGAGTGGGTATGAATATCTCATGATCAGAGGGTTGGCTGAAAGTATTCCCGGCTCAGGACATTTTGTTGCAGTTATTCACAGAGAAGATATTCCGGATGTTAAAACAGCTCTTCTTCCGGTAGTGAAAGATGCTGCATTCACAAATAACGTCATGCTTACTTCTGCAAGAATAAAGCCTTCGGAATCCAGTTCTTTTAACGCAGCAGCACCCGGTGATTTGCTGGTGCCGCAAAAACTGATACTCAGAACCCTACAGGAAGTGATCCGGGAAAAAGGAACCTCACTGTTGCGTTATTACCCTTCAAATGGCCTTCAGACGCTGAGAATGGAAATTGCAAAGCGTATAGGGGGCAACGGTAGTTATGTGAACCCTGATGAGTTGATCATTACAGATGGTGCATTGCAGTCGCTGACAATTGCACTGGGAACGATAACAAATCCGGGAGATATTGTCGCCGTTGAAAGTCCGTGTGTTTTTTCCGTGTTGGAAGCAGTAGTCAATCTTGGGCTTAAAGTAATTGAAGTACCGGTTCATTACCGTAATGGTTTTGATACGGTATATTTTGATACGGTTTGTAAGGAGAATGATATCCGGGCTTTGGTCGTAACACCCAATTTTCATAATCCTACAGGGATTGTCATGAGTGACGAAGCGAAAAAAGAACTGCTGAAAACAGCATTGTATTATCAGATACCAATTATAGAAAATGATATCTACGGAGACCTTTATTTTGGAGAAAAAAGGCCCAGCTGCATGAAAAGCTTTGATGATACAGGGCTGGTTATGACCTTTTCTTCATTTTCAAAGACTCTTGCGCCGGGCATACGGCTGGGTTGGCTGTATGCAGGAAAATTTTATGCTCAGGCAGAAAAAAACAGGTTTGGATTAGGAAGAACCGTTTCGCCAATTTATCAGGAACTGATGCTGAAACTTCTTCAGGGAGCCGCTTATGAAAGGCATTTGCGGTCATTCCGTAAAAAGCTGAGCCAGCAGGCATTTCAGGTGCTGGATGTGGTAAGAAAAGCTTTTCCGGAAGGTTCCTATTTTCACAGGCCGGAAGGTGGATACAGCATCTGGGGGCAACTGCCGGAAGAAACAGATATGAAGGCTTTTTATGAGTATTGTGAAACGAATCGTATCTTATTTACCCCAGGAAATACATTTTCCCTGTCTGACCAATACGGTCATCATTTCAGGATTGTATTTGCAGACCGGATGACTTCGGAAAGCTTTGTTTTGTTAGAAAATGCGGGGAAGAAGGTAAAAGAGCTTCAATTAAAATAAAAATCAACTTTTGAAAATATTTCAATGTCTTGAAAGAAGCTTCTGAAGCTGTTATAATAGAGAATATATCACAAAAATAGAAATTTGGAATAAAAATAAATATTACAATGATAATGTAATTATTCAACAATTAATTAGGGTAAAAAGGTCGTAATTAATTATGTAAAGCACCATATTAGCTATTATAATCACATGAAATATGCTGATTTTAAATAAAATGCGAAAAAAATGACGATTTAATGCAAACTTTTTTCTTTGCAGTTAGGCTGGAATCACCATAAAACCTATATTTGCACCCTAAATTTTAAAATAAATGAAAGAACTAATTGAAAAAATCAACGCGGAATTTGAAGCATTCGCAACTGAAGCAGGGCAACAATCAGAAAAAGGTAACAAAGCAGCTGGGACAAGAGCTCGTAAGTCAGCTTTGGAATTAAGCAAATTGTTCAAGGAATTCAGAAAAGTTTCCGTTGAAGAAGCAAAAAAATAATTATTCTGAACCGGTTTCCCAGGAAACCGGTTTTTTTATGCTTTATATTCTGCTGGTTTAGCAGTGAATAGATAACCGGTAGTTGGGACTGCCCGGTTTTTGTTTTTTTATATGGTATATCGCCTGATTTTTCGGGGTATTCTTTCCTGTTTTCCCGAATTCCTTTATCTTTAAAGCAATCAATTTGAATTATGAAGATAAATACTTTTTTTGCAGTACCTGCAGTACTACTGGCTGCTCAGTTTTCTTGGGCTCAGGGACCGGTAAATTCAAAAGAAAAGCTTAATCCTATTATCGAAAATTTCGTGAATGAAATCAACCGCAGCTCCCAGCTTGAAGATATGGCGCACGAGCTTCTGGATGGTATCGGACCACGTCTGGTAGGCACCCCGGAAATGCTTGCTGCCAATAACTGGACAGCAGATAAGCTGCGCTCATGGGGCGTAGAGGCCAATCTCCAGCAGTTTGGAACCTGGAAAGGCTGGCAACGCGGAATTACCCATGTAGACATGGTCTATCCAAGAGTGAAATCATTATCTGCCACACAACTGGCATGGAGCCCAGCGACGAAAAGAGCAATTGAAGCAGAGGTGGTGATACTTCCAAAAGCATCCTCTAAAACAGAGTTTGATCAATGGCTTCCATCTGTAAAAGGAAAGATCGTGCTGATGGCACAATATCAGAAGATCGGCCGTTCAGATGAACAGATCAAAGAATTTGCAACACCGGAACTGTATGAAAAACTGAAAGCTCAAAAAGAACAGGATTCAAAAGACTTCCGTGATTATGTAAAAAATATCGGCTACGATAATAATACGCTTCCTGAAGCATTGGAAAAAGCTGGTGCTGCCGGAATTGCCATTTCCAATTGGACCGGAATCATGGGTGCTAACAGGATTTTCGGTGCTAAAACATCTAAAATCCCAATGATCGACATCGATGTAGAGGATTACGGAATGCTTTTCAGAATGGCTGAAAAAGGAAGCAAGCCTAAAATTAAAGTAGAAGCTCAGTCAACCGTTCTTCCTGATGCAAAAACCTTCAATACAGTCGGAATCATTAAAGGGAAAGAAAAACCGAATGAATATGTTGTCCTTTCTGCTCACCTGGATTCATGGGACGGAGCGCAGGGAGCTACAGACAACGGAACAGGCGTTCTTACAATGCTTGAAACCATGAGGATCTTAAAGAAGTATTATCCTAACAACAAAAGAACCATTGTCGTGGGATTATGGGGGAGTGAAGAACAGGGACTGAATGGTTCCAGAGGTTTTGTAGCTGATAACCCTGAAATAGTGAAAGGAGTTCAGGCAGTATTCAATCAGGATAACGGAACCGGCCGTGTAGTGAATATCAGTGGTCAGGGGTTTGTACATGCCTATGATTATATCGGTAGATGGCTGAACGGAGTTCCTAAGAATGTAAGAGATCAGATCAAAACCGATTTTCCGGGAATGCCAGGTGGGGGAGGCTCTGATCATGCATCGTTTGTTGCAGCAGGCGTACCGGGCTTTTCTCTAAGTTCGCTTAACTGGGGATATTTTGGATATACGTGGCATACGACGAAAGATACGTATGATAAGATTGTTTTTGATGAGGTGAAAAATAATGTCATCTTAACGGCATCATTAGCGTATATGGCCTCAGAAGATCCCGAATTTACGAACAGAGAGAAAAGAGAAATGCCTTTGGATGATAAAGGACAGGTCACAAAATGGCCAGAAGTAAAGCAACCGAGGAGAGATTCCAAGGATTTTAAATAAAAAAGAAAGTAGCTTAATTTTAAGCTACTTTTTTTCTTCTAACAGTTTTTTGATTTTCAACAACTGAATTTCTTTGATAATATATGTTTTGCACAGTTTGTTGTTCATGTGCATACTTAAATCCGTTCTAAAATGTGTTTGAGTTCCAAATGCGACATCTTTGGTGGTGTATTCTGAAAAGGAAGGATAGAAGTTGGATAAGCACAAAAAATTCCTTTTTAATGATGTAGAAAAATTGGGGAAATTTCCAAAATCGTTAATAACAATCATTCTAAAAATCCTTTTTCCTAAGGTTGTTCCCCAAACTGTTTCGGTAACACTTCCAAGAATAACTACTGATGGGATTGAAAACAAGAAAGATAGAATTGGAGCCTGTTTAAAAATGAAAAGAAAAATAAGAAAGAAAGGGATCATATCAATTATTTTCGCCCATTCTCTTTGTTTTTCACTACCTGAAAAATCAGCTTTGAAAGGTAAATCATATTCAAATTCATTATAAATACGGTTACCTCCTAAATCAAAATTTCGGGTCGCTCGGCGGACTATTTTTCTTTCTTTTAATTCTGAAATTCTCATAAATTTTTAATTACAGAATCATACTTAACTGAATCCTTTTTCTTGCTTCATCCACTTCGGTTACTTTTACCTGAACATGCTGGTGAAGCTTTACTACTTCATTCACATCAGAAACAAATCCGTCTTTAAGCTGGGAAATATGAACAAGGCCGCTTTCTTTGATTCCAAGATCCACAAAACATCCAAATGCAGTAATATTATTCACAATTCCCGGGAGGATCATTCCTATCTTTAAATCTGTGATCTTTTTTACGCTAGGATCAAATTCAAATACTTTTGCAGCTTTTCTGGGATCTAATCCGGGTTTTTCAAGCTCTTTTAAAATATCTTTGATTCCCAGAATTCCAATGACTTCCGTAATGTAATTTTCGGGTTTAATAAGTGCTATTTTTTCTTTGTTGGCGATAAGTTCAGGGGTTTTAATGCCGAGGTCTTTAGCCATTTTTTCTACAATTCCATAGGCTTCCGGATGTACGGCAGAATTGTCTAAAGGATTTTTTGCATGCGCAATTCTCACAAACGCAGCTGCCTGCTGATAAGCTTTTTCACCCAGCCTTGGAACCTTTTTCAGTTGTTTTCTGTCTTCAAAAGCACCATTTTCTGTTCTGTAATTGACAATGTTTTCGGCCATTTTCTCACCGATTCCGGAGACATAGCTTAACAGTGATTTACTGGCTGTATTCAGATTGATTCCTACCGAGTTTACACATTTCATGACCGTAGAATCCAGTTCGTTTTTTAACTGAGTCTGATCTACATCATGCTGGTATTGCCCCACACCGATAGATTTGGCATCAATTTTAACCAGTTCCGCCAAAGGATCAGCCAATCTTCGGCCGATGGAAACCGCACCACGTACCGTGACATCATAGCTTGGAAACTCTTCTCTGGCAATTTTACTGGCAGAGTATACAGACGCGCCTGCTTCTGAAACCACAAAAACCTGCAGCGGTTTGTCAAAAGCAATTTTTTTAATGAAAAACTCTGTTTCACGGCTGGCTGTTCCGTTTCCGATGGAGATCGCTTCGATATTGTAGGCATTCACCATAGACCGGATTTTTTTCATCGCCATTCCGGATTCATTCTGCGGAGCATGTGGATAAAGGGTTTCATTATGAAGAAGATCTCCTTTTTCGTCAATACATACCACTTTACAGCCACTTTTGTAGCCGGGATCAATTGCTAAAATCCTTTTTTCTCCTAAAGGCGGAGCAAGCAGCAACTGGCTTAGATTTTCAGAGAATATTTCAATGGCTTTCTTATCTGCTTTTTCTTTGGCTTCCTGCAGGGCTTCGTTGGATATGGCAGGCTCAAGAAGTCTTTTATAGCTGTCTTTAATGGCAATGGAAATCTGTTCCGAAGCTTCGTTATTGGATTTAATCACTGCATTTTCGATAAACTCAACGGCTTCTGCTTTATCAACTCCTATATTCACTTTTACAAAACCTTCAGTCTCGGCTCTGAGCATTGCCAATAGCCTGTGAGAGGGCGTTCTGCTTAAGTTTTCATCCCATTCGAAATATTGTGAGAATTTCTGGGCACCTTCTTCATCTTTTTTAGCCTTCACTACTTTGGACGTAACCGCTGCTTTACGCTGAAACAGGCGGCGCAGGTTTTTACGGACATACATGTTTTCATTGATCCATTCTGCCATAATATCTCTTGCACCCTGTAATGCCTCTTCTTCGGAAGAAACCTGATCATTGATATATTTTGATGCCAGAGTCATCAGGTCACCGGTTTTCTGGCTCATAATGATCTTGGCTAAAGGTTCTAGTCCTTTTTCTTTTGCGGTATCGGCTTTTGTTTTTTTACGTTTTTTAAAAGGAAGGTAAAGGTCCTCAAGCTCCTGAATATCGAAACTTTCTTCTATTCTCTGTTTGAATTCCGGAGTCAGTGCATTCTGCTCTTCGATTGATTTTAAAATAGTTTCTTTTCGTTTTACAATCTCGTCAAACTGTTTACTGATCTTTGAGATCTGCTCAATCTGAACTTCATCCAGATTTCCGGTCTTATCTTTTCTGTAACGGGAAATAAAAGGAATGGTACAGTCTTCAGATAATAACTGAAGGGTTGCATTGATGCTTTTTTCGGATATATTGAGCTGCTTTTGTATAAATTCTACGGTCGTCATTGTTCTGTTTTCGGATGGCTAAAATAGCATTTTTGGAATGAAAAAAGGAGAGTTTTCCTGTAATGCCTATTTTTTATACCTGTTCAGCTCTGGAATAATTTTCATTATAAACTGAGTGTTAAAGAAGTAAAGTTTAGGTTTTGATCCTTCTGTAGTCACTGTGAAATTTTTTACTTGTTTTCAAAAATAAAAAATGATTAATATTTTAAATTGAAATAAATAATTTAACAATTTTTAATAATTAAAATAACTATAACGGCATTATTTTTTCTTTTAAACTTACATATAACACCATTAAAATATAAAAATATGTCTAAGAAAATTGCCATACTGGCTACTCACGGATTTGAAGAAAGTGAATTGAAATCTCCTAAAGAGCATTTAGAACAGCAGGGCTGGACCGCTCATATTATCAGCCCGGAATCAGGTACAATAAAGGCTTGGGCAGAAAAAGAATGGGGGAAAGAATATCCGGTAGATAAAACCTTGGCTGAAGCCTCTGCATCGGATTATGATGCATTGGTATTGCCGGGAGGGGTAATTAATCCTGATCAGCTGAGAACAAATGACCAGGCACTGGCGTTTGTTAAGGATTTTTTTCATCAGAAAAAGCCAGTGGCGGCAATTTGTCATGGCCCTCAGATTTTAATTAATGCTGAAGTCGTAGACGGGAGAAATATGACTTCTGTGAATTCGATTAGTAAAGATTTAAAAAATGCAGGCGCTTTATGGGAAGACAAAGAAGTTATCGTAGACAATGGACTGGTAACGAGCAGAACACTTAAAGACTTACCTGCTTTTAATGCTAAAATGGTAGAAGAAATTAATGAAGGAAAGCATTAAACATAACACTCATTCTTTTTAAAATTTTACAATAAAAAATGATTTTCAGCATCCTGGAAATCATTTTTTATTAACAACTATAGCTCGACAACCTCAGCCATCACCATGATTTTAAACTAGAGTGATACTCATTTTAATTTTATCATACATTTGCAGATATGATAGCTATAGTTTTGATTTTTATCAATGTAGTATGTTTTGCAATATTCGGGTTAGATAAAAGAAAAGCGGTGAAACATCAACAAAGAATCTCTGAGAACACACTCTTAATTCTTACCTTTTTTGGAGGTACAATAGGCGCCGCAACAGGAATGCTTGTTTTCAGGCATAAGATTTCAAAAAAGTCATTTTTGTTAAAATGGGGATTGGTTGTTCTTATTCAAATCGTTTTCATTTATGGATGGAGTGTTTACTACTAAAGAAAGACAGCCCAAAAGAGCTGTCTTCAAAAAATTAAGGTTCCATTGTAATGGTCTTCCATGTTCCGCCTAAATAGATCTGCGAAACATTGTTGGTTTCATCATAAAAAATATGTCCGTTGGGTGGAGCTGCATTTCTAAAAGTAAGCGGAGCACTCTCTCTCAGCCAATGGAAGTTCCAGTTATATAAACCATCAAAATGATTATTGGTGAATGTATTTGTATTTTCTTCGGTATTATAAGAAGGTGCCATGACGATCGTATATCCGGAAGAATTGATGAATTTGTTACGTTCAAAAATAATTTCTGAAGAAACCCCTCTGATGAAATAGAAAAAGAAGTTGTTGACAGTGTTTCCCTCAGAAACTCCTCTTAATTCATTGTTTTTAAACTGGAAGTTCTTAATATTAAAGCAACTGAAACTTACTTGTTCTGTAAGACCTAGTTTTTGAAATAAATTCCGCTCCATATAAAGATCGGAAACGTAAGACTTTTCTGCAATATTATCGGGTTCTTCATAAGAAATAATACATGAACGATCAAAATTACTAAACTTATTATCAAAGATTTTCACATTCTTTGATGCGGTTATCGTCATTGCCCGGTTATCAAAACCTGGAGTACCTTCGAAAATATTATTCTGTACTGTTACCATACAGTCATTTAACTCTTCAAATGATGTAGCTCCTCTGGAAGTAGAGATACAAATGGCGTTTGCGTTGGTGCATTCAGAAATGTAATTATTCTCAATGACAATATTGCCACAGTTTGTAGTAATTTTATTGATGACAATAGAGATTACCCCAGGGCTTCCGCCGACATTTTTGAATGTGTTATTCCTGATAGTGATATTTTTAACAATATGGAAAGCATGTATATCAGGTTCAATGTCAATAGCACCAGGCATTCTAGGGATTACTTTATCATTTCCTATGGGAATGGGTTCATCTAAGCTACAATTTGCAAATGTACAGTCTTCAATAGCTGCAACATTACAGTCTATAATAGAAATTCCGTTTCTATTGGCATGATTAACGCCGTCGAAGTGACAGTTTCTAACAAATACTCTTTCATTATGCCGCTCTAAACCTTCTATATTAGAACTTCCGATGTAAATGCCATCTCCTCTGAATTGGGTAAAGTAGCAGCCTTCAATGATCACGTCACTCACCGCATTAAGATTCATAAGATATTTAAATTCAGAAAACTGATTGTTTACACTTTTAAAATGAATATTTTTAACGGTAATGTTTTTTATATTATCACTAATATTAGTGGTTCCGCCATTACCGCTGTTTGCGGATATACACCAATCAGCATTGTCGTCCATTTCGAAAACAGTACTTTTTCCTATTCCCAACAGATTGGAATTGTTTAATAAATTCAATCCAGATCCCGTAATTTTATATCTGCCTTCCGGAAAAAATAAGATTCCATTGATCGCAGCAGATTTAGTAATCGCTTCATTGATTTTAGTCGTATCATCAGTCGTTCCATTACCGGTTACTCCAAACCATATCGCGTTAACGATATTTTCAATCAGGATTCTGCGGTAATACTTACCAGTCACTTTTTTGTAAATAATATCATCACATAAAGCATCGGTAATAGCGCTGCCTTCATAGGTGAAATCTGTTTCTAAAAAGCTTGTCCATTCTCCAGTGAATGGATCATTTAATTCAATTGTTGTCATGTGTTGGTTGATTTGTTAATTAATGATTATATACATTCCTGCAGGAAATCTATAAGTAAAAGTAGGGATGCATAACGACAGAACTCGTCGTATTATTTATTGTTTCAAAGAGTATTGAGAGGATGCTTGAAGAGAGATTATAGACCACAGAAAAACAAAAAAAAACACCTCCAAAAGGAGATGTTTTAGCACAAGCCAGATGTAAAAGTTTTAAGCAGTTATAATTCCAAACGGTTTCCAGGTGTTTGTTCCGTCGGTGGTATTTACCCATCCGATAGGTGCATCTACAGCAGGTCCTACATTTAAAATAATATCACCGCGTTTCCACTCAGAAGAGGATGTAGTAGGATAAGCATCCGCATACGTTATTTTTACTTTTCCTAAATGAAGAGAATCATTTACATTCTGATAATACACGGTTCCTAAATTATCATTGGTGATAAAGTTGCTGACAATATTAGGTTCAATTTCCGATAGACATTTGTTGTTGCTGATAGTGGTTTTTAATCCTTCAAGAGCTCTAATGTCGTAGGCTTTAAAGTTTTTTATAGAATTGCCTCTTACGTCATCATATAATGATTCTAAGCCAACTATATTCACGCCAATTGATATGTTATTATTTTTTACAGTATTATAACTAAGTATATCATTATCAATGATTTTATGCCCTCTAACCATTGAAGGATTGACAATGCTATTTGTTAATGATATTCCATATCCAGGTTGATCAAGAGCAATGTAATTGCTGTTTATATTCCAGTTAAAGCAACTATTTAACAGAACAATACCTATATGCTGGCAGAAATCAATCATACTGTTCATGAAATTTACGTGAGATGTTTTCTCTGCGTAAATGGCATCATAAGCTCCATAAATTAATGTGTCAATAATTCTCCAGCCTTCTTTTTCCGTCTCTTCTTCCTTTTCTCCTAAAAACCAGATTCCTTTACTATCGGCAGTGGCGAAATCAAATGAAAGCGAAGTATTACTGGATATTTCATTGTTAACTGATTTTCCTTTAACAAGAATTCCTACCTGGCAATTACCAGTTTTAAGAGTCTGAATTTGTGAAGACCACAGATAATTGACTTCTAATCCTGTTTTGTATCCGAGAATTGATAGATCTCTTACAATCATATCATAAGCTGGAGCACCTTTGCTTCCATTGATTTTAATTCCGGTAAAATTATTAGGAGTTTCTGCGTATGATTTTATATTGTAGATTCCGAATCCTTCTAGAACAACTCCTCTAGCATTCACTACAATGCCATCGTTATTATGGGTGATAAGAAAAGGAGGGGTTTCTTTATCTTTGGTGGCAGAACCCATAATCTTAATAGATTTATTGATCTGTAAAGTATTAAAAAGCATATATCTTTTATGTTCAAGATACAAAACCTGTCCGGTTTCCATTTCGTCAAGAAGCTTTTGGATTTCGCAGTAATCATTTGTATTTCCATCACCGGAAGCCCCACTGATTCTGACAGAAATATTTCCCGTATGCATTCTTCTGTAATTAGCAGGGTTGCTATCTGTATTTGTTTTTGTAAAATACAAATATTTTCCATCAGCAGGAATCGTGTTGTCGTTTTTGAAATTGACAAGCTCTCCCGTAAAATCATCTATTAATGTTACGATGTCCTTATCTAAAGAAGGATCATGAGTACCAATAAATTCTGAAATCGTTAATAAATTTAAATTGTTTGACATTTTTTTTTGTGATAAAGGTTAATAATTAATTATATACATTCCTGCAGGAAATCTATACAACAAAAGTAGGGGCGCACAACGACAGAACTCGTCGTATTATTTATTGTTTCAAAAAATATGGAGATGATTACTCATTTAAACTTAATCTTATATTTTTAATTTATCATTCGGAAAATATCATAAATGATTCTATTTTAGGGCTTTAACGGGTGGTTTGATTTAACGCTCTCATTATGAATTTGTTAAATAATTAATCTTGTTATCAATTAATTCATTAAAAAACACTATTTTTGCACCCGTAAAAATCATTCATGCAAAACATTAGAAATATTGCGATTATCGCACACGTTGACCACGGGAAGACGACTTTGGTTGATAAGATTATTCATGCTACTAACATTTTCAGAGAAAATCAGGAAAGTGGAGAATTAATAATGGATAACAACGATCTTGAAAGAGAAAGGGGAATTACCATTTTATCTAAAAATATTTCTGTTACTTATAAAGACGTTAAAATTAACGTAATCGACACTCCTGGTCACGCCGATTTTGGTGGTGAAGTAGAGAGAGTTCTTAAAATGGCAGATGGGGTAATTCTATTAGTAGATGCTTTTGAAGGGCCAATGCCTCAAACAAGATTCGTATTGCAAAAAGCATTAGAATTAGGGTTAAGACCATTAGTTGTTATTAATAAAGTTGACAAACCAAACTGTCGTCCTGACGAAGTTCATGATAAAGTATTTGATCTATTCTTTGCTCTTGAAGCTACTGAGGAACAATTGGATTTCCCAACGTTCTACGGTTCTTCAAAACAAGGTTGGTTCAATACATCATTAGAGCAAACAGAAAATATTTTCCCATTATTAGATGGTATCTTACAATACGTTCCAGAACCGAAAGTTGAAGAAGGGAATCTTCAGATGCAGATCGTTTCTTTAGATTTTTCTTCTTTCTTAGGAAGAATTGCTATTGGAAAAGTAATCAGAGGAGAGATCAAGGAATCTCAGTGGATTGGTTTAGCCCAGGCAGACGGTAAAGTATTGAAAGGAAAAGTAAAAGAACTTTACGTTTTTGAAGGATTAGGTAAGAAAAAAGTTACAGAAGTAAAGGCCGGAGATATCTGTGCTGTTGTAGGTTTTGACGCTTTCCAAATCGGTGATTCTTTCGTAGATCTTGAAAATCCTGAACCATTACCAAGAACTTCTATTGATGAGCCAACGTTGAACATGACGTTCTCTATCAACAATTCACCTTTCTTTGGAAAAGATGGAAAGTATGTAACTTCTAATCACCTGAAAGAAAGATTAACTAAAGAATTAGAGAAAAACTTAGCATTAAGAGTTGAACAAACTGGAGATGCAAACACTTTCTTGGTTTTCGGTAGAGGTATTCTTCACTTGTCAGTTTTAATTGAAACAATGAGAAGAGAAGGATATGAAATGACCATTGGCCAGCCACAGGTTATCTTGAGAGAAATCGATGGAGAAAAATGTGAGCCTTATGAATCTTTGGTAGTAGACGTACCGGATGAATATGCTTCTAAGGTAATCGACTTAGCTACTCAGAGAAAAGGTGACCTTCACGTAATGGAAACTAAAGGGGAAATGCAGCATATGGAATTCGAAATTCCTTCAAGAGGTTTGATCGGATTGCGTTCTCAGATGTTGACAGCTACTGCTGGTGAGGCTATTATGGCACACCGTTTCACAGAATACAAGCCTTTCAAAGGTGCTATTCCTGGAAGAAGTAATGGAGTATTGGTTAGTAAAACCCAAGGTCCGGCTACAGAATATTCTATCGCTAAACTACAGGATAGAGGTAAGTTTTATGTTGATCCGGGTGAGGAAATCTATGCAGGTATGATCATCGGTGAACAAAACAAGCCTGGTGACCTAGTGATAAACATAGTGGAAGCAAAACAGCTTAACAATATGAGAGCTTCAGGAAAAGATAAAGATACTGGTGTTGCACCAAAAATCTTATTCTCTCTTGAAGAATGTATGGAATACATCCAATCTGACGAAGCGATTGAAGTTACACCAAACTTTATCCGTATGAGAAAGAAAGTCCTTTCTGAAGAAGAAAGAAAAAGAATGGAAAGATCTGGGAAAGCTTAATAAAACCCATATTTATACATATAGAGCCCCGAATTTCGGGGCTTTTTTTATTTAAAAATTAAATGATAATTCATTTTATTATGATATTTTTAAAAGATTAAAAAAAATATTTAATGTAGTTTTGCAGCCTATGAAAATGAATCAATTAAAGCTTGTTTTTTTATTAGGTATTTTTGCGTCATACAGCAGTTCTTGCTCTGTGCAAAGCAATACCGTAAAAACAGTTCCCAATAAAACTCCGACGAAGCCAGCTAAAACTCCTACAAAGCCACCAGTACCTGTGGTTACCAAGCCGGTTCCGACTGTTGCTCCCTCAGACGAAATTTTTAAAGTAAACCTTCCTGCCATCAACCGGGAATTCCGTGGGGCATGGGTTGCAAGTGTGGCGAACATCAACTGGCCTTCAAGAAATAATCTTTCCGTAGAACAGCAGAAAGCAGAAGCGATAAGTATGCTGGAAACTTTGAAAAATAATAATTTCAATGCCGTAATTTTTCAGGTACGTCCATCTGCGGATGCCTTATATACAAGCTCTATTGAGCCCTGGTCTTACTTCCTGACCGGTGAAACAGGAACTCCTCCTTATCCGAATTATGATCCTCTTCAATTCTGGATTGATGAAGCCCATAAAAGAGGGTTGGAGCTTCATGTTTGGTTAAATCCTTACAGAGCCCACCACACCAATGGAGGAGCTGTTAATGAGCTGTCAATGGCCAATAAACTATCTGATATTGTTGTAAGATTAAAAAACGGAATGTATTGGTTTGATCCTTCCAATCCTAAAACACAGGGGCATGTTTCCAATGTGGTGAAAGATATTGTGAAAAGATATGACATCGATGCAGTGCATTTTGATGATTACTTTTATCCGTATGCCACTTACAATAAAGGAGCAGACTTTCCGGATAATGCTACATGGAATGCTTATGTACAAAGTGGCGGCACCTTATCCAGAGCAGATTGGAGGAGAGATAATGTAAATAAATTTGTAGAACGTATCTATAAAGAAATCCATGCAGAGAAAAATTACGTACGATTCGGAATCAGTCCGTTTGGAATCTGGAAACCTGGATATCCTGCAGGTGTTGTAGGTTCTTCCCAGTATGACGAATTGTATGCTGATGCAAAATTATGGCTGAACAAAGGATGGGTAGACTATTTTTCGCCGCAATTGTATTGGCCGATCGAATCAAAAGGTCAGCCTTTTGAAGGTTTGCTCAATTGGTGGAAATCCGAAAACACCATGAACCGCCACTTATGGCCGGGATTGAATACGGTAGAAATAAAAGTTTCAGACCGACCTACGGAAATCAAAAATCAGATTGAAATTTCTAGGCAAGTATTAAAAAGTGATGCCGGAGAAATTCATTGGAGCATTGCAGGGCTGACAAAAAATTCAAATATGCTTCCGACGTTGAAAAACGGACCGTATCAGGAAAAAGCGCTCGTTCCAAAAAGTCCGTGGATAAAAGCATTGCCGCTGCAAACGCCTACGTTATTCATCAATGACAATGGAAATGTCATACAGGCAAGCTGGAGCAATAAAAAGATCGGTGATGTTTTTCAGTGGGTACTTTTCACCCAATACAACGGAGTTTGGGAAACAGATATTCTGACATTAGATACTCTTTCAAAAGAAATTCCTAAAAATAAAGACGGAAAAACGCTAAATGCCGTTGCGATAAAAGCTATTGACCGATTAGGAAACGAAAGTGATTATATGGCAAAAAAAATAAAGTAAAAGACCTACTTTAAAAAATAAAATAGAACCAGTTCTTGAATAGGACTGGTTTTTAGTATAAAATTATACAGAATCAAGATTGTTTCTTTTTCGGATAAACCTCTTGCGTCCATAGAAAGTTATTGTTGACTGGATTTTATTAGTAAATTTATTTGTTCATTATAGTTTTGGGATATATACTGTATCAGATCTGTTTGATTATATTGAACGTACATTTTAATTATTTTTTCTTATGAAAAACTGCTGTATTGCTTTGTTTTTATTTTTGTTCATGAATATTCATGCTCAGAATCCTATTGATGATTTCAAAAAAATGTCTGAAACGAATCCGAATCAGGCCTTACAGAGCTGGGAAAAAGTATATCAAAATGCTGATAGTAAAGATAAAATTAATACTTTATTATATGTTTCGCAAGCTTACCTATTGACCGGAGACCATAAAAAAGGAATGGTATTCATTAACAGGGCAGAAAATGAATCCGGGAGTATAAATGATCCGGCTGTTACAAGTGATGTGCTGCTTCATAAGTCGGGAACGTACGCTGTGATGGGATTATTTGCCGAAGCAGAGCAATATGCAAGGGAAGGGCTGGAAACTGCCGGAAAAATAGAAGATCCTAAAATTAAAAACAAAATGACCGGAGATCTTTATTATCAGCTGGCTCTTTATGATATTCTACAGAAAAAAACAGAAAAACCTGCTGCACTTTTAAATAAAGCTTTTAAATTTTACAAAGAATCAGGTTTGTCAGAAAGAGAAAAACTATTGAGATACAGTACAGGATATTATAATTTGGGAAGTATCTATCTGGATACCAAAAAAGATTCGGCCTATTATTATTTTGAGAAAACAATACAGCTTCCTGATATCAGTTCAAATCCCTTTATTTTAAATCTGTCTTATAATAACTTGGGAGTTCTTGAATATCAAAAAAATAATTTAAACCGTGCTTTAGATTATCTTAATAAAGCCACCTCATATCTCCAGAAAGTAAAAGACCCCAACCTGAGTACAAACTATGCGTTATTGTCCAGCATATATGATAAAAACGGCAATCAGGATAAGGCTTTATTCTATAAAAAGAAGCAGGAAGAATTTGAGAAAACACTGAACGGCTCCCAAAAAGAAGCGGTGAAATATGCCTTTTCCTCCCTTGAAAAGAGCAGACAAGAAACCGAGGCTAAAGCGGTACGTTTTAAAATGATATTAATTGGAGCATGTGTTCTTTTTACCATATTGCTGTGTATTGTTTTATATTATAACCGTCAAAAAAATAAAAAGCAAAAGTTTCTTTATGAAAGTATTATTAAGAAACTGGAAACTAAGGCTATTTCAGATGATCAAGGACCCAATTTTCCCTCAAAACAAGTAAAAGAAATGAATATTCCGGAAGTCAGGGAAAAAGATATTCTGGAAAAACTTAGAAAATTTGAAGAGACGGAAAAATTCATCAACCCAAAACTTAGCCTTTCACTTTTGGCGTCACAGTTTAATACCAATACAAATTATCTTTCCGAAGTCATTAACAGCAGTAAGGGGAAAAATTATAATACTTACATTAATGAATTGAGAATCGATTTTATATGTTCAAAAATCATTAATGATCCTGCATATAGAAACTATAAAATCAGTTACCTGGCAGAAGCCTGTGGATTCTCTTCCCATAGTGTTTTTGCTACGAATTTTAAAAATATAACCGGAATTTCGCCTTCAGATTTTATTAAGCAGACTAAAGAGAAAAAAGAATTAATTTATTGATTTTCAATTGTTTGATTGGTTTTTTTTCTTTATTTATTCATGATTTCTAAAACACTTTTGTTGTAAAGTAAGATATTCACGCTTAGGTTTGCAGCATAAAAATACTTTTAGAATGAAAAAAATGACAATGCTTTTATGCTGTTTCAGTTTGAAGATTTTATTTTCACAGGTAGGAATTAATACCAGCAACCCGCAAAAAACTTTAGATGTTAATGGAAACTTTACTTCCAAATATCAGGATACTTCTACAGGGTTATTTTATGAGCTGACTAATTATAAAAATGATTTGACGGGCAGCCCGATTACAAGCATGACGATTGCAAACAATAGTAATCTTTCTGCTGCAACAGAATATTCTTTACTGGGAGTTGGGAAAGGAACAGGTAATTTTGCCGTAAAAGATGCAAATGGTTTGTCAGTTCTACAGTTTAATTCAGGAGTTACAGCTTTTGTAAGCCAGACTACTACTGCCTCTACTAGTTTTTGGGGAAGCAGTACCGGCTCAAACCCCTATTCGAGAATGGAAGTCAGTAAAACTTCAGGTGCTGTGGCCAGGGTAGAGGCAAATACAACAAATGGTATACAGTTTACGGCTAACAGTATATCCGGGACAGCACAATCTACCTATAGTTTCCCGGCTGAGACCGGAACTAACGGCCAGATTATGGCTTTAAACGGTAATACAACATCACTGTCAGGAAAGCTTCAGTGGAAAAACCTCTCTGATATTATGATCCTAAAATCGCCTAACGGAAGCTGTTACAAAATAACAGTAAGCGATACCGGCGTATTATCAACATCATCTATTGCCTGCAATTAATTTGAATTTCAAAGATATACACGTCGGAAGATTAATACATTGCCGTTTCCAGGAAGTGGCTATGGACATTGACCGGGCATGTCGTTTTTTTAATTGTTTTGAATCAGAGTTGAAAGAAATGTTTGCTCAGGAAAACCTTTCCACATATATACTTTTGAAATGGAGCAAATTATTAGAATATGATTTCTTTAGGGTTTACTCCCACCACTTAGTTCTATATTCTCCTCAGAGAAGAAGAAATGGGGATATTAAGCATGAAAAGATACCACAGCAGTCTGTAGTGCCACAGTTCAGAAAGAGTTTATATACTAAAGAAATAATAGCATTTATATTAGAACTCATTTCCTCCGGAGAAAAATCTAAAAAAGAGATTATTGAAGAATATAACATTCCAAAAACGACACTATATAAATGGCTCCATAAATATAAGTGATTGATAATAATTGTAAACCAAGAGTGGAATCAAAAAAAATAACAGAAAACAGCCGGACGCCCAACTATAAAAGAATTTATCTGGATATGATCAATACCCGTTATCCGGATAAAAGAACAGCATGTCATTATATTCTTTCCAAAACGGAGCTTACTATGCTGGATGTTATTACTGTTAATGAAATTCTTTTTGGTAAAGACATAAATGGGAAAAGAGCACCAAGCCAAAAACACCGTTCTTATGATAAAGTGGCAGTACTGCAGATATTAGATTTTCAGAAAAAACACAAACTCAATAATACAGAATTAGCAGGTCACTTTAAAATGAGCCGGAATACGATCCATAAATGGAGGAAATTGTTTCCGGCTTAGTTTATTGTTCTTTTAAACTTTTATGATGCTTAGACCATTGGTTATTTAAAATCGGATTTATTATTTTAGAATAACTATAAATTATCAATTCAAATTAATGAATATCAGTTTATTATAAACTATGTTTTGTTGTTTAATTAAAATTAATAATCTTCTCGGAATCATTTTTGCATCATATTATTCATAATCACACAAAAATATACTTTTATGAATACGAACAGACTTTCCCCAACCCTGGAAAAAGCATTAAGTGACCAAATGAACAAAGAAATTCTTGCCTCTCATACTTTCTTATCTTATGGAATATGGGCAGACGACAAAGGTTATCAGGGAATCGCCAATTTCCTTTACAGGCATTCACAGGAAGAAAGAAATCACTCCATTAAATTCATGGAATACGTACTCAACAGAGGCGGAAAACCTAAAGTAGATGCCATTCCGGCTCCTCCGAAAGATCCTGAATCCCTTACAGAATGTTTTGACGGGGTCTTCAAGCATGAAGTGGATAATACCACTTCTATTTATCAGATCGTAGATATGTCGCTTGCAGAAAAAGACTGGGCAACCTGGAATTTTATGCAGTGGTTCGTTCAGGAACAGATCGAAGAAGAAACATTAGCGTCCAATTTGATTGATAAGTTAAAAATTGCAGGCGGAGACAGAGCCACAGATGAATCTTTATTTACATTAGATAAAACATTGCAGGAAGCTCCTGATGACGCTCCGTTAGCACAAGAGGCTACAGGAGCCAATCCTTAGAACATACAACTAAAATAAATAAAATCTGCCACAGCAACGGCAGATTTTTTTTATTATGAAACTCCCTTTAAAATCACTATCTTTGCGGACCTTTAAAAATTAAATAGTTTCATTATGAAATGTGGAATCGTAGGCTTGCCAAATGTAGGTAAATCAACTCTTTTTAACTGTTTGAGCAACGCAAAAGCTCAATCAGCAAACTATCCTTTCTGTACAATCGAACCTAACTTGGGAACGGTATCTGTTCCTGATCAAAGATTGTTTGAATTAGAAAAATTAGTAAACCCAGAGAGAGTATTACCGGCTGTGGTTGAAATCGTGGATATTGCAGGTCTTGTAAAAGGAGCCAGCAAAGGAGAAGGATTGGGAAACCAGTTCCTGGCCAATATCCGGGAGTGTGAAGCGATCATCCATGTATTGAGATGTTTCGACAACGGAAATATCATCCACGTAGAAGGTTCTGTAGATCCGATACGTGATAAAGAAATTATTGATATTGAACTGCAGTTGAAAGACCTTGAAACGGTAGGAAAAGCAGTTGATAAAGCTAAAAAATTCATTAAATCCGGAAAGAAGGACGATCTTTTGACGTACGAAATTCTTCAGAATCTTGAAAAATTTTTAGAAGACGGTAAAAACGCAAGAGAATTTCCAATGGACGACTTTGCAAAGTCGCTTATCGGAGATGTTCAGCTTTTAACCAATAAGCCGGTACTTTACGTTTGTAATGTAGACGAAAATTCAATCAAAAATGGAAACGAGTGGATCGGAAAGATTGAAGAAATGGCTAAAAAAGAAGGTGCTGAGGTAGTGGTATTAGCTGCTCAGATTGAAGCAGACATCAACGAGTTAGACTCTTTCGAAGAAAGACAGATCTTCCTTGAAGAATTAGGTCTTGAAGAACCGGGAGTCAACCGTTTGATCAGAAAAGCATATGACTTATTGAAACTTCAGACGTATTTTACGGCAGGAGTGAAAGAAGTAAGAGCATGGACAATCGGACAGGGATGGACCGCTCCTCAGGCAGCAGGTGTTATTCACACTGATTTTGAAAAAGGATTTATCCGTGCAGAAGTTATTAAATATGCAGACTATGTAACCTATGGTTCTGAAATAAAGATCAAAGAAGCTGGAAAACTGTCTGTAGAAGGTAAAGAATATATCGTTCAGGATGGTGACATCATGCACTTCAGATTCAACGTATAAGAAATATTAAAGTTCGTATATAAAAAAACGCTTCCATCTTTTTGGGAGCGTTTTTTGCATTCACAAGAAAAATTGTAACGATGAAAAAACTGTATCTCTTTGCTGTTTTGACAACCCTTTCATGTTCAAAGACAATTGAAGACCGATGCTTTAGTAAGGAAGAAGAAAAGAATAATTATATAGAAAAGAAACCTTATACGGCAAAACAGATTCTTGAGGAAAAAGCGGATTATTTGACGATCACTACCCTTAAAAAATTCAGAAGTTTTGAACAGGATAGTGTATATGCCCATGAGACTAAATGGAAAATGTATGAGAAAGGAACAAATACTTATGATATAGACTATAAACTTTTTAAAGATAAATTTTCCGGGGAGTTTCTATGTTTTGGAAAACAGGAATTAGGGAATACTCAGTATGCGCTAGGGAGAAATAATTTAGGATATTGGCTGCTGAAGATTGAAAATAATCAGTCTTTTGCTTATTTTTTAGGATTAAGTTTTAGTCATTATTATCTTAATGAAATTCAGACAACACCTATTATTAAAGATGGATTCCTGCAGGTGGAAGGAAGCCTGGTGCAAATTATAAAAGTTCCCGGCCTTCCCGGATATGATGATTATTCAGCTCTTGAGGATGGTAAACTGTTTAAAATCAGTTTGAAAGATCTGACACAAGATTCTGATCATGATGGGTATAATGATATTTTTGAAGAAAGTTTTGGACTAAACCCAAACAATAAAGATACAGATGGAGACGGGACAGATGATTTTAGCGACCTGAATCCTATGTTTACATCTGAAAAAAATAAATTCAGTGAACTGTATCAGATGTTGTTACCAACTTATGCAACGACATTTGATTTTAAAAAAATGCCTTATTATTTTGAAGTTTTTGAAAGCGACTGCGATTATTTTCACCAGATAAATCCTACTGAATATAAGGTGCTGTTTTCTACAGAAGATGAAAATCGTCAAACCGGTTATATTAAAATTACAGATGTTTTCGATTTCGGAATTTCAAAAATTAAAAAAGATAAAAAAGATCCGAATAAATTTTATATTAATAAATGGAGCAGTAGTTCCTCCAGTGATTTTACTGTAGAATACAAAAACGGAAAATGGGAAGTAGAACTTGTTGGCCAGACAGTTGTCTGAAAAGACAATACCATTCTACATAAGAATGGTATTGTTAGACGTTTTATGATACTGAAATTATTGAGGTCTGCATATTTTCTGAGCACATCCCGAAGAAATAAGCGTACATGCTCTGGGATCATCCGGAGGGTATGTTTCGCAAGGATAATCGGGAGTACATAGAACAGGTTGCATACAATCCAGCATTCCTCCTGCAATCGTTTTTAATTCTTTTTTACTCAGTTTTTTCCCGCTTTGTAAAAGTAAATTTTTCATTGTTTTGATTTTTAGTGAGTTAGTATACACTAAAGTAGTGAAAATAATTAATGTTATATCACTTTGCTAGGATAAATATGTAAATAAATAATGATAAAGCACTTTTTTAATAAATAATTTCATTCAAAAATCAGGTTGGTACTACAATGCACAACCATTACTTAAAAATTATTTCCCTAATGATAGCAGACTAAATTTTCGATAATGAAAAACTAATAATAATCATTTATCATCCTGACTAAAGATGCAGAATTAGTTATAATTTTGTCTTACAACAATTTCAATCTCTTAAGATGAATAATTCAACAATCAATTGGAAAAATCAGGTGACCACTCTGTTGGAAACCCAATATCCGGTGATCCAGGCACCCATGTTTGGAGTGAGTACTCCGTCGATGGCCGCTGCTGCATCGAAAGCAGGCTGTCTCGGTTCTTTACCGTTAGGAGATCTGTCTGTTGATGATTGTATAGCCACAATCCGTGGAACAAAGCAGCTCACTGATACAAAATTTGCGGTCAATATTTTTGTCAATGAAATTCCTGAAATCACAGATTCGTTAAGAGCTCAATATGCTGAAACTAAAAGGTTCATAGAACAACTGGCAGCAGATTATCACATGAGTATTGATCTCCCTGAAATAGATACCCTGAAAATCCGCAGCTATCATGATCAGATAGATGTTCTTATTTCAGAAAACTGCAAGATAGTAAGTTTCACATTTGGTAATCTGGATCATCAAAGCATTGAGAAGTTAAAAAATAATGATACCATTCTTATCGGAACCTGTACATCTGTTGAAGAAGCCGTAATATTAGAAAAATCCGGAATCGATATTATTTGTGTTCAGGGAATTGAAGCAGGAGGACACAGAGGGAGTTTTACCAATGAAAATATTCCTCAAATTGGAGGGTTTTCCCTGCTGTCACAAGTGTATGATACGGTAAATGTTCCTCTTTTGTATGCAGGTGGAATTTATGACGCTAAAACCCTACTTGCAGCTAAAACTCTGGGAGCACAGGGATTTCAGGTAGGAAGTTTATTGTTAGGATCTGCAGAAAGCGCATTGAAGGAATTTGAAAAAGAAAGATTGAGAAGCGCAAAAGAGAATGACATCATTTTAACCAAAAGTTTTTCGGGAAGATATGCGAGAGGAGTTCAGAATGCATTTATGAAAGCCATTGATTCCACACAGTACATCCTTCCTTATCCCTATCAGAATAAGCTCACTGCCGGACTTCTGAAAGCAGCCAAACTCAAGGAAAATGCTGATTTTGTCAGCATTTGGGCAGGACAATCGCTCCATTCTTTCAGTCAGGAATCTACAGAAAATATTCTTCTCAATCTGATTAAAGAAGCAGAACATTTTCCTTTGAAATAATATAATAAATAAAAATACCATTCTGTCAGGAATGGTATTTTCTATAATAAGGGTGTTGTCCTTATGGAATTAAATCCGGTCTGCATTGAGGATCAGCGCAGCCTTTGGATATAATCCTGCATCCGTTAGTTTTAGGATCAATGCACATCATTAATCCGCCATTCACTGATCTTAATTGTTTTTTGTTTAATTTTTTACCGTTTTGTAAGTCTGTAATTTGCATATTTTTAATAGTTTGGTGATTAGTATTCATAAGTATTTAATAAAAGATGACTATTAAAAAGGATCCAGGATCGGAGGAGTAGGCTGACATTGAATTTGAGCACAACCCTTTGATATTTGCTTACAGTTTCCTGTCATAGGATCGATGCAGTCTAATCTTCCGCCGGTAATTACCCGCAGTTCTTTTTTGTTTAGTTTCTTTCCTTTTTGTACATTTTGATTTTTCATGATAATGATTTTTAGTGAGTTAGCTAATAACTAAGGTAAATAAAATAATTGATTATATCACTACGCGAAGATAAAATCGATAGAAAATTATTTTTCTGTCATATATCTGAAGCTTCGTATATTTGAATTGTACAAATCATCATTCATGGAAAATATAACCCGTACATCTCTCGAAGATTTCTACCGGGAGATGGCTGCCAAGCTGGGAAAAGATCTCGAAAGTATTTTTCCTACAGGACTTCATAAAGATATCGGGCATTTTAATGTTTTTGATATTGCCCAGACTATTGAAAAAGCCAGAACAACTTCTGAAATGCCTTATAACAGAAGGAAATATTATAAAATAAGCCTTATCAGAGGCAGAAACAGGGCAGAATATGCAGATAAAATAGTACAGATCAAACAGAATGCTTTGTTATTTGCAACGCCAAAAGTTCCTTATCATTGGGTTCCTGAAGATCCCAATCAGTCGGGAAGTTTCTGTGTATTTACAGAAGATTTTTTTATTAAATCCCAGTCCCAGGCGTCTCTTGAAGAATTACCTATATTTCAGCCGGGAAATATTCCTTTATTTGAGATTGATGATGAACTCGCTGTGGAGATCGAACAGCTTTTTGCGAAAATTAAAAAAGAGATTGCTTCCGATTATCTGTTTAAATATGATCTCATCAGAAATTATGTGCTGGAACTTATCCATTACGGACAGAAGCTACAGCCTGCAGCCAAGCTTTCCACTTCGAATGATGCATCACTCAGGGTGGTTTCTTTATTTATAGAACTGTTGGAAAGACAGTTTCCGATTGAATCCTCTGAACAGAGACTGCAGCTGAAAACTGCAAAAGATTATGCCGGAAGATTGGCTGTACATGTAAATTATTTAAATAAAAAACTCAAAGAAAACACAGGAAAAACGACTACAGAACTGATTGCAGACCGTCTGATTCAGGAAGCAAAAATTCTTCTGAGACAGACAAAATGGAATGTTTCTGAAATTTCCTATGCGTTAGGATTTGAAGAAATTGCCCATTTTTCCAATTTCTTTAAAAGAAAAACGTCATTCACCCCGCTTGAATTCCGTTCATGATTTGAATTTTGCAAATTTCAGATTGATTCAAGCAAACAGGTTACCTTTGAAATTGTTCAACTTTGTATCATTAAATTAATCAAAAAAAATGGAAACAAAAACAAAAATAGCATTGATAACAGGCGGAAGCCGCGGATTAGGAAAAAATGCAGCCTTAAAGGTGGCACACAAAGGTCTTGATGTTATCATTACCTATAAAAGCAGTAAAGAAGAAGCAGATGCAGTGGTAGAGGAGATAAAGGCATTGGGAAGAAAAGCTGTTGCTTTTCAGTTAGACACCAAAGATACCAAAAGCTTTGATGCATTTGTAAAAAACGTAACCAGTCACTTACAGGAAAATACAGGCAGTACAAATATTGATTTTCTTGTGAATAATGCAGGTACGGCATTATATTCACCTATTACCGAAACAACAGAAGAACAGCTTGATGATATCGTAGATATTCACTTTAAAGGCGTATTCTTCCTGACTCAAAAACTGTTGCCTTTCATCAATGACGGCGGGGGAATTATTAATATCTCTTCAGGATTGGCAAGATTTGCATTGCCTGGTTCCTCGGTGTATGGATCTATCAAGGCTGGCGTTGAAATGCTGACCAAATATATGGCGAAAGAGTTAGGACCGAGAAGAATAAAAGCCAATGTGATCGCTCCAGGAGCTATCGAAACTGATTTTGGTGGCGGAAGAACAAGAGATGATGAGCACGTTAATTCAATGATTTCAACTATTACAGCACTGGGAAGAGCTGGACTTCCGGATGATATCGGAGGGATTGTTGCATTTTTATGTACCGATGATGCAGGCTGGATTAATGGTCAGAGAATAGAAGCTTCAGGCGGTATGTTTTTATAATACAATAAAACATAGTTAACCCATACAAGCAGTAGAATTTCTACTGCTTTTTTTATTACCTTTAAAAGAACAGATCCGAAATACATTTTTAAAAGGATTCTACACTATGATTAAAGAATTTCTCAGTCAGTTTCCATACATCTTGCCGGGTCTTGAGATCCTGTATCTCATTGGAGTGTTTTTCCTTGCGGGAAGGATCATTATGGATACCAAAACGACCAGTAAGACGCTGGCTTATCTGATGCTGATCATCTTTCTGCCTGTTGCCGGAATTATTATTTATTTTGTTTTCGGTGTCAATTACCGGAAGAAAAAATTTTACACCTTTAAGATAGAGCAGAATAAAGAAGTCTATGCTGCAGTAAAGAAATACATTCAGAAAACACATTATACTACCTTAGAAGAAAGAGCAGATGAAGTAGAGAACTTTACAACAACCATCAATTACTTATACAATGCCGGTAATTCACCGGTGTCTCAAAGAAACGATGTAGAACTTCTTATCAATGGGGAGGGAAAATTTGCAAAAGTTTTTGAGGTGCTTCAACGGGCAAAACATCATATCCATCTTGAATATTACATCTATGACAACGATGAAATAGGAAACAGGCTGGCGGATCTGCTAATAGAAAAAGCCAGAGAAGGTGTTACAGTTCGTTTTCTCTATGACGACATGGGAAGCGGAAAAATCGGTAAAAAATTACTGAAAAGATTAAAGGCAGCCGGAATTGAGGTATTGCCCGTCAATAAAATTACATTCAGGATCCTTGCAAACCGAGTGAATTACAGGGATCACAGAAAGATCATTATTGTAGATGGGGCAGAGGTTTTCACAGGAGGAATCAATGTTTCTGATAAATATATCAATCCTAATCCGAAGCAGTACTGGCGGGATATGCATCTGTATATAAAAGGGGAAGCTGCTTTTTATTTCCAGTTTTTATTTTTGAGCAACTGGACTTTTGCAGCAGAAAAGCTTCCTGAGCTCTCAGAGAAATATTTTGATTTTAAAGATAAAGATTTTGGAAGAACAATCGTTCAGACGGCAGCCAGCGGACCAGATACCCAGCCATCAATCATGCTGAGCACCAATGCCGCGATTCTTTCTGCCAAAGAAAAAGTGTATCTGGTAACGCCTTACTTTATTCCTGTTGAAACGGTTTTGAATGCGATCAAACAGGTTGCTCTTTCTGGATTGGATGTAAGGCTGATGGTTCCCAAATCCGGTGATTCTGTAGTAGTCAATGCCGCCGCGTATTCTTATTATGAAGAACTTTTAGAAAATAAAGTACGGATTTTCTTTTACAAAAAAGGATTTATTCATGCTAAAACAATGATCGTAGATCACAATTTTTCCTGTGTAGGAACCGCCAATATGGATGCCCGAAGCCAGGAACTGAATTTTGAGGTCAATGCTCTGATTTTTGATACTCAAATCAATCAGCAGCTCAATAATGTATTCATAGAAGATATGGAAGACTGTGAAGAAATTTTTCTTGAAGACTGGAGAAAAAGGCCTGGTTACAAAGTGTTTTTCGAACATTTGGCCAGACTTCTTTCCCCGTTGATATAAAATGTATTAGATTTTTGATAAATTCTCAATAGCCCTTTCCAGCGTTTCCTGTTTCTTTGCAAAACATAAACGGATCACATGTTCATTCAATTTATTCTTATAAAAAGATGAAAAAGGAACACTGGCTACTTTGTGGGTGATAGTGAGCTCGCTGGCGAAATCAAAATCATTTTTATCTGATATTTTATCATATTTCAAAGCCTGGAAATAAGTTCCTTCACAATCCAGAAGTTCAAAAGAAGTTCCGGCAAGGCCTTTTCTTAAAAAATCTCTTTTTTCCTGAAAGAACTGGCTCAGATGATTGTAATGATCCTCATTTTTCATGTAGGCCGCCAACGCCAATTGCATAGGAGTATTAACAGAAAATACATTGAACTGATGGATTTTTCTGAACTCATCTGTCAGCACTTTAGGAGCAGCACAATAACCGATTTTCCAGCCGGTGACATGAAAAAGTTTTCCAAATGAAGCTACCAGAAGGCTTCTTTCCTTCAATTCCGGATATTTGGCGATGCTTAAGTGCTGTTTTCTGTCAAAAACAATATTTTCATAGACTTCGTCGCTTAAAATAAGGATGGAAGTTCCTTTCACAATGGAAATAAGCTCCTGAATATCTTGCTCAGTTAAAATTTTCCCCGATGGATTATTAGGATTGTTCAGAATGATCATTTTGGTTTTATCGGTTACCAGATTTTTTACGGCTGTCCAGTCGATGGTATAATCCGGAGCTTTCATTTCAAAACGCTTTACAATCCCCCCGAACAATTCTACCGTAGGCTCATAACAGTCGTAGGCCGGTTCAAAAATGATCACTTCATCATCTTTTTTAACGAACGTGGCTACCGCAGTGAAAATAGCTTGGGTACCACCCGCAGTTACTGTAATTTCTGAGTCCGGATGATAAATAGCCTGGTGGCTGTTTTCAATTTTTCTGGCAATTTCTTC
Organism: Chryseobacterium sp. SIMBA_029; assembly: GCF_046535275.1. NCBI lineage: Bacteria > Pseudomonadati > Bacteroidota > Flavobacteriia > Flavobacteriales > Weeksellaceae > Chryseobacterium > Chryseobacterium sp. SIMBA_029. Next base: position 182,135 of record NZ_JAWRXA010000010.1, read on the forward strand.
CTTTAAAGTAATCATTCCGCCCATGGGAGCATACTGGTTAAACCCTTTTTTAATGAAATAATCTACATGATCCAGCAGTTCAGGATCCGGCATGAAATCCGGGAATCCCTGTGAGAGATTAATGGCCTCATTTTCGTTGGCCAGTTGGGTCATCTGACTGAATATGGTAGTTCCTATGTTGGAAAGTTTGGATAAAGGAAGTTGTATCATTAAAGGATTTTTTACTTACTTCGAATTTAATTCATTTTTTGTAATCAAAGGCAGAAATTCCATAAAAAAGACTGCCCTTGTTTGGACAGCCTTTGAAGTTGTATCATTCTGTGAGAATTTATTTTGAAATCAGCAGTTTCTGAGAACTGGTGGTACGGTTAGATGTAACTTCAACGATGTAAGTACCCTGTACCAGCTTTTCAGTATCTAAGGTAAGGGTCTGAGGACCGCTATTGAGGATTTCAGATTTTTCAAGTACTACTTTTCCTGAAAGATCCATCAGCCTTACCGATACCGGTTCTCTTTTAGAAAGGTTGATCTGCAGGTCTACATGGCTTTTAGCAGGATTGGGAACCAGGGTAATTCCTTTTTGTTCCCCTGCCTGAAGTTCTGTTTTAGCAATACTTTCTAGATCGGAAAGTGGAGATTTCAATGCGATTGCTCCACCGTCTTTTGTTGGTAAAGTGTCTCTTTTTGAGTAGCAGAATGTAAAGCATCTTGTACACATGATCATTTTATCTTTCTTTTCAGTCACGCAGATCGTATATGTTCCCGGAGTCGTATAGGTATGGCTTAGAGTAGATACAATGTAAGGTGAAGAAGTTCCGTCACCCCATGCTACGGTATACGTACTTCCCGGATTGTTAGGTGTAGAAACCAGAATAGGATTCATCAGGGTTAAGTTAGCGGTAGCTGTATTGGTTACGGTACTGAATGAAGTGTCAAGTTTAAAATCCGCAGTACATCCGTCACATGATTTCACGCAGATATTATCATACCATACTCTTTCACTTGGGCTTGAAGTATAATCCGGAGATACCATAACAGCGGTGGAATTGTTCATAATATTATTAAAATCAGCAGTCGTGGTTACTGAACCCATCGTCCAGGTTCCATCCGAATTACTCGGAAGGGTAGTCCCCGTACTATTAGCGATCGGTGCGCGTACACGAACCCATCCACTTCCCGGAGTTACGGTGACGTTGGCGACAAAAGTAATGTACTGATTGCCGGACATGATATAGATGGTAGGGTGAATCGGAGCACCATAGCCGCCATCTTTTTCAAGATAGAAATCAAAATAAAGACACTGGCCTAAAAATCTTTGTCCTAAATTTTTAAAATCAGAAGGATTGATATACCATGATCCACCTGACTTATCGTCCAGAATAATATACTGGGAACCGTCCAACGTATTCGGGGTACCGGCAGAAACGCCTACATTTCCGTTAGGATAAGGAGCAGGAGTCCAAAGTCCGGGAGGATTATTGGGATCATTAAAATCCGAACATGGTGCCTGGGCATTCACCATAAGGCATCCTAAAAGCAAATAGATGGTTAAAAAATACATTCTTATCATAATATTACATTGATTTTATACATCAAAAATCAAGAAAAACTTTAGTGATTAATATTTTGTTTAATAATGATGGTTTCTGCTTTTTCTTTGATTTCAAAGAGTACTTTGAGGTTGATATGATAAAAGTATTGTGATATTTAACATCACGTTATTGTGAATTAGTAAGTGATATGCTTCGCCTAATAAGTGTAAACTGATTCCTTTTAAATGTAATTTTATTGGCAGTTTTATGTAAAGAATAGGAGAGAAGAATTGAATTTAAATGGTTGAATGAAACGAAGAATATTCAGCAATTTAAAATGTAATATAGGGAGTATTTAAAGACAGAGAAAGTGATTACTGTGTCTGTTGTAGAATAGGCAAAAAGAAGAAAATGCCGAAAGAAATTGAGCATTTGAATGGTATGAAAATGATTTCAGCAGTAAACGAAAATGTCTTCGAATACTGTTTGCAAGGAAAGTTATTCCATGATGTTACAATCTGTTATTCCATGATCCGTTTACTCTAAATTTTCAATTTTAGATAAGAAGTCATTTTTTTTACGAACAGAAACGTCCAGTACGGAATGATCTGCCATAATCACCTGTCCGCCTTTTCCTTTGATGTATTCTTTGAGATGGGAAAGGTTGATCAGATGTTTGTGATGGATTCTGAAAAAATTATGCTCATAAAGATATTCTTCAAATTCATGCAATGTTTTGGAGACAATAATCTTGCTTTTATCAGTAAGATGAAATGTGGTATAGCTGGAATCAGCTTCACAACGGATGATATCATTGATATCCGTAAGTTTAAAGCCCTGAAGCGTCGGAAGGCTGATTTTATTTTTATGTAAAGAGGCAGGCGCTGAAGATTTATTTTTTTTGATATTTTCTAACGCTTTATTCACGGCAATAATGAAATCTATTTTTTTGATAGGTTTCAAGAGATAATCGGCAGCTCCATTTTTAATGGCCTGAATGGCAAAATGTTCAAAGGCAGTGATGAAAATGATCTGAGCCTCCATCTCTTTGAATTTCGAAAGCAGATCGAAAGCAGTACCATCAGTGAGCTGAACATCCAGAAAAAGAATATCCGGTGAATTTTTAGAGAGATAAATGTAAGCTTTCTCTACACTCGATGCCTGGAATACGGACTCTATTTCAGGAAATTCGTTTTCTAGCAGAAGCGAAATGTAATCTCTTCCATCTTGTTCGTCATCAATGATGCAGGCTTGTATTTTGGTTTTCATAAGGTGTGATATAAAGTATTATTTGTGTTCCCGGTCGTTGTTCTTTTTCACTGAGGTTATTGATCTCTAAAATGATATGAGTATCAAAAAGCTGCCTAAATGTTTCAATTCTTTTTTGTGATAATTTTACTCCAAAAGAATCAGCCTTGTACAGAGACTGATTTTTATTGCCGATACCCACACCGTTGTCTTCAATCGTGATGCACAATGCGGTACCGGTGTAATCAAATATAATTTCTATTTTTCCTTTTCTGTCTTCTACGTTTGCAATTCCGTGTTTTATCGCATTTTCTACAAAGGGTTGTATCAGCAGGGAAGGAATGATCCAGTTCTCATTCGTTGCTTCAGACACGTGTATGGTATAATCAAACCGATCTTTTAAACGGAGCTGTTCCATATGAAGATATAGTGACAGATATTCGATTTCCTCTTTTATCGGCATAAAGGTTTTCACAGAATAATGGAGGGTTTTTCTGATCATTTGAGCGAAAATTTCTAAATAATTTTCTGTCTCTGCATAATTTTTTTTGTATAGCAAAAACTGGATAGAATTGAGGCAGTTGTAAATAAAATGAGGATTAATCTGTGCTTTAATAGCCTGTAACTCCAGCTCTGCAATCTTCTTTTCATAGTAAAGAGTTTCCAGTTTTTTATTTCTCTTTTTTTGAAAATATAAAGTGATAAGGATAAATAAAACGGCAGATCCCAAAATAATGAGCAACAGTTTAAACCACCATGTCTGCCAGAATTTAGGTTTAATTTCAAAGCTTAAATTTGTAGAAACAAAAGACTGTTTTCCGTTATAGCCCAATCCAAAAACTTTAAAAGTATACGTTCCGGGCGGAATAGCATTAAAGATAATTTTTGAAGAACTGCTGGTCTGCCAGCCGTCACTGAGTCCTTCAATGGTATATCGGTAGCTGATCTTCCCCTGAGACGTATAATCCGGGAAACTTACATTAAAAGTGATGTCATTGTTAGGTGTTTTTCCTATAAGTACTGTATTTAAATTGAAGAACTCTTTTTTTCCGATTACCACAGAATTGATAATGACTTTTTTATCAATGAACTTTTGTTGTGACAGTAAATTTTTGATGGAAAGAATTCCTAATCCTTTCGAAGTTCCTGCATAAAGAGTATCTCCTTTTATTACACATCCTGCGATGACATTTGATGGTAATCCATCCGTTTGGGTGAAATTGTTGATCCTCAAACCCTGACTTTTGATTTCAATTCTGCTTAGCCCGGAATTGGTGCTGGCCCAAAATACATTTTCGTTTTCTATTTCTATCTTTTTGATATGACTTGTTGCCAACCCATTGTTTTCGGTAATCTTCCGAAGGATCTTTTTGTTATTAAAAAGAATAATTCCGCTGAGGTTGGTCGCTCCTACATAGAGATTATGTCTTAGTTTTTTGATATCCGTAAAATAATACCCTTCCAGAAAAAGAGCCTTCTTTTTTGTCTTGGTATTAAGTTTATAAAGATCTTTGAAGCTTCCCGTAAAAAGACTGTCTTTATCATAAAGCAGAGCGGTGTACATCCGTTCTTTTTCTACCAGTTCTTCATAAGTTCGGGTTTGATAATTGTAGGCTGTAAGTCCTTCACTCGAACAGATCAACACGGAACCCGGAGTATAAGGAAGTATATTCTTTAAACTATATTCTTTTAAAAGAAACTTTTTTTTCGTTGCAGTATTATAATGAATAAGACTTCCTGTTAAACCGAAAATAGTGGTGTTTCCTTCAGAGAAAATGGCTTTATGTTCTATTTTTCTATCCTTTTCAAAGACGAGATCTGTTATGGTATTAGCGTGATAAATCCCACTTTTTGCTTCATTATATCCTAAAAATATAGTATTGCCATTTTTTTCGATTGCAGTGATGTAATTGGTGTTGTTAGAGACCGGCAGATGAATATAATTGTTTAAAGCCTTTTCCGTAATAAAATAAATGCCGTTATTTCGGGTAGAAAACCAGGTGTTGTTGTCTCGGTCCACCATAATATCATTGATGATATACTTATCCAGAAATTTGATAGGATTGGAAAGATTCACATTATCCAGTAAAGAGTCCTTAAAGTACAGCGCTCCTCCCTGTTCAAGACACAGCCATACTCTGTAATTTTTATCAATGATAATCTGATGGATATTTTCACGGACAGAAAAAGACTGTATCTTTTTAAAATAAAATGAATTGTATAATTTATAAACTTCAACTTTATTATTATGTCTGAATATATAAAAATTACCTTTACTGTAAGCCGGGGTATTTTTTTCTAAGCTGATATTGCATACCGTTCTCTTGTGGGTAATAATATTATATGCTTCGATATTTTTTTTTGCATTTTCATCCACAAAATACATCAGGTTGCTGGCAAGATCAAGGGTAAATGCATAATACATTCTGGAAGGATTGTCGTCTTTGATAAACAATGGAATAGTGCTTATCTTTCCATTGCTATAAACATAAATAGCCTTCGGATTGTATGAAGTATATAGATAGAGATTATTATTTTGGATATAAACGTTGGGGTTATAATTAAAATGTATTTTTTTAAGCTCTTTATTAACATCGGAATTGATGATCTTTCCATCTTTTAGAAATGCATAATCGCTTAAAAAAGGACTGATGAAAATTTCTCCGTTGGATAAAGGAAAACATGACAGGACTTCAATATTTTTCAGTCCATTTTTTTTATTATACTGCTTAAATTCCTTTCCGTCAAACCGGAATAAACCATTATCACTTCCTATCCAGATCAATCCGTTATTATCCTGGCTGAATCGGTAGGTATATGAACTGTTTAAGCCGTCCTCTTCATTATAATTTACCAATCCGGGAATTTGTGCAGAAAAAAGAGAACAGAAAAATATTATACATAAAAATGAAAGAAATAATTTATTTTTTTTCACCTGGTGTTGAATAGTTTTGTAAATATATCATTTGATTGATAATAATACAATACATTAGCAGGAATATTAAAAAAAACGGATACAAAAAATTCGGATAATTTTGTACAATTTCGTACTTTTGTATGTTTGCTGAAATTATATATGTCACAAGAAATAAATCCAATCTACTCCGAAGATAATATCAGAACGCTCGACTGGCAAGAGCACATCCGTTTGCGCCCCGGTATGTACATCGGGAAGCTGGGAGACGGCTCATCTGCCGACGACGGTATTTATATTTTGCTTAAGGAAATTCTCGATAACTCTATCGATGAGTTTAGAATGAAGTCGGGTAAAAGAATTGAAATAAAAGTGGACGACGGTAAAGTTACAGTTCGTGACTTTGGACGTGGAATTCCACTGGGAAAAGTAGTTGATGCTGTTTCCAAAATGAATACCGGTGGTAAGTATGACAGTAATGCCTTCAAAAAATCGGTAGGTCTAAACGGGGTCGGTACCAAAGCCGTAAACGCACTTTCCGATTACTTCCGTGTACGATCTTTCCGTGAAGGAAAAATGAAAATGGCCGAATTTTCTCGCGGATTGATGACGGAAAATTATGATGAAAAAGAAACTTCTGACAGAAACGGAACCGAAATCTCTTTCATTCCTGATGCCGATATTTTCCTGAACTTCAAATACCGGAAAGAATACATCGAAAGAATGCTGCGCAATTATGCGTATCTGAATCCCGGATTGAAAATTTTCTTTAACGGAGAAACATTTTATTCTGAAAACGGACTTAAAGACTTACTGGAAGAAGAGCTGGAAAGCGAAATTCTTTATCCTATTGTCCATTTAAAGGATACCGATATCGAATTAGCCATTACCCATTCTGATAAGTCGCAGACAGAGACGTATTTCTCCTTCGTAAACGGACAGAATACAACGCAGGGTGGAACGCACCTTAATGCTTTTCGTGAGGCGTATGTGAAAACCATTCGTGAATTTTTTAATAAAAATTTCGAGGCTTCCGATATCAGAAAATCAATTATTGCAGCGATTTCCATCAATGTGGAGGAACCCGTTTTTGAATCTCAGACAAAAACGAAATTAGGATCCAATGATATGGGGCCGGAAGGTCCTACGGTAAGAATTTTTATCATTGATTTCTTAAAAAGCAAGTTAGACAACTTCCTGCACAAGAATCCTGAGATTGCAGAAGCGATTCAGAGAAAAATATTAATTTCAGAAAGAGAAAGAAAAGAACTTTCAGGAATCCAGAAGCTTGCGAGAGAAAGAGCTAAAAAAGTATCACTTCACAACAAAAAACTTCGGGATTGCAGACAACATTATAACGATCAGAAAGCTGAAAGAAAAGGAGATACACAGATTTTTATTACCGAGGGAGATTCTGCATCAGGATCTATCACAAAGTCCAGGGATGTAGAAACGCAGGCTGTATTTTCTTTGAAAGGAAAACCGTTGAACTGTTATGGACTTACCAAGAAAGTGGTTTATGAAAATGAAGAATTTAACTTACTTCAGGCCGCTTTAAATATTGAAGACAGTCTTGAAGACCTTAGATATAATCATGTCATCATCGCAACAGATGCCGATGTCGATGGAATGCACATCCGCCTTTTGATGATTACATTCTTCCTTCAGTTTTTCCCTGATCTGATTAAAAACGGACATCTTTATATCCTGCAGACACCTTTATTCAGGGTGAGAAATAAAAAAGAAACGAGGTACTGTTATTCAGAAATAGAAAGAGTAAAAGCATTGAATGAACTGGGGAAAAATCCTGAAATTACCCGATTCAAAGGACTTGGAGAGATTTCACCAGACGAATTTAAACATTTCATCGGAAAAGATATACGTTTAGAACCTGTAGTGGTAGGAAAAGACCAAACGATAGAACAGCTTCTGGAATTTTATATGGGGAAAAATACACCAGACAGACAGGTTTTTATTCTTGAAAATCTTGTCGTGGAAGATACCGACATTGACAAAAAAGAAATTTTAGACGATGCGGAGGTATAATTAATGTAAAAACTAAACAAACTAATATCATTTATTGAAACACCGAAATTATGAGATTAAGTAACCGTAACAAAGCTCCGGTCTATAACTTTGTGAATACCCTGTTGATGATGTTTGTAACGGCAGGAATTGCTGCATTCTTACTGAATGAATACAGGTTTAATATATTGGGAGTTGAAAGCTATTTGTTCCTTTTGGTTCCTGTTATTATGCTGATTGTTTTTCACCTCAATGGAAGACAGATCTTTGAATATGACAGTGATGGAGAAGCTCTTAATTTTAAAAACAGGAATATTATTCCTTTTTTAGATAAGCCTCTTCACGATGAATTCCCGAAATATAAACTGATAAAATACGATGTGATCAACATCTTTTTTATAAAAAGATTGTATGTTACGATTTCAAGTAAGAACAGTGGCTCAACCATGTTAAAATATGAAATTTCTTATTTAACAAGAAAAGAAGTAAACGATTTACAACTCTCTCTGAATAAAGTGGTAAAAGCAAATAAAGAGAAAAACGAATTAAAATAAATGATGACAGAAGAAAACTCGCATGAAGGTGAAAGCCTGAAAAAGGTTTCAGGATTGTATAAAGACTGGTTTCTTGATTACGCTTCCTATGTTATTTTGGATAGAGCCATTCCGTCCGTATACGATGGGTTGAAGCCTGTGCAGAGAAGAATTATGCACTCTATGCGGGAGCTTGAAGACGGCCGTTACAACAAAGTGGCCAATATCGTAGGAAATACCATGAAATATCACCCTCATGGTGATGCTTCTATTACCGATGCGATGGTACAAATCGGGCAAAAAGAACTCTTGATCGATACTCAGGGAAACTGGGGAAATATTTATACGGGAGATTCAGCTGCTGCCGCGAGATATATTGAAGCTAGGCTGACTCCTTTGGCACTGGAAGTCGTATTTAACCCTAAAACGACAGAATGGGCGAAATCCTATGACGGAAGAAACAATGAACCGGTAGACCTTCCCGTAAAGTTTCCGCTGCTTCTTGCACAAGGAGTAGAAGGAATTGGGGTAGGACTTTCAACCAAAATACTTCCGCATAACTTTAACGAGTTGATTAATGCTTCTGTAGCGTATTTAAAAGGGAAAAAATTTGAATTGTTTCCCGATTTTCTCACCGCAGGTTTCCTGGATGTTTCTGAATACAATGACGGCCACAGAGGCGGAAAAGTAAGAGCCAGAGCCAAAATTTCCCAGTTTGATAAGAATACCTTAATCATCTCGGAACTTCCTTTTTCTAAAAATACAGGTGATCTGATCGATTCTGTGTTGAAAGCCAATGAAAAAGGAAAAATTAAAATTAAAAAGATAGAAGATAATACCTCCGACAAGGTAGAAATTCTTATACATCTTCATAATGAAGTTTCACCCGACAAGACGATCGATGCGCTGTATGCTTTCACGGACTGCCAGGTGACGATTTCACCCAACGCCTGCGTTATTGTCGGTGATAAACCGATGTTCCTGAATGTTTCTGAAATTCTGAGAAGAAATACAGATCATACCGTTTCCCTGCTTAAAAAAGAGCTGGAAATCGAACTTCATGAATTGCAGGAAAGCTGGCACTTCTCATCTTTGGAGAGAATCTTCATCGAAAACAGAATTTATCACGACATTGAAGAAGTAGAAACCTGGGAAGATGTGATAAAAACAATTGATAAAGGCTTAAAACCTCATACAAAACACTTGTTAAGAGCGGTAACAGAAGAAGATATCCTTAAATTAACAGAGATTCGTATCAAAAGAATTTCAAGGTTTGATTTAGATAAATTCAAGGAAAATATTGCTGCTCTTGAAGGAAAAATAGAAATGGTAAAACACCATTTGGGTAACCTTATTGCATATGCCATTGATTATTACCTGAATATCCAGAAGAAATACGGAAAAGGAAGAGAAAGAAAAACAGAACTGAGAATCTTTGATACGATTGATGCTACCAAAGTAGCCGTAGCCAATGAGAAGTTCTATGTAAACTGGGAAGAAGGATTCGTAGGAACCTCTCTGAAAAGAGATGAATACTTATTCGACTGTTCAGATATTGATGATATCATTACCTTCAGAAAAGACGGAAGCATGAAGGTAGTAAAGGTAGAAGCAAAAACTTTTATCGGAAAAGATCTTCTGCATGTTGCTATCTGGAAGAAGAATGACAAAAGAACGGTCTACAATATGATCTACCGTGAAGGAAGAGAAGGGCCTTACTATATGAAACGTTTTTCTGTAACCGGAGTAACACGAAATACCGATTATCCGCTGGCGTCAGATAAAAAAGGATCAGAAATGCTTTATTTCTCGGCAAATCCTAACGGTGAAGCTGAAACGGTAAGTGTTCTTCTAAAACCGAATCCAAGAATCAGGAAAAATAAAATGGATGTAGATTTCTCTGAACTTGCCATTAAAGGCCGGGATTCCAAAGGAAATCTGGTGACCAAATATTCCGTTAAAAAAGTTGACCTTAAAGAAGAAGGCGTTTCTACATTAGCTCCTAGGAAAATATGGTTTGACGATACTGTAAGAAGACTTAATGCTGATGGAAGAGGAGTCCTGCTGGGAAGCTTTAAAGGGGATGACAAGATTCTAACGATCAATACAAACGGAGACGTAAAACTCGTGTCTTTCGATCTTGGAAACCGTTTCGATGATGAATATCTGGTATTGGAAAAATGGCGTCCGCGACAGCCTATCACCTGTATTTACTATGACGGCGAAAAGGATATCTATTTTATCAAAAGATTCCTGCTGGAAAACGCGGCTAATGTACAAACCTTTATGCCATCGGATCATCCGAAGTCATTCATCGAGAATATCATCGTTGCTGACGGTTCTACCGCAGAAATAGTTTTCGCGAAAGATAAAGGAAAAGAACGTGATTCTGAAACCGTAAATATTGATGAATTCATTGCTGTGAAAGGGATAAAAGCGATTGGAAATCAATTTACCAAATTCAAAGTAAAAGCAATTAATATAACCATTCCTGAACCTGAGGAAGAAGAACCGGAAGTTTATGAAGAACCCGAAATCGGGGACGGTATTGTGGATGATGACCGAAGTGTAATCGGTGATCTGTTTGAAGGCGGAGAACCTGAAAATTAAATATTGAAATTATGAATGCAGTTGTTTTAATCATTATTGCCGCTACCTGTGTCATCAGCTACATGGGCTTCAACAATATTGCTTTATTTGAAAAATATAAATTTAATGTGAATGCCATCAGTAACCGGAAAGAATATATCCGACTGGTGAGTTCCGCATTTTTGCATGCTGATTTTATGCACCTGTTTTTCAATATGCTTTCGCTGTACTTTTTTCAGGGAGCAATACTCAATTATTTTGGGCCGGTAGGCTTTTTAGTTATTTATTTTGGTTCAATGATTCTGGGGAACCTGTTTAGCCTTTTGATTTATCAAAAACAGCCGTGGTATTCAGCGATTGGAGCATCCGGAGCCGTATCCGGGATTATTTTTGCAGCCATTGCGATGGCTCCCAATGATATTAGTGTTAATTTCTTGCCGGGCTGGCTTTTTGGAACATTGTATTTCGGCTATTCAGTATATATGATGCTGAATCCTAAACAATGGGATAACTTAGGACATTCTGCTCACCTGGGAGGTGCTTTTTTTGGGCTGGTGTATTCTATCATCATGCATCCGGAACTTGCTCTTCATAACATCTATTTCCTGGGTATTATGTCCCTTCCGTTAATCTATTTAAGCTATCAGATTTTTGTGAAGAAGAAAATAGGCTAATAAGCTAAGGGAGGCAACTCACCTATATCAAAACCAATGAACTTCAGGATAGAAAACGTTTTATCGTTCTATTGACTGCAGTTCATTGGTTTTACTGTTTTTATTAATAAAACTTCAGTTGCTTAATCATAAAAAAACCGCCTCAAATATGAGGCGGTTCCTGTTATTAGTTTTTACCCGGCACTATGATTATTTTTTTATGATTTTTTGAACCGTAATGCCTTTACTGGTCTTCACCTGAAGTACATACACTCCACTTGATAATCCCGTCATGTCAACTGAGGATACACTTCCTGTGTGATTGAAGACTGTCGTACCTGTCATATTAGTCAGGATTAGCTGTTCTATCAGACTGCGTTCAGGATTGGAAATGGTGAATGTTTTTTCTACCGGATTAGGATAAATAATCATTTTTCCGGCCTTAGTTTCCTGTAGAGCCAATACCGCAGAAGAGGAATACTGGGTTTTAATGTAGAAAAGATTGGTAACGCTTCCTTTCGTAATCGAGTGGGAGCCTGCCGCGATATTAGGGATCGTTACCACTCCTGAAGAAACCGTATACGATATTCCGTCTACTTTTATCGTCCCGCTGAAAGTTGGATCAAAAACCAATGTCAATGAGGAAGGAGCTGCTGTAGTATACTGTATCGCTGTTGCAGATTCTATTTTTAAGCGTTTTGTCAGCGTTAATCCGTCATATACAGCATTACCGTCCGTAGAATTGATATTCGCTGAAACAAACGTATAAAAAGAGCTTATGAATCCCGTTGCGGTAAAATTATGAATCTCATCTCCCTGCGGCATGGTTGTAGAAGTAACTGTGATACTTCCCGTTCCTGAAACCGGAGTACCCGATGTTCCTGTCGTTGTTACCGTAAAATCCACATCAGCGGTAGGGGTCCCGGATACCATAATCGTTTTATTCGCTGTATTTTTCACAAAACTGATTCCGGAAGCCGGGATTCCTGTTACGATGGCATCACTAGCTGTTCCGCCCCAGGTAAATACCATTGGAGCAATAGCCGTTCCAGTCACTACGGTTTGATCATTATTGGCAGCAATCGTTAAAGTCTGAGGATTGGCAATTACTGGAGTTTCACCCTGTACAAAGACCAGCGAAGAAGTGTATCCCTGCAAAAGGGCCATTAATCCTGTATTTACATCAGAAGAACTGTCATCAACAGCATTGTTAAATGTCCAGGCGATATCCCCACCGGAAACCCTTCCGGAATATTGCATGACTTTATCCCTTGCGGTAACCGGCGAATCAGGAACCAACGAATGGATATAAAGAGAAGGATCCGTATCAAAATTATTATAAGTTCCATTGCCTTGTAAAGCTTTAATTCCGCTTCCTAAGACTTCGTTTCTGGTCGATGCAACATAAGCATCAAATTGAGTAGGCGCTGTAGAGGGATGGTAAGCGACAAAAGCATTCTGATTGATCATATAATTGTCGAAAGCCTTTACAACACCTCCATTTTCATTGGAGAAAGTTCCCGGAGAACCATTCGCAATATCAGTTCCCTGTCTGGACGTAAGAATAGGATATTTACAGTTTCTGAAGTAATTGCCCTCCACGAAAACAGAAGAACTTAAAGTAGAACCCGCCCCATATTTGGAATTTCCATCGTAGTAATTATTATACACGTGGGCAGAGTAGTAGCGGATCCGCGGGTGCCTTGAGTCTGAATGATCAAACCAGTTGTGATGGTAAGTGATGTATAATCCTGTGTTCGTTCCTTCGCTAAGCCCTAAAAGACAACTCTTTCCGTTATCCCAAAAGTGGTTGTAAGAAAAAGTAACATAGGTGGATTTTTTGGCATCCAGTGCACCGTCACCCTTTACCTGATCCGCATCTGAACCCGGTTTTCCGTAAAATAAATCGCAGTGATGAGCCCAAATGTAGCTGTTATCCTGCTGTAAGCTTAAATTATCACCTTCCGCAGCATCCGTAAGCATATACCCCAGATTACGGACCTCTACATTGGTTGCGTTTTTAATTCTTATTCCCCAGCCGTTAACTACCGCATCCGAACCCACGCCTTCAACTGTGATAGAACTTAAGGGATTCTTTTTATTTTCCACTACCACATCACCGTTCAGCAGATAGTTGGGATCGGTAATATTCCCAATTAATCTTATAGCCAACGGACGAGTATCATTTCCTTTTTTAAAACCATCCAGAATAGTCTGTAGCCCGACACATGGATTCGTGGTAGCTCCTGTTACATTCAATGATACTGTGTTTTTTGTTGCCTGTGTGATGTACAGAACCACAGCATTAGGTTTCAATGTTCCGTCGAGATTATAAGCTCCCGGGACTTTGCCGTTGCTGTGTGCGAATCCCGATCTGTCGTGCGAAAGTACTGTAACCTGGTTGGAAACGGCTGCCGGACCTTCAACAGAATTGGTGACAGGAACAATTTTCACGGTATAGTTCCCAGGACTTAACCCTAAAATATCTGCCCTGAAATAAGAACCATAACTTCTGATCAGCTGATTGTCAATGATTTTATTGGTGAATCCACCTCCGGTATAATAGACTCTGTAGCTGTCTGCTCCGCTGACGGGAGTCCATTTTACATATGCTGATTCCAGCCATCCTGTGGCCTGTGTAATCGTAACCTGTGCATGCGCCAGAATGGAACTGACGAACAGTACAAAGTAGGTGAAGAGTTTTTTCATGATTGATAGTTTTGGTTTAGTTTTACAATTGATTGTATAAAGTGTAATCGATTACACACAAATATATATAAATAATCATTATAAATCATTTTGATGTGAAATTTATTATCAATCATGAATTAAATTGCTTATAATAAAGGATTTATAGGTTTTATTTAGCAATGTATTAATAGAGTGTTGGTGTGAATTCCTGGATGTTCTGTTTCCGGAATCATGAATGATTGGAAGGAAAATTTGCCTAATTAGTAAAAAGATGATTGAAGGGATAAAAAAAGAACCGATTACCTTAATAACCGATTCTTTATATTATCCGGAGAGTTTTTCTAATGCCTCTTCCAGGGTTTTAACAAAGTTGATATGCCGGGTTGTATTACTTTCGAAAATAAAATCTTTCATGCTTTTACTTTCATAAGTATTAAAATCTCCTACAATAGCCAATCGTACCCGGTAGTTGGAAAATTTTTGAAGAATATCGCCTGCCATTTTCGTCTTCAAATCAAAAAATAGGGGCGTAATATTTTTTTCATAAATTACCATTTTATCAATGTCCTGATAATAAATATTTCCCAGCAGATCCAGCCCATCCTGGAAAGTTTGGATGACCATCTCATCGGAAAGTATTTCAGCAACCTTAGTATTGTTGATGGAATGTATTTTAATTTCCATGCTAGCTTTATTTAATTCCGACTATAAACCGGTCATTTCCCGATAGATCTTTGACCAGCTCAACCTTTGAAAATAAGTCTTTGTAGAGTTCCAGCGTTTCAGGACCTAATTTTTGATTGATTTCTAAAAATAATAATCCATTTTTATTCAGATGTTTTTTAGAATCTTCAGCAATTTTCCTGTAAAAGATTAACGCATCCGCAGTAGGAGAGAAGAGTGCCATCATAGGTTCAAATTCCTTCACCGAATCAGCGATTTCAGATTCTTCTTCAATTCCGATATAAGGAGGATTGGAAATAATGACATCATACGTTTCACTAAGTTCAATATTCAGATAATCACTATGAATAAAATGAATATCAAGCTCATGAAACGCTGCATTTTTTCTTGCCGTTTCCAATGCTTTTTCAGAAAAATCAATTGAAGAAACAACTGCTTGCGGGAAGTGCTTTTTTAAAACAAGAGGAATAATTCCGCTTCCGGTTCCGATGTCGAGAATTTTCAACTCAGAAGTCTGAGTGGGTAAATTCCGGATTTCACGGATCGCAATTTCCAGCAGTTCTTCCGTTTCGGGACGTGGAATAAGTACATTTTCATCTACAAAAAAGGTCATTCCATAAAAATCAGTTTCTCCCAATATATGTTGATAAGGCATATTGGTTTGCAATGCGGCAATTACTTCCAGCAGCTGTTTTTCATCATCAATCAATAATTCCTGATGTGAAAACCTTCTTTGCTGAAAAGAATCAAGCCCAACAATTTTCTCAATAAAAATAGAGTATAAAAAAGTACTTTCCGATTCGGTATAAAAATCCGAAACAGAAGTAATAAAATGCTGTTTGAATGCTGAAATCGTCATTTATCTTGTGAAAACCAGTTTAGTATCCGTGGATTTATCTTCATCAATCAGGTACCCTTCATAATTGAACGTTTTTACATCATTTAAAGTCTGTGCATTGTTTTCCGCACAGAATCTCACAACCATTCCTCTCGCATGTTTTGTGTACACGACGATGGTTTTCAGTTTCCCTTCCCTCAGTTCATAGAACTCAAAATCAATGACGGTGTGGTTCAGCTTTTTTCTATCAATTACTTTTCCGTATTCGTTACTTGCCAGATGAAGAAGAAGTTCGCCTTTTTTCATTTCAGTATTGAGCTGTTCTGTGATTTTTTCTCTCCAGAACTCATACAAATTCTTATAGCTATCGAATGAAAAAGGACGTCCCATTTCAAGTCTGTATAGCATTACTTTGTCAGAAGGCTTTAAGAGACCATACAACCCGGAAAGCATCCTGTAATTTTTCTGTAAATAATCTACCGCACTTTTATCCAGCGTTTTAGCGTCCAGACCTCTGTAGACTTCACCGGTGAAAGCAAACATAGCCGGAGCAGATTCTTTTGCCGTAGGTTTCGCCTTCCATTTCTGATTTCTTTCCCAGTTCTCATCAGCCAGTTTCGGGGAAATTTCCATGAGTTCGGAAAGATATTTTGGAGATTTTTGTTTTAAATGAGCGTGTATAAATGCTGCTTCTTCAATGAATTTAGGAGTGGTAGATTTCAATAGATCCGTTGAATTTTCTACGTTCATTAATTTTGCAGGAGATGTTATAATTTTCATAGTGGTAAAAAAGCAGATAAATGTTTAATATCAATAAAATTCATCATCATTAAAGACACAAAATCATACAGAAAGTGACACATAATAATGATTTTAATGTTGGAATATCGTTTGTAAAATACAGCAAAAACAATCCCGATAAAGAGAGGTCCAACAACCTGCACGATAGTTCCATAGGTGCTGTGGAGGATGCCGAATAAAACAGAAGAAACTGCAATTCCTAAAAAAGGACTCTTGTAGATCTTTTCTATCCTGGTCTGGATGTATCCCCGCATCAGAAATTCTTCAATAACACCGGCCGTTAAGCAGGTAAAAATAATCAAAAAATAATTATTCTTAAAGATAGAATGCATCTGGATAAGTTTTTCGCTGATCTTTTCCTGTGTAGCCGTTTTGATTAAAAGGTTAAGAAAGCCACTGCCAAATGCACAAATGAAGTACAGACAGATAACAGATCCTACATAAAAAGCAACTGAATACTTTTTATCTTTCCAGAGAGTAATGGAACTCTTTTCAATGTAATGACTGTACAAAATAACCAGTCCCAGAACAATCCAGAAAACCATTCTTGTGTAAAAAAAACTAACTGCTGTCAGTGATTTTATTCCTGTAATAAAACCAATCAAAGGAAAGGTATACATCATCACGACGGCAAGAAGCACAAAAGTGAGCAGAATTCCTAAAGAATATTTCCCGTTAAGACTCATAGATTACAATTCATACCTTAAGGTTGATAACTTTTCAACCATTACAACCTTAAACGATTCCTTTTCCTTGTCTGATAATTTCCGGTTCGCCGGAAGTAAGGTCTATAATAGTTGAAGCTACATTGTCGCCATACCCTGAATCAATCACGATATCTACCAGATGATCATATTTTTCTGCAATCAGTTCCGGATCGGTAGAATATTCAATAATCTCATCGTCGTCTCTGATGGAAGTTGATGCGATCGGATGGCCCAGTTTTTCAACAATAAGCTGAGGAATCGGATGGTCAGGGACACGTATACCGATCGTTTTATGGTTTTTATATGCCAGTGGAACACTCTTGTTGGCATCCAGAATAAAGGTAAAAGGTCCCGGAAGATGACTTTTCAAAAACCTGAACACCGAAGTATCGATAGGTCTTGTAAAATCGGAAAGATGGCTTAAATCATTACAGATGATAGAGAATTTTGCTTTGTCAAGCTTGGTTTTCTTAATCTGAGCCAGCTTTTCCATGGCTTTAATATCAAAAATATTACAGCCTAAAGCATATATCGTATCCGAAGGATAGATGATCAATCCACCATTATTCAACGTTTTAATTACCTCATTAATAAGATTTTCCTGAGGATTATTGGGGTAAATTTTTAATATCTTTGCCATAAAACAAAGATACAAATAATAAGATAGTTTTTATAAAAGTCCTTTATTTAAAAGAAAAATTAGGATTTTCATAAAAAATTCGTACATTTGCAGTCCAATAACGCGGGATGGAGCAGTAGGTAGCTCGTCGGGCTCATAACCCGAAGGTCATCGGTTCGAGTCCGGTTCCCGCTACTAA
>NZ_JAWRXA010000343.1:0-270 GCF_046535275.1 Chryseobacterium sp. SIMBA_029
GCTTAAAATTCACTAAATTTGTATGTCAAAAATTGAAATGAATACAAATCAGAATAAAGCAGTAGAATTTGAAGATTTAGGAATCAAAGAATATCAACCCGCCTGGGATTATCAGGAGCAACTGATGAAAGCTATTATTGATACCAAAATAAAAAACAGAGATCTTCCTGAAGAGCAACACATTACAACATCTAACCATCTCCTTTTAGTAGAACACCCACACGTTTATACATTGGGAAAAAGCGGACATGAGGAAAATATGCTTGCCGG
>NZ_JAWRXA010000052.1:0-408 GCF_046535275.1 Chryseobacterium sp. SIMBA_029
AGTTCTTGTGCTCTCGCGTAGTAGACATAGCTGTCGTGCTGGATGAAAGGATGCGATTTCGCCAGGAAGACACATGTCGTGTCGTACGGGATACTCTTCGGTGGCGTCGTGAAATTAACGACGCAGACGCAATCTTGACTGCCCTTCTGAGGAAAGGGCATCGGATCGTTTAAAACCACAAAGAGGTGCTGGAAGTTGCCGGGTCCGCTGGGCGCCAAGAAGGCAGCGGCCGCGTGGAGCGTCCAAGCAGCCGGCGTACTCACGCAGCAACGAAGACTTCGTTGATTTGAGAGATTTCCTCAAGTCGCGCCAGCAACTCAGCGACAACATCATCGGAATAGCCAAGTGCCCGGAACAAACTCTCGTGGCTCACCTTAGAAGGAAGACCGTCTTTGTCCGTCCATTCAC
>NZ_JAWRXA010000344.1:0-270 GCF_046535275.1 Chryseobacterium sp. SIMBA_029
GATAGGCTGATCGATAGTGTGTTGCGTACTTTCGATTCCGATGGGTATGCCAATGAAAATACGGTTGGGTATCATCGTTTCAACGTGCAATTATTTAAGTCGGTGATAAGTAAGTTCAGCGACTGGGGTGTCGAAAGCAGGTTTGGTGATATCGCCCCACCAATTATCGATAAAGCTTTGCGCGCCTTTCAGATATGTGTTTGGCAAGACGGATCCATTCCCCCTATAGGCGACTCCGCCGTATATGAGAATGCGGCAGAATCTTTAAAT
>NZ_JAWRXA010000345.1:0-270 GCF_046535275.1 Chryseobacterium sp. SIMBA_029
GGTGGGACACTGGCCAGCTGGCAGAGCGTCGCCGATGCGGCGAGCTTCTTCATTGAGCGGCTCAAAATTCTCCAAAGGAAATCCTGATAATTTCGCATACCTGAGAATTGTTATCCGCTTCACTATGCCACGCACAACACCGCCGATGACGTCCGGACCCGCCCTGCGGGTATCGCTCATCCGGCCTGAGGATGTGGCCGGATGACCCGGTCAACGGGACCACAGCTCGTCTATTCACACCGCAATCGATCTCTTTTTAGGTGTTTTGGT
>NZ_JAWRXA010000346.1:0-269 GCF_046535275.1 Chryseobacterium sp. SIMBA_029
TCTCAAAGGCTATCGCCCAGCTCGAGGAGTTTCTCGGCGTGCACCTACTGCTGCGTACGACGCACGGTCTGGCGCCGACGGAATCGGGCCAGAACTTTTACGAACACGCAAAGCGCGCCATCGAGTCGGCCGAAGAGGCCGTGCTCGCGGCGAGAGGCGCCGGCGCGGCGCTTTCAGGGCGTCTGCGCGTGAGTGCGGCCGTCACGTTTGCCCGACTGCACGTCATGCCGATTTTGCCTGCGTTTCTCGAGGCACATCCGTCCCTCGAT
>NZ_JAWRXA010000347.1:0-269 GCF_046535275.1 Chryseobacterium sp. SIMBA_029
ATTCGCACCGCAGACTGCCGGCGCATGCCCTGCTAGGCACCAATGCTGATCCATCCGCCGGCGCACGCTCATGGCGTGATATCGCTCGATGAGGCCTGCCTCGAGCTCAGCGCAGTTTCTATCGTGACCTGGGCGGCGGCTAAAGCCATGATGATGCGTTTCTTCGGCAGGGCGCCTTCTCGCGTCAGCAAGGCTAGAATTTCGTCCCGCAAAGCAACCTGGTCACGAACCCATTGGCGTTTTCCGTTTATGACTTTCTCAGCGTACCT
>NZ_JAWRXA010000348.1:0-269 GCF_046535275.1 Chryseobacterium sp. SIMBA_029
CCAATCATTGCTACCGACGAAGCGTCCTACTCAGACTTGGTCTTCGGCTTGTTCAGGATGCTCGGCTACCGATTCTCGCCGCGCATCTCCGACATCGGGGATACGAGGTACTGGAGGGCCCACTGGCCAAACGAGCCGGCCACGGACTACGGACCCCTGAACGCTATCGCCCGACACAAGGTCAATCTGGCCAAGATCGAAACTCATTGGCCAGACATGCTGCGCGTCATCGGATCTTTGGTCACCCAGCAGGTACGGGCCCATGACGT
>NZ_JAWRXA010000349.1:0-269 GCF_046535275.1 Chryseobacterium sp. SIMBA_029
TGTAGAACACCAGTTCTTCGGTCATCATTGTCTCCTCATCGATTGCTGATATCTGGCGCAGGCCAGCGACGCGGCAATGTCTAGGGGAGGATGCTGCCAATTTCTGTAAGCAGTCAGAGCTGCTTTCTGTACTGGATGAAGCCGGAGCGTTCGGCGATGTGATCGTAGAGGCGGCGGGCGCGCTCGTTGGTCTCGTGCGTCATCCAGTAGAGCCGGCCGGCGCCCTGTTCGCGGGCAAGATCGGCAACGCGCTCGATCAGTGCGGCACC
>NZ_JAWRXA010000053.1:0-403 GCF_046535275.1 Chryseobacterium sp. SIMBA_029
GCCTGGCCTTCTACAATTTTGGCCTCCACGTCGCTCCTCCGGAAAGCGAGACCATCCAGGGCTTTGTCCTGAGCGAGCCGCTGAACTTCGAGGCGGCGACGCGTGCCAGCGGCTTCCTCGGCCGCTCGGGTTATCCGGGCGTGCCCGGCACCAGAAGCTGGGGTGGGCAAGTCTTTCCGCGTTACATCGAGGGCAGCGGCTTCACGTCCGCGCCATCATCGCTCTCACTCTGGGCTGATATCGAGTCGCTGATGGCGTTCAGCTACAATGGCGTGCATGCCGAGGCGCTCAAGAATGCCCGCAGCTGGAATGTGAAGCCGGCATGGCCGCCGCTCGTGCTCTGGTGGGTTTCCGCAACGCATCGGCCGGATTGGGGGGAGGGTGCTCAGCGGCTCGAGCATCT
>NZ_JAWRXA010000350.1:0-269 GCF_046535275.1 Chryseobacterium sp. SIMBA_029
CTTCGGCTCCCGCACTAATTCAAAACCGTCAGCGAGCGAACTGTATCGCCATCCAAACTGTTCGCGGGTGGAAGAATCAAAAGTCAACAGGGGTTCACCCGCTTCCAGCACCCCGTCGCCAAGCAATAATTCTTGCGCAAGTTGCAGCCCTGATATAACCACTGCCGCATTACCGCCAACGCGATCACTGGCTGTCATGCCATCGATGGAATCATGAATCCCGAAAACGATAGTGCCGATGTTGCCGAAGATGGGTACATAGCCAAAGG
>NZ_JAWRXA010000351.1:0-269 GCF_046535275.1 Chryseobacterium sp. SIMBA_029
TTAGTGGTAATTATTTTACATTGGAAAATGAAAATATTGTAAAAAGAAACTACTTCGGTCCTGAAGTAAATCTGGAATACCTGCTTTTTCCCAAGTATAGATTTAGCCCATACATTTATGGTGGGGCAGGAGCTTTCTATTCTAAATACAAACCTCAGTACAAGGGACAGTTTGGAGGAGGCCTTGAATATATGTTGGATCACAATGTTTCTCTGAGAGCTTCTGCACAATATGACCTTGGCTTCAAGGATAATTGGGAAGGTCTTGTG
>NZ_JAWRXA010000352.1:0-269 GCF_046535275.1 Chryseobacterium sp. SIMBA_029
GTTCAACCAGCCGCTGCTCTGGTGGATCGGTCTTACCGACATGCCGCCGCGCTCGAACGATTATGTGCCGATCTTTCCCTGGGCCGCCGCCTATATGTCAGGCTTGACGCTGGCGCTGATCGCCCTGCGTACCAGCCTGCCGCAGAAGCTTGCCGCACTTGGGACCGGCGGCTCGCTGCTGGCACGCGGCGGGCGCCACAGCCTGGCATTTTATCTGATCCACCAGCCGGTGCTGATCGCCATCGCTTACGCAATGACCTTCGTCATGC
>NZ_JAWRXA010000353.1:0-269 GCF_046535275.1 Chryseobacterium sp. SIMBA_029
GACTTACATCGCACTCTTCCAACTGACTCCAGCTTCCGCTCGGCCGTATATGGCGGGCTCTGAAACCAATAGCTTCCTGGAGCTCACATTTGGCTACAACGGCCTGGGCAGGATCACCGGCTCGGGCGACGGCGGCGCAGGCGGCGGTGCGGCAGGCGGCGGCCCCGGGGGCGGTGGTTTCGGCGCGGGCGCTGGCGGCGGGGGGAACACCGGTTTCGGTGGAGTTGCCGGCATAGGCCGCATGTTCGGCACGAGCTTTGGCGGCGAAG
>NZ_JAWRXA010000354.1:0-269 GCF_046535275.1 Chryseobacterium sp. SIMBA_029
CACTTACCAGCGGCTATTCCCGATACGCACGAGAAATTGCTGGAGCAACCGTTGTCACACGTTTGCAATATGGAATTATGGTCGCTGATTTTGCGATTTAGCTGCCTGCCGGCGCGTTGATTCCGTCGCACGCCAGTAGCGTTTCGCAGGCCCTGCCTTCGGCAGACATGTCGCTAGTACTAGGACCAAAGTCCGATATCTCCAGTATAAGTTACTGCATATATTTAGATTTGCGTACAGCGAGCCGCGATCACACCTCCAGCCCTGGT
>NZ_JAWRXA010000355.1:0-269 GCF_046535275.1 Chryseobacterium sp. SIMBA_029
CTTTTTTCCCACAATTTGCAGCAGATATCAAGGATACTTTTTCATTATCTAAGTTTTATGAGAATTTCGACCTTGAAAGCGGTGTAATCAATCCTGATATGCTCAGCGATCGGAAAGCAAGGATTGAAAACTTTAGAAACCAGATTAAAACTAATGACTAAAGGAAGACTGGAGGCATTCAGTGATGGGGTCCTGGCGATCATCATTACGATTATGGTCCTGGAATTAAAGGTTCCTGAAGGAGCTAGCTGGGGAAGCCTGAAACCGCT
>NZ_JAWRXA010000356.1:0-269 GCF_046535275.1 Chryseobacterium sp. SIMBA_029
GAATGTTCTTGTCGTTGGCATAGCACCAATCGAATACCCTCTTGACAAGTTAGCACCTTGTACCCCTGTTACTGAACCTCCTGTATATCCTGCTTCAGGATCTGCATAAGGCAAGTTTTTATGAATAATCCATAAGTTTCTACCAAATATTCCAAACTTCATTCCTTTAATAAAAGTATTAGCGTATAAACTTTTAGGAACATCAAAATATATTGCAGCTTCTCTCAACTTAATAAATGAAGCATCATATACAAATTGTTTCGCAGGAT
>NZ_JAWRXA010000357.1:0-269 GCF_046535275.1 Chryseobacterium sp. SIMBA_029
GGCTTGTCGGTGATCGGCAAGGGCCGGCTCGAATTCGATGCCGGATGGACAGACCTGGCGCAATCGTTCATGGCGATTCGCAAGACCATGACGGCGAGCGGAAAGAAAGTCACCTATGAAGCGAGCCGTAACGAGGAAACAGGACACGCGGACCTTGCATGGGCGTGTCTGCACGCGCTCGGCAATGAACCGCTAGAGGGCGTCACCGCCAACAATACCGGCTTCATGGAGTTCTCAAATTGAGCAAGCGAAACCGCAACATGCACGCC
>NZ_JAWRXA010000358.1:0-269 GCF_046535275.1 Chryseobacterium sp. SIMBA_029
GTATTCCATTGTTTTAAGGAAGACCCATGAAAAGCAAATTGAAGGAGTTGTCATTACGGCCCTGGGGATTGCTAAAAAGAAGGAAAAGATTGGATATTCTACACAGGAAGTAGGAACCAAACAGTTCGAAACCATTACTACGCCAAGTATAGGAAATCTCTTCTCAGGACAGGTAGCTGGACTTAATGTTTCCAATCCAACGGGGATGCAACAGGCACCACAGTTTACATTGAGAGGAAATTCCAATCTGGTTTTTGTCATTGATGGTG
>NZ_JAWRXA010000359.1:0-269 GCF_046535275.1 Chryseobacterium sp. SIMBA_029
TCGGTGTACTGATAGACGCTCTTGCCGTGGTAGAGCCCGGCGTTGTTGACAAGCCCATCGATAGAATCGAAGCGTTCGGTGCAATGAGCGAAGAACCGACGAAGTGCACTGAGATCGGCAACATCGACGACTTCGCTAAAAAACATCCCTTCGGGAAATTCCCGTTTTAGCCGTCCCATTGCTTCGCCGTCGATATCGCACCCGATTACCGTTGTACCTTGAGCTACGCATTTTCGTGCGATCGCTGCACCAATGCCATTCCCTACGCC
>NZ_JAWRXA010000360.1:0-269 GCF_046535275.1 Chryseobacterium sp. SIMBA_029
GGCCGCCGGCCCCCAGTGCCTGCACCTTGTGCGCATCTGAGGTCAGGCCTTTGCGGGAAATCGTGGTGTTGGTGGCAATGATGCCATCCAATTTGAGGTCCAAAGCGAGCCTTGCGACGTCGTCGACGTCGGCGTCGTCCAGGTCCGGCGCGATTTTGACCAGCAGCGGAACATGGCGTCCGGCCGCTTCATCGGCGCAGTCGCCGACGGCGCGCAGTAACGGGCGCAAGGTTTCGACGTTCTGCAGGAGCCTGAGGCCCGGCGTGTTG
>NZ_JAWRXA010000361.1:0-269 GCF_046535275.1 Chryseobacterium sp. SIMBA_029
TGATGAGCGCTCTTACATCAATTAACAAGCAAATGAATACCAATTTATCTGTTCATAATGCTTTCGAAAATCCTACTGTTAAACAATTAGCGAATGCCATTTTGTCGGCAGGCACTGAATCCGAGATTGATATTCAGGATTATGTTGAAGAAGAAGTGTGATAAGAATCAAGATCTTCTTCTAGACGGGATTTAAGAATAAACGTTTTACGGTTTTTAACACAAGGCTGTGCAATCTCCAATTTTTGAGATTGCACAGCCTTGTGTAAG
>NZ_JAWRXA010000054.1:0-401 GCF_046535275.1 Chryseobacterium sp. SIMBA_029
GTCTTTGATCTCATGCCCACAGACAGCTACGAGCACTGGGAGCATCAGGCTGGTCGTGCTGCCAACGTTCCGGGCGCGATCGACGGTTACATCGAATCACTCCGCTCCGCGAAGCAGGGCGGCAAGGTGGCCGCCCGCCGCCAGGTCGGCATAGTGATTGAACAAGCCGAGCGCTACGCCGCAGACGATGGCTTCTTCGCCAAATTGGCCGCCGGCGCCACTCTTGAGGGCGCACCGCTTCCCAGTGAACTGCAGGACAAGCTCGACGCCGGAACGCGCCAAGCCCGTGAGGCATACGCTGCGCTGGCTACGTTCCTGCGGGACGAGCTCCTTCCGGCCGCCCCGGCCAAGGACGCTGTGGGACGCGAACGGTATGCGTTGTCTTCCCGGTCATTTCTTGG
>NZ_JAWRXA010000362.1:0-269 GCF_046535275.1 Chryseobacterium sp. SIMBA_029
CCTCGATATGCCGCCACGAGGTCTGAACGTGAATCTGCCGTCGCGTGGGAAGCGCCCGGCATCAGCCCACTGGCAGGCGCGCCGCCCTGGCTCGCGGCAAAGAGGTTAGGCTATGGACCGCATTGTGAATCGACTGCTGGGTGCAGTTGTCATCGCCTTCGCGTTGTACGGTTGCGGCGCCACCACGCCGCCGAACGCAGGTGGAATCGGTTTCGAGGGCCGTGCGGTGACACGCAGCGACGGCCGAATCCGCGTTTCCGCGTCGGTGC
>NZ_JAWRXA010000363.1:0-269 GCF_046535275.1 Chryseobacterium sp. SIMBA_029
CGAGATTAAAGCCAAAAGACCTTGTAGAGCATTATATTAGATAATGTTAGATATTATATTAGTAATTGTTATTGTGTTTTTCAGAAGTAAATTTTATGTATTGGCTACTTTTGCTGAAACATTTGAGTATGAAGAAAACAATTATTGTTACCCTCTTGGTAATGATTGAGACAGTTCAAGCTATTATAGCAAATATAGTAAACTTGGAACTGAATTACAATCCAAGAAAAGTAACAGGAAAAGAAAGAAAAATGACAAATAACTTTTTT
>NZ_JAWRXA010000364.1:0-269 GCF_046535275.1 Chryseobacterium sp. SIMBA_029
GCCTGCTGCAAAGGCAATGCTTTACGGAATAGGCTTTACAGAAGAAGATATGCACAAGGCTCAGATCGGGATTGCCAGTATGGGATATGACGGAAACACCTGCAATATGCACCTAAACGATCTGGCCCGAATTGTAAAAAAAGGAACATGGGATACAGGACTGGCAGGGTTGATTTTTAATACAATTGGGGTGAGCGATGGGATGAGTAATGGTACAGATGGGATGCGTTATTCTCTGGTAAGCCGCGATGTTATTGCAGACAGTATTG
>NZ_JAWRXA010000365.1:0-269 GCF_046535275.1 Chryseobacterium sp. SIMBA_029
CGCTGCGCCAAAGCGCCAAGATCGGCGGCAAATCCGGATCTGGTAAGCCTGCCGCCAGCGCATCCAGCCGCCGCAAGAAGGCGAGCTGACGATGGCGCTCGAAACCTATCAGCAGAAGCGCGACTTCAAGGCCACTCCCGAACCGCGCGGCGCAAAAGGCAAGAGCAAGGGCAACAGCTTCGTCATCCAGAAGCACGACGCGACGCGGCTGCACTACGATTTCCGGCTGGAGATGGACGGCGTGCTGAAAAGCTGGGCGGTGACGCGCG
>NZ_JAWRXA010000366.1:0-269 GCF_046535275.1 Chryseobacterium sp. SIMBA_029
ACTGGCTTTAAGGCAGGAAGTCATCACCGGCACAGGGCGCCACCGCGACACTTCCGGTCGCGGTGATACCGAAGAAGCCAGGCTGGAAGCGGTGCATCGCTACGGCATTCTCGATACACCCCCCGATGGGGCCTTCGACCGGATTACGTCCCTAGCCGCCAGGTTGTTTTCCGTACCTATCGCCATCGTCAGCATCGTGGACCACGACCGGATCTGGTTCAAATCCCACCACGGAACTGACGTCGAGCAAATCAGCCGGGACCCCGGGC
>NZ_JAWRXA010000367.1:0-268 GCF_046535275.1 Chryseobacterium sp. SIMBA_029
TATGCTTTTTACGGGTCTTTTTCACAAAATCATTTAGGAAAGTAGTCTTTCCGGTTCCTGCTTTCCCTGTCAAAAACACGCTTCTGTTGGTCTGTTCAAGTAATTCAACGAGTGCCTCCAATGAATAAAAAGTTTTATCAAATTTAAATCATAAAAAACTAAAAGCAATTCTTACTGTCAAAATAAAAAAGACTCTCTTTGCAGAGAGTCCTTCATAGTGATCGTATTGAGGTTATCTTATCATTGAGTAATTCTTCAGGCACCAGTG
>NZ_JAWRXA010000368.1:0-268 GCF_046535275.1 Chryseobacterium sp. SIMBA_029
GCCGCCGATCAGGTTGATCCCCTTGATGACAAGCAGTTCGGCAGCGATGATCGCAAAGACGATGCGGATCACCGCAGCAGCAGCAATGCCCGCCACGATCGCCTTGCCGCGCAGCTCCGGCGCCAGACCGGCCGCCGCCATGCCGATGACGATCACATTATCCCCGGAGAGGATGATGTTGATCATGATGACTTCGAGATAGATGGAAATGACGGCGGGATCAAAGAAGGAGGACATCAAGGCACTTTCGTCGATGGGGCAAATCGAT
>NZ_JAWRXA010000369.1:0-268 GCF_046535275.1 Chryseobacterium sp. SIMBA_029
GTGAAAAATAATCAGTTTGTTCAATTCCAAGACAATGATGTGATACTGCAGACAGGATCACCAGTCTTTGACGCAATTACCTTTGAGTTGTGGGGAGCGTTATTGAATGGTATAAGCCTTTGTTTAGTCAGCAGAGAAATCATCCTTTCGGCAGATCGGCTTGAAAAAGAAATCTCGTCTCAAGCAACTAGTATCATGTGGCTGACTGTAGCTTTATTTAATCAATTAGCGCAAGAAAAGCCAGAAATGTTTAGGAAACTGCGGTATT
>NZ_JAWRXA010000370.1:0-268 GCF_046535275.1 Chryseobacterium sp. SIMBA_029
CCAGTAGTCCGGGGTGATTCCGGAGACGTTCCAGTGGGGCAGCCTGTCCGCGGCGTCCGGCTGCGGAACGCTGAGCTGGGGCCTGGTGGCCCCAACGGGCGCGAAGGCCGGCGTTTCTTCAACGGCCGGAGGTGGTTCCTCCACAGTCTCCGCGAAGGTCATCCACCGGTTTTTTGAGATTGACATTTCACATCCCCCTGTCATGTCAGCAAAGATCGTATCTGTACCATCCGACACGAAAGGCCAAGAGTGACCCCCAACTACAACT
>NZ_JAWRXA010000371.1:0-268 GCF_046535275.1 Chryseobacterium sp. SIMBA_029
GTTACATTTATAAAACCGGAGACCATGGCATCTTAAATGAGGAAGGTTATATAGACTTTTTGGGCAGAAAAGACAGTCAAGTAAAGATCAGGGGGTATAGAGTAGAATTAGGTGAAATTGAAAACTGTCTAATTACACACAAGGATGTAATAAAGACGGTTGTGATGGATTTTAAGAATGAACAAGGCATGAAAAATATTTATGCGTTTGTCATTTCACGAAATAATTTTAATGCAAGCGAGCTAAAACTTTATTTGCAAAACATGCT
>NZ_JAWRXA010000372.1:0-268 GCF_046535275.1 Chryseobacterium sp. SIMBA_029
CTCGCCAGCCCCAGCGACCGTAGATGCCGTCGGGTCGGAAGATCTCCCTGATGGAGTACACGCCGCGTCGGACAAAGAAGTAGTCGACGAGGTTGATCGCGGTCCAGGGTGTGAACAGGTAGGCCAGGAAGATCAGGACGTTGCCATAGAAGGCGTTGAAACGGTCGATGCCGACGAACTGGGCGATTGCCCAAACCGCCACGAACATGATCCCGATGCCGATTGCGCGGATCCGTCGGGTTGGCCTCACTGGTTTGAAAGAGTCACG
>NZ_JAWRXA010000373.1:0-268 GCF_046535275.1 Chryseobacterium sp. SIMBA_029
CTATTGCCCTTGCATTCGTCGCTGTTGACGAATCGTTCGTGATGGCCAAGAGAATCAAATAGAGAAAAAACACTGTCAAGTCATTTTTCCGCGCCGGCTCTCCATGCACGTGCAACTGACAGCGCGTTGGTCCTCGTACGTTTTTGGTCGCTTGACAACTGGCCGCCTCTTCCGTAGCCTGCGTTCAATCGAACTTTCGCATTACCGCCAACACTGCCGGCAATGCGAAAAAGGCAACAAAGCCCGACCAGACCTATGAGTCTGCTCG
>NZ_JAWRXA010000374.1:0-268 GCF_046535275.1 Chryseobacterium sp. SIMBA_029
GGCTCCGAAGGGCGACAAGCCCGCGCCGGAAAATCCGGGCGCCGGAGACCAGACGCCGCCTGCGGGTAACGCTGCTCTCGCCGACTGGCAGGCCTACGCACTTGCCAAGGGCAAGACCGAAGAAGAGATCAAGGACCTCAAGCGCGAGGACATCAAGGCTCTCTTCGAGTCCGAATAGGCAACACAACTAGGAGGTCAGGCCAATGGCTGATGTGACACCGTTCCCATTTGCTTCCCTATCGGAGCTTAAGGATCGTTGGCCTGACTT
>NZ_JAWRXA010000375.1:0-268 GCF_046535275.1 Chryseobacterium sp. SIMBA_029
CTACTGATAAAATACCCAGCACGTATTGAAAAGGTTTTCTAAGGTTTTCTTTAAAAATGATATTCATTAACTTTTATATATTTTATTGGATGACTACAGTACAATATAATCTTTTATTTGTAATTGGGAATGCAATGATACAGATAGTTTTTTGATCTTCGCTGATTTCACCTTGGTGTACAAAATTTTTTAAAAAAAAAAGAGATTGCCGTGATGACAACCTCTTTAAGTTTATAGAAATTTACAAATCAGAAAATTCATTCATAAT
>NZ_JAWRXA010000376.1:0-268 GCF_046535275.1 Chryseobacterium sp. SIMBA_029
TATCCGGACGATCCAGATAATTGGAAAAGACCGAAGCCGTATTTGTCAAATAAATATCTTCCATTATTTTTAGCTTATATATGGCAGTTCCCAAGAAACCGAACTGTAATAGTGAAGAATCTCCGTCATTTTTCAAACCATAACTTCCAGCAAATTGAAGTTCTTTATCCATTACAAAAGTCCATCTGGCGTTGGTAGGACGCATAGTCACCGTCAGATCATCATTAGGCCTATAAGTGATACCCATACCGACGTTCGCATAACCTGG
>NZ_JAWRXA010000011.1:0-197285 GCF_046535275.1 Chryseobacterium sp. SIMBA_029
AAGCAAAAACAAATTTGCTCTGGTTTAATTATTTATTTTTGTCCTTTAATCTGTATCGGAGTTTCAGGACTAGTCATGAAGGAAAATATTCTTTTATCCCAATCTGCTCCATTCTAATGAAATATAGTATTGATCGCACTTTAAAAGATATCACTGACAATAGATCTACTTCGTTTTGGAACAGTTATTGAGAGAAAACAGTCAAATAAAAACTATGAAATATTTATTGAGTCTTTTCGCTTTTGTATTGCTATTTTCTTGTACTTCTCAGAATAGCAGCGTTAAATCACCGTATTCAACGATCGAATATCAGGCCGGCGCGTGTTTCGGATTCTGTCCTATTTTTAAAATGACTATTAATTCTGACAGAACTGCCGTTTTGGAAGCTGAACATTATAATTTCAGCAAATCGACATCAAAAGATGAAGTTTCAAAAGAACGTGAAGGAACTTTCACCACGACTATTAAAGAAGCTGATTATAAGAAGCTTGTTGCTTTACTGAATGACCTCAATGTAAAAAGTTTGCAGGACAAATATGGCAGTCATAATATTACGGACCTTTCCACAGCATATTTAAGAATTAAATTTGAAGACGGTGCGTCTAAGAATGTAGAGGATTATGGGAAAAGAGGAAGTGAAAAGCTTACAAAAGTCTATCAGTTTTTTGAGGCTTTAAAGCATAATCAGCAGTGGACAAAGGTAAAATAATACGATTAAATTATTTTAGTCTATATTTGCATTATATTTCGCGGCATTCTCAGCCATATGGTAATCTATATTACTTAAAATTCTGTTAATCTTTTTTAGCAGATATGCTAAAAATGATGAAGTATACTACTTCGACCGCATTATTTTAATACGCAATATATTTTGTTATTTACAGACTTAAAAATTATCAAGCCCATTTTAGATGCGC
This sequence comes from Chryseobacterium sp. SIMBA_029, assembly GCF_046535275.1. Lineage (NCBI taxonomy): Bacteria > Pseudomonadati > Bacteroidota > Flavobacteriia > Flavobacteriales > Weeksellaceae > Chryseobacterium > Chryseobacterium sp. SIMBA_029. Next base: position 918 of record NZ_JAWRXA010000011.1, read on the forward strand.
TTCAACAGGAGGGTTATGAAACACCGACACCTATACAGCAAAAAGCTATCCCTTCTATTTTAGAAAGAAGAGATTTACTAGGAACGGCACAAACGGGAACAGGGAAAACAGCAGCTTTTGCGATTCCTATCCTTCAAAACCTTACTGAGCGCCAGGGGCCAAAAAACAATCATATTAAAGCTTTAATCCTTACTCCGACCAGAGAGCTTGCCATTCAGATTGAAGAAAACATCAATTCTTACGGAAGAAATCTTTCGTTAAGACAGTTGGTAATCTTCGGTGGTGTAAAGCAGGGAAGCCAGGAAAATGCTTTAAGAAAAGGTGTAGATATCCTGGTAGCAACACCGGGAAGACTTCTTGACTTTATCGCACAGGGAATTGTAAGCCTTAAAAACCTTGAAATCTTCGTCCTTGATGAAGCTGACAGAATGTTGGATATGGGTTTTGTGCATGATGTGAAAAGAATCATTAAGCTTCTTCCGCAAAAAAGACAAACGTTGTTTTTCTCGGCAACCATGCCTTCAGAAATTCAGAAATTAGCAAGTTCTATTCTTCAAAATCCTGTACAGGTAGAAGTAACACCAGTTTCTTCAACCGCAGAAACGATTAATCAGTCGGTTTATTTTGTACAGAAAGAAGATAAACTGGACCTGCTTTCTCATATTTTAAAAGAACGTATTTCAGATTCTGTACTTGTTTTTTCAAGAACAAAACATGGTGCTGATAAAATTGCAAGAACTCTACATAAAAACGGGGTTGTAGCAGAAGCGATCCACGGAAATAAATCACAGAATGCCCGTCAAAATGCATTAACGAACTTCAAATCCGGTAAAACCAGAGTATTGGTTGCGACTGATATTGCCGCAAGAGGAATTGATATTGACGAATTGAAATACGTGATCAATTATGAACTTTCTGACGTTTCTGAAACGTATGTACACAGAATCGGAAGAACGGGAAGAGCTGGTGCAGAAGGAAATTCTATTTCTTTTGTAGACGGATTGGATTTAATTAACCTGAAAAGTACTGAAAAACTAATCGGAATGAAAATTCCTATTATCAAAGATCATCCGTACCATACAGACAATCTTGTTGCCCAAAAAAGGGATTCCAACAACAAGCCTATGTCAGGTGGAGCAGGAAGACCTAAACCATCTTCACCAAGGAATGACGGAGGCCTTAAAAAGCCCAAAAATAAAAGCTTTTTCAGAAAGAAATAAAACTAAAGCCTTCTCAAATTGAGAAGGCTTATTTTTTTAGTATCAAATGACATTTTTATTCAAGATAGTCTAAAAGCTATTCTTTTTAAACATTCTATTGGCATTTTCTGTTGTAATTCTATCGATCTCCGTAAAATCTGTATCATAGATATTAACCAGTTTACCGGCAACTAAATCAAGGTAAGAACTTTCATTTCTCTTTCCTCTGTGTGGAACCGGAGCCAGATAAGGAGAATCTGTTTCCAGAACAATTTTATCTAACGGAATTTCATTTAAAAACTGATCAATCTTACCATTTTTAAAAGTCACTACTCCACCGATTCCTAATATAAAGTTTAAATCAATTGCATGTTTTGCCTGTTCAAGATCCCCTGAAAAACAGTGAAAAATTCCACGAAGTTTCGGGTGTTTTTTTCTTTCCAGCACTTCGAATGTTTCATCAAAGCTCTCTCTGGTATGGATTACAATAGGAAGATCTTTTTCTATCGCCCAGTCAATCTGCTGGTCAAAAGCTTTTACCTGAATATCAAGGGTTGTTTTGTCCCAATACAGGTCAATTCCGATCTCTCCTATGGCAGGAAAACTTCTCTGTTCCAGGTAATTTTTAACAATCTCCAGTTCTTTTTCCCAGGTTTCGGGTTTTACATAGCATGGATGAAGTCCCATCATTGAAAAAATTCGGTTGGGGTATTCTGCTTCCAAAGCCAGCATTTTCTCGTGAGATTCCGAATCAATAGCCGGAAGATAAAATTCTTTGATGCCTTTATCTACAGCTCTCTTAATTGCTTCTTTTCTGTCTTCATCAAATTCCTCAGCATATAAATGGGTATGTGTATCAATCATTATTTCTAAAATTTTAACAGCTCTTCATAAGGATTTTCCAAACCGAGTAAAAGTCCAAATGCGGGCTCGGTTTTCATTCCTTCTTTCTTTAATTCTATTATTTTTTGTTTAAAATTTTCTCCTTTTTCTTGTAATATTTTGTGTTCGGAAATCATGTGGCGATAAGCATTCTGCTGAAGTGGCGGCTTATTCTGGCCAAAGATTTCTATGAGGAATCCCTTTAATTTATAGTTGATGACAATACATTGTTCTCCATTCACTGCCATATTTTCAATATGTACTTCAGTATGATCTGGAATACAATTTTTTACGGTTTCAATAAATACTTCCTGAAACTGAAGATCAACTTCACAAATGATATCCAGATCACTCCCTTCAATATCAATTTCAATAGGAATGGTTCCGGCTAATACAGGAAAATAGGCATTCAGTTTTTCAAAAATTTCATATTTTTTGAGGATCTCAAAAGCGTATTGCTGCCTTTTATTTCCATTTTTAAGATATGCAATTGTTGTAAAATCAATCATCTGTGGTGAATATTCTGTGTTTCACTTTTTTCTGTTGTGCTTCAATCTTCTGATTTAATTTTTCCCTAAACTCAATATATTTGGGACTTTTTTTATCAGTTGTACGATGCTCCAGCGCTTTATAAATTTTAAAGTTTTCTTTGATAAAATCTTTGGTTTCCGTTGAAAAATAAGCTTCTCCGAATTTTTCGAATATATAATTGATAGCCTGAGTATTAGGATGGATCATGTCTTCTTTGTAGAACCGGTAATCCCTGAGATCATCCATCATCATTTCATAAATGGGAAGATAATGACAGTTTTCTATATCCGATATTACCTCGTGAACGGCCATAATCAGCTTGGATTTGCTTAACTGATTCTCAATCATTCCATCTTTTGTATGGCGGACTGGTGAAACCGTGAATAAAATCTGAACATTATCTTTACAGATATCTTTTAGATTCAAAATGGTGTTATAAATAGAATCGGTAAGCTCCTGATGGGTCAACAATCTCTTTTCAAAGAATTTCTGCGGAATTTTATGACAATTGGCCACCAGTTTTCCCTTCGGAAGAAATTCATAGATGAATGATGTTCCATAGGTGATGATTACCCAGTTCGTAGTCTGAAGGAAAGAGTTTCCTTTTTCTAATTCGGCATTAATTTTATTTAATGTCTGATGCACATATCGGGTATCAAAACCCGAATGATGATCCAAAGAGATAAATTCATCGTTAAACGCAATCAAATCATCCTCTTCATAGGAATCTGCATCATGAAGCCTTTTCACAGCATTATTGATCGAAAAGGGGTTGAAAATCGTTCCAAAAGGATTATTGAAAGACTGGAGCTGACCCTGCATCAATAGATCAGACATTTCAGCAGCAAAGCAGGATCCTATTGAAAACAGGCTGTCTTCAACTTCAATCTTCTTTTCTGATTTCTGGATGTCAACTTCAGTACGGAATTTCATTACATTAATTTCAAAATTGAAAAATGAGATAATGCATTATATCTATTATCTCATTTTTAAATTATTTTTTAGCTTTCTCTTCTTAAAAGATAATTAGCCAGTTCTATAAATGGTTTTTTCTTTTCTTCAGGGATATTGATTTTCTCCAGATAACTTTGACCGATTTCGTTGTGTTTCTCGATCAGACGTAATGCTTTTTCATCTACTTTAGTTCTTCTGAAGATCTTTTCTACGTTATATACTTTATCAATATTATCGGTCTTTTTAGAGTACCAGTAATCCAGTTCTTTTCTTTCTTCTTCTGTGGCGTGTTCTCTTGCCATCAGATAAAGAACTGTTTTCTTATTTTCATAGATATCTCCTGCATGTTTTTTACCAAACTGCGCCTGATCTCCGAATACATCAAGATAATCATCCATAATCTGGAATGCAATACCGATGTGTTTTCCGAAGTTGAAGATTGCTTTTGCATCTTTAAAATTAGCCTTGGCAATCAATGCTCCGATTTCAAAAGAAGAAGCACTTAAAACTCCGGTTTTATAAGTAATCATTCTGATGTAATCATCAAAAGTTACATTTTCCTGGGTCTCAAAATTAATATCATACTGCTGGCCTTCGCATAAAAGAAGTCCGGTATGGGTAAATATCCTGATACAGGCTTTGAAAATTTCAGGTTCCAAATCTTCAAAAAACTTATAAGCTTTCAGCATTAATCCGTCTCCGGAAAGAATTCCTACGTTAATCCCGTGCAGGGTATGAATGGTAGGCTTATTTCTTCGCAACGGCGCTTCATCCATGATATCATCATGAATCAGTGTGAAATTATGGAAAAACTCTATTGCTAAAGCAGGCTTGATCGCCTCTTTCAGATCACCTCCAAATAAGTCGCAGGCCATCAAAACCATAATAGGACGAAGACGCTTTCCACCATGGGAAATGATGTAATTCATCGGATCATATAATTCTGCAGGCTTATCTTTAAAAGTATACTTATTAATAGCGTCCGCAACAATCTGTTGGTATCTGTCTAAAAATTCCATAAATTATTTTTATAGTTTAAGCAAAAATACGATTTTTAAAGGCTTTATAAAACAAAAAACTTTGCTTGATCAGGCAAAGTTTTTATGTTTATATAATTAAAAGTGATTTCTAAGATAAAAATGTAACCAGAAGATAAGTAACTCCGGCAACAATAGCTGAAATAGGAATTGTTAATACCCAAGCCCAAAGTAAGCTTACGGTGATTCCCCAACGTACTGCAGAAACTCTTTTCGTTAATCCTACCCCGATGATAGAACCTGTAATCGTATGTGTTGTAGATACAGGAATACTCAACTGGTCTGTAATGAAAAGGGTAATTGCCCCTGCTGTTTCAGCACTTACTCCTTCTAACGGAGTAACTTTTGTGATTTTCGTTCCCATGGTTTTGATGATCTTCCAACCCCCACTCATTGTTCCTAAACCGATCGCAAGAAACGATACCAAAGGAACCCAAAGATAGTGCTGTGCAAAATAATCAAAACGGCCTGCAGAAGGGATATTAAGATAAACAGGATCATGAAGCATCTCCACGTGATAATATATCAGGGCTGCCCCAATAATACCCATTACCTTCTGTGCATCATTCAAACCGTGTCCTACACTGAACAAAGCTGAAGAAACCAACTGCAATCTTTTGAAAGATTTGTCTGCTTTATATGGGTTTGATCTTTTATAAATGTGAACAATAATTAATGTAATGATGATTGAGATGACCATTCCTATGATGGGTGCCATAAAAATGAACAGGAAAATAGGAATTACTTTATCAAATTTCACAACATTTTGTGTTGTTAACTGATGAAAAGCCTGTTTTAATGTTTCAAATATCCCCAGATCAGGATGTGCAGAAACCACATCGTTATAATCCATCATAAAAGCATGCATTAATGCGGCTCCTAAAAACCCACCAATTAAGGTGTGTGAAGATGAAGAAGGAATACCAAACCACCATGTTAAAAGATTCCAGGCAATGGCAGCCATCAGACCTGAAAATATAACTTCAAGTGTGATGAAATTTTCATTAACCGTTTTAGCGATGGTATTACCAATTCTGAATTCACCTATTACATAGGCTGCTAAAAAGAATGCTGCAAAGTTCCAAAGAGCGGCCCAAAGTACAGCCTGGAAAGGGGTTAAAACCTTTGTAGAAACAATAGTCGCAATTGAGTTGGCCGCGTCATGAAAACCATTAATATAATCGAAGATTAAAGCCAAAGCAATAATAACCGTAAGTAAAATCGGAAATTCCATTTTTGTTATTTTGTTTAGGCGTATTTAATCATGATGTTCTCAATCGTATTGGCAACATCTTCTGCCTTGTCTGTTACGATTTCAAGATAATTAAGTACCGATGAAATTTTGATGATATTGATAGCATCATTGGTTTCAAATAGCTCTACCATTGAGTTTGAAAGCAAATCATCTGCAATATTTTCGATAGAGTTTACTTTGATACAAGCTTCTTTTACCTGCTCCATATTCTTAAATCCTTTAAGATTCTTCATTGCATTCTGGATTTCCAGACAAGCTTTGTGGATCAATAGGGAGAAATCTGCGTAGGCCTTCATCAAAGGTGATTTGTATAAGAAGATATACTTCGTTGAAGCGTAGATATAATCAGCAATATCGTCTAGTCCAGTTGCCAGTGTGTGAATATCTTCACGGTCAAAAGGGGTGATGAAATTTTTACCCAGTTCTATAAAAATTTCATGAGTAAGCTCATCATTTTTATGTTCGTAGTCGCTCATTTTTTTCAACATTGAATCATCGTTAAGATCAAAATCTTTAATTCCGTTGTTGAATTCCTCAGACATTGCTACCAGGTTTTCAGTTACTTTTTCAAAAAGGACAAAAAAGATTTTATCTTTTGGTTGAAAAGCGTGGAAAATATTACCAATTCCCATTTTTAAGTATTTATAATTTTGAGTGCAAATTTCCTAAAAAAGCTTCTTACCTGAAACTATCTGACATTAAGTTTTGTTAACATACTGTTATCTCCTGATTATCAAATAAAAAAACCGGCTGTATAGCCGGTTTATATGATTAAGAATGAGTTTTAATTCGCCTCTTCAGCTCTCATATCTTTTCCTTTAAACTTCATTGAAGAAATGTTATCTAAAAGCTCTCCTTTAAATGATTTTTCGATTTCAAAGAAAGAGAATTTCTCTAAAATTTCAATATCACCAATTTCAGCTCTTTTTTTACTTCCTCCAGCAGGAGTCGTTGCTTTATTGATAATGTCCAAAACATCCAGTTTTTTCAATTGATCTTTTTTACCCAGGTTAAAGAAGAATCTTACCATATCTTCATTCTTTTTCCTTGGTTTTCCGCCACGTTCTCTTCCTCTGTCTCTATCTCCTCCACTTCTGTTGTCGCGGTCTCTTCCTCTATCTCTGTCTCTGTCACGACCTCTATCTCTGTCTCTTCTAGGATAGTCATCATCTCTACTGCTGTTGAATTTCTGGTCAACAAGATCATGTTTATCTTTGTAGTACAGGGCAAGATCTTTCAATTGGAACTGTAATAACTTATGTACCAGTTCTTCTTTAGTGAAAGCGCTTAGATCCGGGATTAAACTGTCGTCAAATTCAAATATATCCTGGTGCTCCGTAAATAATTTTTCGAAAACACCTCCAACCTGAGCTTTGATTACATCTTCTCCTGTCGGTATGAATTTTTCAACGATATCAATTTTCGTTGTAGATTTTATCTGCTTTAATTTTCTGCTTTCTTCAGGCTTAATCAAAGAGATTGAAATACCGTCTTTTCCTGCTCTACCTGTTCTTCCGCTTCTGTGAACGAATACTTCAGGATCATCAGGTAAAGAGTAATGGATAACGTGAGTTAATGAATCTACATCCAGTCCTCTGGCTGCAACGTCTGTTGCTACCAAAATATCAATGTTTTTCAATCTGAATTTCTTCATTACCGTATCTCTCTGCGCTTGAGAAAGATCTCCATGAAGGGCATCAGCTGCATATCCGTTCTGCATTAAGAAATCTGCAACTTCCTGAGTTTCCATTCTTGTTCTACAGAAAAGAATAGAATACTGGTTAGGGTTGGCATCAATTAATCTCTTAAGAGCTTCTTTTTTGTTACGATATCCTACAACATAGTATTCATGCTTAATGTTCTTTTTAACTTCGTTAATAGAACCCACAGAAATACGGTGTGGTTTTGTAAGATAATTTTTAGAAATTCTCTCCACTTCTTTATTCATCGTTGCAGAGAATAAGAAAGTTTGTTTTGTTTCAGGAGTTTCTCTTAAAATGGTTTCCAATTCGTCTTTGAAACCCATTGAAAGCATTTCATCAGCTTCGTCTAAAACTAACCAATGAATAGCAGAAAAGTCAAGTGCTTTTCTGTTGATAAGGTCGATAACTCTTCCTGGAGTACCTACAATAATCTGTGGCTTATCCTTTAAAGAACGAATCTGATCCACAATACTGCTTCCACCATAAACTGCTGTAGTTTTGATGTCTTTCATGTACTTAGAATAATTCTTTATGTCTTTAGAAATCTGAAGACATAATTCTCGTGTCGGACAAAGCACCAAAAATTGGATTTTGCGACTCGTATCGTCAATCATATCCAAAATCGGAAGCGAAAACGCTGCTGTTTTGCCTGTCCCTGTTTGCGCAAGTGCGATCAAATCGCGAATATCTGAAAGAATAAAAGGGATAGTCTGTTTTTGGATTTCTGTTGGGCTTTCATAACCCAGTTCGCCAACTGCCTTAAGAATGTCAGGACTTAAATTGGACTCCGTAAATAAATTCATTAAATATTATAAAATTTCTGCAAATATACAATAAATTTTTGACTTTTTTTTGAACAAAGTGTTAAATAACTAAACTTAATTTCAGAATCCTTTAATATTTTTTTAATTTTTAAAAAATTATAACCAAAAAAAGGCCGTCTCTGTTAAAAACTCGTTAAATATTGTTTTTTTTTATTAAATTGGATTGATTTTTTCTGTCTTATTAATGAATTTTCAAAAATAAAATTATGGAACGGAAATTTTTCTTTTTGGTATTCCTGCTCAAAACTCTTGATATATTCGCCCAGACCAGTCATTATCCTGAAAATTGGACCCTGGAAAACTGTATTCAATACGCAAGAGAAAATAATATTTCCATTAATTCTTTACGGTTATCGAAAAATTCGGCAGAACAGGATCTTTTACAGGCAAAAGAAGCCAAATATCCCAATGTCAGCGCTACTGTTTCCCAGGGACTTTTTGCTGTGAACGGCAGCAACGGCCTGCATCTCAACGGTGCACAATCTCAAAGCATCGGAGCCAGTTCTTCCATGACACTCTATCATGCCGGTTATATTAAAAATAATGAAGATTCCAAGAATCTGGAAGTTCAAATGGCCGATTTATCTGTTCAGGAATCCGAAAATAATATCACACTGACTATTGCACAGGCTTTCCTGAATATTCTGATGTCTCAGGAAAACATCGTATCCCTTGAAAATGTTCTGAAAACTACCCAAACTCAGTTAAAACAGGGCGGACAGCTTTACAGCGCCGGAAGTATTTCAAAATTAAATTATCTTCAGATTCAGGCGCAGGTCGCTCAGGATGAATACAATCTGGTTTCTGCTCAAAACGGATTAAAAACCAATATTGTTAACCTTAAACAGATTCTCCAGCTACCTTCTCCGTATAATTTTCAGATCGCACAGCCAGACTCTATTATCGTTGATGACAACATAAAATCGTTGCAGGATGTTCAGGATACCGCACAAAACCAACGTCCTGAGGTAAAATATGGAGAGCTGAATATAGAAAGTTCCAACACCAATTTTAAAATGGCAAAAGCTTCCATACAGCCCACCCTGAACCTGGTAGGAAATATTTCTACCAATTATACCAACGGAAACGGTAATTACTTTAACCAGCTGGGAAATAATTTTTATACTCCCATCGGATTAAGCATTGGAATCCCCATCTATAACAACAGAATTTATAAAACTGAAATTGAAAAATCTAAAATTGCCATTCAACAGGCCAATTTAGACCTTCAAAACACCAAAACAGTTCTCAATCAACAGATTGAACAGTCTTACATCAGTCTGCAGAATTCACTTTCCCAATATGATTCTGCTTTAAAACAGATGAACATTAATAAAGAAAGCTATGATATCGTCAATGCACAGATGAAACTCGGAAGTATTGATTATGTGCAGCTTCAGCAGCAGAGACTGCTCTATATACAAGCAATCCAGAATTACCTGCAGGCCAAATACTCTGCAGTTCTCAATAGAAAAATTTATGAATTCTACGCAGGTAACTCTATAACGCTTAAATAATTATGAAAGCAAAAAATAAAAAATGGCTGATCTGGCTTATCGGAGGAATAATTGCTATCGGAGCCATCTGGTATTTCTTTATCAAAAAAGAAGAAGTAAAAATCCAGCTTGAAACCGTGCATCCTTCAATGGGTGAAATTTCAAATTCCATTACGGCAACAGGAACTGTACAGCCTGTAGATACCGTGGCTGTAGGTACTCAGGTTTCAGGAATTATTAAAAACCTATATGTTGATTTTAATTCCCAGGTGAAAAAAGGGCAGCTTCTCGCTACAGTAGATCCTGATCTGCTTCAATTTCAGACAGAACAGATCAAAGCCAATCTCCAAAATGCGAAAAGCAACCTGGCCTACAACGAGATTAATATCAACAGACAGTCACAGCTTTATAAAGTAGGCGCCATCAGCAAAGCAGATTATGATAATGCAACCAACCAATATAATGCATCTAAAGCACAGGTAAATGCTGTAAATGCTCAGCTTTCTACGGCAAATAAAAATCTGTCACTTACCTACATCTACTCTCCTATTGACGGGACAGTTCTGAACAGGAATGTAAGTGAAGGACAAACGGTTGCCTCAAGCTTCAGCACTCCTACTCTTTTCAGTATTGCCAAAGACCTTACCAAAATGCAGGTCCGGGCGTCTGTGGATGAAGCAGATATTGGAAATGTAAAAGTGGGACAGAAAGCAACCTTTACTGTTGATGCCTTTCCTGATGAAGTTTTTAAAGGACAGGTCTCTGAGGTACGCCTCCATCCAACGGTTTCCTCCAATGTGGTGAATTATACAACGATTATTAACGCAGATAATTCAGGGTTAAAATTAAAACCGGGAATGACGGCCAACATCACCATCTATACCAATGTACTGGAAAATGTAATGAAGATTCCTGTCGCAGCAACCAGCTTTATGCCGGACAGCCTAGTTGCTGAAAAATACAAGATTAATTCCCCTTTCTTGAAAGGCAAGAAAAAAGGCGGTAAGACGAAAAAAACAGGGCAAAACGATACCCATAAAAATAGTACCGGAGTGTGGGTTATTGCAAAAGACAGTACCATCTCCCGTAAAAAAATAAAAACAGGAATGGATAATGATACGGAAATCCAGGTGATTTCAGGATTAACGACCTCCGACAATATCATTACAGGATATAAAACCTTATCTAAAAAATCAGGCGGCAGCGCTGCAAAAAGCCCATTCCTTCCTCAAAGAGGTGGTGGCGGTAATAGAAACAGCGGCGGCGGTGGTGGCGGTCCAAGATAATTTTCACAGAAAAAAACAATGTCATGACAGGAAAAATTCTTGAAATAAAAGACTTAAAAAGAGAATTCAGGATGGGCGAAGAGATTGTACACGCTTTGAAAGGAGTTACATTTTCTGTAGAACGGGGTGAGTTTGTAACCATCATGGGGAGCAGCGGTTCCGGGAAATCTACCCTGCTCAATATCCTAGGATGTCTGGATCAGCCTTCAAGTGGAGATTATATTCTGGATGGCGTTAATATAAAAGATCTTAACCGGGATGAACTAGCTGTTTTAAGGAATAAAAAAATAGGTTTCGTTTTTCAGTCTTACAATCTGCTGGCAAGAACTTCTGCTAAAGAAAATGTGGAGCTTCCGTTGTTATATAATTCAAAAATATCTACAGAAGAACGCCATAGCAGGGCTTTAAAAGCATTAGCAGCCGTAAAACTGGAAAGCAGAGTCGATCACCTTCCGAACCAAATGTCCGGCGGACAGCAGCAAAGAGTTGCCATTGCCAGGGCATTGGTAAACGAACCTGTGATGATTTTAGCTGATGAGGCTACAGGAAATCTGGACACAAGAACCTCTTACGAAATTATGGCGCTTATGCAGGAATTGAACAAACAGGGAAGAACTATTGTTTTTGTGACCCACGAACCGGATATCGCAACCTTCAGCAGCCGTACTGTGACGTTAAGAGATGGTGTCGTTATAAAAGATGTTACCAATGATAATATAAAATCCGCCAAAGAAGCACTGGATAACCTCCCGGTAAACGACGATTACAACAGTCATGAATTAAAACCCTAAGCACAATGAATCTTTCAAACCTCTTCAGAATCGCATGGAAAGCCATTTTCCGGAATAAGCTCCGGGCCTTCCTTACCATGCTCGGGATTATCATCGGTGTTGCCTCTGTGATCGCTATGACCGCCATTGGTGAGGGCTCTAAAAAAAGTATCAGTGATCAGCTTTCGTCTATGGGTTCCAACATGGTTACGATACGTCCGTCGAGTAACATTAATGTTTCCGGAGGAGCAAGAATTGGTGCTTCAGGACTTCAAACGCTGAAACCTCAGGATGCTGATGCGATTGCAAAAGGTGCTCCCGATGTTTCTTATGTTTCACCGGCAGTTCAGACCAACGGACAGTCCATTAACGGTCCCAACAACTGGCCTACCCAGCTTCAGGGGGTAAATTCGGATTATTTCAGCATCCGCGACTGGAATGTATCAAGCGGAACTCTTTTCACATTAAAAGATGTTACTACCTCCAACAAGGTATGTGTGCTTGGTCAAACGGTTGTTTCCAATCTGTTCCCTAATGGTGCAGAGCCTATCGGAAGTATTATCAGATTTAATAAAGTTCCGATGAAAGTCATCGGTGTATTGGCTTCAAAAGGTTCAAACGCTTTCGGGCAGGACCAGGATGATGTAATTATCGCTCCTTTCAATACGGTTCAGCGAAGATTTTTAGGCATCACCTATGTGCAGACTATTTATGCATCTTCAACGAATGAAAACACTTCTCAACAGGCGACGGATGAAATTTCAGAAATTTTAAGAAAACAGCATAAACTTTCTCCCGATGGCAATAATGATGATTTCTCCGTCAGAACACAAGCGGAGCTGATCTCTACCATGAGTTCCACCAGCCAGCTTTTGACGGTTCTTTTATCTGCTATTGCAGGAATTTCCCTGATTGTAGGCGGCATAGGAATCATGAATATCATGTATGTTTCTGTGACGGAAAGAACAAAAGAAATCGGTCTCAGAATGTCCATTGGCGCCAGAGGGAAAGATATTTTATACCAGTTTCTTATTGAAGCTACCATGATCAGCATTACAGGCGGAATTATCGGAGTTGTTTTAGGAATCGTAACCTCAAAACTCGTCACAGTATTTCTTTCATGGCCGACTTTTATTACAGAATCGTCTATCATTGTTTCATTCATCGTATGTGCTATTACAGGCGTCTTCTTTGGATATTATCCAGCTTTAAAAGCCTCCAAACTTGATCCGATCGAAGCATTGAGATATGAATAGTTTTTTTTACTTTTGATTAACCGTTGTAGGTTGACAGTTGTTGGTTTTGAATTGATAGTTTCCCGCTGAAAGGAATTTAATCATCTTTTTTTATTCTAAAAATAAACTGTTAACCGATATATCACAATTGAATTTAAACAGAAAAAAAACAAAATTATGTCGGCTACCATTGCTCCCAGCACTTTTGAATTTATTAAAAAATTAACGAAGAATAATAACCGCGAATGGTTTAATGAAAATAAAACGCTGTACACAGAAGCTCAGCAAAATACCATTGCTTTTCTGGAAGATCTGATCACCGAAATGAGTAAATTCGATGAAGAGTTAGGAAAAATTGATGCTAAAAAATCACTGTTCAGAATTTACCGGGATACCCGGTTTTCAAAGGATAAAATTCCATACAAAACGAATTTCGGAGCCTCTTTAGGAATGGGGAAAGGGAGCCAGAAAGGAGGATATTACCTTCATATAGAACCTGGAAAATCTTTCTTAGCGGGTGGAATTTACATGCCGGAACCTGCTGTATTAAAAGAACTTCGAAAGGAAATTTCTTTATACGGGAACGACTTTATTAAAATCATTGAGCAAAAAGATTTCAAAAAACATTTCCCGGAACTGGATCAGGCTGACAAACTGAAGAAAATACCCCAAGGCTTTGAAAAAGAAGATCCGATGGGAGAATATTTAAAACTTAAAAACTTTATTGTAGTCTACAACGTGAAGGATGATGGAGTTCTGGATAAAAATGCTGTAAAAAACTTCAGCAAAATTTTCCAGCTCATGAAGCCGCTTAATGATTTCCTGAACGCCCCATTTTTATAAGAGCATCTCTTTATTTAAATGTATTAATAATAGATATTTTCAGTTAAATCAAGCCTTTAGGAGCAACACTCTCATTCAATTTCACAAAAAATAATAAATTTAATTACTGATAATCAATTCATTAGAATCAAAGTATTTTAACATCAGTTTAACATTTTTGTTTATCTTTGCTGTTCGTCAAAAAACCAGGGATGTCTTTATACCAAACAATTGCAGAAAAGCTACAATACATCAGTCCGAATTTTTACAAAAAAAGATATTTTAAAAATTTAAATAATCTTACTAAAGACAATTTTTCGGCACGGAATGTAGAACCGGAATTGGTCTGGATAAAAGACTATTTGCCTAAAAATGCAGTTATCCTGGACATAGGCGCCAATGTAGGAACTTTTCTTTACCAACTGGAAAACAAGCTGAATCATGAAAATGTGTATGCTTTTGAACCTAATAAAAGATTGTACAACCGTCTGAAAAGACTGTTTCCTTCCATGAGGGTTCTTCCCCTTGCACTTTCCGATGAAAATACGACAGCTACCTTTAAGGTTCCTATCATCAACGGAAAAATGATCGCATCGCGTGGAACCTTGAACACTGCCTACAAAGAAAAAGGCGAGGAAAAAAGTTATACGGAAAAGGTAAAGGTTATCAAACTGGATGAATGGGCTGCCATAGAACACTTCAGCAAGCTGGATTTCATTAAAATCGACGTTGAAGGAAATGAAATGAAAACGCTTTTCGGAGCGAGAGCAATCATTAAACAATTTCTTCCGACGTTAATGGTTGAAATGGAGCAAAGACATCACGACAATCCAATCTGGAATGAAATTTCAGAGGTTGAAAGCTGGGGATATGAAGCACGGTATCTTAACCGGAAAACTTTTGATCTTGAGAGACTTACCGAAGAAATCATCCTGCATAATACAGACGACGAGAAAAACAAAACGAATTATATCAACAACATTATTTTTATACCTAAAAACCATTAAAACAACGTTATGAGTGTAGTAGCGAGACAAGGCTTCAAATATTCCATTATCGGTTATATTGGTTTTTTGCTGGGAACAATTTCAGCAATATTTATCTTTCCGAATGATTTTGAATTTTACGGAAAGCTCCGCTACATCCTTCCTACCGCTGAAATGCTGGTTCCTTTTGTGGTTCTTGGAATTTCCTACTCTAACGTTAAATTTTTTCATACGGTAGAAAAAGACGGCAAAAAGCAGAATATGCTTTCTCTTTCTCTGCTTACGGTACTGATCAATTTTGTGATTTTTACTGCTGTGTTCTTCCTTCTTCCTTATTTTTACCCAAAATTCAGGCACTCGGAAGCTTGGAAGACTAAAGAAATGATTCTTCCTTTGATTTTGATTCTTTCTTTTTGTGCGATTTTCAATAAATATACTTCCAATTATAAAAGAATTGTTGTTTCCAATATTTTCGATAATCTTTTACCCAAAATAGCCAATTTAGGAGCTTTCTGCCTGTTTTTCTATTTTGCGTTGTCACAGAAAATCGCCTTTGCATTCTTCTTCGGGATTTTCACCTTAATGCTTTTAGGCTATGTTTATTACACTAACAAATTAGAAAAAATACAGCTGGATTTCAATACGGATTATTTCAGAGAAAATAATTTCTGGAAAGAATTTTTCAATTATAGCTTTTTTGGATTTTTAGGAACCTTCGGAAATTATTTAGCGATCAACAGTTTTATGATCGGTGAGTTTATGGGAATGGAGGAAGTTGGAATCTATTCCGTCCTGTATGCGCTTATTTCATTGATTTCTATTCCGCAGTTGGGACTTTTCAATATTTCGGCTCCGATTATCAACAAAACACTTGCTGACGGAGATATGGAGGAACTGGACCGATTTCATAAGAAAACGTCTTTGTCCTTATATTTTTTAGGGGCAGTTTTATTTTCATGCATCATGGTAGGATTTCCTTTCCTGACGCAGTTTATGCCTAAAAATGGAACGATGCTGAGAGAATATGAACCTGTAGTCTGGATCTGGGGCTCTGCAGTTTTAGTGGATCTGGCGACAGGATTTAACGGAAATATTATTTCTCTTTCCAAATACTACCGTTTTAACATTTTAGTGATGCTTTTACTGGCCGGACTTACGATCGGTCTGAACTACTATTTCATTAAAAATACCGACTTAAAATTAATTGGAATTGCCTTATCCACCGCTATTTCATTAACGACCTACAATGTTATTAAAATCATTTTCAATTATATTGTATTTAAGGTTTCGCCGCTTACGATTGAAATGATCTTTGTTTCCATTATCTGTACGCTGGCGATCACTGTAGCGATTGTACTACCTACTTTCAACAACAATCTGATCAACTTAATATACAAACCGACTGTCGTTCTGGTATTGATCTATATTGGAAATTATTTTACGAAAATATTCCCTCTTGAAGATTATCTGAATATGAGATTTATTAAAAGTGTATTCAAATTTAAGTAGAAATCAAACCTTTTATTACCTGCTCAATTTCTTGTTGTACTTTGTCTCTGTTATAGTTTTCCTGAAAATCGAAATGATGGGTTGTAAGGTTTTTAAACTGTTCAATTACATTTTCCTGCTCCGGAATAATAAATGCTAATTGCGAAGAATAGTCCGCCGGAAAAACGGCATATTTTCCATATTGGATGGCATCGCCCAGGTTTCCGGTCATTTTGGTACTTCCATATTTTTCTTTTCTGCTGAAAAACTCGGTTTCCGGCTGAATAGGACACCACAACACATCTGCTTTCTGCATCCATTTTTCAAAATCAGCTGATGACACCCGCTCTGTGAAATACGTAATGGAAATGCCTTCTGAAAGATTCCCAGAGAGTTTTTTAAGTTGTTTTAATTCCTCATCCATAGCTTTCCCAAGAAATACAAAACTAAATTTGCCGGATGATTGTATATTTCGAATGATTTCAAAAATGCGGTGATAATCCCGTCTTTTTTGTGAAACCCCACCCGGAATTACGATAGTGATGTTTTCGTTTTGAGTTTCCGTAAAATTTTTGGTATAAAAAAGCGGAAGAAATTTATACAGTTTTGAAGACAATTGCTTGTCCAGCACTAAAAGATTTTTTGCTTTCCGGTAGGCTTTTGAGGAATAAAACAAACCTTCTTTCCACCATAGCTTCAGTCTGTATATTACATCTCCTTTGAAAATACTTTTCAGCAAATTCAGTTTTGATGCTTTTGTAAAATTGATATTATGAACAATTACTGCCGTATTATATTTTCCGGCAATCGCCATGAATGTATTGAAATAGCGGTGAAGGGTTCCAATGACTACCAGATCATATTTTTTCAACTTTAACTGATCCGTAATCATAGAACTGTCTGATAAGAAAACCGTTTCTCCCGATTCGCTGATCTGATCTCTGATCTTTTTGGAAAAATAGTAATCCACGTCAAATTCTCTCGATTCACGGGTGATTTCCATGAAAGCCTGTGCAATTTCTGCGTGGGTATCTATCTCTATGTAGGCTATTTTCTTCACGTTTACATTTTAAATGGATTTTAAAATCCAATTTAGTAAAACAGGTCAAAACCCGTTTGTATTGAATGGATATTTCTAAGAATAAATTACATTCGCAACCACTTACTTTTCAACGCTTTCCAACGTTGATTGTTAATTATTTTTTGTTCGTCTTTGGAGATTTTCAACTCCATTTTTTTGGTACGGCAGGATTCGTATGATTTGACGATCTGAAAGAAAAAAGAGACCGATTTGCTCTTCATGGCTTCTTTTGAGGAGGCGATATATGCTAAGAATCTGTTTAATCCTAAAAAGTAAAAATACCTCCCATAATACTCTGATTCTCTTACCGTATAATCCGCTCCTTTTACTTTGATCAATTTTACCTGCAGTCCGGGCAAAACGATTTCTTTCCAGCCTAAATTTTCAAGCAGTATCGAATCAATATTGTCCCACCCTAAGGTTTCCCTCAAACCACCCATCTGAATGAAACATTCTTTCCGGTAGGCTTTCATAGGGCCTCTCACATGATGTTTATTTGAATTTCCTTCGTACACCCAATTTCCTTCTTTTTCTACATATAAAAGACCACCAACTAACCCATACTCAAAGTTATCCTGAAAGGCTTTTTCAATGGCTTTAAGATAGTTTTCGGGAAGAATAATATCGGCATCAAACTTACAAATCACATTGAAATCATCAAGATTTTGTGTTTGTAAGCCGTTTTTAAAGGCATTAACAACTTTTGATCCCGGTTGATGAGCTGATTTTTGAAGATTAACCGTTTCAAAACGCGGATCATGGTCCGTATATTTCTGGATTACTTCTGCTGTTCCGTCTGTGGAACCGTCATTTACCACAACGACTTTAAAGTCTTTACAGCTTTGCTGCTGTAAGGAATCCAGGGTAAATGAAAGGTGATCTTCTTCGTTATGGGCAGGGATTATTATTAAAAACCTCACGATTGAATGGATAAGTATGAGAAATAATTGATAAATAATGGGTTTGAAAAATCAATCATTATTTATCAATTATCATTAATATTATTTGTTATGCGGCTTCAGCATATTTTTAGGATCCAGGATTTCGTCTAGCTTCTCCTGAGAAAGAATACCTTTCTGTAATACCAGATTATACACGCTGTTTCCCGATTCTAAAGCTTCTTTTGCAATCTGCGTAGACTGTTTGTATCCGATATATGGATTAAGAGCTGTTACAATGCCTATGCTATGTTTTACCATGTTCAGGCAAACCTCTTTATTGGCAGTGATTCCAACGATACATTTTTCACGCAGGGTATCCAACGCATTGGATAGGAAGTTGATGTTTTCCATGATCGCATGGGAAAGTACCGGTTCCATGACATTAAGCTGTAACTGTCCGGCTTCTGCGGCAAAAGTTACGGTAAGGTCATTCCCAATCACCTTAAAGCACACCTGATTAACTACTTCTGGAATAACAGGATTTACCTTTCCGGGCATAATTGATGATCCGGGCTGCATTGGTGGAAGATTTATTTCGAAAAGTCCTGCTCTTGGTCCTGATGAAAGGAGTCTAAGGTCATTGCATATTTTCGACAGCTTTACGGCAAGGCGCTTCATCGCTGAGGAATAAATGACATAAGACCCTGTGTCCGGGGTTGCTTCCACTAAATTCGGAGCGGAAACAATCGGGAAACCTGTGATACGGGCCAAATTCTTCGCACAAAGATCTGCGTAGCCAACAGGAGCATTTAATCCTGTTCCGATCGCTGTAGCTCCCATATTGACTTCTACAAAAAGATCGGCGTTATTATTCAATTTAGAAATATCTTCTTCAAGATTAGCGGCGTAGGCTTCAAATTCCTGCCCCAACGTCATAGGAACGGCATCCTGAAGCTGCGTACGTCCCATCTTAATCACATCCTGAAACTCTTCTCCTTTTGCACGGAAAGCGGATACAATTTTCTGAAGTTTATCTGCCAGCCCTTCATTCATCTGAAGAAGTCCCATTTTTATGGCAGTAGGATAGGCATCATTCGTCGATTGGGAAAGGTTAATATGGTCATTGGGTGAGCAGAATTCATATTCTCCTTTATTTTTTCCCAGTTTTTCTAAAACGATGTTGGCAATCACTTCATTCGCATTCATATTGATTGAAGTTCCGGCCCCACCCTGAATCATATCAACAGGGAACTGCTCGTGGAACTTTCCTGCAATAATATTGTCACATGCTTCAGCTATTGTAAAATACAGACTTTCGTCAAGCAGTCCTAATTCATAATTGGTTTTGGCCGCAGCTTTTTTTACAAAGGCAAGCCCTTTGATAAAGTACGGATATGAAGACAAAAGCTGTCCTGAAATTTTAAAATTATCAATCGCTCTTTGCGTCTGAACCCCGTAATAAGCGTCAATGGGAACGTTCAGTTCTCCCAGTAAGTCGCTCTCTTTTCTGAAATTTTCCATTACAGATATTTTAACTTTTTTTATCGTCTAAAGATAGCAAAAACGCATCTAAACGATGCGTTTTATATTGATTATTTTGCTGGATATTTTTGATTTAAAGACTGAAGGATTGCCCACGTTTCAGCATCCATTATTCCGTCATAATTCTGAGGACGGAAATGGTACTGGAAGGCTTCTATGGTTTTCTTTGTCGCATCATCCCATTTCCCGCTGAGTTCCAGTCCGTATCCGAATTTCTGGAAAGCAGTCTGGATCAAAAAGATGAATGATGCATCACTGTATCTCACGGCAAAATCGGTTTGTGCTATATTGAAGAAATTCTGTTTTGAGGTTTCATCATACCACATTCCTATCTGGTACTGGTCATAGAGTTTCTTCCAAGGGAACATCGGTCCCGGATCCTGCTTTCTTGTAGGAGCAATATCTGAATGCGCAAGAACGTTGGTTGCCGGAATCTGATATCTTATAATGATATCTTTAGCCAAAGCTGCCACTTTTTTCACCTGATCGTCACTAAAAGGGGCAAATATTTTTTTCCCTGTAGAATCTGAAGTGTACCCTGTATTGACAATCTCGATTCCAATAGAGGTATCATTAAGGTTTTTATCACTTCTCCATGAGCTTACTCCTGCATGGTATGAACGTTTGTTTTCGTCTACAAGCTGATAAATCTCGTTATCTCCGGTATTATTCACCAGATAATGTGCGCTTACCGCCTGTTGGGAAAGTACAGTAATCGATTTATCATCCGGAAGTGCTGTATAATGAAGTATTAAATATTTCTGTCTAAAATTCTGTGCGATGGCAGGAAAATATGTTTTTACCACTTTATATCCAATCGGTTTTGCGGAAACAATGGAACCATAACTTGCGGTGTTATCATTTTTGGTTGCATCGGCAATATTTGTTGTAAAAAACTCCACTCCATGATCATTGGTAATTTGCGGTTTTGGAGTTTCCGGAGTTTGTGGTTTTACCGCGGGTTTAGGCTGTGCCACGGGGTTTTTCGGTTTGTAAGTATTTTTTTTTACATTTTGTTGCGGAGTACAAGAAAAAACAAAAACGCTTAATCCGATGATATATAATGTTTTACGCATTGGTTTACTTTTTTAATCATTTATTAGCTCAAAAATACACAAATTTTTCTTGAATTTTATTTGGTAAATAAAGAAATCTGTTCTATATTTGCACTCGCAATAACGGAACAACGATCATTAAAAAATAAACGTAAAGGAGGGTTGCCAGAGTGGTTAATGGAGCAGTTTGCTAAACTGTCGACGCGAAAGTGTCGCAAGGGTTCGAATCCCTTACCCTCCGCTTTTTTATATACTTCGGGGCGTAGCGTAGTCCGGTCATCGCGCCTGGTTTGGGACCAGGAGGTCGCAGGTTCGAATCCTGCCGCCCCGACTTTTTTTGATAATTTTCGCAAAAATTATACAATGGGTGCGTAGCTCAGCTGGATAGAGCATCTGCCTTCTAAGCAGACGGTCTCAGGTTCGAATCCTGACGCGCTCACAAAACCGACATCAAAATTTTCAACAATTTGATGTCGGTTTTTTTTATTTATTAATTTGCTACTAGTCAAGCAGATACCTTGTGATTATATTCATTTCAGCAGTTCTAAACACTGTTTCATCAAATTCCAGTTTTCTAGGATAAATACCGAACTGTAATCATGCTTTTTGCTTCAATCATTTAGTTCATTATCATGCCGGGTTTGAATATCAAAGTCCCTAAAATGAAAATGCGCATTGCACAGAACCTTTCTACCAGGTCTTTCCCCTTTATTACCATCCAATACATCCTGACACCATATTTCTCATAGTACTAAAGTTTCTAGCCACCCCCTCTATCTTCTCCCTGATTCATCACCCTAACATGATCTGCTGGAGTATGCCCTTAGCCATTTCATTAAATGCCCCTTATTATGAAGCACTTTTTATATTCGGTAAATATTTTTTGAATAAAAACCTATTTTTATTGTTTATCAATAAAATTTAATTACTTTTGACCCATCATATTTAATTTCAACAATCATGTCAAAAACAAACAACTTCGTATTTAAGGGCTTGTATATTGTGGCTTGGGTCATTTTTGTCGGCTTGTGCATTGAAGCAGGAGGCTTAATAGTTAATTTCTGTTTCACTCTGTATAAACCTGAATTTATTCAAAATCTCTATCAAAAGTTAGACTTAACTGAAATGTATAAAGACAGTAGATTAGCTTTTTTTGGTATCTACAGCTTTATTCTAGCCATTTCAATTTTAAAAGCCTCCCTATTTTACATAGTTATCAGATTAATGCACAAAATGGATTTATCAAAACCGTTCAACACGTTTGTTGCGAAACGAATTTTACAAATTAGCTATTATACCCTTTCAATTGGATTGTTAAGTTACACTGCCAGGCAGCTAGCTGAAAATTTAATGCATCATGGTTTTGTTACCGACAACTTGAACCAATTTTGGGCAGACAGTCAAGCATTCATTTTAATGGGAGCCGTAATCTATATTATTGCGACTATTTTTAAAAAAGGAATAGAGATTCAAAACGAAAACGATTTAACTGTTTAAGGTATGGCAATTGTAGTAAATTTAGACGTTGTAATGGCTAAACGAAAAATGTCACTTAATGAACTTTCTGACAAAGTTGGTTTGACATTATCGAACCTCTCAATATTGAAAACAGGTAAAGCAAAGGCAATAAGATTTAGCACTTTAGAAATAATTTGTAGTGTTTTGGAATGCCAACCGGGAGACATTTTAGAATATGTTGAAGACAAATAATTAATTCTTATACTCTTGTAGAGCCTTTTTATTTTTATTAAGATCGCGTTTTATTTTTCTGTATTCCCAGGGAGCTATCGCGTGAACATCCTGCCAAAGGCCTATCTTTTTATATTGAGCTTTATCCTGCAGCTCCCCTAACGAACTGTTTTTAGAAAAAGAATAATACCACCAGCCCATTCCTGCTCTTATCAACTCTTCCGACAGGTATTTCCCATTGTCATAGTATACTTTCGCAATGGCACGTCCATAACGGTCTGTATCTGTTTCAATAAAAGTAATGGTTTTTCCAAAGACTTTATCGAAGGTAAACTGTCTGGCATTTTTCCCAAAGGCCTGTCCTTTTTCAGGACAATCCACTTCGGCAAGTCTGAGCTTTTTTTGTTCTTTCCCTCTTAACAGTATGGTAATGGTGTCCCCATCTGAAATTTTTATCACTTTTCCCTTTGTTTGCGATAGTATAAGCATCGGAAAAAGCACATACATTAATATCAATCGTTTCATCCGGCAAAGATAGGAATTAAGAGATATTAGATGCTGCTCAATCTTTTTTCAGACTTTAAAAAATACGAAATGTCAATTCGTCACTTTTCCTTCCCTGGCATTATTTTCAGAACCAACACTAAAAATCTATATAAAAAACTAATATATTGTATGGGAACTATTGATTTAAAAAGGAATGTTTATATATTTAGCAACGGTATAATTTTTAATGAATGAAGAAAATATTGTATGCTTTTCTGGCTTCTGTTGTGGTCATTTTTATACTCAATAGAATTGTTTACAAAGAAGTTCCCGAAGCAGTAAGAAAGCCGATGATTTCAGAAGTAAAACGGTATCAACATCCTGTTAAAAGTATTTCGTTCAACGATACAGATTTTAATGATTTAAAAATCTTTGATTCAATCCTTACCGGAAACAGGGTATTGATGCTGGGAGAAAATACCCACAAAGATGGTCAGACTTTTAAAGCCAAAAGCAGGCTGATCCGGTATCTTCATGAGCATCTTGGATATAACGTAGTGCTGTATGAAGCCGGCCAATATGATTCCTGGATCATGAATCAGGAAATGAATACTCACAAAATGAAGGTTTCAGCTGATTCTATCGGCGGGCTTGGGCTTTTTGATTTCTGGTGGGCCAACTATGAAACCAAGCCTCTGATCAGTTATTTCCAGCGTACGAAAGCAACGAAAAATCCTATTACTGTTGGAGGTTTTGACATTCAGATGTCAGGAGGAGTCCTGTTTGATAAGCGTGCAGGGCTGATTAAAGATTTTTTAACCCGGAATAAGATTGATCTTAAGAAATATCCTCTTTTTTCTAAAAATATTGATCACCTATTCTATTTTATATATGATTACTATGTTAATAAGAGGTTTAATGAAAAGCAGAAAAAACAGTTTCTCGAAGAGATAAAAAAGATTGAAAATAGGGTTTTACAATTGAAGAAAAATGAAGAAAACACCATTTATGCAAGGTATTTCAATGATATGCGGAATAACTACTATAAAGCCTGGAATTTTAAAGTGGGCTCTATGCCAAGTATGCAGTTCAGAGATTCTTTAATGGCCGCGAATGTAATACATCAGATCGACTCGGTATACAAAGATCAGAAGGTGATCGTCTGGTGTGCCAATATCCATACGTTTGCCCAACGATACAGCAAGGATTACCTTCCATTGGGCGCTTACCTTAAAAACAAGTACGGAAAAGCCTCTTATATGATCGATTTCTCCTCTTACGCAAGACAAAACCCAGTCAATGGCAATACTATTGAAAAACCGGGCAAACTCGCCGTGGAAAATGTATTTCATGACACGAAAGTACCTTACTTTTTCATCAACCTAAGAGCAGTTCCTTCAACTTCTTTCCTCAAAAAAGAATTTGTATCCACCATCAATCAGGGAATGGATGAAAAAAAACAATGGAGCAGTCTTTTTGACGGAATTTTCTATATCGACATTAATAAAAACCCAACGTATCCAAAGAAATAATGGAAAGCATCACGACTACAAATTTAAACTATACGATAGGCTCTAAAACCATTTTAAAGGATATCAGCCTTCATGTACCGAATAGCAGTATTTACGGGTATTTGGGAAGAAACGGAGCCGGAAAATCAACCACAATAAAACTGCTGTTAGGACTTTTAGAACAACAGAATGACAATATTTTAATTCAGGGAAAAAGCTTGCAGAAAGACCGGACGGAGATTCTTTCTGCAACGGGAAATCTCATTGAATCCCCGTGTTTTTATACGAAACTGACCGTTTTTGAGAATTTAAAGTATCTGGATATCATTTACGGCAAAGGGACCAAAAGAATTGATGAAGTACTGGAATTGGTGGATTTACACAGAGAAAAAAAGAAAAAGACCAGTGCCCTATCAATGGGAATGAAACAGCGCTTAGGAATTGCTATGGCCATCTTCCATGACCCTCAGCTGCTAATACTGGACGAGCCGTTGAATGGATTGGATCCTCAGGGTATTTTTGAAATGCGAAAACTTTTTCAGCATCTTAATGCTCAAGGGAAGACTATTTTTCTTTCGAGCCATATTTTAAGTGAATTGGAAAAAACAGCGACTCATATCGGCATTATTGAAGGGGGAAAAATGATCTTCCAAGGCACAAAAAATGAACTGTTGAGCCGCGTAGAAAAAACAGTTGCGGTAAGGGTAAATAATACTGCAAAAGCAATTTCCGTTCTACAGGAAATACATTTCCAGGTTGCACCAAGTGATGGAAATAAAATTTCAGTAACGATCAATGATGATCAGGCGTTTAATTCTTTATTAAAAATCCTTATTCAACATGATCTCGAGATCTATGAAATTGAATCTCAAAATGCAAACCTCGAACAGATCTTCATTAACTTAATTTCCAACAGCCATGACTAATACTTTCTATAAAGCCTTTTCTTCCGAGCAATATAAACTTTCCAAAAATAAAGAGCTTTTTGGCGTACTGCTGCTTCCCGCCCTCATTATTTTTGCAGTTGATATTTACTTTATCTATGGTATTTTAACTTCCGGAAATGAACCCGGTGGCGGAACGATGAACCCGTGGAAAAACATGCTTGGAAACACTGTATTTCTGTTTTTTTACATGCTCTACCCTATTCTTATCTCGATTTTCGTGTATGCATGTTGTGATGTTGAATATAAAAACAACAATTATAAAATTCTCTTCACCATCCCTATTTCAAAATCGAAAATATTTTTTTCCAAGGCATTGTTTATCTTGATTACGATCTTATTTTCTACCGTTTTATCATACCTTGTATTTTTACTGAGCGGTTATTTTTTTAGCGTTGTTTTTCCTGCCATCGGCTTTCAGAACTATGATTTCCGGGAAGTTATTTTCTACACTTTTCTAAAACTGTATATCACGCTGTCTTCAATTGCTATGATTCAATTAGCATTAAGTCTGGTATTCAGAAACTTCATCTACCCTATCGGTTTCAGTGTATTCATGATTATCTTCTCAATAGTGGTGAATGAAAAGAAATTTTCTGACTTTATTCCTTACACTGGAGGCTTTAAATCGTACTCGAATCTGATGACCGAGAATATTCTTTTTGAAAGACTGGATTATTCTAATATTGCCATGATATTCGTTTTTATGGGATTGAGTTTTTATTTGTTCGCGAAAAAGAAGGGTGGCTAAAAAGAATGTCTGAAAAATAATCGGAGTTCATTATAATCGGGGTTTTTGTATATTTAGGATTGTTAATCCTACACACAAGCTTTGGCATTAGCATAATTCTCATCTTGATTTTACAAAAAATAATTAAAGAATAAATAATGGCAGTACACGAATATTGGGGAGAAGTAGAACAAGACTGGGCAGGTTTTTCATCTGACATATCATTTTCTCATCCGTTTTTTGAAGAACAGAATATTTCTGTTTTTTTAGGAGAAGAGTTTGACGATGAAGGGGAAGAAATTGATGAACCTCCTACTGAAAATCAACTGGCAGATTTTGCAAAGACCTATCAGGATTTTTTAGCGGCTATTGAAGCTAATCTGAGTGCCATTCAGCATCAGGCGTTTGATTATTATAAAAAACACTATGCCCATTACTTTGAAGACCCTGAAAAATCAGGCGAACCGGCACTTCATATTGACACCGTAGAAAAACACAATGAATACATTAAAGAATTGCTGCACCTAAGAATTTCAAAAGGCGGCACCATCACCATAAGTATCCGTTATAAGCTGGATACGGAACACGGAATTGAATTTAAATTTGTAAATGGGCGGATAGAAAAAGTGGGTGGTATTGCTGATACATAGTGTTGTCGGTTGTCAGACGAAAATAAAGTATCGTGTATACTTTTCCAATACAACCTACCTACTTACTGGTTTTACTATTTAAAAATATTTTACGAAATAGTAAATCATAACAGAGAAAATATTAAAATCTGCTGCACCAATATATTTTATGAGATTTTCCAAACAGGTCCTTTCATTCAGCATCTGAGAAAAAATTAATCCACCTGAAAAACAGGCTACTATTAAAATCTATCCAAATTATTTTCATGTTTTGTTTTTTTATTCGAAAAAACATTCTATCTTTGCACCCGCTAAAACGAAGTAAAATTCGTTACAAATGACCACCATCGGGGCGTAGCGTAGTCCGGTCATCGCGCCTGGTTTGGGACCAGGAGGTCGCAGGTTCGAATCCTGCCGCCCCGACTTTTTAATAGTTTTCGCAAAAATTATGGAATGGGTGCGTAGCTCAGCTGGATAGAGCATCTGCCTTCTAAGCAGACGGTCTCAGGTTCGAATCCTGACGCGCTCACTTAATGACGTCATTAGGACAATTTGTTCCAAATGACGTCATTTTTTTTGATTTCTTTCATAAAAATAGTAATCTTTTTCTCAAACTCAAATATATCATTTAATTCAGATAAAATGACGAGGTTAATCCTACTATTGGAAGCACGCTGGAAAACCTAAGAAGAAGTATCTTTCGACTTTGTTGCAATAAAAAGCAAATTGTTATAATTTTGTTTCCTCTATTCTAAATTCAATGAAAAATTTCAATCACATTATTGCAAGCTGTCTTCTCGTTTTTATCGTATCGTGTAAAACAGCAGCTCCGGCTTCAAAGATTTCCGTTCAGGATGCCCCCTATCAAAATCTTGGGCGTAATGGAAAAATATATGCGGCGTTTTATCAGCAAAGGGCAGCAGAATATGAAGCACTTTGCCTGCAGGCGTACAATATTGCAAAACTCCGTTTGGATGAAGCTTTAGCACAAAAATCGGGGAAACCTTTAGCCATTATTTCAGATATTGACGAAACTTTCCTGGATAATTCCTATTATGCAGTTGAGCGTGCAAAAGCGGGTAAGGATTATGATCAAAAAACGTGGGAAGAATGGACTGCCAAAGGTATTGCAAAACCACTTACCGGTTCTCAGGAATTCTATCAGTATGCTGCAAGCAAGGGCATACAGGTTTTCTATGTGACTAACCGTATGGAGCAGGAGCGTGCAGGAACGCTGAAAAACTTAAAACAATTCAATTTCCCTCTTCAAAATGACACGAACCTTATCCTTCGATCAAAAGAAAGCAGTAAGGAAAACCGACGAAAAGATATTGCTAAAAATTATGATATTGTTTTGCTGTTAGGTGATAATCTTGCTGATTTTTCTGACCTGTTTGACAAAAAATCAGAAACGGAACGGTCTGCGGCAGTGAAAAATTCGGCAAAAGATTTTGGTAAAAAATTCATCATCATTCCGAATCTTGGTTACGGAGACTGGGAATCCTCATTCTATAACTATAAATACGATTATACCGAACAAAAGAAAGACTCAATGATGTATGATGCGGTGAAAACTACTCCTTAACATACAGATGATTTAGTATCATCATAGGAGTTCATCAAAATTCACTCAAGAGTTCGAAAATAATCCTTTCAATCTCACCAAAAACTCACAATTTCTTGTGAGTTTTTTATATCTTATCCCATCATACAACGAGCCTGAATTAAATTAAATCATGAAATACGGTTTTCCGCAGGCACTATTCAAAGAATTGATTTATTTTTGATAAAAAAAGGAAAAAGATACATTCCTTAGTAATTTCCCTGATTGGAAAATAAGCAAAGTTTATGAAAATCCTCCACACCGCAGACTGGCATATTGGTCAGCTCTTTCACGAATACGACCGCACTTATGAACACCAGCAGTTTCTGGACTGGATGATACAGGTTTTGCAGACAGAGGAAATAGATGTTTTGCTCGTGAGCGGAGATATTTTCGACATTTCTAATCCGGCGGCAGCTTCTATAAAGATGTTTTACACATTTCTGAACCAGGCGACCAAGGCTAATCCCAATCTGCAGATCATTATTACGGCTGGCAATCATGACTCCGCCTCTCGACTGGAAGCTCCCAAGCCTTTGCTGGAATCATCCAAAGTTCATATCATAGGATTGATAGAAAAAAATACTGAAGGCCGTGTAAACTACGAAAAATTAACAATCCCTATAGTGAACATTTCCGGAGAGGCTAAAGCCTGGTGTCTTGCCATTCCTTTTCTACGAATGGGAGATTATCCTTCTATACCGGACTGTACGAATCCTTATACCGAAGGAGTGGCTGCATTATACAAAGAAGCATTTGAATATGCTCACCAAAAAAGACAAAAAGGGCAGCCCATTATTGCCATGGGACATCTCCATACCAGTAATGCAGAAAAAACAGATATGGATGATTCGGAACGACCTATCATGGGCGGTGTGGAATGTGTTTCTGCTTCAGCATTTCATGAGGATATTAAATATGTCGCTTTGGGACACATTCACAAGGCACAGCGAATCGGCGGCAAAGAGCACATCCGGTATTCCGGAAGTCCGTTGCCCATGTCCTTTTCAGAGCTAGCCTATAAACATCAGGTTATTGTTTTTGAACTGAATGAGGAGATCAGTAACCTGAAATCAATAGAAATCCCGGTATTTGTTCCTCTTCAAAGAATTCCGGCAGCCCATCAGACGCTGCATGAAGTACTCGCTTTATTAGAACAGTTGCCTGCAGCAGATAACGATTTAAAAACAACTCCTTACCTTAAAGTCAATGTGCTGCTCGAAAGCCCGGAACCGGGTTTACGCCACAAGATAGAAACCGCATTAACCGGTAAAAAAGTCAGGTTAGCCAAAATTGATCCCAAATATCCTGTTTCAAAAGAAAAAGCCAGTGAATTTATTACCCAAGAGAAACTGAACGAACTGCAACCTCTGGATGTATTTTCCAACATTTACCAATCCAGATACAACACTGAAGTTCCTGAAGAGATCCTGCGTTTGTTTCAGCAGGCTACCCAGGAAGTAAATCAAAAAGAAAAATAAGATGAAGATCATAGTGATACGCACGAAGAATCTGGCCTCTCTGGAAGGAAATACAGTAATTGACTTTACTGCAGAACCTTTATGCTCTGCCGGGATTTTTGCCATTACAGGAGCTACAGGCGCTGGAAAATCAACTTTACTGGATGCTCTTTGCCTTGCATTGTATGGTAAAACACCCCGATATCTGCAGGCTAAAGAAATGGGGATAGAAATCCATGATGTTCAGGGAAGCACCATCAGTCAGGGAGATGTTCGTGGTATTCTTCGTGACGGAACTGCGGAAGGCCTTGCCGAAGTAGAGTTTATAGGGATCGATGGTCAACAATACCGCGCCACCTGGAGTGTAAGACGTGCCAGAAATAAAGCGGAGGGCAGTATACAATCTGATTCGGTTCTATTAAAAAATATGACTTCCAATCTTGATATTCCGGGAAGGAAGGCGGAAACTTATAAAGAAATAGAGCGGCTGGTAGGATTGAATTTTGAACAGTTTACCCGTTCGGTTCTATTAGCGCAAGGCGATTTCACTGCTTTTATGAAAGCAAATAAAGATGAAAAATCTTCGCTGCTTGAAAAACTGACAGGTACTCATATCTATTCTGAAATTTCGAAAAAGATTTTTGAAAAATATAAACATGAGGAACAGCAGCTGCGCGATCTCAATATCCGTAAGGAAGGAATCATTACTCTTAATGAAGAAGAAATAATCGTTCTGCAAACGGAACAGGCTCATCTGGAAGCTCAAATTACAGCACTGGACAAAGAGCTCGAAATTCTTACTAAAGAACTCAACTGGCATGAACAGCTGGCTGAATTACAGATCGGCCGGAATAAAGCCCAAATAAGCCTGCAACAGGCCACTGAAGTACAAACACAGGCAATCCAGCGTAAACAGAAACTGTTTCAGGCAGAACAGGCGCAAAAAGCAAGAACCTGGACGGATGCTTTACGGTATACAAAAAAACAGCAGGCAGAGAAAATAAAAGCATTAGAAATAGTAAAAGAACGCATTTCGAAACTTCATCAGCAAGAAGAAACGCTTACAAATCAACTGCTTGCTTCAGAAGAAGAGCTTTTAGCCAAAAACAAACTGCTGAATGATGCTCTTCCTCTATTGGAGGAGGCTAAAAAGCTGGACACCCTTCTTTCTGAAAAAACAGTTCAGCTCACAAAAGCTAAGGAAGAGTTTGAAAGTGCCTCTGCAAAAAACAGCCTGCATCAGCAAACTTTAACGGATCAAAAAAACAAATTATCTGCTCTTTCAGCAGCCATAAAAACACTTAAAGACTGGAAAAAAGACAATTCAGACCGCAGTGCTATTGCTGAAAACAGGGATGTGATCATCTCTAAGCTTCAGGATGCCCAAAAGCTGCTGGATTCTTTACTGTCATCTGCAACAATTTCTGAAGAATTGCAGCAAAAAATCAAGTCTAAGGAAGCTGAAAAAACAGGTTCAGAGGTCAGTCTGAAATCATATCAGAAAGAATGGGAAGCCTTAAAAAGCAAGTATGATGTTCAATTAAAAGAGCTTCTTTTACTCCCAATAGAAACTTTACAGCTGGATAAATCCAACACTGATCAGGCAGTACATCGTACCATCCAGGCACAGGCTCACTGGCAGTTGCTATACAGTCTTCTGACGGATTTCAAGGCTTTAGAGCAAAAACAGATACAAGATCAGACGGATTATCAATCTAAACAGGAGAATTTTAACCAAATCACTGAAAGATTATCGATAGAAAATACTCAAAAAGAAACATCTGCAAAGCTATTGCAGCAGGCCCGTCTGGCAGCTTCTGAGAATGTAGAAATGCTCAGAGAAGGACTTGTTGATCACGAACCCTGCCCTGTATGCGGAAGTGAAAATCATCCTTACGCCTTACATAATCCGCAACTTGAAAATGTGCTGTCTACCCTGGAAGCTACACATCAAGCGAATGAAAATACTCATGTAACGACGTTGCGACTTCACAGCAGTTTAGACCAGGAATGTAAAAGCCTTCAGCAGACCATACAAAAACAACAGGAAGACCTCAGCAGTAAGCGTGCAAGTATTGATCTTAAGAGACAGGAATGGGAAAAGTTTGATATAGCCCAAACCATCAGCAATATTCCGGATTCTGAGAAAGCAGAAAAGATGGAGAAACAGCTTCAGGAGCTTACCGTCAAACAAAATGATCTGCAAAACAAAATACAGGAGCATTCCAAACAGAAATTACAGCTTGAAGCAGATAAAACAAAACTGGAAGAATTAAAGGAATATATTGACAGTATTACTAATCAAATAAAGGATAATACGAATACCCTGACTTTATACCTCGAGCAGCAAACTGCCACGACAAAGGAACAGGAAAGAGGGTCATCAGCTCTTGATGAAATTGAAAAAATGCTTAGTCCATATTTTATAAGTCCGGACTGGATGGAAAAATGGAAAGCCGCTCCTGCTCCATTCCTGGAACGTATCAGTACATTTTCTAAAAAATGGAAAGAAAGTATTGAAGAACTGGAGCGTCATAACCGTCAGTATGATATTATTTCTGCTACGGTGAAAGAACTTGAGATTCAGGCTGAAAATATGCGGAAAGAAGCAGGTGAAAAAGCAGAGCACTACAATTCTCAAAATAAAACATATCAGGAACTGCAGGATCAGCGAAAGATGATTTTTGAAGGAAAGGCAGCAACAGATATTGAGCTGAAATTCAAAAAAGAAGTTACGGAAGCCCAGCAAAAAGTTGAAGCCTTTACAACTGAAAAACAGCAATTAAGTATTGACAGCACCAAAGCAAATACCCAAAAAGATGAACTGCTGGCAGCATTAACCACATTAGAAAATGATGCACTAGCTGCTGTGAATACAATACAGAAATGGCTTGATGATTACAACCAAAAGTATCATCAACATTTAACCCAGGACGAGCTCTATCAATTACTTTCGCTCAGCACCGACTGGATCGATACGGAACGGACTGCGTTACAAACCATTGATGAGGAAGTAACCAAAGCAGCTTCTATCCATAAGGAAAGAACCCAGCTTTTAGCGTCACACCAGCAAAAAGTGATATCGGAAAGGCCTTTACCCGATCTTACGGAATTACACCGTACCACAAAATCTGATACTGAAGAAAGAAAACGCATCAAAGGGGAAATCAACTTTAAACTTCAGCAGGATGAAGCTAATAAAGGGAAAATTGGTGACCTGTTGAAGAGTATCACCGTTCAGTTATCGATTACGGAAAACTGGGGCAAGCTTAATGATATTATAGGTTCCGCCGATGGCAAAAAATTCCGGCAAATCGCCCAGGAATACACGCTGGATGCGTTATTAGGCTATGCGAATATCCATCTTGAAATACTCACCAACCGATATACCATTGAACGTATTCCTTCTACGCTTGGACTTCAGGTTGTGGATCAGGATATGGGCGGTGAAGTGCGAACCGTATATTCGCTTTCAGGCGGAGAGTCTTTCCTGATCTCTCTGGCATTGGCTTTAGGTCTTGCTTCTCTTTCTTCCAGCCGAATGAAGGTAGAATCTTTATTTATCGATGAAGGTTTTGGTTCTTTAGACCCTGCTACGCTTAACATCGCTATGGACGCTCTTGAAAGGCTGCATAATCAGGGACGGAAAGTTGGAGTAATTTCTCATGTTCAGGAAATGACCGAGCGTATTCCGGTGCAGATCAGAGTAAGCAAAATGGCTAGCGGAAGAAGTAAAGTGGAGGTTGTAGGGAATTATTAATCATTCACTTTCGTAGCATATTATTGTATGGAGTAACATTTCTAAGAGAATAAATGGTTTCTGTTAACGGGTAAAATAATAACGTTTGCCCGCATTTTCAATCATTACGGTATCTCTTTTCTTCGTCGATTTTAATTCTTTATTAAATATATAAGGTTCTTCTGAGGTCATATAGATTTCACCATACGCAGTGGAAAACACTTTATATTTCTTTTCTTTTACATGGTTTAATTTGACGATCAGATGTGTTGTTTTGTCAATATAGCTGTGCAGGACGCCCACCTTTGCACGGATGGTATCAGACCCATCGATCAAATCATAATATTCACGGTAAGAATCATCCTCACGACCCACTAACTTATACATCATGAATGAACTCGCCGGGCATGAACACAACAGCATGCAGCTTCCTATAAATAAGACAATTTTCAAACTTTTTTTCATAGATATTGGTTGCTATTGTTTAAACACCTTATAAAAATAAAAAAACCGCTATAAATATACAGCGGTTTTCAAATTATACTTTAAAAATTTTATTTCAGTTGATAAGAATTTCCATTCCAGAGATAGGTCTTGGAAGATCGTTTCTTCTTTTCTCTGTCACGGTCGTCTTTTTCCATTTCCTCCATTTTAAAGATAAAAGCATTGGGTACTCCTCCTTTATCATTGGGAAATATGAATTCTTCACTGTGATAATAGATGTCTGCATCGCCTACATTCATCAATTGAGGAAGTACAATCAATTTTTTATCCTTGAAAAGGACATATTGACTATACCCCGCAATACCACAGGCTTCACCGGAAACTGTTGCTCTAAGGCTCATTTCGATATTCTGCAGCTTATGGTTGCTTTCTATGACAAAACTTCCAAAGCTAAGTTCCTCGCCTCTTCCGGTATCAAAGGAAACCTCATCAATCAGAGTATTTCCTTCAAGCGCTTTTATCGCTGCGATATTCTGTTGAAAACTTTCATTGAACTTTTTATCTTT
Organism: Chryseobacterium sp. SIMBA_029; assembly: GCF_046535275.1. Taxonomy (NCBI): domain Bacteria; kingdom Pseudomonadati; phylum Bacteroidota; class Flavobacteriia; order Flavobacteriales; family Weeksellaceae; genus Chryseobacterium; species Chryseobacterium sp. SIMBA_029. The sequence goes on from NZ_JAWRXA010000011.1 coordinate 35,746, forward strand.
CCGGTCAACGGTTTTTGTCAGTCCGAAAAGGAAATCATATCCGTTTTTATTCCGGTAGCCCACACAAAGATTGCCACCCCACACATAGCCTTCAGAAGCTACTTCTCCTTTTTGGTAAGAGATCTTGTACCAGTTGGCCCGTCTTTCTCCTAACTTCAAAATAGTTTCATCCCGCTGTAGAACCAGCACCTGCTGATTGGTCTGCAAAGAATCGAGGATTTGAGCATTCACATTTGGTTCCTTTCTTACCCTGGTCCAATCGGTAAAAATCTTCTGTGTCTTATTTTCTTCAAAATTAAAAACTCCGTTAGAATAAGCCATTTCCTCTTCCTGAGCCGAAAAAAACTGCAGCATGCATATAAAAAGAACAGTCAGCAAAGATCTCATATCTGTATTTTTATATGATTATTTTTCCAGCAGCAGACTTACCCACTCTTCACGCTGTAATTGTTTTTTCAACTCCAGGCCGCTTTCTTTGCATACTTCCAGAATATCATCTACATCAAAGAAACATAATCCGGAAAGCAACAATTTTCCACCAGCATTTAAAACAGAAACATACGTTGGAATATCGGAGATTAAAATATTTCGGTTGATATTGGCCAAAATAATATCAAAGTTTTCTTTTCCTAAGTTTTCAGCAGTACCAAGCTCAATATCTAACGATACATTATTTCTTACTGCATTTTCTTTTGAGTTTTCAACAGACCATTCATCAATGTCAATAGCTTTAACATCTCCTGCACCCTGCTGTTTTGCATAGATCGCAAGAACGGATGTTCCACATCCCATATCCAGGACTTTTTTACCGTTAAAATCAATGTCCATCATCTGCTGGATCATCAAATGGGTTGTTGGATGATGTCCTGTCCCGAAAGACATTTTAGGCTGAATTACTATTTCGTGCATTCCCGGAATGGATTCATGGAATTCTGCTCTGATCAGTACTTTATCATCAATATTGATTGGGGAGAAGTTCTTTTCCCATTCTTCATTCCAGTTGATATTAGGCATTTCCTTGAAGGAATATTCAATTTTCACATTTTCATTTTCAAAAATCGAAAGGGCTTTAAGCTCATCTTCTTTGAATAAGTCTTTCTGGATATATCCCAAAATCCCCTCAATTTCTTCTGTAAAGCTGTCAAAACCGATTTCGATAAGCTCTGCCATTAATATATCGCTCCAAGGTTGCTGCGGAGAAACCTTAAAATTGAATTCTAAATAATTTTGCATGTGAATAATTTGTTGCAAAAATAAGGAAAAGCGGACTAAAGCCCGCTTTCATTCTTGTAAAAGTTAGTGTAAATATTACGGATTCGTAGAGAAAATAGAAGCATTCGCTATTAAAGCCCTTCTGTTCATTTTCAGGATATCTCTTACCCATTCTGCAAAATCTTCCGGCTGAAGAACTTTGTCCGGATTTCCGTCTGTAAGTCCTCCCTGAATACTCATATCGGAAGCAATGGTACTTGGTGTTAAGGTGATCACACGGATGTTTTGTTTTCTCCATTCTGCCATCATCGACTGTGACAAGGAAACCACCGCCGCTTTTGAAGCTGCATAGGCGGACATATTCGGGCCGCCTTTTAATCCTGCTGTTGAGGAAACATTCACGATATCTCCTTCTCCTTTTGCTTTCATGAAAGGATATACAGCTTTTGCGGCATAATACACTCCGAAAAGATTGGTTTTGATTACCTGCTCCCATGTTTCAGAAGACATTTCTTCAATGCTACCAAAATTTCCGATTCCTGCATTATTGATCAGGATATCTACGCCGCCCAATTGTTCTGCAAGAGATTCAATTCCTTTTTTCACTTCGGCTTCATCATCTACGTTAAATACAGCATATACTGCATTTACACCCAGGTTTTTGATCTCTTCGACCGTATTTTTAAGATTTTCTTCGTTTCTTCCTGTTATCGCGATATGGACTCCTTCATTTGCCAATGCCAACGCTACTGCTTTACCAAGACCTCTTCCACCACCTGTTACAATGGCATTTTTTCCGTTTATATTCATAATAATTGTTCTTTTTTCGTGGTACAAATTTACGAAAGAACATTTTTATAGCGGGTGGGAATTCCGGATTTAATAGTTTTTTAATGATTGAGTGAATATGACTTTTGTGGTTTACATTTTTATAATCACAGATTTTCCAGATATACACAGATGAATCCTAAGATTACGTAATTTTTCATATTCTCGCAGATAACGCTAATTAAGCAGATCTTTGCAACACGATGAATAAAAATCTTTGCTTTTTACTTTATGTGAACTTATTATACGCGATCATTTAAACTTAAAAACTAAAGTGTTCAAAAACTTTTGTGACTTTGTGGTTCAAATTTTTATAACCACAGATTTTCCAGATGTACACAGATGAATATGTTAACCGATTGCACATGATGCTTATTGAAAACGGAGATTGCTTCCTTCCTCGCAATGACGGGGTATAATAAAGTCATGAAATAGTATGGATTCCTGTAAAAACAAAGTCTGCCTCTTTGTAAAGAGGCAGACTTATCTTATTGGTTATAAATTAAAAAATATAAACCTTTATTTATTTTTTAACTGATCAGGAATATTGGTCGTGATAAAACCTATTCCCTGTTTTTTTAATTCTTCATACACCGGAAGATCATTTACCGTCCATGAATTGGTGATCAGTCCCAATGCTTTTGCTTCAGCGATCCAGGTTGGATTTTTCTCAAAAATACTGTAGTGGTAGTCTAATCCATCCAGTCCTTCGCTTTTGATCTGTGCCGGAGACAATTCTCCGTTCAGGTACTGAACTTTAAATTTAGGCTCTACTCTTTTAATCTCTTTGCAGATATGTAAGCTGAATGAAATGAATTCACTTTGAGATTCCAGCTTCATGTCTTTGATCATTTTGATGGTTTTCTGAACGATCTCGCTTTCTTTCTCCTGAGATTTAATCGGCTTAACCTCTACAATAAGTTTTAAAGAAGGATCTTTTTTGCCTTGTTTTAAATAGTCTTTTAGTGTAGGAAAGTTCTCGCCGTTTGATAGTTTTAATTTTTCCAGGTCTTTAAAATTGGTTTCAGAGATTTCCATGTCTCCGTGGTGTTCATCGTGATTGATTACTAAAACACCATCTTTAGTCATCCTTACATCGAATTCTGATCCATAAATCTTTAATTTCTGGGCATTTTCCAATGACTTAATCGAATTTTCCGTTGTAGGAGGCTGTGTTTGCCAATAGCCTCTGTGTGCGATAATCTGAGTTTGTGCCTTCATGAGTACTGTACTTAAAACTGCTAACCCTAAGATAAAATTTTTCATAATAATTTAGATAATTAAAATATAAAAGTCTTGCGACCGTTTGATAAAGGTACTATTTAATTGTTAAAAGCTATACTTTGCTCCGATCTGAATCTGATAAGGATTTCCTGATAAAGGGGCTAAACCATTGGCATTTTTCACATATTCAAACTGTTTGGTATCCTGATTGAATTTTGTGACTCTGTACAACGCTACGTTACCGTATGATTTGTTAACCCCCCATTCTTTGTTAAGAAGGTTGGCCACGTTGAAGATATCTACAGAAAGTTCAAATGCTCCTATTTTATCAAACTTGATTTTTTTCGCGACACGTACATCCCAAACTCCGTAGAATCCGTTTTTGCCGCCGTTACGTTCTGCAATTTTATTGTTATAATCCGTGATATAATCTTTTAAAGCTTTACCTACATCCGGATCGCTAAGCAGCGCCTGTGTAAGATTCGGGAAGATATAGGCTAAATCGTTGGAATCCACAAAATCTCCATTGATGTTCCCTCCTGTTGTTAAAGAGAAACGTGTTCCTCCAATCCCTGAATATCGAAGTCCTACAGTAAATCCGGCAATCGTAGGTGAATTTCCGTAAAGCACTACTTTATTTCTGAACTGGCTGTCAGAATAGCTCATTCTTAAATCTCTCGGATCACTCTGAACCGGAGTAGAAAGGGTTGCAGAGTTTGCTACGTTTCCGTTGTATGAAGTATTGTCTTTGATATCAGACCACGTATAACTTGCTGTGATTTCCCCATCTTTCCAGTATCTGTAACTCGTGTCTACTACAAATGAATATTGATTCACTTTACCATCACTCACCAATTCCAGTACTCTTCCAAAGTTTTTATTAATTCTGCCTTCTTTCCAATCGATATTCACACTTTTATTAGCATCATTATTGATGATCGTAGATGCGGGTATATACACCCCTCTTCCTCCTTCATTAGCCAACGTGAAATACGGGTTGGCCACCATGTTTCTGTCATAGTAGAAGTAATTATTTCTTCCCAATGCCATATATCCTGCGATTCCGGCTCTGAATCTTTCATTAAAGAAGTGAGTATACGAGATATTCGCTTTATAAACGATTGGAATCTTTGCATCTTTTCCTGTGTAATTGATGGTCGGAATCTGATATTGTGAAAGGGTAGGAACCGTTCCGTAATCATTTCTGTACCCAGGGAAATCAGGAGTCAGTCCAATTTTACCGGGGTTCACATCTACTGTTGCCAAATGTTTCCCGTCAAAAACAAGGTTATTAATCACCATATAATTGTTGATATCGGAAGAGAATACTCCCGCACCAAATTTTAAGAAATCTTTATTTCCTTCATTGATATTCCAGTCAAACTGAAATCTCGGCTGAATCACAAAAGATTTGATCTGATTATCGGTTCTGATCCCCATTTCGTCAAAAAGCTTTTGATTGAATTCAGCTTTCGGGTATCCTCCGTAATCAAGTCTTAATCCGGCCATAAAGTCAAGACCTTTTGCTATTTTAGCTTGAAGCTGTCCATATACTCCTGCATTCCAGATGCTGGATTTTACAGAGGGATCATCCATCAAAGGTACTTCTCTGTAAAAACGGTAAGGGGTAAGATTGGCAAAATTCGTCATCCCCTGAAACTGGAATCTTCCGTTCACTTCACTTCCGTAGATCGATTTTGATCTGGTATACATCAGGTCTGCCCCAAACGTATATTTAATTTTGTCTGTGTTGTAGTATAAGTTATCCACCACCTGGAACACATTATTTCGGAAACCTTCCTGACCAAAACGATGGCCTCCGATCTGGATATTGGTAGCGCCAACACTGGATACAACGCCTTCAACTACTGCTCTTGGAACCGTTTTACCCAATTCACTGTTTTGGTAACTGTCCTGGAAAGTATATAAATATTGTGCTTTTAATTCATTCGTGATGTTTGACCTTACATTGGTTCTTAATGTTAAGAGTAAGCTGTTATCCAGGTTTTTATCATTCCCGTAAGATTCGAAGAAATTGATCGCGGTATTATCTCCCAATCCGTTTTTATTCAGATCATACGTGAAATTATTTCTTAACGTCAATAAGTTTTTTTCGTTGATCTGCCAGTCCAAACGAAGGAATCCTGCATCTGAATTTCTTACTTTATCAAAACTTCCGAACTGCGGAGTATTTCCTACTCCATATTTTGATCTTGCAATATCTAAAAACTGATTAAGCGTCTGGGTAGTTGTATTGAATCTTTTCTCATCATCCGTCGATTTGATATCTGCAATGATCAACGGTCTTGAATCCAGCTGGTGGTCCCAGGCTACAAAGAAGTGTAATTTATTTTTAATGATCGGACCTCCTAATGAAAATCCAAACTGTGAAGTAGAGAAATCGTTCTGTCTTTTGTTCCCTCTGATATCATACGGACTGGAAAGCCAGTTGGTTCTTAAATATTCCCAGGCGCTTCCTGAGAATTTATTCGTTCCGGACTTTGTCACCGCACTTACGGTACCTCCACCACTTCTTCCCAACGTTACATCATATTGGTTGGTTGTGATTTTAAATTCACGTACTGCTTCAATGGAAATAGAAAAGGGAGCCCCGCTTCGGCTGGTTGTAGAACCCGCTGATGTTGGGTTTTTCGCGGTCATTCCGTCAATCGTAAAGTTGGTAGAAGAACCTAACTGCCCGGATAAATTACCTCCTTTTCCACTTAGAGGAGACAATTCTGTAAGGTTGGCAAAATTTCTTCCGTTCACGGGAAGCATACTGATGTTTTTGGCAGAAATAGCGGTTGCTGCTCCCAGGTTTCCGATCTTATTTTTCAGATTTCCGGTTACCACTACTTCGTCAATAAGTTTTGCTTCATTTCCCAAGCTCACGTTTACGGTTACCTGATCTCCAAAGTTAACATTGTATCCTTCTTTTTTCTCATCATTTACCATCACCGTGTAAGGCCCGCCAAGAGGAATTTCCTTGAAAATATATTCTCCTTTTGAGTTGGTTTCAGTCTCGGTTTTGAAACCTGTAGACTCATTCACAATCGTTACTTTCACTTTTTCCTGGGCTGTGCTTCCCAAACCGGTCACTTTTCCGACAATGGAAGCCTGAGTGGTCTGTGCATAAGCCATCGTCCCAAGTCCTAAAAACAATAATCCCAATACAATCTTTACTTTTTTCATTTTCTTCAAATTAGCTTGGCAAAGGTATCCAGACATTGAGCATTTGTTATTTAAGAGAATTTTAACAATTATTGAATTAAATGCAAACGTTATGTTAACGTATTATCAATATCAATTTTATCTACTGTTGAATCAATTCATTAAAGGGTATTACGTGTTTTTAATGTTCCGGAAATATTTAATTCTCTTATTTTTTAAATGGAATTACTTTAACTATTTTTGCTAAAAAGATAGAAAAGCAATGTCGGAAAACATTCAACAAAAGATAGAAAAGCTTCGTGAAGAGCTCCATCAGCATAATTACAATTATTATATCCTGGACGAACCCAGCATTTCAGACTTCGAGTTTGATACGCTGCTGAAAGAGCTGCAGGAACTTGAAGCACAGTATCCTGAATTTCATGACGACAACTCTCCTACGCTGCGTGTCGGAGGTGCTGTTACCAAAAATTTCCCTACCATTCAGCATAAGTTCAGAATGTATTCTCTGGATAATTCTTATGACTTTGAGGATCTTGAAGACTGGGAAAAAAGAATCATCAAAACGATTGATGATCCTGTAGAATTTGTTGCTGAGCTGAAATATGACGGTGCTTCTATTTCTATCTTGTATGAAAACGGAAAACTGGTACAGGCTGTTACTCGCGGGGATGGTTTTCAGGGTGATGAAATTACGCCTAATGTGCGCACCATTTCAGATATTCCTTTAACTCTAAAAGGAGATTTTCCGTCTCATTTTTTCATGCGTGGTGAGATTTATCTGACCAGAAAAAATTTCGACAAACTCAATAAACTTCGTGAGGAGGAAGGTTTGGATCCGTTCATGAATCCAAGAAACACAGCCAGCGGAAGTTTAAAAATGCAGGACAGTGCGGAGGTAAGAAAACGTTCCCTGTCATCTGTGTTGTATCAGTACATTTCAGATGAGGTTCCGGCAGAAACGCATTGGGAACTCCTTCAGAAAGCTCAGGGATGGGGTTTCAAGACTTCTCAGCAGGCGAAACTTTGCCGCACACTCGATGAGGTAAAGGAATTCATCAGTTTTTGGGATGTGGAGCGTCATAATCTCCCTTTCGAGATTGACGGAATCGTTCTGAAAGTAAATTCTTTACAACAGCAAAGACAGCTTGGATATACGGCAAAATCACCGCGTTGGGCCATGGCTTATAAGTTTAAAGCTGAAAAAGTGGAAACTGAGCTGAAAAGTGTTTCTTACCAGGTAGGAAGAACGGGAGCCATCACTCCTGTCGCCAATCTGAAACCTGTTCTGTTAGCCGGAACGATTGTAAAAAGGGCTTCCCTGCATAATGAAGATATCATCAAAAAACTGGGTTTACATGAACATGATTTTGTGTTTGTGGAAAAAGGAGGTGAAATTATTCCCAAAATAGTTGACGTCAATAAGGAAAAACGAACTTCTGACAGTAAAGAAATTGAATACATTAAAAACTGCCCGGAATGTGGAACAGAGCTGGTGAAAATTATAGATCAGGCCATCCATTTCTGCCCGAATGAATTGCACTGTCCGCCTCAGGTCGTAGGAAGAATGATTCATTATGTTTCAAGAAAGGCTTTAAATATTGATAATCTGGGAAGCGAAACAATCGAACAGCTGTACCGTGAAAAACTGATTGAAAACCCTGCAGATTTCTATACGCTGACCAAAGAACAGATCCTTCCGCTGGAAAGAATGGCGGAAAAGTCTGTGCAGAATATTATTTCAGGAATTGAAAAATCCAAGGAAATTCCGTTTGAAAAAGTACTGTATGGAATCGGGATCAAGCATGTAGGAGAAACGGTTGCGAAGAAACTGGTTAAAAATTTCGCAACGATTGATGAGCTGAAAGAGGCCACTGTGGAAGAACTCTGCCAGGTGGAAGATATCGGGGCTAAAATTGCGTTCAGTATTGTTGAATTCTTTAAAAATTCTGAAAACATTTTAATGATTGAACGTCTGAAATCCTACGGAGTTCAGCTGGAAAAAGGAGAAAGCACGAATGAAGTTTTATCCAATGTTCTGGAAGGAAAAACGTTCCTTTTCACCGGAAAATTATCGCTGTTTACCCGAGAATCAGCGGAAGAAATGGTGGAAAAACATGGCGGAAAGAATATTTCTGCGGTTTCTAAAAATCTTAATTTCCTTGTGGTAGGTGAAAAAGCAGGAAGCAAACTGAAAAAAGCACAGGATATCGGAACGATTGAAATCCTGGATGAGCAGCAGTTTCTGGATCTGGTGGAAAAGCAATAAGGCAGGAATAAATCTAATCATTATATATGAAGGGCTGTGAATTTTCACAGTCTTTTTTTGTTTGAATCTTCAAATATTAATTTCAACATTCAATACAAAATCAAAAATTAATTAAACATATCACAACAATACAATGCTTAAATCCCAAAATACAAGCTTAAAATTAAATATTTTTAATAATAATTATTTTTTGTACATTTAGCAAAACTAAATATCACTAAACCATGAAAAACATTTACTTTTTTGTGCTATTCTTAGCACATCTAGCATTAAATGCGCAGACTATAACCATTCCTGACGCGCATTTTAAAGCTAAATTACTTTCCGCTAGCCCTACCAACGAGGTTGCCCAAAACCTCAGCGGCGCCTGGACTACCATTGACACCAATAATGATGGGGAAATACAGGTTTCGGAGGCAGCTAACATTAGTGACATCTCTATTTATAATCCCGGTATTTCTACCTATTACATTCAGTCTATTGAAGGAGTGAAATCATTTCCCAATCTAAAATATCTTACGGTATCAGATTGTCCGCTGCTTACTTCCGTAGATGTCAGCGGAATGCCCAAACTGGCTCTGGTAAGTTTCGACAATAATGTAACCATGTCTTCTGCTAATTTCACGGGATGCCCGATCCTTGAAAATATCAGTGTAAGAAATGCCAATATTGTTCATCTTGATATTTCCAATCTTCCAAAAATGAATAATTTAAATTGTAGCAGCGGAAAAATACAGACTATTAATTACTCCGGAAGTACCACTATAAAGTATCTGTTTTGTGATTACAATGAGATGACTAGTATCGATGTAAGTTCACTGCCAGATCTTTACAGATTCAGTATTATAGGAAATTCATTAACCAGCTTAAATGTAAGCAACCGTACCCATCTTGAAAGACTTTCATGTTCGGCCAATCAGCTTACTTCAATCAATCTTCAAAATACGCCGAAACTTGAATATATTGAGGCCAGTTATAACAACCTGCCTACTTTGGATATCAGTCAGAGCCCGATATTAAATTATTTGAGAATTATTAATAACCAAATAACCAATATTAATTTTTCAGCAGTTCCTTTATTGAAAACCCTGATGATTAGTGATAACCTATTGACTTCAGTAGATATATCAAATAATCCATTGCTTGTTTATCCTAACTTTCAGAATAATAATCTGCAGACTTTATTCTTGAAAAACAATAAAGTTCAAAGTCTCAACTACGCAAACAACCCGAATATTCATTATATATGCTGCGATGATGCTGAAATGAGCCAGATCATCAGCAGTAATACCGGTTACGGTTACAACAATGTAACCGTTAATTCTTATTGTTCATTCACACCTGGCGGGACTTTTTATACGGTTCAGGGAAATACAAAATATGACAGCAATAACAACGGATGTGATGTTAATGATATCAGTAAGGCGTTTCAGAAATTCACTATCGTTGGGGCCGGAACTACAGGAAGTATCATTGCTGACGCTTCAGGATTATACTCAATTCCTGTGCAGACTGGTTCGCATATCATCACTCCGATTCTTGAAAACCCAACTTATTTCAATATTTCACCTGCAGGATTCACAGCCAATTTCCCAGCACAGGCAAGTCCAATGACCCAAAATTTTTGTCTTACAGCAAATGGTACGCATAATGATCTGGAAATTGTAACGATTCCCGTTAATCAGGCCGCACCGGGCTTCAATGCAAAATACAAAATTATCTATACAAACAAAGGAACGACTACACAGTCTGGAACAATTGTACTGAATTTTGATGATAATGTGATGGATTATCTTAATGCCACCACCGCTCCATCTTCACAGGCTACAGGAGCTTTAGCTTGGAATTTTATCAGTCTCCTTCCTTTTGAAACGAAAGAAATCACCGTAACCTTTACATTGAATACCCCAACACAGGTTCCCCCTTTACAAGGAGGCGATATTTTGCAGTACACTGCACAGATTACCGGTGCAGCTGATGAAACACCTGCGGACAATACATTTGTTTTGAATCAAACATTGGTTAATTCTTTTGACCCTAATGATAAAACATGTCTGGAAGGAACAACCATCAGCCAGACTCAGATCGGAGATTATGTTCATTATCTTATCCGGTTTGAGAACACAGGAAGCGCCAACGCTCAAAATATAGTAGTAAAAGATGTAATTGATGCTGCAAAATTTGATATATCTACCTTAAGACCGCTGGATGCCAGCCATAATTTTGTAACAAGGGTGACTAACAATAATGTGGTAGAATTTATTTTTGAGAATATCCAGCTGCCATTTGATGATGCTCATAATGACGGATATATTTCTTTCAAAATCAAAACAAAATCTATCTTAACCACTGGTGATAGTTTCAGCAATACGGCTAATATCTATTTTGATTATAATGCTCCAATCATCACGAATACTTACACCACAGCAGTAAGAGGGGTATTGGCTACATCAGAAACCAAAACGAATAAAAATGAGTTAAGTATTTATCCAAATCCTGCACAGGAAGTATTGTATATCAAATCAAAAGACGCAGTGACAAGAGCTGAAATATATGATGCAACCGGAAGGATTATAAAGACTTCCGCAGTAAAAGACAATGCTCTATCAGTTTCCGAACTGACAAAAGGAAATTATATCGTCAAATTATTTACGAAAGATGAAGTAACTGCACAGAAATTTATAAAGAAATAATAGTCTCAATTATACAAATAAAAGGCTGTGAGTTTTCACAGCCTTTTATTTGTTATTGAATATAAAAATGATCATCCGGATGTAGAAGCACAATCTGCAAACTCTTCATAAATTGATAAAAATCGAATAATTTATTTCTTCTTGCTTTTTGTTGGCTGATAATCAGGATGCCCTAGTTGCCAGAATGCAAATGCGAAAATATCTGATAAATTTGAATGCCCATGAAAAGCAGTCGTATTATTTCCATGGCCTCCTTCATAATCTACCTGAAGCAATACAGGATTTTCAGATGCATTATTCGACTGCAATTTAGCTGCAAATTTTACAGGTTCCCACGCAATTACTCTTGGGTCATTTATTCCGGCAGTAATAAACGTGGCAGGATATTTTACTCCTTTTCTAATATGTTGATAAGCATCCATTTCCAATAAAGCCTTGAATTCTTTGGGATCTTTTAATGTCCCATATTCATCTGTATTACTACCAATAGTAAGTACATCTCGCAATGTATTTGTTGTTGGTACTTCTAGAATTGCAGCTTTAAATAAGTCCGGTCTTTCTGTTATAGCTCTTCCTACGGTAATACCTCCTGCGCTTGTCCCCCAGATCGCAACATGATCTTTTGAGGTGTATTTTTCATTAATTAAATATTCTGTACAATCAATTAAATCTCTCCAGGAATTGGGTTTAGTTTCTTTATATCCCCCCAAACGCCATTTCTTTCCTTTTTCTCCACCTCCCCTCACATGAGCAATTGCAAAAATTCCCCCTTCTTTTACCCATAACAAATAAATTCTCGCAAAAAAAGGAGTTCTAGAGATTCCATATGCTCCATAAGCATCTATCAATAAAGGAGTTTTACTATTTCTTTTATTATTTTTATTATATATAATTGATAATGGTATTTCTTCACCATCTCTTGCTTTAACAGTGACTTCTTTTACTTCAATATCTTTAAAATCAGGATATTCTGTAACAGAAGTAATGTTTTCAGGAGAAAAAGAATTTGTTTTTAGATTATATTTAAAACGCTGTTCTTCATTTGCCCATCCAGAGCAACTTATCCAAATGTCAGAAAAATTATTCCCTTTCGTCTGTAAATCTATATTTCCTGATGGATAAGGAAGCTTAATATGAATATCTTTACCATCTTTATATAAATACAAATGGGCTTCTACTCCGTTTTTAGTTGTCGTGTAATAGATACCATCCTTGGTTATCCTATATTGCCCAATTACTTCGTTCTTCTTTTCCGGAATGAGAATCTCCGGGTTTCTAAAATCTGGTTTTATCAAATTGGTTTTACAAAGTGTGTAATTTTGAGAATTATATTGGGATAAAAAAAACACATCCTTACTCATAAGTTGTAAAGACCTTACTTTTTCTTCTTTACTATAAAAAGATTTCCATGTTTTTTTACCTTCTAATAAATCCTGTTTAGAAATTATATATGTTTGCCTGTAATAATCATTATCAAGTAACATTCCAACGAAATATTTATCATCTGCATCTAAGATAATAGGAGATTTTTTTTCATCAATCTTTAGTTCAGGATTGTTTTTAGCAGAAAAAACATCGTTTAATTCTTTAGGATTTGTTCCAATTGTATATAAAATAGTTTGTGTGTTTTTATAAAAATTCGGAGATTTCGGATCATTGACAGGAAAGTATGTATAGAAGAATCGTGAATTATCGCCAAACCATTTTATTCCTCCTATATTCGCGGGCGATGTATTGGTAATAATTTCAGGATAAATATATTTACTTTTTACATCTAGTATAATAACCTCAGCTAATTCTTTTCCTTTTTCAGCCATGGCAATTGCTACTTTGTCACCTATTAAACTAGGGCTAATATAATTAATTACAAATTCATGGTTTATATCTGAATTTTTAAATTTAGAAGGATCATAAAGCAATTGCTCTTCTCCTAAAAATCCTTCCCGATAATAAAGCTTACTTACTTTTTCATTTCCACTTTTTTTCAAGTAAAAATATTTATCATTATTTGTAATTTTCAAGTCAGATACAGAATATCCCTGCATTTTATCAAATTCTAATCTTTTCTCCAAATAATAATGTCTTTTGGGAATCTGATTTAAAATAGAATTGGTATAATCTGTTTGAGATTTCATCCAGTTTTTTGTTGAAGAACTCTCTAAATCTTCTAAATTTCTGTATTCATCTGTAATCTTAGTTCCAAAATATTGATCTGTTATGGGAATAGATGGAGCGGGATTGTTTTTTTGAGCATTTAAAAATAAAATTGGAAAAATCATAATAATAAATAGGAAACACATTATAAAAAATTATATTTTATCATTACTAATTATTTATTGGCCGTAATATTAATTGTCATGTTATAAATATTATTATTTCAAATTTGATCCATTTGATTTGTTCTAACAACTATAATAATTCTAGATTGAAAAAACTATATGTATAGATTTATAAATCCAGAAACATAAACAATACATAAAGTACTAAATATCAGAAAATTAAACCACAATTTGATTTCTTTTTATTATAATTAAAATTTACTAAAAAAATAAATACTTTTGTAATCTAGTTAGAAAATGATGAAATATTTACACCTGCTTTTACTCATAATAGTTAGTAACTTATTCTATACACAAAATAAATTTGCTGAGAATTTAGAGCCTCTTAGATATAGTGAACTAAAAATTAATTTTTATGACTATTATGACCATAATAAAGTTCAACAGGCGAAACAGACAGCCAAGTATTATTTACAAAAAGCTAAAAAAGAAAAAAACACACTCGAAATTGCGGAAGGTTATAATCTGATGCATTTTTATGAAGATCTCCCAACAGCCTTAAAGTATATTGATAGTGTAGCTATTATTACAAAAAATGTAAAAGGACATCTATATCCTGCCAGAACCTATTTAGTAAGAGGAACTTTATATCAAAAATATGATAATTTAAAAGATGCGCTTGATAATTATATTTTGGGACTAAAATATGCAAAGGAACAACATGATGAAAGGCAAACTGCCTATGCCAATATGAATATTGCTTATATTAATAGTTATATGGGTAAAAATACAGAAGCCTCAAAAATATTCAGATATTATCTGTATAACGAAAATAACATAACAGATGACTATCAACACAATCAAATGCGTATAGCTCTTACAAGCTGTTATTTAGAGATTAATAAATTAGATTCTGCCAATATTTTAATTAAAGAAGGACAAAAGTCTGCTTTTATAGGTAAAAATGCATATGATCCTAACCTATATTCTTATTTGGCCGGAACTTATGACCTTAAAATGAAGGAATATAAAAGTGCGATTATAAAGCTATCAAATTCCTATGCTTATTTTATCCATACCAATGAAAATAACAATGCTAATTATGCTCTCTATAATTTAGGCAAAGCTTATCGTGGAGATAGAAATGAAGAAAAAGTTAAAGAAACTTATATTAAACTGGATTCTAATGTACAAAAATTCAATATTACTTTTCCTGAACTTCGGGAAGCATATACTTATCTCATAGATTATTATAAACAAAAAAATAACACAGAAAAACAACTTTATTATATTAACAGATTTCTAAAAGTTGACAAAAAACTCGATGAGCAGTTTCAATATTTGTCAACTGAATTACCGAAAAAATATGACACTCCAAAGCTATTAGAAGAAAAAGAACATATCATCAATACCTTAGAAAATAAAAAAATAGTTTTATATGTTTCTATAGGCTTTCTATTTACAACTGTTTTACTGCTTTCCTTCTTTTTTTACAGAGCGAAAAAAACAGAGCGTAAGCACCGGAAAATTGCTCAGGATTTAATTCATTCTATTGAGGAAGGAAATGTTGAAACTCCAACAAAATTAGATGCCATTCAACTTCAAAATCCTGAACAGACTGATACCGAAGATAAAACATCTAAAACTACTCCTGAAGAGGTAACCCAGTTCATTTTACAAGAATTGGAAGTCTTCGAATCAAAAGAACTCTTTTTAAGGAAAGGAATTACATCAGCCAGCCTTGCAAAAAGCATAAAAACGAATACCACTTATCTATCAGAGGTGATCAACACTCAGAAAGGAAAGAATTTTGTAAGCTATCTTAATGATTTACGCATCAATTATGCACTGAACAGACTGGTAAAGGATAGAAAGTTCCGTTCTTACAAATTATCGGTCATTGCAGATGAGCTGGGATACAATAATGAACAGGCTTTTTCCTTAGCTTTTAAGAAAAAAACAGGAATTACTTTATCTATCTATATTAAAGAAATCGAGAAAGACAACCATAATTAAAAAACACACAAACAACTTATTTACTAAATTTAAAATTAAACAAATGAAAACATTAAATGTTTCGCAAATGGAAATTATTAACGGCTCCTTTGATTGCTCAAATGAAAATAGATTAGCTTTTGTTGCTGGAGCAGCTATTGGAGGTGCTATTTTCATGGGATGGGGAGGTCTTGTTACAGGATATGCAGCACGCGTTTACACAGTTATAAAATGTGATGATTAAATAATAATAATAATAATATGAAAAAGTCAACATTAACACAAATTGAAAATATTTCCGGAGCCAATGCTGGGGATGGATTTTGCATAGGCTTTGCTGTTGCCGCTACTGTATATCAAATAGGTATATGAGTAATTTATGGAATCCTGTAGGACAAGGTTCGGCTGTAGTTGCAGGCGTTATTGGAGTTGGGTGTGCGATTAACGGTATGAGATAATTTTAGACAATCTTTAATGAAACTTATAAGACTAATTTTAATATTAATAGTAATTACTGTTCTTACATTAGAACTATTTACTGATTTGAATATTGATAAATGGTATAAAGTTGGGGCATTTCTAATTATTGCAGCGTTATCAATTTTAGACATTTTTCAAAAAAAGAAATAATATTTTTGCATCTTATTCTAGACAAAATGATGAAAGTAAGATTTTTCCTTCTTTTCTACATACTTGGATTTAATATTTTTTATTCACAAAAAACATTAAAACCCAATCCTTTAAAAGAATACAGCTACCTAGATCTTAAAACTAAATTTGACGAATATTATTATAGAGATGCAACTCGTGAGTCTAACTTAATAGCTCTGTATTTCCTTCAAAAAGCCAAAGCAGAAAAAAACCAAAGTCAAATTGCAGAGGGATATGTACTTATGCAATTTAATGCAAATTTTCCTAATGCATTAAAGTACGTTGACAGTATACAAGCCATTTCAAAAGATTTAGATAAAAAAATATATCCTGCAAAAATTTATTTACTGCGAGGAAATACTTATTTTAAATTTGACAACTTAAAAAATGCCTTTGAAAACTATCTTGTAGGGTTGAAGTATGCTAAAGAAAATAAAAATGAAAGACAAATTGCCTTTATCGAAGTTAATATTGCTTATTTGCAAAACTATATAGGAAAACATAAAGAAGCAGCAAAAACCTTTAGATATTATTTGAACCATCCAAGTTCATTATATGGCACCGAACGTAACCAAATACATCAGAATTTGACTGATGCCTATATTGAAATCAATAAACTTGACTCTGCAAAAATACTCATTAATGAAGGTTTTCAGTATTCATTAGAGAACAAGGATAAATATAATTATTATAAATACTTATCTTTATCAGGCTTTTATAATGTAAAGCTGGAAGATTACAAAAAAGCAGTAAACGATCTACTAATTTGCAAAAAATATTTTTCAGCAGATATTACGAATTTGAATATCTATTACACTTTATTTGTTCTAGGTAAAGCTTATATAGGACTACACGAAAAAGATCATGCAGCACAAAGCTTTATTGAGATAGATTCAATTGTACAAAAAACAAATAATACTTTTCCAGAACTTCGGGAAGTCTATACTTATCTTATAGACTATTATAAAGAGAAAAATAACAAAGAAAAGCAACTCTATTATATTGAAAGATTTTTGAAAGTCGATCAAAAGTTGGATGAACAATTCAAGTATTTGTCAGCAGAATTGCCCAGAAAATATGACACTCCCAATCTTTTACAGGAAAAGGAGCATATTATCAATGATTTAGAAAACAGAAAAACAATTCTCAGTATTTCCATTGGCTCTCTATCAATAATTCTTTTACTGGTTTCATTTTTATATTATAAATCTAAAAAAACCGAGAAAAAACACCGGAAAATTGCTCAGGATTTAATACATTCTATAGAGGAAAGAAATTCTGAACTTTCAACCGCAAACTTGGATCCCATTCAGATTCAAAATACTGAACAGGTTGATATAGAAGATAAAACATATAAAACTACTCCTGAAGAGGTAACACAGTTCATTTTACAAGAATTGGAAGTCTTCGAATCAAAAGAACTCTTTTTAAGGAAAGGAATTACATCGGCCAGCCTTGCAAAAAGCATAAAAACGAATACCACTTATCTATCAGAGGTGATCAACACTCAGAAAGGAAAGAATTTTGCAAGCTATCTTAATGATTTACGCATCAATTATGCACTGAACAGACTGGTAAAGGATAGAAAGTTCCGTTCTTACAAATTATCAGTCATTGCAAATGAGCTGGGATACAATAATGAACAGGCTTTTTCTTTAGCTTTTAAGAAAAAAACAGGAATTACTTTGTCTATTTACATTAAAGAAATCGAGCAAGAAAACAGAACTTAAAAAAACACAAATCAATTATTTACAATGTGTTAAATTTAATTTATAAATTTAGATTTCAAAAATGAGGTCTACTGGAGCTTGGGGTGATAACTGCCATTGGAATGGAATGTTTTTCATAAGAATTTAAATCATATAAATATGCGTAAGAAGGTTTTGAGAATTATTGTTATTAGTTTACTAGCTACTGCATCAATAATCCTAATAATTAACAATTTCAATTCATTTTTAACTGATACCCATAGAAAGCTCTTTACAACATCTGCACTTTTCTTATCAATGACATTAATCTTTTTATTTAACAAAAATCAAAAAAATAAGTTTTAATAAGCTTGGGGATATTCCGGGTAGCAAGCTGGCATAAACTAAAATAAGAGAATTTATTGAAGTAAAGAATCGTTTCAAAAGTGAGGTAATTTCTTGAGGTATGTTTGCTTCAGGTAAAAATATAAATGTTTATTTTCATATTTACAGTGCAAAAATGTTGATCAATACATTTCCCATATCAGGAACCGTATAGCAAAAAATTATTTACTACATAAAAAAACAAAATGAAATGAAAAAGAAAGTACTAAAAAACATTACTCTTATTTTAATGGCTATTGTTTCATTAGTGATAATCGCAAACTATTTCTATCCCTTTTTAGATGAAACTCAAAGTAAATACTCTGCAGCACTAATTGTATTTTTAGGTATGTTTTGTGTAATGTTATTAAATAAAAAAAATAAATTTTAATGATTTAGAGAAAATTCAGGGAGGAGGAGTTGGCGCAAGCTGTTATTTTTCTTCGATGATAGCAGTTGCAGGTCTAGTGACATCCAATTTTGCTCTTACTGAAGTGGGTGCAACTACATTCTACGCCTGCGTAAGATATCTATAAAATCATCTTATTTCACTGCAATTTTATCTTGACAATTAAGGTATGCTTATTAAAGTAAAAAGGCTGTATCAAAAAGGGAAGGAGCTATACCTCTTCAAATAAAAACACAAACAAACTCATTTACAACACTTTAAATCCATTAAATTTATAAATTCAGAGCTATAGATTTACAAATCTAGAATTCATTTACTTTTTGACAATAATTTCTTGTCGTATGTTTGCTTCAGGTAAAAACACAAATGTTTATTTTTTTGTATGTGTACAGTACAAAAGTATAAATAGGAAATGCTGATCAGCACCTTCCCAAGCCAGGGAATATATGGCACGTAAAATATTAATTCTAAAAATTAAAAACAATTATGAAAAAAGTGATTTTATTAGTAACTTTAGGAGTTGCTGGGATTGTCAGTGCTAAATCTACAGTATTTAAAACCGTAAAAAATCAAATCAATAATTCTGCATCTTATAAAGTTATAGAATTAGAACAGTCTAAAACGTATGATTTGAGAGATATAGAACAATCTAAAAAAAACAATGCTATGTTTCAGCTTTGTGGAGTAACTGTTACCTATTTTGATGCAGATGGAAATGTTACTGGGCAGGATATGTTTACATCAGATCAAACCTCCTTAGAAAATTGTCAAATGTGGCAAAGTTTAGTAAAACATAGACTGCAAGTAAAAGGATTTGTACTTGCACCTTTATAAATTTAAATAATTATTATGGGAAATTAAATTAATTTCCCATTTATATTTTCAAGATTATGAAAAACATTTTAATATCAAGCATACTTATAATCTCTAATTTATGCTTTTCCCAAAAAATCCATGTGAAATATATGTATGTACGATCTGATATTGCAACGCTTTACGAAGATTTATATATAGATAATAATAAAGTGTTATCAAAACAGGATTCTATAATTCATTTTAAAAGTTCAAATGACTCTGACGGAATTACAGCATTCAAACCGGGAAAGACTACCAGGGCATTCTATTTTATTTCAACATTAAATGATAGAGAACCTAATGAAAGGGATTTTTTCTTTACGGCAGCTGTTAATGGAAATAATCCAAACGATAATTATTTTATACATGATAAAATTACCAAACCTACATGGAATATTGATAGCAAAAGCACAAAGAAAGTAGCAGGTTATACTTGTATAAAAGCAACTACTACTTTTAGGGGGTCCAATATTACCGCCTATTTTACAAAAGAGTTGCCTTATTCTGCCGGGCCTTTCAAATTTTTCGGGTTGCCTGGGCTAATTCTAGATGTAAGGGTTGACAATAAATCATTTGATATTTGGAAAGCTGAAAAGGTAGAAATTGATTATAAGTATTCTGTAAATTTTACACCTTCATTTAAACAATATTCAAAAATAGAAATGAAAAAATTTATTGATTTAAAAGATCAATTATTATTAAAAAACAATAAAGAAACAATGGATAATCTTCCTCAAGGAGTTAAAATTCAATATAGCACTAATAGATTAGGAATAGAAAAAAAATTCGAATGGGAAAAATAAGTATTTGTTTACTTCAACCCTGATTGTTATTTCTACCAAGCAGAGGTAAAAGAACTTTACAAAATTTATAACAAATACTCTAAGATGGATGTGAAGCTGATATAGAAGAACACAACAAACCCGTTATTTTACACACAATTATAGATCAAAAATTTGAACATTATGTTATATGTTATTCTTATCATTTTTCTGGAAATGATCAATTTCTTATCGGAGATCCTGCCAAAGGTCTAGAGTACTGGACGAAAGATCAGCTTCAGGAAGTCTGGCAGTCGAAAACCTGTCTCACCCTAAAGCCTAATGCCCAGTTTCAGAAAAAAACGGAGGTAGATTCTGATAAAAAGCAATGGCTCAGGAATCTCGTTATAGAAGATCAGGAAGCTATTTATACGGTTATTATTCTTGGGCTTGTTTTTACTTTACTGGGAATGTCGATGTCTATTTTTTCGCAAAAGTTAATAGACGATATTTTACCGAAGAAAAAAATATCTCTTCTTGTAGTCAGCATTTCCTTTCTTGGATTTTTACTTTTTGCAAAAGTGATTATCCAGGCACTGCGGGAATTCTACATTATTAAGCAGACAAAATCCTTTAATGAACGAATTAACAAAAAGTTTTATTCTTCACTTCTTCATCTTCCGAAAATGTTTTTCGACAGCCGAAAAACCGGAGACTTTGTGGCGAGGCTTAATGACACACAAAGAATTCAAACCGTCATCAAGCATTTAATTACCAACACCGCAGTAGATATTTTGGGTGTTCTTATTTCTTTGGGTTTCCTCTTCTTTTATTCCTGGAAACTTGCAGTGGTATGCATTGCCACCTCACCTGCCATCTTTTATATTATTTTCAGTTTCAACAGAAAAATTATAGAAGCCCAACGGAATGTCATGCAGTCTTACAGCAGCAATGAAGCCAATTATATAGACAGTATCAGAGGAATAGAGGTTATCAAAGGTTTTTCTAAGCAAGATTTATTTATTAAAAAGAATGAAAATATTTTCAGTTTCTTTCAAACAAAAATTTTTGAACTTGGAAAACTTAATCTTACCATTTCATTGTATTCCGGACTGGCGTTAGTGGTCTTTCTTTTATTTATTCTAGGTTTTTCATCTTATGCTGTTTTAAATAATGAAATTAAAATTGGTGAATTAATGGCCATTCTTGGAATTTCTGGTTCTCTACTTTCCTCGATTACCAATTTGGCTCTGGTAACCATCCCCATACAGGAAGCCAAAGTCGCTTTCGACAGAATGTTCGAATATTCTTCGCTGGAGCCAGAGAAAACAGAAGGAGTGGAAATATTAGCTATTGATTCAATTGACATCACCAATATTGATTTCAGATTTAATGGAAGAAGCAAGCTTCTTAATGGGATTTCTTTCTCTCTGCAGAAAGGAACCGTTACCTGTCTTCTTGGAGAAAGCGGCAGTGGTAAAACTACATTAACTGAAATTTTGCAAAAAAATTATTTTCCCGAAAAAGGAGAAATTATCGTTAATAAACATACCAATCTAAAAGACATTTCCATTAACAACTGGCGAAGTGTATGCAGTACTGTTCCACAGAATATTTCCCTCTTCAACGGTACTGTTTTAGAAAACATTATTCTGGATGAGAATATAGACGAAGAAAAACTTGAAAAGGTGATAGCACTCGGGTTTGACAGATTTATAGATTCTCTTCCTCAAGGGTTTTTAACACTAGTCGGGGAAGAAGGTATCAATCTTTCAGGAGGACAAAAACAACTCCTTGGCTGGATGCGTGCTTTGTATCATAATCCACAGGTACTTATTCTCGATGAGCCTACTTCATCTTTGGATCATGAAAACAGAACATTTATTTATCATCTGATTGAGAAACTAAAATCTGAAAAAATTATTTTTATTATCAGTCATTATTTGGAAGATTTGAAAGAAATATCCGATCAGATTTTAATCCTGAAAAACACCTAGATTACCGAGTTAAATACTGTTACTAATAATGTTCATCACTAAACATTTTCAAAAGATTTTCCACTGCACCTTCAGAGTGCATCAGTTTGGTATTATCCAGCGTAGCCGCCGTCATTTCTGAAGCTCGCACAAGCATATTCTTTTCATACTGTTCAAGGGCTTCTTTGATGGTACTTAAATTTTGATCTGTTAAACATTCTGCAAGCTCAAAGGCATCCTGCATGGCCATATTTACGCCTTCTCCTGCATAGGGAGGCATTACATGGGCTGCATCCCCAAGCAGCGTAAGATCCGGTTGTGTTTCCCAAGCCTGATTGAGAGGATAATAGTATTGAGGCCGTGGAATGATTACAACGTTTTCACTTTCAAATAATTCATTCCACCGTTTGTCCCAAGTATGAAATTCATTTTTAAACCATTCAAAAACCTGTTCTTTTTTGCTAAAATCAATTCCTGATTCCCGCACCCAGTTTTCATCTACATTACAACCCGTATAAAAAGTGAGCGTTCCGTCTCCTTTTATACTGAGCAATAATGATTTACTCTCATCCAATGCAAATATTTTACCTCCGTTAACCCATTTAAAAATGTCCGGAGCATTGATTTCTGCATTCTCAATATTACCCTCCACCATCGTTACTCCGGAATATATGGGTTGTATCACGGTAAGATAAGGACGTATTTTTGAACGTGCTCCGTCTGCTCCAATCACGAGATCTGCATAATAAGATGTATTGTTTTTACAATGCAAGAGCCAGCCGTTATCTTTCTTTTCCATGGAAATAAAATGACTGTCCCACACCACAGTGTTAGGTTGTAAAGATTCCAAAAGTATTTTCCGAAGCGGAGCTCTGTCAATTTCCGGACGGTCTTCGGAATGAGAATTTAGTAAAGAATGTTCATCTAAATACACCTTAAAATCTTTATCCAGAATCTTCAGCTTTCCTGCATCGGGACGATAATTAGCGGTAAATCCTTCCATCAGACCTGCTCTTCTCAATGCTTCAAGTCCGGATTCTTTATGAAGATCCAATGTCGCTCCCTGAACTCTTACATTTTTATGAGCATCTCTTTCATATACTTTCACATCACCGCCTTTCATCTGCAGTAATCTTGCAAGTGTAAGTCCACCGGGCCCGCCGCCAATAATTGCTATTTTTTTATGTTGTATGACCATAACGTTAAAATTATGGCACAAAATTACTTTTCAGGCAGTACGGAAAATTGTATAAATCGGTCGTTTTTATTTTGGCTGAGTTCTTTAGGCAGAAAACCTGAGAGTTTTTTTATTTCTTTAATAAAATGGGACTGGTCGCTGAAGTTTTGTTCCGGAAATAGTTTTCCTTCTTTAATATGTACGAAGGAAGCTCTGAAACGGAGAATTCCACAATAGGATTTTAAGGAAATCCCAAACTGTTTATTGAAATAACGGTTGATCTGTCTTTCGCTCCAGATGACTTTTTCAGATAATTCTTTTACACTGAACGATCCTTTTGATGAATAAATCAATTGAAAAAGCTTACGTTTTCTTTCATCCATTTTTTGAATCAGAAGCTGTTCCTGAATTTTTTCTGATGCTTTTTGACAAAATTTATCAAAATCATTGAAATCCTCAATAGAAAAATCCCAGAAGTCGGAAGGTAGATTCTTCGCTCCATCTATAAGATCTGAAACCGACTCTTGGAGGATATATTCTGCAGCCAGTAAATTGAAACTTATCGCAAAAATCTTAGTCTTTTCAGCAATAACAATTTGTTCGGGATGGGTACCAATTCCTAATAAAACAATATGAAACGGATCTTTAGCAGACTGTGAAAAAATTACATCTATCCTTCCGTCGGGAAGCAATACCACTTCTTTATCACCTGAAGGATTGTCCAGCATCCAGAAACTTTCGATAAAGTCTGAAAGAGAAGGTTTCGATTGCTCGCTCCTATACATAAGATGCTCCACAATAATTTTATTTGAAAACCAATATTGTATAAGGCTCGTTAGGCAGGTCTTTTTTCGGGGAAACCAGTCTGATTCTGGATTTTTGTTTCACATAATCGATATAGGTTTCGCCGCCGAATATTTTTCCGGTTCCGGATTGTTTATACCCTAACTTTTTTACGGTTTCCTCATATTGGTCGTATTCCTTTTTATCCTTAAACTCCAACTGGATCATATTTTGGGAAGGATCATTTTTATATTCGAACTTTCCGATTTTATATTGAAAATCCGGACTGTCGTATTCATTCAGAAGGAATTCATTACTCTCTGTTTTATCATAAAAAGTGTAATCCTGCTTTTTAATTTCCTGTTTAAAAGTGGGCATATCAACCGTATTGAATTTCTGAAGCTCTTCAATTTTGAAATGCTGTCCGAAACACATCACATACAATGTACTACTTAATAAAACCGTTAAAAATAATCTAAACCTCATCATGGATATTATATTTGTCTTTGTGAATTGTGGTGACTCTGGAAAATCCAAATCACTTTTCGTTCAGCCATTCTTCAATATCCTGATTGGCTTTATCTTCTGTAAGGTACACTGCATTTTTGCAGTCTTCTCCAGCCTGGAAAATCCGCTCATCATAAGAAGTACCGGAAACAGAATCCTGTTGATTCTGAGGCATTTCAACATCTAAAAAGTTATG
Source organism: Chryseobacterium sp. SIMBA_029 (assembly GCF_046535275.1). Taxonomy (NCBI): domain Bacteria; kingdom Pseudomonadati; phylum Bacteroidota; class Flavobacteriia; order Flavobacteriales; family Weeksellaceae; genus Chryseobacterium; species Chryseobacterium sp. SIMBA_029. The sequence continues at coordinate 60,804 of NZ_JAWRXA010000011.1, forward strand.
GATTTCCGCAATAATCCTGGGATCCTGCAATTGAGTAATTCGGTTTAATAAATCAGTTTTTAATTCTGATGTTTTCATCGTGGGTGAATTTATTCTAAATATAGAAAATTGTATTGGAAATCAGCTTAATTTTACCGCTGAAATACTATAAATAATTTTTTACAGTTTCTGCATTTCCTTTATTTTACTGATATAATCGGTTAACTGATCACTTTTAATTTCAATATCCGCAGGGATTCCTTTTCCCACTTCCTTGTAGAGAAATTTGGTACGGTCGATTAATGTTCCAGTGGTAAGTACCAGAAAAGCATTATCCGGCAGCCTGAAATCAGAATTGTCAGACGTTAATCCTGTCGTATTGCACCCAACAATTTTAACGTTTTTCTGTCCTCTGAAACTTGCCACCACAAACTCTCCGGAACTTGCTGTTACCTTGTTGGTTAAAATATAGATTGGTTTGTTTTTATTTTTAATGACAATATCCGGAACGGGGATCGCATCTATTTTCCGTTTTCCGAAATAGATTCCATCTTTTTTGCTGTTAAAAAAGCTTATATCTCCTGCACTATCGCTGGAGCCAGAGGTATTATCACGATCTAAAAAAGGCCGGATTGCTTTTAGCATGGGCGAAAACATTCCTCCTTCATTATTTCTAAGATCGATAATCCACAATTTGGGATTACTTTGATCCAGTTTTTTTACTTTATCATAAAATGTCTGTACATATTCATTCCAGTCATCCTGGTTAAGATTTCCGATGGGAGGTACCGTTATGTATGCCATTGTATGATCAATCAGGCTGTCTTTTGGATAAGGAAACGGAGCTCCTACCTCTTTAAATCTTTTCAAATAATCCACAATAACTTCAGGCTCGTACAGTTTGGAATGATGATCTCCTAAGTTCCCAAGAATATCCCTGATGATGGGATAAGTTTCCCTTACCGTCTTTTTTTCGCTGGCCTGCTTCAGATATTTTTTTCGTATTGCCGTCCAGTCGATTGTTTTTTTATTCACGGAATTTTGCTCCATCAGCTGAATGGCTTTTTCAACATAGGAAACAGGCGTTTCCTGTGAAAGAAGTCTGCCTGTAAAAAGAAATACACTGAATATTATAGTTATTAGAATTCTTTTCATAAAGTCATTATTTTTAAAGAATCTAAAAGTAGTTATTATATTCGGAAGTTAAATTTATTAATTCAAATCACTTAAGAAACACCTTTTTTTCATTATTTTCAACTAAAGGCAGTATAAAATAAAAAGTACTTCCTTGATTTAAGGAACTCTCAACCCCAATTTCTCCGTGCTGCTTTTCAATAAAGTTTTTTGAAATCGCCAGCCCAAGTCCTGTCCCGTTCTGGTGCTCCCCGGGAACCTGAAAATAACGATCGAAGATCTGACGGTGGTATTTTTCATCAATTCCGCTTCCTGTGTCTGAAATACTGAATTTCACAAATGAATCCTTTTTTTCAACTACAATCCTGATTTTTTCATCCTGAAAAGAATGTTTGACAGCGTTGCTCAGGAAATTATTCATCACCCAGACTGTTTTGTCAAAATCAGCTGCTATATAATCCCCATCTTCCAATTGATAATCTGCCTGGATAGAAATATTCTTCTGTTCTGCTAATTTTTCCACATTTTTTATCGCAGTCTGCACGATGTCTTTGGGAGAGCACCTTTCAATATTGAGACGGATATTTCCTGTTTCAACCTGTGAAAGGTTCAGCAATTCTCCCGTAATATCTAACAATCGCTGTCCATCTTCATTAATACTTTTCAGCAATTCTTTCTGCTGATCGTTCAGTGCTCCGAATTTTTGATTTCCTAGTAACTGGACACCCATTTTTATAGCAGAAATCGGAGTTTTCAGTTCATGGGAAATGGTGGCAATAAAATTAGTTTTTGCAAAATCCAGCTCTTTAAAAGGAGTGATATTCCGTAAAAGAATTACTTTTCCAATATATTTTTTTTCCTTCTCACCCGTTTTTGTGATGTTGATGGGAACAATTTCCTGTTCAAAATAATTCTCTTTGTTATCGCTTACAATTTTAATCGGTTCTTTTACCGGATGATCAATGTTTTTAAGCAGTTCTCTTACCAAATCATTATTAACAGCCACTTCATGAGCGGTTTTCCCAATGATTTCTTCCTTCCGGAGATTGGTGATCTTCAAGGCTTCATCGTTGATCATGTAGATAAAATGATTTTCATCAAGGCCAATCACAGCATCATGCATGTTGTTGACCAGTGTTTCGATCCTTTTTTTATCCATCAGCTGGGTAGAAAGAGTGCTGCTTTCGTATTCCTGAAGTTTTTCTGCCATCACATTGAAAGAAGAAGCAAGATCATTAAATTCCTCACTGCCTTTGAAATGAACCCTTTGATTATAATTCTTATCTGCAATTTGTTTAATACTGAATGTCAACTGATTGATTGGTTCAGCAATCGTCTGCGGCAAATTGAACAGCAAAATAAAAGCTATTAAAAAACAGACCGTTCCTAAGCTTACAATCCAAAATGTGGCATTTTCCGCAGTAATGATCGCAATATCACTTTTTCTTTCAATCCCCTTCATATTCAGTGACATGATTCTTACGAGATCTTCACGAATCAGTTTTTCTTTTTCATGTGTAGGCTCCTGAATATAGCTGTTAAAATGCAGGGTTAAATTCTGAGTGACCTCTTTTTCACCAAATTCCGTGAGATTTTTTTCCTGAAGCACATTATTTTTTCTAAAATCTGCGATCGCAACCGTACTGTCTGTTTCTATTTTATCTAAGGCAAGCAGCATATTTTTAGAAAACTCCAAACTGTTGTAGTTGGCGGTAAGAATCTTCTCTGTATCTGATTTCAGTTTATTGATATAGACAGAGCCTATTACTGAAAGCAACACAATCAGGAAAAATAAGAGGCCTACGCCTAAGGTGAGTTTTGTTTTAAGTTTCATCACTTTTAAGATAAAATAATAATATCAATCTGTCTTTCGTTCAACCGGTTCATTAAGGTATAAATCCAGCTGTACCCGGAAATCCGCTGCCAGAATTTGGAATGTGGTTTTCCTATACAGACCGTTGTTATATTATGCTCAACGACATAGTCCAGAATTCCTTTGTGGACGCTGTTTTCTTTGATCCGCACGACTTTCGCTCCCAATTCCTGTGCTAAATTAAAATTATTAATCAAATACCGCTGTTTATCAAGCGCTATTTTTTCAGGATTCTCGGAAGACCTCTGAATGTACAGCACCGTCCACGGACTGTTATAATAGCTTGCCAGACGGGCAGTTTTACGGATGATATTTTTTGCTATTTTCTCATTGCTGCTGATGCAGGCCAGGAATTTTACAGGTTTAAAATTTTCGGTTTTAATCTCTGTTTCTACCTTTTTTTCAACATGAGTTGCCACTTCTTTTAAAGCCAGCTCACGGAGCTGCAGAATATGTCCGCTCTGGAAAAAATTTGCCAATGCGGTCTGGATTTTTTCTTTTTTATAAATTTTCCCCTCTTTCAGCCTGGTTAGAAGCTCATCAGCTGTTAAATCTATATTTACCACCTCATCAGCAAGAGCCAGGATTTTATCTGGTACGCGTTCTGTAACTTCAATCCCAGTGATTTTTTTTACTTCTTCATTCAGACTTTCAATATGCTGAATATTCATAGCACTGATGACATTGATTCCATTATCCAGAATTTCCAGCACATCCTGCCATCTTTTTTTGTTTTTTGAGCCTTCCACATTGGTATGGGCAAGCTCATCCACCAAAACGACTTCCGGATGTTCATTGATAATGCTCTGAACATCCATTTCTTCAAGGTTTTTCCCTTTATAAAAAACGGATCTTCTGGCAATCTCAGGAAGTCCGTCCACTAATACCACTGTTTCTTCCCTTCCGTGGGTTTCGATATAGCCTATCTTTACATCAATGCCGTTTCGCAGCAAAGCATGAGCTTCCTGAAGCATACGGAACGTTTTTCCGACACCGGCACTCATCCCGATATAGATTTTAAATTTTCCTTTCCGGGATTTCTGGATCAGTTCTAAAAAATGCTTTGCTGACGACATTGGTTTTATTCTTTTTAATTGTATTTTACCCTGAAACATTTCAGATTTTTAAAACTTTGAAGGTTAAGTTTATTTCTGCAACCACAGATTTCTCAGATTTACACAGATGATTATGTTATACTTGCCTACATCTCGTGTAGCCTGCTGTCATGATGGATAAAAATCTTTAATTTTTAAATACTTATTTGATCTTTAATGAACTTCTATTCACAGATCTATTCAACTTATGGGTTAAAAAATTTGTGACCTTTTGATTTACAATTCTGCAACCACAGATTTATCAGATTTACACAGATGATTATGTTATATTCGCCTATATATCGTGTAGTCTGCTGTCATGATGAATAAAAATCTTTTATTTTTAAAAACTTATTTAATCTTTAATGAACTTCTATTCACAGATGTATTCAACTTATGTGTTAAAAACTTTGTGCCTTTTGTGGTTTATAAATATACTTTTTAAATGATATTCTAAAACCACGCAGCCAGGCTGGTCGTTATAAAAAAGTTTCCCTGCTTCGGTTGATCATTTTTCACGAAAATGGCATCCTTAGAAGTAAATCCTCTCGCCTCTGTACGGAATACCACATTTTTCATTACAGCATAATCAACATTGAAAGAATACCCAAAAGTCTGGAACCCATTCGGGGTTTTTGTATTGATGATCACACCGTTTTTATCATCGTAATATTCCAGTCTTCCTGCTAAAGCCCATCGGCTGTCTACTTGATATTTCATCAAAACATTCGGGCTGTACCAGATATTATACTGGTTGCTGCCTTTTAATTTCTGTTCCGCTCCAATATCGAAACCTACAATGGTGGAAAATCGATCCGTCAGTTGAAAAGTCCCGTATAAATCATGGAAATACCGCATTCTCTTTTCGTCTTTTGTTTTATCATTCCCTATAAAAGAACTGCTATTCAGGGTAATTTTGTCATTCGGTTTATAGGTTAGCTGATGTCCGAAAGACATACTCTGATTTCCTTCAGTTTTGGCGATCCGCTGCCATCCGTTCAGGAGGAGTCCACTCACAAACCATTTTCCATTATCTGAAGTGTAGGAAATTTTAGCACCTGTTTCAAAATAAGGAGAATTTTCTGCTGCGAAACTTCTGGTAAGATTATAATTATCTTTTCCAATGGCACTTTCCCAGCCGATATGAGAAGGCATGATCCCCGCATCAATCCATAGATTTTTAGTTTTGGAGATCTTAATTCCTATATTCGCCTCATTTACATTTTGTAATCCATTTTGTTCCGCAGACATATTATCCTGGGCATACGCTCCGGCCATTAGAGCAAAATTCGCCCGGAGGTTTTCATCTTGGTAGGCTGCTTTTACCAAACCAAGGTTTAGATTCACTTCATTATGTCTGTTATAAGAGTATAAAAAATTTTGACGGAGATGATTACCCGGCTCATCAAAATCATAGGTGTAAAAAAGCTCTGCATACGCAGAAAAAGTAAATTTATGATTTGTTTTTAATGAATCTGAAGACTGAGCTTTTGGAAAAAAAATCCCCAACATGATCCCAACAATGATGTATTTTTTCATAATAAATTTCGGTTATTTTAACTGGTCCAGCGCTATGTTCAATTGTAATACATTCACTTTGGCAGGGCCAAAAAGTCCTATAAGAGGCTTTGAAGTATGGTTTGCAATAAGTTGTTCTACTTTTTCTTCCGAAAAGTTTCTCTCTTTTGCAATTCTTTTTGCCTGATACAAAGCCCCTGCCTCAGAAATATCCGGATCTAAGCCGCTTCCGCTTGCGGTGACCAATTCTACGGGAACTTCGGTACCGCTCATTTCCGGATGCTGCATTTTCAAGGTATCCATTCTCTTTTGTACGAGGTCTAGGTATTCTTTATTGCTGGGTCCTTTGTTGCTTCCTCCGCTTCCTGCAGCATTATAACCCACATTAGATGGTCTGCCGTGGAAATATTTCGAAGATGTAAATTCCTGGCCGATATTGGCATAAAATTTCTGCCCGTTATGCGTAATGATTTCAGCATTTCCCTGGGTTGGTAATACTTTTGATCCGGCATAAACAATGAACAGATAAACGCCTACAACAGCCAGCATAACAAGGGTCAGCCTGAATGCTGATACAATATAATTTTTCATTTTTTAAATTTTAAAAGAATAAACTGATGAATAAATCGATGAGTTTTATTCCAATGAAAGGAACAATAACACCTCCTAAACCATAGATCAACAGGTTTCTTCTCAACAGTGCACTTGCACCAATTGGCTTGTAAGCAACCCCTTTTAGCGCCAGTGGAATCAGGAAAGGAATAATAATCGCATTAAAAATAATAGCTGATAAGATGGCCGATTCCGGACTGTGAAGATTCATGATATTCAGTTTCTGAAGAGCAGGAACAAACGTGATAAAAAGTGCCGGAATAATGGCGAAATATTTGGCAACATCATTCGCAATACTGAATGTAGTAAGCGTTCCGCGGGTCATCAGCAATTGTTTTCCAATCTCAACGATTTCAATAAGCTTCGTAGGATCATTATCCAGATCCACCATGTTTCCTGCTTCTTTGGCAGCCTGCGTTCCGCTGTTCATCGCTACGCCTACATCGGCCTGTGCAAGAGCCGGGGCATCATTGGTCCCATCACCCATCATCGCCACAAGCTTTCCTTCCTGCTGTTCTTTCTTGATGTAATTCATTTTATCTTCGGGTTTGGCTTCCGCAATAAAATCATCTACTCCTGCTTTTTCAGCGATAAATTTGGCAGTTAAAGGGTTGTCACCCGTTACCATTACGGTTTTAACACCCATTTTTCTCAATCTTTGGAAACGCTCCTGGATTCCTGTTTTTATGATATCCTGAAGTTCAATAACACCCCATACTTTCTCATTCACAGAAACCACCAACGGAGTTCCTCCATTTTGGGATATCTGGGTTACAGCCTCCTGAGTTTCCGGCGGGAAAATATTTCCGGCTTTCTCCGTTAATTTTTTAATGGTGTCATAAGCTCCTTTTCTGATCCTTGTGTCTTCAAAATCGATTCCTGACGTTCTGGTTTCAGCTGAAAAATCAATGTATACAGGATTGGGAACAAGCAGATCTTCTGATTTAAGCTGACGGAGTTCTATAATGGATTTTCCTTCCGGAGTTTCATCCGCAACTGAACTTAGTGCAGAAGCTCTAATGAAATCATCCATTTTGATATTTTCCGAAGGGTGGAACTGTGTTGCTTTACGGTTTCCGATCGTAATTGTTCCGGTTTTATCCAAAAGCAATACATCAATATCTCCGGCAGTTTCAACGGCTTTCCCGCTTTTAGTGATGACATTGGCTCTCAATGCTCTGTCCATTCCCGCAATTCCGATTGCAGAAAGCAAACCTCCAATCGTTGTCGGGATCAAACAAACGAAAAGTGATATAAACGACGCAATAGTGATGGGGGTCTGCGCATAATCTGCAAAAGGTTTTAAGGTAACGGTAACGATCACAAACGTAAGGGTAAACCCTGCCAATAGTATCGTTAAAGCAATCTCATTCGGTGTTTTCTGTCTTGAAGCTCCTTCTACAAGGGCAATCATTTTATCCAGAAAAGATTCTCCGGGTTTTGTAGTTACTTTTACTTTTATTCTGTCGGAAAGCACTTTGGTACCGCCGGTTACAGAACTTTTATCCCCACCCGACTCTCTGATGACAGGAGCACTTTCTCCGGTAATGGCAGATTCATCAATGGTTGCCAGTCCTTCAATGATCTCTCCGTCCATCGGGATCTGATCTCCGGTTTCACAAAGGAAGATATCACCCAGTTTCATTTCGGCAGACATTTTTAATGTGGTTTCTACCTGAAATCCCGGTTTATTATCCACCACTAATTTGGCAGGAGTTTCTTCCCTCGTTTTTCTCAGAGTATCTGCCTGCGCTTTTCCTCTTGCTTCTGCAATAGCTTCTGCAAAATTGGCAAACAAAACCGTGAAAAATAAAATGATAAATACTAAAAAGTTATAGGCAAAGCTTCCCTGCGACGTATCACCGGACAGACTGAAAAGACTTACTATTAACATCACCACAGTTCCTACTTCTACCAGAAACATGACGGGATTTTTAAACATAATTTTCGGATTCAGCTTTACAAAAGACTGTTTGACAGCTTCGTTGACCAAATCTCTTTGAAATAATGTCTGTGACTGATTTTTCATTTTTTGAATGAGTTTAATTTTTAATTTTTTAAACTTGGAAGGAATCCGTGAATAGCTTCACTTCTTCCTCTACTGGTTTAAGCAATTTTTATGAGTTATTTAGAAAAATATTGAAGCTGTTCTGCAATCGGACCTAAGGTAAGCGCCGGGAAGAAAGAGAGGGCCGCAATGAGGAGAATAACAGCCAGTGTCATAAATCCAAAAGTTGCCGTATCCGTTTTCAGCGTTCCTGAGCTCTCAGGAATATATTTTTTCTGGGCCAGTAAACCTGCAATAGCAACAGGACCGATAATCGGGATGAATCTTGACAATAAAAGGACAATTCCTGTAGAGATATTCCACCACGGGGTATTATCACCTAATCCTTCGAAACCGGAACCGTTGTTGGCTGAAGAAGATGTAAATTCATACAGCATTTCACTGAATCCGTGGAATCCCGGATTGTTTAAGGTTTTAGCTCCCAATTCAGGCATATAAGCCGTTAAAGCTGTTCCTACAAGAATTAAAAAAGGATGGAATAAAGCAACAATCATGGCTATTTTCATCTCTTTGGCTTCGATCTTTTTGCCTAAAAACTCCGGCGTCCTTCCGACCATCAGCCCGCTGATAAAAACTGCCAGAATAATGAAGATGAAGTAGTTCAGGATTCCTACTCCACAGCCGCCGTAAAAGCAGTTGATCATCATCGCAAGAAGCTGGTTCATCCCGGACAGAGGCATTGTACTGTCATGCATCGCATTGACCGAACCTGTAGAGATGACAGTGGTTGCAATACTCCAATATCCTGAGGCAGCGCTTCCAAACCGTATTTCCTTACCTTCCATGGCGCCCAGATGATTGTCCGCTCCCATCTGTGTAATCAAGGGGTTTCCATTGGACTCATTTATGATATTGGGAACTGCAAGGGCAAGGAAACCAATCGTCATTACGGTAAATATAGTCCAGGAAAGTTTTCTTTTTTTCAGATAAAATCCTAACGCAAAAACCATAGCAAACGGAATGATCATTTGGGTAACCATTTCGGTCATATTAGTCATATAGTTTGGATTTTCAAGCGGATGGGCAGAGTTGGCTCCGAAAAATCCACCGCCGTTGGTTCCTAAATGTTTAATCGCAACGAATGCTGCGACAGGACCTCTGGAAACATCAGATTTATGGCCTTCCAGTGTCGTGATGTGATCTTTTCCTTCAAAAGTCATTGGAGTACCATTCGCAGAAAGGATAAAAGCGACCACAATACTGATCGGAACCAGGATTCTGATCATAGATTTAGTAAAAAAGTCATAAAAATTCCCCAGTTCGGTGGTTGTTTTATCTTTAAATGCTTTGAAAAGCACAGCCATAGCAGCCATTCCCGTTGCAGCAGTTACAAACTGCAGAAACATTAAGTAGAGCTGGCTTAAATAACTTACTCCCGTCTCTCCGGAATAATGCTGGAGATTACAGTTGACTAAAAATGATATGGCGGTATTAAAAGCAAGGTCTGGTGACATATCAGGGTTTCCATCAGGATTTAAAGGAAGCCAGGACTGCTTTAACAGGATAAAGAATCCGATAACAAACCAGACCAGATTGATCGTCAGCATCGCAGACATATTCTGTTTCCAGGTCATCTGACGGTTGGGATTGATTCCTGAAATTTTGTAAATAATATTTTCAACAGGCTGAAAAACCGCATCTAAGAAGGTCTTTTTATACCCGTACACATTAGCGATATATTTACCTAAAAATAAACCGATTACTAATGTGATGACGAACATCGCTATGATGCCTAAAATTTCTGTATTCATGAGGGTTTAAAATTTTTCAGGTTTTATTAAAACATAACAGATATACACAAAGGCAAGGATGGAAAGGAAAAATAAACTCCACATAATTTATATTGTATCAAAAAATTCAACAGATTTATATAAAAGCCAAAACATCACTGCTACAAGCAGGATTAAACATATAAGCATCATATCTTTACAATTAAGGTTAATAGGGTAAACAGGACATACGATACGATCAGCAGGCTGAATCCTGCATGCTTCCGTTTTTTGAATGCATTTCTTGAAGTTGTCATTTTAAAATATTTTATTTAAACTCTATATGCCAAAAGAAAGTCCATTTTGTTAAAAACAAATTCAACTAGCTATTAATAAACAACTTATGACATTATCATGATGGATATAAAAACAGAAAAGCCTATCAAAATGATAGGCTCGTTATTAAAATGATAAGATGTACTTATTATCTTAGTTCATATTCTTCCAGTTTGCGGTACAGCGTGGCAATGCCGATCTCCAGCAGTCTTGCGGCTTCTGCTTTGTTGCCTTTCGTATATTGCAATACTTTTTGAATGTGCTCTTTTTCCAAAGATTTGATGCTTAAAGAATCTTTTTCACCTGTTGCTTTTTCAGAATAGACAGGCAGGCTTTTAGCATCTAATGTATTATTATCTATTAAAATGAGGCTTCTTTCTATGGTATTTCTCAACTCCCGGATGTTGCCTTTCCAGTTGTTTTTTTCTAATATTTTATAATACTCCGGACTTACCTCAACAGAGATTAAATGAAGCTTTTGGGAAAAAATATCAATAAAGTTTTTAGCCAGCATTTTCAGATCTTCTTTTCTTTCTCTAAGCGGCGGAAGGTTAATCTCAAAAACATTGAGTCTGAAGTAAAGATCTTCCCTGAAATGACCCTGCTGGATTTCTTCTTCCAGGTTTCTGTTGGTGGCAGCAATTAATCTGAAATCGGATTTTGAAACCTTCGTCTCCCCCATTTTCATGAATTCTTTGGTCTCTAACACACGGAGAAGCTTTGCCTGCAGCTCAATCGGCATCTCTCCGATCTCATCTAAAAATAGGGTTCCGCCATCGGCTTCTTCTACCAATCCTTTTTTATCCTTCACGGCTCCGGTAAAAGATCCCTGCTTATGTCCAAAAAGTTCACTTTCCAGAATTTCCTTGCTGAATGCGGAACAGTTGATGGCAACGAAATGATGTTTCCGTCTTTCACTTCCTTCATGAAGCGCATTGGCAAACACTTCCTTTCCGGTTCCTGTTTCACCTGTCAGAAGAACTGTAGCATCTGTCAGCGCTACTTTTTCGGCCAGTTTTTTAGCCTGAAGAATGGCTGGAGAGTTTCCGATAATCTGGCTGAAACCTTTCTGAGTACTGCCTTTTTGAATATTCTTTGATTTATTATCTTTTGCTTTTTCCAGCGCTTTGTATACGAGAGGAATGATCTTTTCGTTATCATCACCTTTGACCAGATAATCATAAGCCCCGTTTTTCATAGCCTGAACAGCATCGGTAATATTCCCGAAAGCAGTCATCAATATAATTTCCTGCAAAGGATATTTGGTTTTGATAGCCTTCACCAGATCAACTCCAAAAGCATCGGGAAGACGGACATCGCTTAACACAACATCAAAATCATACTGCTCCAGCATCGTCATGGCTGAGCGGGCTGTAGAAGCTTCTTTTACGTTAAAATTTTCTTGGGAAAGAATCATTCCTAATAGTTTCAGGAGCTTGATCTCATCATCGATGATCAGAATGTTTCCGGACATGGTATATTTTTTTGGAAAACCTGATGCAAACTTATATCATTTTACGTCTGCAACAAAATGATTATCCCCTTATTTTTTATGTCCTTTTACCCTGAAGCAAAGAGTACTAATGTTTTTTAAGTTTAAATGATTACATATAAGTTAAGTTCATATAAATTAAAAAATCAAAGATTTATTCATCGTGAGAACAAAATATGTTAATGAGCACTGCATATAGTCCTTTAACATAATCATCTGTGTAAATCTGAGAAATCTGTGGTCCTGAAAATTCAAAGCACAAAAGAAAGGCAGCCTTGACTAAAAATTCTAAAACTTGCGCAAAATTGCTATGGCTCCTCAGATATCCGAAATAACTTTGAATATGTATTCACTTTTACAAATCGTTACTATAGATTGAATAGTAAGAAAATCATAAAACATTCTTTTTTGATTCCTTACATTTGTATAGCATTCTGGATTGTAAAGAATGAAATGAGTTTATATATGATTGACAAAAGATATAAGGAAACGATACATACTGATAAAAACAATTACGAATACTTTACCATCACCCACGACGAACATAATGTAAGAATTTACACCTTAAAAAACGGTTTAAAGGTTTTTCTTGCCCAAAATTTTGATGCGCCAAGGATACAGACTTTCATTCCCGTAAAAACCGGAAGTAATAATGATCCGGCAGACAATACAGGTTTGGCTCATTATCTTGAACATATGATGTTTAAAGGCACTTCCAGAATGGGAACTCAAAACTGGGAGAAAGAAAAAGTACTGATCGAACAGATTGAAGCACTCTATGAGCAGCATAAAGAAGAACAGGATCCTGAAAAAAAGAAAGAAATTTACACAAAAATAGACGAGATTTCTCAGGAAGCAAGCCAATATGCGATTGCCAATGAATATGATAAAGTGATTTCTTCATTAGGAGCCAGCGGAACCAATGCCCATACGTGGTTTGATGAAACGGTTTACAAAAACAATATCCCCAACAATGAGCTTGAAAAATGGCTAAAAGTGGAGAAAGAAAGGTTTTCAGAGATCGTATTACGTCTGTTTCATACGGAATTGGAGTCTGTGTATGAGGAATTCAACAGAGCGCAGGATAATGATGCCAGACTGGTAAGCTATGAATTGATGGATGCTCTTTTTCCAACCCATCCTAACGGGCAGCAGACTACACTCGGCAAGCCTGAACATCTTAAAAACCCTTCGATGAAGGCTATTCATAAGTATTTTGATGAATATTATGTTCCTAATAATTATGCAATGGTATTGGTGGGAGATCTGGATTTTGAGGAATCCATACAGCTTATTGACCAGTATTTCGGAAGCCTGCCTTATAAAGAACTTCCAAAGAAAACGCCAATTATTGAAAGCCCTATTACAGAGATCGTTGCAAGAACAGTACACAGCCCAACGACTCCAAGGGTTCAGCTGGCATGGCGAACGGAAAGCTACGGATCAAAAGAAGCAATACTAGCCGATATTACGGCCAATATTTTAAGCAACAGAGGGGAAGCCGGATTATTGGATCTTCATATTAACCAGACTCAAAAAATGCTTTGGGCACAGGCTTTTTCTGTAGGGTTAAAAGAATACGGATACTTTTCAATTGTAGCCGTTCCCAAGGAAGCACAGACCATGGATGAAGCTAAAGAAATGGTTCTGGAGCAAATCGAACTGGTGAAAAAAGGAGATTTTCCGGATTGGATGCTTCCTGCTATTGTCAATGATTTCAAACTTCAGAGAATGAAAGCTCTTGAAACGGCCGAAGGACTTGCCACCAACCTTTATGATACGTATATCAAAGGAAGAAGCTGGGAAGAGGAATTGAATGAAATGGATGAGTACGCCACTTTTACTAAAGAAGATATCGTCAATTTTGCAAATACTTTTTTCAAAGATAATTATGTAATTATTTACAAGGAAAAAGGGATCAATGATAAATTACTAAGGGTAGAGAATCCAGGCATCACTCCTATTAAAATCAACCGTGATGCGCAGTCTGAGTTTCTAAAAGAGGTCCTGTCTGAAATAACAGAAGAGATCATCATCCCGGAATTTATCGATTATGACAAAGAAATAACGAAAGACATTGTTAAAGATAAGCACCTGAGTTTCGTTAAAAACAGATACAACAATCTTGCACAGGTTTATTTCATTTTTCCTTTTGGAAGTGATCATGACAGGGAACTGGGACTTTCAACGCAGGTTCTGCAGTATCTGGGAACGGAGAAGTTTTCTCCTGAGGATTTGAAGCAAGAATTCTTTAAAATTGGGGTAAGCAATGATTTTAAAACAACGAATAATCAACTTTTAATCTCATTAAGCGGATTGGAAGAAAATCTTGAAAAGGGAATCGAGCTGCTACAGCACTGGATGTACAATGTGATGCCTGATCAGGAAATCTACAATCAGTTTGCAGAAACCATTCTGGAAAACCGGGAAGCGGTGAAAAAAGACAAAAACCGCATCATGACTGCCTTGACCAACTATACGAAATTGGGCAAATTTTCTCGTTTCACTGATATCATTTCTACGGAAGAACTCACCAACAGCCGCGTAGAAGTTTTCACAGACCGAATGAAAACCCTGTTTAAATATCCTTACCAACTGTTTTTCTATGGAAGAAATTTTGAAGATTTCAAAGGATATATCGGTAAGTACGTGGAAACTGAAAGTCTTGAAATCCCGGAACCGAAAAAATATCCGGAGCCGAATACTACAGGAAATGTCTATTTTACAGACTACGACATGGTTCAGGTGGAAATGAGCAAAATCGGGAAAGGGAATGAAGTAGATCCCAGGAATTTTGGAAAAGTAAATGTCTTTAATGAATATTTCGGAAGAGGATTGTCATCTATCGTCTTTCAGGAAATCCGTGAAAGTAAGAGTCTTGCATATTCTGCCTATGTTTCTTACGCTGCCAATTCAGAATCGGGACACCCGGATTATGTAACGACGTATATCGGAACCCAGCCTGATAAGCTTCAGATTGCTGTTGATACCATGACGGACCTGATGAATGAGATGCCGGAAGTACCTATCCAGTTTGAGAATGCCAAATATGCCGCCCTGAAACAGATTGCTTCAGCCAGAATTACCAGAACCAATATATTTTTTAATACGCTAAGACTGAAAAAGCTGGGTATTTATCATGATTTCAGGAAAGATATCTATGAGCAGATCCAAAGTCTGAATTTTGAGGATATCAAACAGTTTTACCAGACAGAAATCAAGCCGGTACATTTTAATACAGCCATTATCGGAAAAAAAGAAAACCTTGACATGGATGCTGTACGAAAAATGGGACCTTTTACGGAAGTAAGCCTGAAAGATATTTTTGGACATTAACTGAAAAATTATATTTATAAAATAAAAAATTCGAGAACAAGTTCTCGAATTTTTTTATTGATATCTGGAGAAAGAATCTTTCAGGATGTCTTTTGCGTTTTTTTCTATATTCTGATAGGAATAAAAGCCATAAATCGTATCAAAAGGTATGTCCTGAAAACGTCCCTGAATTCTTCTGATTTCACTTAGCGGGAGCGGAATCCTGTTGGGATAGCTTCTCATCACCGCAAAATGTTTTAAAGAAGGAGAAAGATACATGGTATCACCGATGAGCAATGTCCCTTTTTCACCCATCCATGGGATTTCAATGATACTGCTGCCATCAAAATGTCCGCCTATGTTGTGCAGCTGTAAAGTGTCCCAAAGTTTCTTTGTATCACCGTTCCAGTATTCTACGGAATTTCCACCGTTCACTACCCATTCCTGATCTTTTTCGTGGATTAAAATGCTGCATCCGAAGGTTTCTGCCCACATTCTCATGATCGAATAGTAATGTGGATGTGAAATGGCAATGCTCTTTAATCCGCCTTTTGATTTAATAAATTCGATTACTCCTTCATCAAGTAAAGGAATGCAGTCCCACATCAGATTTCCTTTTTCAGAAATGATGAACAGTGCCCGCTGTCCTATAGAAAACCTGGGATTTACCGTAAATTCATAGAGATTATCATTTATTTTATTGATTTTTACACTGTGCTTTTCCAGGAGTTTTTCATGGGTAGTCCAGGATTGTCCGCTCTGAGGAACAGACTGTCTTTCATCTTCACAGATGATACAATTATTTTCAGTGTAATTTTCAGGATACTGTGTACCGCATTCTGTACACATTTTAAGAGTGTTGCTTTTCATAAAAATGTTTTATCTAAAATTACATAGATAAATACACCCGTAAATTATTTTTCCAATAGAAATCATCTATATACAACGCCATGAAAATTTTCTCTGATTTTTATATCTAATTTATTGTGGAAATACACCTGAAACATTCTGAATAATCTATATGTAAACACATAAGGTGAAGGACAGACTTTAGGAAATAAAAAAGAATCTATTTACATGGAACCGAAGAACAATGTAAATAGATTCTAAAAGGTATAATTTAAAAATTACTTTATAATTTTCATCTCATCGATCAGCCATTTTGAATCGGCAAATTTATCAATGATGAAAAGGATATATTTGGTATCCACCATAATGTTTCGGCTGAAACGCGGATCATAATTGATATCACTCATCGTTCCTTCCCACTGTCTGTCAAAGTTCAGGCCTACCAAATTTCCGTTGGCATCCAGTGCCGGGCTTCCGGAGTTTCCACCTGTTGTATGGTTGGTAGCGGTGAATCCTACCGGAACATCACCTGTTTTGTCTTTATAGATTCCATAATCTTTCCTGTTGTAAAGATCGATCAGTTTCTTAGGAACATCAAATTCATAATCTCCCGGAACATATTTTTCAATAACTCCGGCTAAATGGGTTTGATACCCATATGAAACCGCATCTCTAGGAGTAGAACCTTTTACTTTTCCATAAGTTACACGAAGGGTAGAATTGGCATCCGGAAAGAATTTACGGTCTTTATCCGTTTCCATCTGCTGTGCCATGAATTTCTTCTGTAAAGCATCTATTTTGGTCTGAAGAGCGGTAAACTGAGGATCAGCAATCTTCATATATGTTTCTTTCATGGAAACATACAGCTGGTAAACAGGATCTTTCTTTAAAGTTTTGATTAATTTATCCTGATTAGAGAATGCTTTATCGATATCTGCGGTCAGAGAAGTACCGTTTACATTGGCTCTTCCTGTAATGATAGAGTTTTTAGACATGTCTTCTATCACAGGAATATTCTGAGTTTCGTTTTTATATTTATCAAATCCTGAAGGTAAAAACTGAGGAAGCGTTTTATTAGCATATAAAGCCAGTAATTTTGCGGTTACTTTTGCATCCAGTTCTGCACTGTAATCTTTATAGAATGTCGTGAGCTTGGTTTTTAACGTTGTAAGCTCTTTTTCGTCCATTCTTCCGGCTTCTACAGATGCTATATAATCGTAATAATCACCTGCAAGCTTTAAGGTTTCCGCATTTTTAACGACTTCGGTGAAGTATGCATTATTTAAAGCATAGGGTGCCTGATCATTATAAAGCTTGTATAACTGATCTAATGTAGATTTGATTTCATGATTTTTAGCCACCAGAGATCCTTCGTACATTACTTTTTTCTCAACGGCATTGGATTTCCTTAATCCTTCTACCTCACCAATCCATTTTTTCCAGTAATTGGCTACTGATGCGTATTTTGAGGCATATTTGATGCGTGTTTCGCTATCGGTACGCATTTTTTCGTCCAGGGTCTTTAAGGCTACCTCACGTACTGCAATTCTGGCAGGATCAATATCCGTCATGATCTTTTCTACTCCAACGGCAGGAAGATATTCTGTGGTTTTCCCCGGAAATCCGAATACAAACGTGAAATCATTTTCTGTTTTATCCTTTATGGAAACCGGAAGATAATGTTTTGGAACATACGGAATATTGTCTTTTGAATATTCTGCAGGCTTATTGTTTTTGTCTGCATAAATTCTGAACATCGAAAAATCTCCGGTATGTCTCGGCCAAACCCAGTTGTCCGTATCACTTCCAAATTTCCCTATACTCTGTGGCGGAGCGCCTACCAGACGAATATCTTTGTAAGTTTCAATAGTGTATGCATAATACTTGTTTCCATAGTACATCGGCTTTACAATAATCGACTGGAACGGTTCTGTTTTTTGAGAATTTTTATAAACCTCAATATTTTTATTGATCTTTTTAGTCAACTCAGGCTCCGTAAGGATGTCTGTTCCTTCTAAAATTTGATTACTGACTTCTTTGATATCAACAATGAAATCTACTTTTACCCCCGGATTAGGAAGTTCTCCCTCCGGATTTTTAGCCCAAAATCCATTGGATAAAAGGTCATTCTGAACGGTTGAATGTGCCTGAATCTGGCTGTACCCACAGTGATGGTTGGTTAATAATAATCCTTTAGGCGAGATGATCTCTGCGGTACAACCGCCGTTAAACTGTACAACCGCATCTTTAATGCTTGGTTTCTGAGTGTTATAGATGTCTTTGGCAGAAATCTTCATTCCCAGGTCCTTCATTTCCTTTTCATTCAGCTCTGTAGGGATCCACATTCCTCCATATTGTTGTGCAAATGCCATGGCAGCCGGCAAAAGAAATACAGATAAAAGTATCTTTTTTGTCATAATCAAAATTTTGCTCCAATTTACAAAGAATATTAACATGAGTCCTTATGAAAGCCCATCGAAAATCGGGTTTTTACAATATTATGTACCGGAACAGAGGGAATTGAGAGATCGATTTGAGAAACAGAGAACAAAGAATAAAGAGCAAAGAAACAAGATACTAGATTTCAGACATCAGACTATTAACACAGCGTATAAGCTAAACGCCAAAGGCCAAACACTAAACACTAAACACTAAAAAACCATCAACTATCAACTAACAACCACTAACCAATCCACTGGCTTAATTTTTGTTTCCTAATTGTCAGCCTGAAATTAATTAACACCACAAAATATTTGATTATGATAAAAAGCAAAATGTTTATTGCAGGAATTGCGGCTGCCGCATTTCTGTCTTCATGTACATCCAAAGAACAAGCTCCCGGCATGACTTCCGTTTCAAAACCGGATTCTACAGGAATGCAGACTGCATCTTCTGACACATTACCCAAGGATACAACTGTAGCTACCGGCGATAATTCTGAAAATTCTCTAGACTGGAACGGAACCTATGAAGCGGTAGTTCCGTGTGCAGACTGTCCGGGCATCAAGACTTCCCTGACTCTGAATAAAGATAAAACTTTCAGTATTACGGAAGAATATATCGACAGAAAATCCAAAAACGAGGATAAAGGTACTTTTGAATGGGATGCCACAGGCAGCTTCATTACTTTAAAAGGTAAAAGTGCCAAGTACAAATATAAAGTAGGTGAAAACAAACTGATACAGCTTGATATGGACGGCGGAGAAATCGACGGGCCTAATAAAGATCTGTATGTTTTCAAGAAAAAATAAAGGCTCAGGCCTTTATTTTTTTGTTCATTTTAAAACTGATAAGCTGTTATTTTCGGATCACTGATCAGACTTTTCATTAATGCTTCATGATTCTTATTTTCTCCTGTAAGACTCCACCGGGTGGTTAAACTCCCCTGTGTATACTGCTGCCCTATCGTCATATATTTGAGGTGGTGTTCTTTAAATTTAGCTTCACAATGGCTGATATCTTCGGCATTGGATACGGATATTCTATATTCCCTGATCTTATGGTGGTTGTCTATAAAACTCTGAAGATAGGTAAGTGAACTTAAAATAAGCAGGACAAGCACCGTTCCCAACAGTGACAAATACACATACCCTGAACCTACAGCCATTCCTATTGATGCGGTAGCCCATATAGTGGTAGCGGTGGTGATTCCCTCAATTTTATTATCTCCTTTAAAGATTACTCCGGCGCCTAAGAAACCTATTCCTGTAATGATATTGGCTGCCAAACGATCCGGATTCGCCACTCCTATTTTGATAGAAAGAATGGTAAAAAGGCAGGATCCAAAACATACTAAAATAAAAGTACGCAACCCTGCAGATTTATTTCGGTATTCGCGTTCTGCACCGATTAACAGGCCTAAGAACACGGAAATAACGATCAACAAAAGTTCGTTCTGAACAGCGTAATGATCCTGTAAAAAATCCATTATATACATTTTAATCTTGAAATAAAATTACAACAAAAAATGATATTTTTTTCCTTCAAGATCTTGTAACCCTCTAATTTGTCAAAATGGATCATCAACTTCTCCAAAAACCTTTATTAAGCCTACCTATTCTGCTTTTAACGAATCAAAAAACTTTCGTAATATTACAGTCTAAACCGCATAAAGCATAATTAAGATGGTCCCTCTATTTTTTGCGACAAAGGAAAAGTTCCGGGAGTGGCTGGAACACAATCACCTTACTGAAAAAGAAGTGGTGGTAGGTTTCTATAAAAAAGGAAGTGGAAAACCATCGATGAACTGGTCAGAATCTGTAGATCAGGCGTTGTGTTTTGGGTGGATAGACAGCATAAGGCATTCTATTGATGATGAAAGCTATTCTAACCGGTTCACCCCGCGAAAATCCTCCAGCATCTGGAGTGCCATCAACATTAAGAAAGTTGAAGATCTTATGGAAGCGGGATTAATGAGACCTGAAGGCCAAAAAGCATTTGACCTGAGAAAAAAGGAAAAAACTGGTATCTATTCACACGAAAAAGAAACCATTATTCTTGATCCTGTTTATGAAGAGCAGTTTAAAGCAGATCATAAAGCCTGGAATTTTTTTGAAAAGCAGACTCCTTCCTACAAAAAGGTGGTGATCCATTGGATTGTGAGTGCCAAACAGGAAAAAACCAGGGTATCAAGGCTTGAAAAAGCTATTAGCGAAAGTGCGTCAGAAAAAAGATTACCCCTATAGAAATCAATAAAAAAATTAAAAAAATAATATCAATACAGTTTTAGCATGGAGAAAGAAATTTTACATTTATGGATAGGAAATTTTAGAAACGAAGAGGATTTTGATGATTTCATCGAAGAGGACGAAAGCTATTATATGGAAGAAGAGGATGATGGTATCTATGTTTCAAAATTTGCGGAATCTCAGGACACTCCATGGATCGATTATGATTTTCTGGAAGCAGGTTTTGAGGATGGAAACAGAAGCCTGTACGAAAAGTTTTCCGATTATTCGTTTGCTGATCAGTGGATTCCGGCTGCGCAGAGAAGAATCAATGAACTTGGTCTGAGCGTTGATATTAATACTGTTGTTTTTGTAGGTAAAAAAGCAGTGCAACATCCTGTTACAGTGGAAGATGATTTCTTTTCATTATTGTATCTCGGTGAATTTGAATATGAAATCTAACAATTTTCGCAATGAAAACTTCTATTAAAGACTATCAAAATTTATTAAAAGTTTTTGCCATTTTGCTGGAATTCGGTGCCATCAGGACACAGCTTGTCATTGATTGGGTGGATACCATATTAGCCTCTGAAGAAGAATCTGAATATGCATTTATTGAGCTTTCTACAATCGATAAGAATGCTCAAAGTGTGATACAGATTCTTCTCAAAAATTGCGAAAATGCTTCACCGGAAATCGTATCCAGAGCCGTTATCGGAATTTTGGGTACTATGCTCAAAGAAGAAAAAGTTGGGTTAAAAACGGCATTTCAGATTACTACTCATATGTCCTATGAACAGCTTCTTACAAGTGAAGAACAATACCTACTCTACGGTTATTGGGACTATTTAGATTTCAAAAGCAGGGATAATTCTGAAACATTCCGTCATTTTACTACCTATTTTAATGAATTTCTTAGTATTTACAAAGATTTTAAGTTTGAAAATCATCACAAATGGAATACCATAAATGAACAATTAAAACCCAATTTAAGTAATCAACTTGAAGTTATTAAACAAAATTCTCCTTATTAAAATAATCATCTTAATTACTACAATAAAAACAGAATAAGATTTAATACTTTAAAAGCTGTCATGACCGATATAATTTTGTTCTTTTGCTATGGAAAATTTAATTATATTAGATGTACTATAGAAATCCATGAACAGAATCTTTCTTTTACTTTTCCAATTCTTATCCGTTTATTTTCAGGCCCAGGTCATTGAAAATAAAGAAGCATTCAAAAAATGCAGAAAGGATTTTTCTAAAAAGACATGTCTTTCTGATGAGGATGGCGATGGATTTCTGTTTTATCTAGATCAGTGTCCAAAAGAAGCTGGAGAAAAGGATAATTTAGGATGTCCATGGTCTGACAGTGATGGAGACAGCCTTATTGATAAGTATGACGAATGTCCAACCGTAATGGGAGCTCTGGAAAACAATGGATGTCCATGGCCTGATTATGATCATGACGGACTTCTGGATAAAGATGACTCCTGCCCTATGGTCCCGGGCCCCCAAAGCAATAACGGCTGCCCACTGTGTAACATATCTTCTCAAGATCATTTTAAATAAAAACATCACTTCTATTCCATGAACATTAAAGTAAACAACGGACAAGGTATTATCAGAATCATTGCATCCGGTATGGTTGAATGTTTAATGATACGAAGACCTGCTTTGGCAATCTGGCCTGATTTTCAGGGAAGTATCGGTGAATATTTTTCGGTTTCGGCTCATACCCAGGAAGAGAAAAAAAACTTCACCAATACCATTGATCACTTTCTGCTGCAGGGCAGCGAAGATCAAATTCTAAGCAGTATCCCTGATTTTATGGATCTTTTTGCCAATGGCGACTATGAAATCCGTTTTGGTGATATCGACCTGCAGAAAACAGAATTTCACAAATACCATATCTCTCACTATGATGGGGATCCTTCAAAAAAAGTATTCTATGGCAGTCTTTATCCTTATAGTGAATATGAAATATTTTACACCCTTCATTATAACCAGATTAATACGGAGCGCGTGGACTTTTATAAGAAAATGATACAGGATGGTGCACGGCCAAAAGCTATTATTTTGAGCAATCCCAAAAGTTTGCGTCACTATGTATTGGACGGACATCATAAAATAGAAGCCTATACTGCCCTTGGAATAGATGTTCCCGCAGTTTTTATCACGACTGAAAACATCGAATCTATTTCTATTCCGGAAATGATGGATCTTATCTATCCTTTGCTGTCGAATCATGAATTTGAACATCTCATTTCTATTAATCTTCCTGAATCATTAGATTTTTTAGCTAAACCTGAACTGACGGCTGTCATTGACAGAATCCTTCAGAGTGAAAAAAAGATCAGTTATTATCTTAATCCTGTTTTTGTAAAATATAAAAATACGACATGGCTGGATGAAAGGATGAACAGTCTTAAAAAGAACATCCATCTATCCCGGGAAGGTGTCAAAATGTATGAATGTTCACTGCAAATGCACGTTAGGTGGAATCAAATTATAGTAACCCATGAAGCTGAAATCAACCACTGGATCAAAAATCTGATCATTCATTATCGTTCTCAGTATGAATAAAAAACCGATCTATTTAAATATTTTTGTAGTACTGCTTCTCGCTGGAGCTCATATTGGGTCGTATTATTTGATCAACTATCCGATGAGGTTTTCTTTCTGGTCTATGATTAAAGAATCCCAGGTGAAATATCTTGGGGCAATACTGGCTGGGACAGCTCTTATTACTTACCTGATCAGCAATATACTTATAAAAAATCTGTCCTTCAAAAGGAAGTTTATAAGGATATTTCTGATTCTCAATTCTATCATCCTTATGGTTATTGTTTACCATTCTGTACGTACTTTTATGACTACCCAAAAAGAAATTTCACAAGCAGAGCATGAATACATTAAGCAGGCAGAAAAAGATATTAAAAACGACTCGGTAATCATCAAATATTCCGGAGGTTTTTCTCTTCCGCAATATGACCAAAAAACAACCCGGAAAATTGACAGTATCTACAAAAAATATGGTATTATGTATAAAAATACGGGCTGCATAATAGATTTAGTTGATAATGAAGCTCAAAAGAAATATGAAGAAACAGTGAAACCCTATCTCGAAAAAAGAAACGGCACTGGTTGGGAAATTAAAATGAAAAAAGAAATCTCAAACATCAAAAAATCTTATCCTTATAAATAGTTTTCTCCATTCAATCTTTAAAAATAAGTTATCTTAAAATTCATGAACATTTATTCCGCTATACAAATCGGTGACTACCATATCAATCATTGTGAAGATTACCTCATAACTAAGAAAATTGGCAATAATACCATATTATGTGCTGTAATGGATGGATGTTCAACAGCAATGGACAGCCATTTTGCTTCAACATTAATTGGGAAACTCTTACGAAAGGTATCTATTGAAGTCGGTTACAAAGAATTATATGAAAAATCAGACAAGGCTGTCAATATTGAAGATGATCTTAAAGAAATTATAAAAACTGTATTTCAGGAACTTATTTCAGTAAAGAATCAGCTCATGCTTGATGAAAAAGAGCTTTTAACTACACTTACAATTCTCCTTTATAACGAAAAAGAAAATAATGGTATTATTCTGGTTATAGGCGATGGCGTAATTTGTGTCAATGGTGAAATCATTGAATTTGAACGTGATAATAAACCTGATTACATGGCATATCATCTGGCTGAAGATTTTGAACAATGGTATGTCGGCCAGCAACAAAAAGTATTTTTTAATGAGCTCAATGATGTTTCGATTGCAACAGATGGAATTCTTACTTTTTCGAAGGTTAAAAAAACTGAAACAGAAGAAAATATAGACTTTGCAAACTATCTTCTCCTTGATCGATCTTATCTTGATACCGAAGAAATGCTCAATAAAAAATTAAAGCGACTGGAATATCATTATGGCGTAAAGCCTACCGATGATCTTGCGATTATAAGAATCATTAAAGAGCAAAACTAACATTCAGTATTAATAATAGTAAATCCTTTGAAAAAAACACAATTTCCTTCCATACAATCTATTTCCAGGTGGTTAAAAAGAAGCCTGATAACCTTACTCATTCTATTCACGGCTACTTTTATGGAACTCTACTGGTCGATGGGACAATTGTCGGACTACACTTCCAGCAACTGTTTAGAATGCAGTTTTTTTGAGGATGCTTTTGTAATAGCATTGATGAGCGGGGTATTTTTAACGTTGTTATTTTCTCTGCTTTCTTTGATTAAAAACCTTTTCATTAAAGCATCTGCAAGTTTCATCATGATGGCTTCCGTATGGTTTTTCTGGAACTATAGCCTTTTTGTTGAAAGAGAATCTTCCTGGAGCACGTATGTTTTCAGGGAAGAACTTTATATTACAGCTTACTTATCTTTTTTACCGGTTATTATCCTGGGCTGTATCTCTATTTTCCTTCTCTATTTCCACGAAATAAAAACTAAATTTGTAAAAACCACCATATAAATACCCTTGAAAAAAATTATTCCTTTACTCCTTGTATGCCTTCTTACAGCCTATTCATGTCATAAAAATGAAGCAAGTGGATCGCATCCAAAAACTGATACAATTACGAATACAAACATTCCAGAGAATGTATCGACTCATGAAACTGCGGAACAGATTTCCGGATTCCCGGCGACGGGTAAAAAAGCTTCTGATTTTATTTCTGGTAGTTATGAAATACAATACGAAGCGGAAGGAGATCTTAACCAGGACGGACTTCCCGATCTGGCACTGGTAGTAAGAAAAAAAGCTGATACCCTGGCTGGCCGTACGGTTTTAGTAATTTTAAAAAATCCCGGTTCCACCTACAAACTGGATAAAGTTTCAACAATGGTATTTCCTGATGAATACAACAGTGATGGCTACAAAATGCATGATCCGGAAGACATCAGTATCGAAAAAGGAGAACTCAGTATCAATTTATATGATATCGGACCTAACGGAAATCTGTTCAGTACATTTAAATACCTCAACAATGCCCTTGTCCTTACTTATATTGAAACCTACAATATGGGCGCAGGAAGTCATCAGGCTTTATATTATGAACCTATGAAAGGTAAATTAGTGCAGGAAGTTACCAATACCATGGAAGAGGATACTCCTACAAATTCCAAAACTTTCCACTTGAAAAAAGAAAATTACCGGTTTGAAAGTGTTTCTCCGGACAACATTATACGGAAGGTTTACAGTTTAGTAGATGTTGAATAATCGTTTTATCCCGTTTTTAAGCCTTTGAAAATTACACAAAAGGGTAATTGACTGAAAGCTTATATTTTATCATTTTTGTCATGTATTCATGATGAATTTAAGTGATTGTATAAAAAGACGAAGGTAAAAACAACCAGTTAATAACCAGTAATTACTCTACAGATGATGACAATAAAAAGGCTGAATTTTTGGCCTTTTTATTTTATACATTTTTCATTTATGGTTTCCCATAATGAAATCTAACGATGACAGCATACATTTGAAAATATAAAATAAAACCATGAAATATATTTTTAATTTATTCTGCCTTTTTATGATTTGTGTAGCGACTACATCATGTTCAACAAATTATTATACCGTATTGCTATCTGAAGATGCAAAAATGTATAGTTCAACAGATTCTATTAATTTGGTGACAATAATACCCCAAAATACACAGGTGTATCTTTCATCAACCACTAACAAAAAGAATTATAGAAAAATAAAATGGGGAGATTATTCTGGATGGGCATATAATCCATCCTATACCTCATACAGTAATTATGTCCCTTCAACAAAATCATCCAGTTCTTCTTATCGTTACAATTCTAGCAGCTCGAGTTCAGGAGGTTCGGTAAGTGTAAAGGGATATACCAGAAAGGATGGAACTCGTGTAAGTGCTCATACAAGAAGCGCCCCTTCCAGAAGACGATAATAAAAAAACTTCCGCCCAAGGGCGGAAGTTTATATTTTAACATAAGAAATATAGGAAACCAATATTAATGTGCTTCCAGCCAGTTCTTCCCTACTCCAACTTCTACCAGTAATGGTACCTGTGTTTCGAGTGCTCTTTCCATTTCGGTTTTAATCAATTTTGAAGCAGCTTCCACCTCATCAGCGGGAGCTTCAAAAATCAATTCGTCATGTACCTGAAGGAGCATTTTTGTTTTAAGATTCTGTGCATCCAGCTCTTTATCAATTTTAATCATCGCCAGCTTCACAACATCCGCAGCACTTCCCTGAACAGGAGCATTTACAGCATTTCTCTCTGCATGTCCCCGTACTACGAAATTATTGGAATTGATATCTTTTAAATGACGCTTTCTTCCTAAGATAGTTTCTACATAGCCTTGTTCACGGGCTTTGCTCACCTGGGCAGCCATGTATTCTTTTAATTTCGGATAGGTTTCGAAATAAGCTTCGATCATCTGTTTGGCTTCTGTTCTGGACATTCCGGTTTGTTCTGCCAAGGCAAAAGCTCCCTGACCATAAATGATTCCGAAGTTAACCGTTTTAGCCTGCCCTCTCTGGGTTTTGGAAACTTCTTCCAACGGAATTTTAAACAATTTTGCAGCAGTAGAAGCATGAATATCTTCACCATCCTGGAAAGCTTTGATCATATTTTCTTCTCCTGAAATTTCAGCAATCAGACGAAGTTCGATCTGCGAATAATCGGCAGAAATGATCTTTTTACCTTCTCCCGAAACAAAAGCTCCACGGATCTGCTGGCCTCTCAGTGTTCTGATCGGAATGTTCTGCAGATTGGGATTCACACTCGCCAAACGGCCTGTTGCCGCAGTTGTCTGTGAGAAATTGGTATGCACCCTGCTATCCGTCTTTTCAATCTGTGAAGGTAATGCATCTACATACGTTGATTTCAGCTTCTGATAGGTTCTGTATTCGAGGATATGCTTAATGATTTCATGTTTGGACGACAGCTTCTGAAGAACATCTTCTGAAGTAGCATATTGTCCGGTTTTGGTTTTTTTAGCTTTAGGATCCAGCTGCATTTTTTCAAACAGAATTTCACCTAACTGCTTGGGTGAATTCATATTGAATTCTTCTCCGGAAATTTCAAATATTTTTGATTCCAGCTGTCTGAGATCGTTTTCAAGATCAATACTTTCCTGGGCAAGCCATTTTTCATCAAGAGAAATTCCTTCCAGCTCCATTTTAGCCAATACCTCCATCAGAGGCATTTCTATATTGAAGAAGAGGTCTTCTAAATTTTCTATTTTTAGTTGCGGGGCAAATAATTCGTACAGCTGAAAAGTGATATCAGCGTCTTCTGCTGCGTAATCGGTCTGTGTCCTTAGATCAGCATCTCTGAAAGTCCCTTGATTTTTCCCTTTTTTCCCGATGATGGTCTCAATAGAAACCGGTTTATAATTTAAATACACTTCTGAAAGATAATCCATTCCGTGTCTTCCGTCCGGATTCAACAGGTAGTGGGCAATCATGGTATCAAACATTGCTCCTTTTACGGTAATGTCATATTGTTTCAGGATTTTATAATCGAATTTTAAATTGTGGGCAATTTTCAGCAGGTCTTCTTTTTCGAAAAACGGTCTGAAAATTTCAAGTGTCTGCAAAACTTCGCCTTTATCTTCTGAAAGAGGAATATAGTACGCGAGTCCTTTTTTGTAAGAAAAACTCATTCCTACCAGCTCAGCTTCCAATTCATTTAGGGAAGTGGTTTCGGTATCAAAACAGACTGCTTTTTGCTTCAGCAAATTATTAACCAACATCTTCTGAGCCCTAGGATTATCTACAAACTGATACAGATGGTCGTTCTGTTCAATCGTTGATTTTGTAGAAGTTGCCTGATCCAGTTCTTCGAAATTGGCAAAAAGATCCAGCTGCATGGTTTTTCCTTTGATCTCCGTTGCGGTTGGAGTTTGGGTGACTTCCACTTCACTCACTACGATCGTTTCTTTTGTCACCGCAAAGGCTCTGTAAAGGTTTTCGTATAATCTGTTGAATTCTATTTCGTCAAAAACTTCTTTTGCTTTCTGGAAATCCGGAGTTTCAAGATCATATTGTTCCTGATGAAATTCTACAGGAGCATCACAAATAATGGTTGCTAATTTTTTAGATAAAATACCACGCTCTGCTGAGGCTTCTATTTTTTCTTTCAGTTTTCCTTTTAACTGATGTGTATTGGCTAACAGGTTTTCAATACTTCCGTATTCTTTCAGGAATTTCATTGCTGTTTTTTCTCCAACACCGTCCAACCCCGGAATATTGTCTACTGCATCCCCCATCATAGCCAGGTAATCGATCACCTGTTTAGGATCTTCAATCTCGTACTTCGCTTTTACTTCTTCTACGCCGAGAATTTCTATATCCCCTCCTTTTAATCCTGGTTTATAGATTTTAATATGCTCGGTCACCAATTGTGCAAAATCTTTATCCGGCGTAACCATGAATGTGGTATATCCTTCTTTTTCTGCTTTACAGGCAATGGTTCCTATCACGTCATCTGCTTCATAACCCTCTACTCCTAAAATAGGAATATGCATGGCTTCCAAAATCTTATGAATATAGGGAATGGCAATTTTGATGGCTTCCGGAGTTTCACTTCTATTGGCTTTATAGTCTGCGAAATCATCTGTTCTTACACTTGCTTTTCCAACATCAAAGACTACTGCCAGATGGGAGGGCTTTTCTCTCCTGATCAATTCGATCAAAGAATTGGTAAAACCAAAAATAGCAGAAGTATCCAATCCTTTGCTGGTAAGTCTAGGGTTTCTGATCAATGCATAATATCCTCTAAAGATCATCGCATAAGCATCGATGAGAAACAGCCTTTTGTCTTGTGTTGCGTCCATATTTTCTATAATGAACAAAGATAAGAAAATAGGAATATTTCTATTCTACATTTTAGGTTGAGAATTATAACGAAATGTAATTAATTATAAAAAGCCATTAACAGAAGGCTACAGTTCTTTGCCAGCAGTAGTCATTTTTTCCAACATCATGGAAAATAGACCTTCCTCATTACCATGCTCTATAAAACTTTAGGTTGTTATATACAATTTCACCTCTATAATCATTCCGACGGAGGAGGAATCTTTTTAATAGATTAGATTCTTCACTTCACTTCGTTACATTCTGAATGACAGCAGAAATATGCAGATCCTACAGTCTGGTGTAAAATGGTATATTCTTACCAAAGTTTATTTTTTTATTATCTCAGATCTGCAAAATTTGCATTATCTGCGAGTTATTACTTAAAGATATTCTTTTAAAGAACTCCTCCTTCAACCTCTAAAGAAAACAATTCAAATGTTTCTATATTCGGTAGTGGAGATATTTTTTTTACGCCTTCTTTTTTATAAGATTTTGGAAGTTCGGGGAGCTGATCCTCATTTTCATATACTGAAACGTATTTTCCGGTACTGAGGTTATAATCAACTGATGAATATTCAGCAGCATTTCCTGTATGTGACTCCGCGCCGATAAGATAAAATCCTCCGTTTTGATATCTGTATTTATGGGTACTTCCTCCTCTAAGAAAATCATGGCTGACGATTAATATCCCTTTTACAATTTCTATTCCCGTAAAAAAAACGTTGTTCATATTTTCTCCGGCTACGGCACCACTGCTTTCTGCAGCCAGTTCATACTTACCGTCTTGCTGTTTTAATAGAATTCTCAAAATGCGTTTTTCATTTCTTTCATGTTTGAGCAGTTTTTCAGCTTCGTATACAATGACTGCATCTTCGAGTCCGTCTTTGTTGAGATCGCCAGTGACAACACTATCGAGTTTTTGTCCTTCGGGAAGAAAATCCTGCCACTTTGCCGAACGCAGCTTCTGATATTCTACTACCTTTCCAGGCTGATCTTCTTTTTGTTTTTTTGCCGCAAAATAATTTTTGTAAAGTGCTTCTGCAGTAGGTTTGTAACTCCTCAACTGTTCTACATACTCGTTATATTCAGCCAGAGAAAGGGTATTTTTTAACGGAGTATCGTTAGGCTGATAATAGGTAAAAATTCGTTTGATCAACCCGCCAGAACCATCTTCATATAGTTCTTTCTGACTTATCCAATTACCTTGGTCATCATACGTATAACTTTTTTTGATGGTGTATGTTTTTGCATTTTCCGCATCTTTTATTTCCTTGATGCAGTCGCCCTTATCATTATATTTGTAAAGGGTGCGCTGCATAAAAACATCGGGCATTTTGCTGAAATATCCATAATAATCAGCGGTACGTTTTCCCTCTGAATCATACATATACCGATGTCCAAAATCCGAAAGCTCTGATTGATTATACACATAACGTTCTTCCAGTAGTCTGTCACCCTGATATTGATGCCAGCTGCCTTTTCCAGGATCATTAACATCATCACCATTATAATAAAAGATGATTTTATTATCCGGTTTGCCTTTCTGAACATATTCAAAAGAAATGGTATGGCTGTAATCATTATCCGAGAATGTTGTTTTCTTACTGATCTTCCCGGTAGATAAGGTTTTATCCCATTCAAATGGAACAAATCCTCCGGGAATTGTATATTTTTCAAGATTTATAGGTTCCAGTGTTTCGCGGTTGTATATTTCACCGTCTGAAAACCATCTTATTGCATCAAGGTTTTTATCGTAATCGTAAATATAATAATAGTCCCATTTTCCGGCTTCAATATCGCCTTTCAATAGAATTTTATCTGCCGTATTTCTTTCTTCTACACTTATTTTCTGTTCGTTGGAAGCATCAGTACGGTACCATTTATGAAGAATAGGTTCCGTATTCTTTTCATTGGAATAATAATATTCTGTACTGGATTGATAGGGAGAAATTTCCTTTATTTTCCTTCCGTTTTTATTATATTCAAAAACAGTTTTCAGTTCTTTTTTAGGGTCGCTATAATCGGTTTTGGTAATGATAATTGTCTTTACGGGTCCATGAAAAAGATATTCAGGTTCAGTGCTTCTCTTTTGGGCATCAATATGGCCTGCAGCCATGAATAAAAAAGTAGTAGCTAAGACTGTTGAAATTGTATCTCTTAAAGGTATTTTCATCATTGCGGTTAATTATTTTATAAAACTACAAAAATGGGTTCGGATGAAGTTATTATATTTGAGCTGATCTTGCATCATCAAACAGAAGAATTCAATAACTAATCAATGGGCAATTTTAATCAAAAAAAAAACAGAATAGTGTACCGGTGGGTATACTATTCTGTACCAATTTATTTTTACTAAGATGATGACTTCGATATTTATACCCCCGGCCACATCCCTTCATAAGGGGCTGTTCCATAGGTAATTTTTTCTGCGCTTATGATAAAGCTGATCAGCATATTATTGCTGTCGATTGCATCAAAGTCTACTTCATGCTGAATAACATATCCGTTTTCCCAGTCTAAAGTAATCAATGTACCTTCTTCGTGAGATTTATTGAATGTTACTTCTCCTTTTGTAGGTTTGTATTTTCCATTCAGTAAGCTTTCCAGGATATCTGATTTTTCAGTCGCTTCTACGGTAAGTTTAATGATTGCATTGGAAGGATCGGATGCTACTCTGCCTGATACATCAGTAGATCTTGAAACGCTGTAGTTCAGCTTTAATAATTTCTGTCCTTCTCCGCCATTGAATTTTAAGATTCCTCTTGAATTTGCTGCCATAATGGTAAATTTTAATCGTTAATATTTTGTGATTTGGTGATTGATTCTTTAGCAAATATAGACCCCTTATTTGTCCTGTAAAAATTTTATCACACAATTCTGAGTTTTTGTAGTAGTTCTACGATTTGTTGTAGTAATTCTACGACTATAGACATAAAAAACACACACAATTAATTAAAAACCAACATCTTAATCATAATTAATACACATTTAAAATACTCCGTTTTTACACCAGACTGAGAAATACTAAGATATTTCAGCTTTTTTTATTTTGGATTGTATAATTTTCGAAACATGTATTCAAAAAATTTCAACTTCTTATTTTTCTGAAATATGTTCACAAAAAAATAGTGCATCTTAACGGACGCACTATTTCATTTATTTTACTAAGGGATTACATAGTCATTACGCTGTAGGCCACAATCCTTCATAAGGAGCAGTACCATAATTGATCTTTTCAGCGCTTATGATAAAACTGATCAGCATATTGTTGCTGTCGATCGCATCAAAATCTACTTCGTGTTGAATAACATATCCGTTTTCCCAGTTCAAAGTAATCAATGTTCCTTCTTCGTGAGATTTATTAAATGTTACTTCTCCTTTTGTAGGCTTATATTTTCCATTTAATAAACTTTCCAGAATATCTGATTTCTCAGTAGCTTCTACGGTAAGTTTAATGATTGCATTGGAAGGGTCTGATGCTACTCTTCCTGATACGTCAGTAGATCTTGAAACGCTGTAGTTCAGCTTTAATAATTTCTGTCCTTCACCGCCATTGAATTTTAAGATTCCTCTTGAATTTGCTGCCATAATTGTAAATTTTAATCGTTACTATTTGTAGTTTAGTGATTTATTGTTTAGCAAATATAGACGCCTTAACTGTCCTGTAAAAGTTTCAGGGTACAATTCTCAGTTTTTGTAGTAGTTCTACTATTTCGTGTAGTAATTCTACTACTTTAGATTTCTTATCATCTAAAATGGATAAAATTCACCATTTTCAAGATAGGGCTTATAGGCTTTTAGCGATATTTCAGGATTTACCCTTCTTGCACTTCCTGTTGTAGCATTAACCCATATACCATTGGTTGATGCTTCTGGAATTTTAGGTTGAAAATACGAGGTGAAAATATAATTACCATCAATTATAAAAAAATTATACATTTCCGGTTTCTCATTATTTTTTATTGCAAAATTTGCCTGTATTATTTTTGCTTCCTTAGGTTTGATTTTTGCCGTATTAATAAAATTTTCCGCCTCTTTAGTATGATAAAGAATTACTTTATGATTGTCTAGAAATTCTTGCTTCTTACCTTTACAACCTATTAAAAATAAATATGCCACAATGATGCATAATTTTATAAGATTATTTGCAGTTATTATCTTTATTATCAATATTCTTCTTTTTATTGTATAATAGTAATCTCATCTGTTTCGGAATTTATTTTAGCTAAAAAATATAAATGAGCAGTTTTCATATCTTTTTTATCATTTTTACCTGCAAATCCAATTTAATAAAAATTTTTATCCCTAGTATGTCACCCGATAAAATGATTTTTATGACGTGGATCTTCCTTAACGGTAAAGTTTTTTATGAAAACTACCCAATAGGTTTCAGCAACTTTTTATTAATTAAAATGTGAGAAAACCAGCAGAAATCTTATTCTCTTAATAATAAATTTTCCTATTTTTCATTTTCTATTTCTGTCCATTCAATTTGTTTATCTTCCTTAACGATTTCTCCTGTTTTTGCATTCACTTTTGCTTCTAAGAAATACCACGACCTGTTTTGTTTATCATGTGTAGGATCTGTTTTGTACCCAAAATAATAGTACCCATTCTCAAAATAGTAAAAAAGTATATCTAATTCTTTAAATTCATTTTCATTATGATATTTGAGAAATAACATTTTCGCTTGTTCAAACGTTACTTCTGATGAATTCTGCACTTCCATAAATTCTTTTGTATTCTCAAAAATTCTCATATCTTTTTGTTTTTTCTCTTTACATGAAACAATTAAAAAAGTTACCAAAAATAATATCCGTATATTCATATTCTATCCTTTAAAATCTTTTGATTCTTCTTTTATAATTTTATTTTTAGCAAGTGCACTTGCATGCTTTTTAGAAGTACTTACAAATGATTTTAAATCTTCTAATAAGCCCGCAGGAGCTTGCGTTGTATCAGGAATCCAATTTTTACCTCCTAAAAGCTGAGTTATCTTAAAAGGAAAAGCCTGCTGAATTGCTGTTTTAACAGCAGTTGTACATTGTTCCCCGGTCCAAGGAAATACACTATATACTTTTAAGTGTTTGTATCTTTCCTCCCACCAAATAATCATTTTATGAGCTTCACTTTCTTTAACATAAAATTCTATTGTATGTACTTCTCCATAAATTCCTGTTAATTGCCATTTTAATTTAATATAATCCAAAACCTGATTTAATTTAACATCAGTTGGTTTAATTCCTAATTTTTTCGCCACATTTTCGCCCCACCAAGGACGACCAGGAGAATCCATGTATGACGGACTAGCTAAATAAACGTCATCATCTTTATCTCCATCTTTATTAAAATCTACATCATAGTCTTTTTCAGAATATGTTCCTGGTCTATTATCGGGTCCATAATCAAAATAACGTTCTCCAATAGACATTGCAGAATGTCCAGCTAATCCCAAACTATTTACGGCCATTGTTTGTGCTTCATCCCACTGTTTTTCCCAAGCAGCTTTTGCAGCCTTGCCAAATGTATAATGTGAATGCGGAAGTTCAACGATTACCGTTATCAACACTTCTTTCTCATATAAAATAAGATAATCCCATGTATTTACCGGAAGATCCAGCTGCTCGTCTTTGTAGGTGCATTCCACAAACATTTCTAATTCATTTCCCTCGAGAGATTCGTTAAGCAATGCCCGGCTTGCTTCTCCCGTCGTCCATTCTACATATCCTTTTCCGCCCTTTATCGTTATGGTAGTGGATTCTTTTCCGGTATCTTTATCGGTAAGCTCCAGTTTATCATTCATCCATTTCAGATTATCCCATTCGTAAACGGTGAAGTTTACTTTTTCATCATCCTTGATGTTCTGGGTCTGAATATGAAACCGAATGGTATCACCGATCACCGCTTCTTTAATAGGTTTATCTTTGGCGTCCGTCCACCAACCTTTTACAAAAAATTTTCCAGCCGGGGGCTGATCGGGCTTTCCATGATTGGTCGTACTGGCCTTGAATGCGTTATTTTCTCCGGCACTCATCGCTAAAGTATCATAGAAACCCGTAAAGTTCTCTTCCACTAATGTAGAAGAACCTCCTAATGCTATTCTTGTGATGGTTCCGCCAGCCATATTTAATACAATTTGGTATTACATTTTATTATTCTGATTCACTATTATTGGGAACATTTTATAATGGTATCCGGCCTATAAAAGTCACCATATTTCCAATTATAATATCTTACAATTCCAGCTTTTTTTAAGGAATCTTTTTCACATTTTATAAAACCTAAAGAAGCAATTCCTTCTTTATCCTGATATCTGCTGATCTCCTCACTGGAAAAACCTCCCGGGTCTTCTTTATGATCTAAAAAATATTTTGTATTATTTGAATAGTTATAAAATTCAGCATCCTCTTTCAATGCATTCCTGGTGACAAAATCTTCAATACATTTTTTGCCTAAAGCACTTTCCTCAGGCATGTTTTTAATCAAATAAAGATTTTTATACACTTCTGACTGTACAAATTCTGTTTTTTTTTCACTACAGGAAACAGACCATAGAGCCAGTATCATGATCACTACAATTTTTTTCATATCTTAAAATTTTGGACCACTCATGAGCTCCTGCATCATACGGATCTTTTCTGCCTCCTCAGCTTCTTTCTTCTCTTTGGCCCGTTGTGCTTGCCTTTCAGAAGCTCCGGTATTTAAATTATTTTTGAGTTCTTTGGTAAATTTTATTCTGGTAAGGAAGGGCTTATATCCAAAAATATGTTGAAGGACAAACCAAGCTCTAAATCCTGCTCCATAGGAATAAAACTTCTCCATATCAGGCCTGTCAAGACCAAAATGATCCCACAAGGTTACCTCATATTTTGCCGTATAATCTTCGCCGTTCATTTTTACTTCTTTCAGTATCACTTCTGCAGCCCAGATATCGTTTAATGCAATGGTCTCTCCACGCAGAACATTCCAGTTTTCACTCCATGTATATGCAGGACTTCTGAATTGTTTTACCCTTTTTCCTTTGCTATTTTTGAAGAAGACAATCTCTTTTTTCTTCATCACTGCAAAATAGGGTTCTTTATCTTCTACGTCTTCAAGCTTGGAAAATTTGGATTTCAGCTGTTCTGCAATATAATCTTCCACTTTCATCAGATAATTCCGTGTAGCTGGATTTTCCAGGAGTGCTGCCGTTAAATCGGGATTTTCAAAGATCCCTCCTTCATTACGCTGCATCTTACTGATCATCAATCCAATATTATCATTTAATTTCCCTCTGGAAAGAATTCCTCGTGACATCGCTTTAAAATCAAACCACATTCCGCTTTCATTATCCGAACTTGCTGTAAGATTCATTAATGTTCCCAGTTTTTTTATTTCTTCACGAGAGTAAACCGCTTTGGTATTCTTTTCATTTTGTTTTTGCAGGCGTGCATTTATTTCTTCCAGTGTGAAAGACGGGGCTGGCGCAACATACGTATGATCTCTCGGTTGTGCTATAGTAGTATTCAAATTAGCCTGAGGTTTTGGCTCTATCCTTTTAGCTGTAACGGTTACTTCTTCCAATTGAGTGGCAACAAGCTCTTTATTCGCAAAATCTGAATGTAAATTGCTATTAAATCCAAACAGGGCATAATCCTTTTTATACTGAATAATATCGTCGCTATTGTAAATGGGTTTTTTGTATGGATTTCCTGTTCCATAAGCCATGTCTTCAGCAATATCAGTGCCTTCAAGATTTAGTCCAGGCATTTTGTAACGGTCAATAACAATGGCACCCAAATTCAGATAATCGTGAAAATTATAGGGCATTTCAACATGCTCCGTCTCTCCTCTGTTCACATACGAACATCTGAAATACAGCTCAAATACCATATCTTCATCCAGCTGCCGGGTCCATTGTTCCAGAGCATCAGTGGTAGAAAATTCAATAATAACTTTAAGTTCATTATTTACTTTTTCATAGGTGTATGCAGTATGGCTTCCATCTTTATGTTCCAAAGCAATAGGATCATCTGCTTTAATGGCATCATTTCCAAAAGAGCGCATATCGCTGTCATACATTCCAAAATAGACAATGTCACCTGCTTTGGTAAATTCTTTATCCATTTCGATATGAAAACGAAGTACCTGCCCATATATAGCTCTTTTTATAGGTTCATCCTTATGATTCGTCCACCATCCTTTTACAAAAAACTTTCCGGCTTTAGGCGCTTTTTCAGGTTTCCCATGATTGGTCACTTTTGCTTTAAAAGCATTGTTGTCTCCGGCGCTCATACCCAGATTATTATAAAATCCGGTAAAGTCTCCTTCTACCAGGGTGGAAGAACCGCCTAGAGCTATTCTTGTAATTGTTCCTCCAGCCATAATTAATGGGATTTAGAGTTTTGTCCGCTGTTGTTATTAAATTCTCCCTGAGTATGCCAGTTGTTATTTCCCTGTACTGCTACTTCTTTAGTCTGGGCATTTTCTTTCATTTCTTTTGCCCTGGATTTTCTCTCACCCTGTGCTACTTCCATAATGTTGGCCGCCATCAGACTGTAATCTAATACGGCATTCTGCGTCATCATTCCTCCTGCTACACTGGTATGGTTCATTCCGGCACCTTCTGTAATATTCATTCCTGCGTTGGACGTAATATTTTCGACAGCCGTAATATTGATATTTTTAGCATTGATATTGATCGTCTCCGGAGCTGTAATATTAATATTGCTTCCCGTAGTATCCAGGTGGATCTCGTTTCCGGATTTATCGGTGATGATAATACTTTCATCTTCCGTAAAAACAATTCGGTGCCCGCTTCTGGTTTGGATGGATTTCACTCTGTTGTCTGCACCGCCTCCCAGGCCTACTCCACCATGGAACATTCCGCCCATAACAAAAGGTCTGTCCGGATGACTGTGTACAAAATTCACCATCACCTGATCTCCTACTTCAGGAACTGCTACATACCCTCTGTTTTGGGTGATTTGATCGGTACCTCCGGCGTCAGGGCTCATCACACGAACATAATGTGTCATATCATTCGTCTGCCAGTCAAATCTCACCTGTACTCTTCCCTGTCCTTCCGGATCAGCATTGGAAACTACAGTTGCCATCTGAGATTCGGCCTTAGGCATTGTGAAATCAGGTCTCGGAAGAAATCCGGTATCAGCAGCAATAGCTTCAAATGTTCCTGAATAATGTCCTATTGTATCGATTTCGTGAGTAGTTTCCGTTACCATGATTCGAGTAAAATAAGACGTTTCATTGGAATCCTGTTTTCTCATCTGGATATCAACAATACATCCCGGATGCAGAAAAGGAACGGTAGTAGAACCTTCCACTGAAAACACATTAACGGCAGCACTTCCTGCCACACTTCGCTGCGAATGTTCTATATCGAGATGGGTAGCTCCTTTGATTGGTGCAACCTGTAATGCCGGTGTTTTAAAAATCTTATCATTATGCCCATAAGCCGTTTTTGCAAGATCACTTACATGACTAATCGGCGTTGCTCCTGAAGTCAGCTTTTCATTTTTACTGCTATTGTAGCCGTAAAACTGCGGTTTGGTATGTACTGCTTTCAGTTCAACTCTAATGTCGTTGGCATTACTTCCATAAATCAGCCGTATGGGTTTGTTCTGTGGGGGAAGCTTGCCGAAGTGAAGTACTTCACCATCATAATAAAACTGTTCCCCATAAGCTTCTGCCATTCTTGCCAAATAATTGTAATGGGTCTCATCATACTGGCTGCTGTAGATGATCTGCGAATAGTCATTGGTATCAATTCTTACATCAAACCGACTGTTGTCAATACCTTGTTTAATGACTTCTTCTGCAATTATTCCCATATTGACAGGCTGGGTACCTCCAAAACTTTGAACATGTGGTGCCCCATCCAGTAGAATAGTCGGGCTATACCCGGAAAGCACAATATTTCCAAGACTCATTTTTTCCTGACTGAAACCTACTTTGGTGATGATACCTACAAAATTTCTCTCCGGACTGTTTTCAACATCTTTATAGGAAATAACCGCGGTAAGGCGTTTTCCCAGAAATTTATTGGCTTCTTCCAGGGTGTGGGTCTGCCGGTCTCCCAAGGCATCATGCGCCAGTGTAAGCGTAAATTCATGGTGACGCTGTGCGCTCTGTTTGAGTTTAAAATGCTTGTAATATTTGATTACTTTTCCTTCTACTACTAAAGAAAGTTTCACCAGACGGTTGATTCCGGTATGATGGCTTTCTGAAACGCCGTCAGCATTTTGTGCCGGACGAAACGAAGGGGTTTTCGGTATATTTTGTGATTCTGTTTTCATATTCTCTGTGTTTGGATAGGTTAAAAAATCTCTTAGTGTGGTGTGTGGTGTTTTTTGTGGTGTTATCTCCCTTGTTTTATCGAGCGGGAGAGTATTTTATTTTTTCTTAAAAGAAAATCAGGCATCAAATCCATCGGTAGGTAGAAGGTACTTTCTCCTTTTTTCTCAAGCTCCTGCTCAATACCGGGATTCCATGCCAGTATTTTATCTACATCTACTTTAAGTTCATCGGCAATGATATTGAGGTTAAATCCTGCATTGATATCCGTTTCAGAAAGTGATTCATCATTTTTCCGGTTTCCGCCTTCGGTAAAGAAAACGGTATTCATACGAGAACTGTTATAATTGCTCAGAACACTAGGCAGTTCTCCTGTAGCATAACAGGCGTTCAGGTATTTTTTTACATGATTTATCGTTTCTGCAGGAAGGTATTTGTAAAATTCATGATACTGAGACGAACCTGCGGCCTGCATAGCTTTGGCAATATTTCCTTCTCCGCAATTATAAGCGGCTACTACAGTCACCCAGTTATTGTATTTCTTATAGAGATTGGCCAGAGAAATTACCGCTGTTTTTGTACTTTTATACAAATCATTACGGTTTTGTTCTGAAAGTCCATATTGATTGGCATGTGCGGTCATAAACTGCCAAACCCCTACTGCTCCTGCTCCGGAAGTGATGTTTCTGTTAAAATGAGATTCGATTAAAGCCAGATTTCTCAGATGTCTCGGCAGCCCTTTTTGAACAAGGCTGTATTCTATAAAATCAACGATATCTTTATTGGCATTAATGATACTTTTGTATTTCCGGACACTTCCTTCTGAGGTATCCGAAGCTTCAAGAAACTGGGCATTCGCAAAAGTGACAGTTCCCATCAACAATAATCCTGTCAGGATATTTTTGAAAATAATTTTAATTTCCATTGGTTTATATTTAACAGTGAAAGCACATTCGCCGGGTGGCCAATTCACTTTTCACTTTTATATTAATCTACTTTCCAGCTTAGCTGTTCTTCTTCTGTATTCCAGTCTACCGAAATGGTCTGTCCGGCTTTTACTTCTTCTCTCACAATCATTTTGGAAATCGGTCTCGCAAGCTGTGCACGGATAACTCCCGAAATCTGTCTTGCCCCATATTTACTGCTGAATCCTCCCAATGCAAGGTTTTTAACCGCTTCATCAGTGATTTTAAGGACAATCCCCAATCTCGTCAGTGAAGTGTGAAGTGATTTCAATTGGATATTAAAGATTCTTTCTGCAATGGATTCTGTAATGGGTGCAAAAGGAATAATTTCCGTGATTCTGGCTAAAAATTCAGGTCTGAATCTTCCTGAATTAGACATAATCTGCATCAGTGAAGAAGATACGGGTACTTTTCCTTCTTCAAACTGTTTTACAATTTCCTCACTTCCGATATTGGAGGTGAATAATATCAATGCATTGCTAAAATCTCCTTCTTTACCAAGTTTATCATGTACTTTTCCTTCATCCATGATCTGCAGGAAAACATCAAAAACAGAATGGTGTGCTTTTTCAATTTCATCAAATAAAACTACGGTATAAGGCTGCTGTCTTATTTTGTTGACCAGCATTCCCCCTTCTTCATAGCCTACGTATCCCGGAGGCGCTCCGTATAACAATGCAGCAGAATGTTCTTCTTTAAATTCCGACATATCAAATCGTACCATCGCTTTTTCATCATTGAAAAGAAGCTCTGCCATTGATTTGGCTAATTCTGTTTTTCCGGTACCGGTAGGTCCCAGAAGAAAGAATGATCCGATAGGCTGTCCGGGTTTGTTAAGACCACTCCGGTTTTCAACAATGGCATCGGAAAGGATTTTTAAAGCGTGATCCTGGCCCACTACTCTATTCAGGAGAAGGGTTTCCATATTCAGGAGCTTTTCTTTTTCCTGAGCCTGGATCTTACCGATAGGGATATTGGTTTTTGCGGCCATCACTGCTGCCAGTTCCAGACGGTCTACTTTTTCTCTTTTTTTTGAGGCATGCTGTACAAGCTCTGCATAGGTTTCTTCGATTATTTTCTGAATTTCCTCAACCGGCATTGAATTGTCGATCTGTGGCTGCTCACTCAGTGAACCCCATAAAATCGGACTGATTTTATCTCTTAATAGATTATAATTCCAGATCAGTTCGTCGGCTTTGTCTTTTTCATCTAAATATTCTTCTTTGAGAATGGTTTCATAGATTTCTTTCCAGCTTTCGAGTTCTTTTTCAGAGAGTTCGTCCAGCATTTTGATCGCTGCCATTGTTCTGTCTAATAAATCAATCGCCGCATCCGGTAATTTTTTACCTTTTGCATATCTTTTTGCTAAACGCACACATTCCGGAAGCGCAGTTTTTTCCACTTCAATGCCATGGTGTTTTTTATAACCGTCTAAAAGAACATCGATCATTTTAACACATGTTTTTTCATCCGGCTCATGAACGGTTAAGACTTCGAAACGTCTGTTGAAAGCCTGTTCTGGTTCGATGATTTTTCTGTATTCTTCCTGAGTTGTTGCACCGATTACGGTGATTTCACCTCTCGCCAATTCAGGTTTTAAAAGATTGGCAACGTTTCCGATGCTTCCTTTTGGATCCAGCAGGGTGTGAATTTCATCTATAAAAAGAATGGCTTTTTCAATTTTTTTGCATTCGTTGATGACCTTTTTCAGACGGTCTTCAATTTCTCCTTTATAAGAAGTTCCGGCAAGTAAAGCGCCCGTGTCGAGTTCTAAAAGGGTGCCATTTTTAAGCATATCAGGCACGTTCCCTTTTATAATTTCAGTAGCAAAGCCTTCTACCAATGCTGTTTTCCCAACACCGGGCTCGCCAATGATAATGACATTCGGTTTGCTTCTTCGACACAAGATTTCAACGAGCATTCTGAGTTCTTTGTCACGTCCTATAATATTTTCCAGATCGCCTTTTCTGGCCTGCGCAGTTCTGTCTACACAATAGCTTTTAATCGATGGAAATGATGAATCCGAGAAATCAGACCCATTTGAAAAGAGTGAAGCAAATTCACCATCTTCAGATGCATTGAACGGAGTATCTTTTCTATATAAATTAAATATCTCGTGTTCTCTGAGCGGCAGGGATTTCAGCTGCTGCAATGAGAAAGCAACCTGCGGTTTTACAATAGCTGTCAGGATACAGATTGGAGTAATCTCATCCAACCCCAATTTTAACCGGATATCATCGGCTTCTTCTATAATGTCATCCACCGCATCATCTTCTTTAATATCATCCGGAAGATGGGTAGTTTTAGGATAATCTTCAATGCGGACATCGGCCCATTCGTAGAAATATCCGGGATCTTTATCTATATTTTTCAGAAATTCATTAAGCCCGATATCTTTATGCATTAAAGCCTGCAGAATATGCGGACCGCCATACGCGGCATTATAATTTTCCTTAGCGATCGACTGAGCAATGTGAAATAATTGTTTTACGGTCTCGTTGGTTACTAGTACTCCCATTTTAAAATTTTT
Source organism: Chryseobacterium sp. SIMBA_029 (assembly GCF_046535275.1). Lineage (NCBI taxonomy): Bacteria > Pseudomonadati > Bacteroidota > Flavobacteriia > Flavobacteriales > Weeksellaceae > Chryseobacterium > Chryseobacterium sp. SIMBA_029. The sequence goes on from NZ_JAWRXA010000011.1 coordinate 104,098, forward strand.
CTCAAAAATTAATAATATATCTGATGTTGGTGTATTTTCAGAATTCTGTTTTGCTATATCTTAAACAACATGATGATCTATAATCATATAAGATTTTATGTATACTAAGATATTAGTTTTTTTCCAATAATGTAAAGTATGTCTTTCAAATGTGACATAGTCTCTTTTTTGGCATAAAAAAGTGAATCAAAAACAGATATATTTTTTCCTAATGGTAAAAAAAGACCGTCTTTTTAGGTGACAGTCTTTTTTATGAATGTTGATGATGTGTCATACTACTTTGGCCACATCCCTTCATAAGGGGCTGTTCCATAGGTAATTTTTTCTGCACTTACAACAAAACTGATCAGCATACTGTTTTCATCTACAGCATCGAATTCCACCTCGTGCTGAATTACATATCCGTTCTCCCAGCTAAGAGTGATTAATGTTCCTTCTTCGTGAGATTTGTTGAAAGTAATTTCACCTTTAGTAGGTTTATACTTTCCGTTTAGTAAACTTTCGAGAATGTCTGATTTTTCTGTAGCTTCTATGGTAAGCTTGATGAGTGCGTTAGAAGGATCTGATGCTACACGTCCTGATACGTCAGTAGATCTTGATACGCTGTAGTTCAGCTTTAATAATTTTTGTCCCTCGTTTCCGTTGAATTTTAAAATTCCTCTTGAATTTGCTGCCATGATAATAAATTTTAATCGTTATTATTATTTTGTTATTTGGTGATTTCTATAGCAAATATAAAACGTGTTTTTTTTTCTCAAAAACTTTTGAATATAAATTTTAAAATTTGTCGTAATTCTACGATTTGATGTCGTAGTTCTACGACTATTGATTTTCATAGATAATATAAAACACTCAATACAAACAACTTAAAACAGTTCATCAACCGCAATTCTTGTAGTGTATTTTACCCCAAACCGGGAAATAGAATATTTTATCCAGGCCGTTTTTATCATTCCATCTTCTATAGTTACAGTATAAGTTCCGTCATATTCTACAGGATCCTGAGTTTCTGATTTTGACAAATTCAATAGAAGATCCACCTCATCCGTATAGTCTTCATCTTCGATAGTCTGTTGGATGATTACCGGGACATTTTCATCAGAAATTGATTGCCGGAAGTAGGATTTTCCATTTTTAAAGCCATTTCTTAAACCCGAAAAATAAATCCTCAGGAAGGTATCCTGTTTCATCCGTTCGTCAAATAGTTTTTGATTGGATAAGACATATTCAAAATCCTCGATATACCTCGCTGCATATGGGTCGGGGAAAAGATCGGTAAGTCTTTCTTTAGCTTTTCCAAAATTTTTAATGACTCCCGGTAAAAGGCTGATGTTAAGAATTTCACCTTTTGAATCCGTTGTGATCTGAAAAGGATGTAAGGACTGAATGCATTCGATGGCCAGACCGAACATCTTGCTTTCATTTTCAGTGTAAAAATCTTCTTTGGAGAGATGAAAAGTGTGGGTATCGAGATCTTTTTTCACCCATTGCAAAGTGACACTGTACGCAATATCACTGCTTTTACTGTCGCCTTTTTCTTTTTCGTGAGTTTCTGTGATGGTAACCCGGTATTTCCTTTCCTTATGTTCCGGAGCAAAAGTAAGCTCGGGATTCAACACGACTTTTTTGAAAGGCGCATCATTTCTGCTGTTGTATTCCTGGATCTTATCCATTTCGGGGATAAGCAGTTTTTTCCTTGGAATTAATTGATCATAGATATAATCTTCTTTTGCACAATACCGATTGTGGTATTCTTTCAAATATTCGGGATTATCAAGATGTATTTCTTCAGCAATGCTTTCCAGCGTTTCTCCGGAAATGATGAAATGGATGATCATAGTTCAGTGTTAGTTTGGGAAGCAATTAATTTAGATTAATTTTCACTATTAATCTTTTTATTTGGCATAAAAATCTATAGTAAACTACTTTCTTGTGAATTCTAAATATTTATCTTCACATTGTGTGAAATTTTCATATTCATTCATAGAATTTCCGTAGTTCTGCACAGTAATTTTATCATCAGCAAACATCCCGCCCATCTTTCCCATTCCGATGGTGGTACTGCCGTCATCATTGATGGAGGTTTCTGCTTTTCCTGAAAGAATTATTTTGGCTTTATCATAGATTTTGAAAGTCAGTTTATGGCTAACTTCAGCAATGACAATGGAAAATCTTCCATTTTCGCAGTTTTCCGCTACAAACCGGCCTTCTATCTTGTTGATATCCTGACGTATACCATCAGCTTTAGAAGGTGCGATTTCCTTCTCGGCAACCGGTGTTTCCGTTTTACTTTGTTGAAAAGATGCAGTATTATTTACGGAATCTTTTGGTGCATTATTCTGGACAGCAGCAATGTTTGTGCTTTTTTCCGGCTGGGCGTTTGTATTTTTCTTGCATGACATCAGGCAAACTGCCGATACAATTACCAGACTGAGAATATTTTTTCTACTCATAAACGCTTTATTTTTCATTTTAAATATACTCAAAAAAGCCGGACGAATAAGGGTTGTCCAGCTCATCTTTTTTAGATTTTGGAGATGCTGCCATCTGCAAGTATTTTATATTTTCTGATGGTTTTCTTTTTGAAATCACTGTAATTCACCTCATAGATATCCACGGAAAGGTCTTCATTCACGGAAAACGACTGATAGGTCTTATTTTCCGGCATTGCATAGCCTACTGATTCCTGTGATACGATCTGATTTTCTTTCATCACAACCATTTCTTCGGAACTGGAATCTCCTTCGAAACAAATAATATAGATTTTAAGATTATCTTTTAAACGGGAATGTAACTGAAAAATCCTTTCGGGAGTTCCTTCCAGCTTTGAAGACAGTTGAGTCATCAGCTCTCTGGAACTTTCTTCGTTCAGAAGCGGATATCTTTCAGCACATTCGGAAGCTCCTTTTTGGATGCATAAAGTGGTGTATTTCTCAAAATCGAAAGGCAGGGCAACGAGACCTGTACTGGTTTTTTCGCCTAAAGATACCATGTTGGTTACAGTCTCGCTTCCCGCTGCAGTTCCTGCTAAAACAGGTGTTGTCTTAGACCTTTCCGTACAGCAGATCAGGAAAGCAAAAATGAATATAAAATGGGTTTTATAATACATGAATTCTGATATTTGGTTTTTAACCGTTTACATTTATTAACAAGATATTTTATTTCCCCTGTAAGGCTTTAAGTCTTGTCTCAGCGGCTTTTAGCACTTTGACATAGGCAACATCCACCATCTTATTTCCTTGTTTCTTTTTGACATAATATCGGATACTGCTTAATCCGCTCATTTTTTGAACATTATACCAGTTGGTTTCATCAAATGTATCGCCGGCAAGGGCTATAAATCTTGTATAACCTTCAATTGCCTTGGCTTTATCTTTGGTACAGCCTGATTTATCCAGATCAGGATCATGCCACAATCCCCAGGCAAAGGAACCTCTTTTATCATTATAAGCCTTGCTGTCTTTAAAGATGAAATCATCTGTTTTTTTATCATCTTTATCTTTACAGGACGCATAGAGGTTTTCATAGGCTTTTTTGAAATACTTCAGACGGTCGTTATAGCCGTTTAATCCACCATTGATGATCCTTGTGATGTAAATTAAATCATTAACATCTGCATTTTCATTGATTTTTTTAAGTTCCGTCCAGTACCATCCTGCTGATCTTACACTGTAAGGCAGGGCTTCAAGTTTCTTTTTATTGTCTAATGATGAGGTGAAATCCTGGTTTTCATAATCTCCATATCTTTTGTAATTGCCGGCACCCGTCAGCTGGATAAGCCCACGCCCTTTATAGCCTCCATATGCAGTATCTGCGACATTTAGCTCAGCCGTATATTTAAAGTTTCCGGATTCGTGGATCAGCTGGGCCAGGAAATGGGATTTTCTGAGACAGGTATTGATTTTATAATCCGTCATGGTTTTATTCAATGCTTCAAGATACGTTTTGGCTTTATCTTTAGCCACTCCAATCGATACAAGCACTTCTTCTGTAAGATCTTTTGTACAGTAGCAGGTTCCGGGTTTATTCGCCACCGGCTTTTGTGCCTGGAATCCGCTTAAACATTCGCATACTTTTGTTTGTCCAAGTTCTTTGGCGAGTTGTACAATGCTTTTTCCATTAAGTTCTGTAGCACTTTTGCAGAAATATTTATCGTCTAGGTATTCTGTACTGAATTCCCTTACATCCATATGGATCCAGCTGAATGTATGGTCATACCTCGGATTTTTGTTTTTATCATACAGCAGATCAATAGGCTCTATCGAGAATTTATCTTTATCGGGCCATTCTTTTTGAGCTCCAAGATATTTAACGAAGATGTTATCCCTCATATCTCTCAATTCTTTAAGGTTTTTATCCTGTGCACCTCTTATCGCCCAGGTTCCTTTGCTGAACTGCATGTCTATTGCTTTACCCTGGTGATTGGTCGTAGTATAGTTCTTAAAACGGCATCGGTATCCGGAGCTGAAGGAATCAATTGAGTAGGTTTTCTGTAGGCTGAAATAATACTGCAGTGCTTTGAATCCAAATAAAAGCGACCTGTGCAATCCCGGATATTCATATTTATGGAAAGCTTCCGTTTTCGTAGTCGATTTATAGGTTCCTTTTCCAGTACCGTCACCAAAGCCTTTGCAGTTATTAGTTTCTTTCGTTCCTCTTAGCTTACTGGTTGCTTCTTTTCCTTTTGTGCCGCAAGAGCATTTAATCTGTCCCCAAAAGGTGCTGCTGATATCAAATTTTGTAGAAAAATCATCAATAGCCCGCAGAACATTTCCGCAGATTTTCCCTGTTTCCGGGACTTTCATATAATCTTTCTGGAATTGTTTGATCATTTTTTCCGTTCTGTCCGTAAATACGTCTGTAGGAACATTCCCTCCAAAACCGGAAAGACGGATATTGACTTCTCTGATGAGTTCGCTTTTATCACCTTTTTTAATGCAGTATTTCCCGCCACAGTCTACTGTATTCTCCTGGTCGTTTACTTTAGTAGTTGCTTTTCCGTCTGGTTTTTGAGGAGTTGGGGTTTGTTTAGGTTTTACCGTTCCGGTGGATTCTCCCCAATCCCAAAGTTCCTTGAACCAATCGACTGCCTGATCTACCATTCCTTTTTCTTTGTTGGAAGGCTGTTTTTGTGCTGCAGGAGAGTCTTTAGCTTTCGGAGGGGTTTTTCCTGGGGCTGGAGATGGTGATGCTGGAGTTTTAGGCTGTACAGGAGGTTTATATTCTGGATTTTGAACGTTTACGTTGTCTGATGCATGTTTTTTATCTGTATAGTATTCTACGGTGACGTAAAATTCAAGTTCTTTATCCATTTCTCCTTTGGCCGCTTTTTGTACCAAAGCTTTTGTCAGCAGAAATTCTACACTCGCCACACCATTTGTACCTACTGTCCCTTCTTTTTTATCAACAAAAAGATTGCTGGCATTGTGTCCTTCCCCTTTGGCATCATCTTCCCAAAGGGTAAACAGCAGTTTTTCACCGGCAAGGTTTATACATTGAGCCTTGGCTACGAGTTTTTCCATGTAGCTGAAAACGGTTCCTTTTGTATCGTCTACATATAGCAGTTCTACTCTATTAATTTTCGGAACAGCGGTTGGCTGAGGAGTAATATCTATCGTGGTTAACCCTTCTCCTTCAGGTTCATTAAGATAAGCTTCCAAACGATAGGTATGCTTATAAGAAACTTCACCAAAGGTAAATGTTCCGTCGCCTTTTTTCTTGATATTGGTGGTAGTAAAGCTTCCGTTAGAACGCTTTTTAAATAATTCCCAGGTAACCATTGCGGGATTTTTTTTGTCCTCAGGGGTACCTGGATACCATTCTGTAACGCTGTAAACTACCTTCTCTCCTACTTTGGGAGAAGAATTTCCTGATATTTTTGAAACTCCTTGTTTTGTTGGCATCGTAGAAAATTTTAGCCGTTAATAAGCGTCGATTTCACTTTCCTCTACAGATTCTTTAAAGTCATCCATTTTTACCAGAGGATTGATATGCTGTACCGTTTTGCTGTCGGCATTCTGCACATTTTTCTTGCCCATTTGTCCGCGCTGCCCGTGATCCTTTATCGTAATTTTCCCGCCTGTTGTACATTGAAGTTCGGAAGCTTCCGTCACACAGCTTTTCCCCATGACTTTTACTTTTTCATAGGTTTTCTGCCACTTTCCTGCCGGAGCATAGGCACACGGCAGATACCCGCCGGCCGTTGGCTTAAGCTTACATTTTCCGAAACTAGGGCCCGGAGGATCAAACTGCAGATCATCTTCTGTTACGGCAAGATATTCCGCACTGCCTTCCGCATCATTCCAGTAGTGCTGCTGATGTGCCGTTACTTTATGCATGGGAAACTGGTCGCCCTGATTACATTGGGACTTACCTTTTTGAACGACAAAATATTTGCCGTCCTGAGATGAGGATTGATTTGACATACTTCATGATTTGGGTAGTATCAAAGATAAAAAATTTCCTGTAATACATAAAAAAAGCAGAAATAAATTTCTGCTTTCTATTATTATAAGTTATTAATGTTTAGTATATTCCGGTTCTTCAACAGGCATCATGGTTGGCATAAAGTACTCATTCAGCCAATAGAATGTCTGTCCATTCTGCTGGATTTTCACTGCTGGATCGTTTCTATGATTAAGCATTCTGTCTGCTAACACTTTGTAATATTTGAAATACGTTCTTACGGTTTCTTTATTAACAATTTTAGACTTTTTCCAGCCTTTCAGCTTGTATTTAGACATGGTTTCCTCTTCGGAATTATCAAAACCGGTACTCATTCCTACCGAATATGACATTGGCAGCTCATATAATTCTGATTTATCCAGGAATTTGATCGTAGGATTGTATTTTTTCAAAATGCTTACATATTCCTTAATCGCTGCTGACTGGCTGAAGCTTACTTTTTCAGCATCGGTTTTTTGATAAATCTCAGTATAGAACGCTTTAAGATTATCGTATTCCACTTCAGAAATCAGGATTCCTTTTTCAATACCCGGTTTATAATCTTTCAAATCTTTTGGAATATATCCTTTTACCAGGAATGGGTTTCCATAGTTAATCAATTGGGCAGCAATTCCTGCCGGAACAGGGTTGGTAAGACCCGGATACAGATATTTGTATTTCATATCTACATCTGTTCTTCCCGCTCCTACTGAAGAATGGAAATATTCATTTAATGATTTATCAATGGTCTGATTATCTAAAGTCACCTGAGCAATCAGGCTGTCCACAGATTTTTTCAGATATCCTGGTGTTGCGATATCCCCTTTTTTAGGGAATATTACAAATCCCTGAGACATACTTTGCTTTGGATAATCTAATGAGAAGAATCCTGCATCTCCTTCTATCAGGCTGAAATTGTTTTTTGTAAGAACATCACTCTGGTTGATGATCTTTTGTTTCTTAAGTTCAGCAATGTTTTTAGCGGTGTTGGTCACAATATTTTCTGCCATCAAGACAAAATCATTGTAGGTATCTGATGATCTTGCACTGGTCTGGAACATGATTAACCTGGCTTGTGCCTGGGTAAGTGAACTGATCACACTGTACATGTTTCCGCTTTGATTGGCTGATGTTCCTACGGTGATCACGATATTTGTTTCGTCCGGAACATTAGAAAGAAGATTTCCTGCTGCGGCAAGGGCCTCGCCTACCGGCTGATACCCATTGTTGCTTGGACAGTTCATCTCATTGGTTTTTTCGTCTATAAATTTGGTGATCTTACTGTAATCCGCACTTAAATTAGAAACGGAAACATTACTACCACATGAATTATTTTTATACAATACCACTCCATATTTCACATTATTAAAATAGGAAGGCTTTTCAAATCTAAGCTGAAGATCCTGCAATAAAGACTTTACAATAGGAGCATATGGTGCATTTTGTGCACTTACATCGAGTGCGAAAACAATATTAATCGCTTTATCTTTTTCGGTGATCTCTCTATAGCGGTCAAACTTGATTTTCTCTCCTAAAACATTGAATATATAATTATTGCTGTAGTCTAATATATTCGTAAAATATTTTGTTTTGGAATCCGGTGTCTGAGCTTCATTTAAAGCTAAATTTACCGGATAAATATTTTCTAGCGGTGTTCTTTTATTAACATCAGTAAGGAGAATCGCTATTTTATTTTCTGCATCGGCTCCTCCCGGATATCCTTCATGTATCCCTAATGCTGTTTCTGTAACTCCTGTGTTATTTTTCAATTTTATGGCAGAACGCTCGCCCCAGGCAGAGACTACATTGGAGCTCACCCAGCCATACAGACTCGTACTGATGCTATCCATATCAATCGATGGTTTCTTACCTACCAGAAATCTTTTGTTGTTTTCGGCCTGTTTGTAGACGTATACCATCTGGCCGTTCGGAATCTTAACGTTGGCCGTTTCTATGAGACTTGGTGAATTAAACACCATGATAGAATCATTTTTGTAATACCGGTCTGAGCTTTTGATCACTTCACTGTTACTCGGAACGACAGCTACTCTTACAGGAAATCCTGTCTTTTCGCTTTTTAAAGAATTATTCCATAGAAGAAGATCTGATTCGGGAATCCAGCCGTATGTTTTAATAGATTTTGATGAAACCTTTTTCATTAAGGCATCCGGAATATATTCGGCAACTTTTACCATTCCGTCTCTATGTTTTAAAACCATTAAAGGTTCCAGAAACTTAACTTCTTTGTATGATTTCTCATCATTTTTATCAAGGTAAGCTGTATTTCTTGAGCGGTCCGAAACCACAATCCAAGGAGTGGCTTTTTTCGGATATCCATTTACGACAGGTGAATTATCCACTTGACCGTACTGTGCAGGTTCAGGTGTTCTTTTCGACGGTAGTTTTACCTGACAGCTCATCAGTAAAACTGAAAGGCCAATATAATATGCTGCTAGAGGAAATTTATTTTTCATCCTATTTTCTTTTATGAGTGGTGTGCATCCAGAGGTACTGAATGATATTATTTGCTTTGGTTTATATCAACTTTGGTGACACAGTTTTGTTTGTCATCAAAATTCACTTTTACAGTCTGGATGACCGTATTCTTGTCAAACTGAAGTCCTGCGCAATACATGTAAAAGTTGTTTGTTTTGCTATCGTTCACTTTTACAACTGTATTTTCGTTGTTACAGAGATAGGTTCTTAACAGATAATTATAATTCATATTGAAATTATTACCGTTAGCAATCTGCTGCAAACGATATTTAAAATCATTATCAATTCTTGCATAAGAATCTTCTACAGATACTTCTTCTTCCTGCAAAGCATCGTAAGCGGGAAGAATTTTGATGCGGTGATAAACAGGATCCTGACTTTCTTCAGTATATAATGTCACTAAATAATCTCCGGGCTTTTTATAAGAATAAATTGCCATTTTATCTTTGGAATCTGTATTTCCAGTTTCCCCGAACTTCCATGAAAACTTTGTTGCATCGGAAATCGCACGGAACTGTACGTTTTCATTCTGCATCGCCTGCGTCTGAGCATCAATGGTTGTTGTAATTTTTGCAGAATCTTTTGCCTTCGGAAGTCCTCTTGCGGATACCATTACCGGGAAGGATTTTGTGTATTTGTTATCAACAATTAAGCTTACCTGATAGTAACCAGGCTTGTCATAAAAGTGGATACCGCTGTTTTTATCAGAGATTCTGCCATCCCCGAAATTCCATCTTTTTGTCTTTGCAAATTGGGTTTTATCTTCAAATAAAAGCGTATCTCCAACTAACAGCGTAGACGGGTAAACAACCCCAACAATATCATCAGCAGAATGGATCACCTTTTTTTGAAGCCACAATGCTACAAGCGCCGCTATCAGCAGAGCTGCAATAACACCAATAATAATGTTTTTTTTGTTCTTTTGAAAATAATTCATAGTTAATAATTGTGATGTGTTTTGTTTTCTTATATTCTGATTTGATTACTGCGTTCTTGATTTTAATACATTTTCCCGCTGAAAAAGACGGTTTTGCTTATCTTTAAATCCAATCCTGCAATCTTCCACCTGCTTTTCAAACTTTTTAATATCTTCTGTTGTTGAAGAAATGACCTTCTTGTCATCAAAATACATTTTATAGAATTTAGCAATCTGCGGATAAGCATCTTTTCGGACATCAGTAATATCATTTTTTGCATTAAAATAATTCTGCAGATCATTGATACCAAGTTCGATATTATCTTCTACAAATGGCTCAGGAGTCACATCTGTAATCCTGGTGATCATGGAATAGGTACTATCCATAATAGGCAGAACAAGCTTCTGATGCTGTTCAAATTTTGATTTCTGCTCCAGATTTTGAATTCCCCGTACATCTTCATCGGAAAACGGTGAATCATACCCTTTCAAAAAGAGTATTCCTAAAAATATCATTGCGGCAAAAAGCATCAGTATTAAATAAAAAAACTGATAATGCTTTTCTTTTTTAGATAGTGTAACGTGTCCCTGCATATGTTTTTTATTTTCTTCGGCCTCCTGTAAATTTTCTTGTAGGATCAATCTTAAGTTCCTTATTCACAACGTTTGATTTGTTCATGCATTCATTAAGATCCCTTTTGGCAATATTTTTCCTGTATTCCACACTACTTATATTACTTTTCAGGGTAAGCATCGTTTCAATCTGCTTCATCAAAACAGCATAATGCTTAAAACTTCCGGAACTGTCTTTGCCCATAATGTTATTAGCATCTCTTAAATTATCTATAATATTGGTTCTGAGGAAAATTTCGTTATCCACCTTATCGGTACTAAGTTGGTTCATCCGTTCATAGATATTATCCACATGCTGCTTCAGAGCATCGCTCCGATCGATGAGATCTTTATAAGCTTCGGATTCTCTCCTGATTCCTTCCCGCTGGGTATCATAGCTTTTAAAAAAGAACAATACACACACAAAGGTTACTACCGATAAAACGGCAAAAGACAAGATAAACTTCCAAATGCCTACTCTGACGTCAGACTTGTTTAATTTTTTCTCCCTGTTTGAAGACATATTTTTGTGATTTGTTTGGCCAGTGAAAATATAAAAAAAAAATTTTATGTACAATACGTATTTTCCCCCTGTATTTATCCGGGAAATATAGTTGTATTATTAATTAATTTAAGATTAACTTTCACATTCATAAGTTTTTCATAAATTAGGCCTCTAAATTTTATAATATCCTACACCAAATCGATATTAAAAATGAATAAGATATTAACTAATACTGTGCGGTTTTCGATTGCAGACAGTGATTTTTATTTTAAAAAGATCATGGTCAAGACGCTGTTGGAAAATCCTTTTTATATGCTTCTTAATGACTGTAACAACGGGCATGAGCTCGTTAACAGAATTTACAGAAGACAGGAAGATGTCTTCGTTATTGAACTCTTTATGCCAGTATTAAGTGGAATTGAAGCAATAAAATACATCAGACAAAGCAATACGGAAACCCCAATCGTTACGTATTCCGGAACGTATCAGGAAGATATGGCCGAAATTCTTTCAAAAATTCCCAACACCTATTATTGCGAGAAAAAAAGCAGCATTATTAAAGATCTTATTAAGGGTAAAATAGCTGCCGACACTTTTGATTATGAAGCGTATTCCAAAGAATGGGAGCAGCAGCCGCTTGCCGTTATGGAGTATATGGACAGACAGAAAAAAAGCCAGGAAGAGCTGTCGCCAACTGAAATCCAGCTGATGAAATTCTGCTATGAAGGCTTCAGTAACAAGGAGATCGGAGAAAAACTGAGTCTAAGCACACGAACAATTGATACCTATATCAACAGACTTACAGAAAAGCTGGGACTAAAGACAAAACTCCACCTCATCCGCTTCTGTGTAGAAAATGGCTATTATAATTCCAGCATGTAACCCTATCGTAATGTAATCTTAATATAGATTAAATACTAAAATCTCAACTGTTTAAACAAAAATTTTTTGCGACTAATTTGCTAGTATTCAATTTTTTTAACTAAATTTGCACACCTAAAATTTAAAATTAAAAAAGGAAATGACAAAGGCAGAATTGGTAAACACCATCTCAAATAAGTTGGGAACAGAAAAGAATGAAACACAGAAAGTTGTAGAAGCTTTTATGCAGGAGATCAGGACTTCTATGTATAATGGGGATAACGTTTATCTAAGAGGTTTTGGATCTTTTATCATTAAAACACGTGCTGCTAAAACAGGAAGAAATATTTCTAAGAACACTGCAATTGAGATTCCTGCTCACAACATTCCTGCTTTCAAACCTTCAAAATCATTTGTAGAGAAAGTAAAAACAAAGGTCGCAGTAAAATAAAACATTAACTGAATATTAACTAGTTACTAAAAAATTTAAAATTATGCCAAGCGGAAAGAAAAGAAAAAGACACAAGGTTGCAACACACAAGAGAAAGAAAAGAAGAAGAGCGAACAGACATAAGAAAAAGTAATCTCTTTTTCTCGAGATTTACAATATAATAATATAGTTGGTAGCTTTATTTTTTTAAAGTTTACCGACTATATTTTTGTTTGCAACTATAAGATTTCGCGGAAAATAATAACATGTTTTTAATTTATTATTAATAAAATATGATGGCTTTAATTCTAAATCCTTACATTTAAAATATTTTTAATTTGATAAAAAACATACCAATTCCCTATAATCTTAACAATTTTATCTTAATAACAAAATGAAGAAAGAACTAATAGTTTCGCATGAAGATGATCTTACAAAGATTGCACTGCTGGAAGACGGAAGACTATGTGAACTTCATGAGCAAGAGGACAAAAGCGATTTTATAGTTGGAGATCTGTTTATAGGAAGAGTAAAAAAACTGGCACCCAACCTGAATGCTGCATTCGTTAATATCGGATATGACAAGGATGCATTTCTACATTACCAGGACCTGGGCCCGCAATATCTTACATACAAGAAGTTTTTAAAAGACACTATTTCTAAAAAACAAAGCACTTCAAGCTTAAAAAATTTCGAGATACAACCCGAAATAGACAAAAACGGAACGGTAGAAAAGGTGATCGTAAAAGATGATCTGGTTCTACTACAAATTACCAAAGAGCCGATTTCTACGAAAGGACCGAGGATTTCAACTCAGGTTTCTTTAACAGGACGTTTTTTGGTTTTAATTCCTTTCGACAATAAGGTTTCAATTTCTAAAAAAATCAGAACTTCTGAGGAAAAAGAAAGACTGAAAACCCTTATTGAAAGCATCAAACCCGAGGGATTTGGTGTGATCATAAGAACGGTTGCCGAAGGAAAAAAAGTTGCAGACCTGCACAATGATATGAATCAGCTGATTCAGAAATGGGAAACTACTTTTAACAATATCCAGAGAAATAAAGTTCCGTCTAAAGTTTTAAGCGAAGAAGATAAAGCTTCAGCTATTTTAAGAGACAATTTCAACCAGGATTTCGTGAATATCTTCTGCGACGACGAGCAGATGGTAACTGAAATGAAGAATTATGTAGAAGTAATTGCCCCGGAAAGAAAGAATATTGTCCAGTTTTACGATTCCCATATTCCACTTCTGGAATATTACAACGTCGAAAAACAGCTTAAACAGAGTTTTGGAAAACACGTTAACATTCCAAGCTCAAAAGGTGCCTACCTTGTTATTGAACACACAGAAGCACTACACGTAGTCGATGTGAATTCTGGTAATAATATCACTACCGGAAATACTGCCAATAAAGAACACGCTCTGAATGTGAACAAAATGGCAGCCACAGAAATCGCCAGACAGCTGCGTCTCCGCGATATGGGAGGAATCATCGTGATCGATTTTATCGACATGACCAACCCGGATCACAGGAGAAATCTGTTCGAACATCTAAAAGAGGAAATGAGTCGCGACAAAGCTCGCCATAAGATTCTGCCTCCAAGTAAATTTGGCCTGATCCAGATTACCAGACAAAGAAACCGTCCGGAAAAACAGATCGAAACCAAAGAAGAAAACCCGAACAAAGATGGAGAAATTGTAGCTCCCATTGTTATCGTGGAAAGGATGGAAGAAACCATCAGAAATATCATGCAAAAGGATAAAGGAAAAATTTACCTGCATGTACACCCATTCGTGGAAGCTTACCTTACTAAGGGAATTAAAAGCATCCAGATGAAATGGTTTATCAAGTATAAAAAATGGGTAACCATTATCCCAAGGGATTCTTTTAAATACTTAGAATACAAAATTTACAATTCTAAAAAAGAAGAAGTATCAGGATATTCTAATTAAAACAAAATTGTAAGCCTCTAGTTTTCTGGAGGCTTTTTCTATTCCTGTAGAAAAGATTTCCCTATTTTTAACCAAAACTTTTTATATCTAAATTATTTCAATTAAAATGAGCAAAGAGCACCATTACAAAACTACCATCCAATGGACCGGAAATAAAGGCACTGGAACCAGCGGGTACAGAGATTACGAGAGAAGCCACACCATTGCTGTCGATCATAAACCTGTCATGGAAGGTTCTTCCGATCCGGCCTTTCGTGGTGACAAGACGAAACACAATCCTGAAGATTTATTCTTATCCTCCCTATCCTCCTGCCACATGCTCTGGTATCTTCATTTTTGTTCTGAAGCAGGTGTTATTGTCATAGATTATCAGGATACTGCAACAGGGATTATGACAGAAACACCCAATGGAAGTGGGCATTTCACTCAAGCTGTATTACATCCTACAGTTACAGTAACAGAAGAATCCATGGTGGAAAAAGCCAAGGAGCTTCATCATAAAGCCAATCAATTTTGTTTTATTGCCAACTCCGTGAATTTTCCGGTACAACATATCCCTACTGTGTTAGTTAAATAATTTGCGCATTAGGAATAAAAACCGTATAACCCTCTTAAATAATAGACTTTAACATAAATAACTCTAAAACATTTAAACAAAACTCCACAAAAAGAGAATTATTTACAAAATAATCAATAAAAAATACATTTTATTAGTCATTTATATTATATAATTCGTAATTAATTGCTAATTATATTCAAAATGTAAAGTTTTTTTTATATTTTTATATAACCAAAACTAACCATGATGAAACCAAGATTAACTATTTTTGATGAGCCCATGCTGTATACAGAAGGATTATCAAAACTGCTTTCTCAAAGTAAAATTTTCAACACAATCAATATTTGTAATTCTTTCGAAACACTTTCCCAACAGTTAAAAGAAGAGGCTCCGGAAATCCTGATGATAAGCTCTAATATGCTGATGCTTACAGATATTTACAAATCCATAGAAAACATTACTGCTGAAAACAAAGACATTAAAATCATTATTATCGGCAACAGTTATGATGTGATTGATATCAGAAAGCTTTTTAATAAAGGAATAAAGAGTTACCTCGATAAAAACAGCCGGTATGATGAGTTCATGAAATCCATCCAGGCTTTGCTTTTAAATGAAATCTATATCTGCAATCACGCCAAAGAGAGTATGATTCATTTTTTAAGCAATGAACCGGGAAAAGCAAGTTCTCATATCAAAGATCCGCTCACGCGACGGGAAATGGAAATACTGAGGCTGATATGCGACGGGCTAAGCAGCAAAGACATCTCAGAAAAACTTTTTATAAGCATCAACACTGTAGAAACCCACCGTAAAAGGATCCTTTTAAAACTCAATGTAAAAAACTCCGTAGGCGTCGTGAAATACGCACTTGAAAATCATATTATTGACTAAGAAAAAATCCAAACCTTCAGGTTTGGATTTTTTTGTACTATGTAAAAAGTAAAATGTATTCATGATAATAATGGTTGGGGTAACAAATCTTCTAATATTTAAAGTAGTATTTTTCAAAATCACCACTATAAACTATAAACCGTCACCCCTCATACACCATACACCATACACCATACACCATACACTATACACTATACACCGTCAACCATAAACCAACAGCCGCCAACCATTCCTCTTATTCATAATCCGGCATTTCTGCATTATTGAAGAGCACTGCTCTGGAAAGGTCTGTCATAGAACTGTTGAGATCTATGGTCATCACGTTTTTCTGAGAAATATTATCATTTGAAGTATTCATGAAAATAACCTGTGCATTATTGGGTGAAAATCTGGGATCCAGGTCATTTGTTCCCAATGGTTTTTCACTTTCCAAAGAAATATCATAGACTGCATTACTCACCAGATTATAGACAAAAATATGGGAATCGAGCTGGCGGTAATTGCCACTGCTATCCTGATAACCGGACATATCCCGGGTATAGAGAAGAAGCTGCCCATCAACAGAAAAATTTAATCCTCCGCTTGCTCCGGAAACGCCTGTTACCACTGTTTTTAAGACTGTCCCGATCATATCAATAACATAGATCTTCGTATTGTATCCACTGAAATCATTGGTTTTTAAAGCGATTTTACTTCCATCGTAACTCCAGTCACATTCTGAGATCATACTTCCGTCTGGTGTCGTATACACAAGACTGAGGCCGCTTCCGTCTTTATTGATTCTGTATAATTTATTGAAATTAGAATATAAAAGTTCCTGTCCGTTGGTACTCCACGCAAAATCCATCTCATAATTATTAAATCCGGCAGCAGGTACGGTCGTCACTTTAAAAGGATTTGAACCGTCAGGATTTGCGGTATAAAGATGTGTGCTTCCGCCTTCGGTTCTCAGGAAGGCAATTAAGCCGGCATTGTTATTTTTCCTTGGTCGCCAGCTGTTGTAGGACGAATTGGTAAACTGAAAATTATTTCCCTGTGCATCACTTGAAATGATCACAAAATTACCGTTCTGTTTCTGTACATAGTGATACCGATTTGTAGGAACCGTATTGGTCGTAAATTTACCAACAGCACTTAAAACTGGCGGGTGAATGTCGTCCGAAACAGACACCTGCCAGAAGTAACTAACACCAAACTTCAAATTTGAGAGTGTATAATGATTCACTTTCAAATCATTAACCTGAATTACATTAATGTCAAGGTTATTTTTAATTGTTAAACTATATTTTAATACATCTGCTGTATCCGGATCGGTGGCCGTCCAGGTAAGCTCTACATTCAAAGGCTGGTTTACTGCATTATCTACCGGACTCAGCAATTGCGGCGCTGTGGGCGGAGAGTTTAACGACGTATCGTCATCCATCTCAAAAACCACGGTGACCAGCTGATTTTGATTTTGCAGATTAACCCCTTGAAAAGTGGTGATATAGCCTGATAATTCTGCTTTTACAGAATAGTTTCCAACAGGCATATTAGAAATTTCAAATGTTCCGTCAGTCCCACTGAAAACAGTCTGGGTAGTGGGTGCTGTAAAAATTTTCACATTGGGAATCGGCACATTGGTGCCTCTTTTCACTACTTTTCCTTTCAATATTCCTGTCTGAGCCTGATCTGTAAGTTCTTCATTACATGAAAACAGGCAAAAATAAAGAATGAATATGCTGATAATTTTTAGTAAAGTTTTCATAGTGTTTGTTTTTATTTTTTTCCAATATAAAAGTTGACCCCCAACGCAAAACGTAACGACTGATCTTTATGTTTTCCTTTTATCAATCCTTCCCAATCGTCTTTAAAACCGATATCATACTGAGAAGAAGCCCTCAGAGCGATATTGTTGTCGATCATATACTCCAGGCCGCCTCCTACCTGACCTTTATATTGGGGACTCACTTTTGAAAACATGGCTCCGAAACCTCCATACAGGTATGGACTGAATTTATATCTCGGAAAAAGAAGGTATTCCAGATTGATCTCCGGAACATAGTAACTCCTTTTTACAATATTCTTATTTTCTAAAGTAAAATAGTTGCCGTTCAATTCAAGATTAAAACTTGGGCTTAAAAAATATTTAACGCCTACTTTTCCACCTACATTCATGGTAGGCCCCACATAATCATCTTTTACTTTTTGTGCTTCCACATTCGCAAATACAGAGAGTTTTTGTCTGTAATTTTCCGGCATCCTATCTCCTATGGTTCTGTTCATATTTTTATCCTGCTCCCGGGTATATTCATCGATAAGAGATTGATAATCGGTGGTACCTTCCACTGCTTTTCCCCAGATCTTATCCTGAATCCCTTCTACAATCAAAGATTTTACTGCTTTTTCTATAGCTTCGGTTACGGCAAGCTGTACAGGTTCATTCTGGGTAAGCCCAATCTCTGCTTCCAAAAGTCTTTCGGTATCTATATACCTGAAAAAACTTCCGTTAACGCTCGTTGAAAGTATTGTTTTGGAGGTGTAAACGGTTTTCAGAATTTCACCGTTTAAGGTAGAAACCGCACGAAGATAGATGGTAATCCTGTCCTGACGGTATTGTGTAGAGGCACCGATGCCAAAATATCTTGCTCCCAGCCCACCAGTCATGACATTACTGTCATAAGAAATAACGCCTCCTTCCAGAAGAATTCCGGCATATAAAAGCGGTGGCAGCGACTGGCTGGTTTTATCGGCATCTTTTAAATATTCCTGTCGTGTAGAGCGAATAATCTGTCTTTCATTCAAAAGGTTTGCTATATTTTCTCTTTCAATAGGAACAAACCACCTGCTGTCTTCTAATGCTTTGATCAGAATCGTGGTGGTTCCCTGCGGTACGGCTGTACTCCAGTTATTGCCGTTTTCAGAGGGCTTGTACTGGCCGGTTTGATCCCGGAATTTATAAACCCCTATTACTACTTTTTCTTTGGGAAGAGGGAGATTTTTTAATTCTGTGGTATAGGATGTGTTCTCTCCCATCGTAGATTTTTGGGGATCTGAAGGTAATCCCAACAATGAGCTGCACGCCTGCATGACGCATAACAAGGCGGCACAGAAAAAAATTCTGGTGTAAATGTAAGCTCTCATGGTAAGTTTAGTTTTTTAGTTACTTTTTTTATTTTGGAATTACGATCTCGGACTGATCGCCAGTGCTGGTATCCAAAATATTAATTAAAAGTCCTTGGGCAGTTGTGGTAATCTGCAGGTATAGTGATCCAAAAAGGTAATTTCCGGGTTGTACACTGCCTTCTCCAAACTGATCTTCAAACAGCTTTCTCGACAGCTCGCTTAGCACCTGACGATTGATGCTTTGGCTGAAACTGTCCAGGGAGTTTGCATTCCCCAATAGATTGCTGTAATCTTTTTTTTCATCAAACTGATTTTGGGCATTTGCTGAGCTTAAAAGCCACTGATAATTGAAGGTATCTCCTCCAAATGCAGGATTTACAGGTTTATAAACCAACTGCTGGGCTTTTCCACAGAATATGCCCGCAATAAAGGTGAAAATGATTATAAAAGTTTTCATAACGGACGTTTTTAGTAGATGAATTCATTTTTTATAAGGTTTTTTCTGGCATTAAATTCTTTGATATATTTCAGGCTGCTGGCAAGCTGTTCTTTCAGATAGTCTTCGCTGGGATTGGTCATAAAGCTGTAAATCACTTTATCTTCTATTTCAACATTGATCTGGCTGCTGGTCCCACGAACAGGAAGTTCCGAAATGGTAACCGAAGCATTCGATTTGTCCGGAAGCTGGCTGTACTGCATATAAAACAGATCATAAAAATCTTTTCCTACTTTACTTTTAGTTTCATCAATCGTCAGACCTTTTAATTCAAATACAGCATCTTCTTCTACTCTGCCCGCTTTCTTTTTAAACCAGTCATTATTAAATTCAAGGCTGTCTTTAGCAACAAGCTTTTGGGTTTCTTCGTCTTTGATATACAGAAAGGCTTTCAAGGCATCTTTCTTGTCAAGGTTTACACTGATTTCCGACAGTACTTTTACTTCATTGGGATTGATTGAAAATTTCCCGCTCTGACGGTTATTAGAAAGATTACCCTCCCCTCCTTTTTTAATGGAAACCAAAAGATAATTAAGTTCTTTGTAAATGGTCGTATTGTTGGTAACAGTAGCTTTAAGCTTTATCTGATTTTCTACCGTACTGTGTTCAATTTTAGCAATGACCTTCTTGTCTTCCTGTCCGTAACTCATTACAAACAGGAAGATAAAAAAGGTACACGGATTCAAATACAGATTTTTCATCATTCATGTTTTTTAATAATTCCTCATGAAAATGGTTTTATTATCTCCTTTTACAGTTACCTGCATGCCGTCTGATACGCTGTTGCTTCCGGTAATATCAATAATATTGTTATTTCCCTGAGTGGTAACGGCTGTTTTGGTTTCTGTATCCGTAAAAGAATTAATAAAAAAAAGAGTGTTGTAATCTCCAAGCTGCCGTACTGAAATATCCGTTTTTTCATTAAGAGAAAGAGCTGCTTTATTGAAATCCCCCACCTGAATAATGTTGGAGTAGAAAGCATCAGATCCATTATTTTGGATCGCAATCGCTGCAAGTGCATTATTACTGTTGATATGCTCCCAATCAACCTGCTGTGATTTGAAAGACTGCAGTATGAAAAGTGTACAAACACTCAGTCCTAACTTAAACATGGCATTAATTTTACATAAAGGTATATCAATAGAGAATTGGAAAAAACACACCCAGACAGTATACATATAAAATCATGGTTTCCGGGTATATTCTGCGTGGTAAGCCTAAAAAGGAGAAACTAAAAAACAGCCTCTCCTTTTAATACTGACATTCGTAATACGGCTATGTCTCTATTAGTTTGATTGATTGACAATCATAGAATTTCCGTTACCAATCTGAGTTCCTACATGAACGTGGGCATCACCGGTTTGGGCCACCCAGGTAAAATTACTGTTACCCATCTGAACATCTATTGCCGTATTGGAATCTCCTAACTGAATTTGATATAATTGGTTATTATTTCCAGCTTGTGCTCCCATAGATGTATTATCATCACCAATTTGAACGGCGGCAGCTATGTTGCCATCACCCACCTGATCATTGGATGCACTGTTATCATTTCCATCCTGATATTGTACCAGAAAGTTTGAATTTCCAGCCTGAAGGCCGCTTGCTGTATTTCTTCTTCCTAATTGTATCTGAGCTGCAGTATTATTGTCGCCCCATTGGATCGCTGATGCATCATTTCTTCTGCCATCCTGGTATTGAACCACTGCGTTGCTGTTACCCAACTGTAAGGATGATACATCATTTCTTCTTCCTATCTGAGTTTGGTCTGTAGTGTTGAAGGTTCCCAACTGCCAGGTTACTGCAGAGTTTCTGTTTCCCTGCTGGCTTACGTTATTAGAGTTTGCCAATCCTGTTTGATCTACATCAATAGAGTTTCTGTTTCCAACACTTTCAGCAGTATTAACATTCAGGATTCCTACCTGGTCAATGTCTGCAGTGTTGCGATTTCCATCCTGTGTTAAAGAATTAATGTTCAAAAGACCTGTTTGGTCTACTGTAGCAACGTTTAAGTTTCCAAGCTGGGCAGTCATATCAATGTTTGATTGTGCGAAACCGAAACTCATAGCCATTAGTGTAAACACACCTGTGATAAAGTTTTTCATCTTAGTATAAATTAATTGGTTAATAGTCTTACAAAGGTATATTCTAAAGCAAAGTGAAAAACCACTGCAAAAGTGTAAATTTTAAAAATCATTATTTACAGTTGGTAAAGTCATTATTTCCCGGTGGCTGCAAATCACCGGCTTCAGTTACGTATAAATACGGAATGAGATGATCTTACCAATCCCTCACAATGATGGTTAATTAATGTTAAGGGGTATTCTTTTCTTCAATATATATTGCTAAATTTGAGCTATGGAAAGTTTTGGAAAAGATTTATTGAGAAAAATAAAAAACGTAGAGTTGCCCGGGACTAATGCCCATGGCGTATTTTCTCCGCCTTCACGTCCTGTTTTCAGTTATGATGAGGTTTTGGCAAAAAATCCAAAGTTTGCTGCGGTGAATATTGTTTTATATTTAAAAGACAACGAATGGTATTTCCCACTGATCCAACGCACCATCAACGAGCATGACAGACACAGCGGACAGATATCCCTTCCGGGCGGTAAACGTGAGGAAATGGACAGAGACTTTGCTGAAACCGCAGTTCGGGAAACTTCAGAAGAAATCGGAATAGAGAAATATTACCTGAGAGTAATCCGGGAGATGTCTCCAATTTATGTTCCTCCAAGTAATTTTTATGTATATCCTTACATTTCATATACTAAAAAGAACCCACTTTTCGTTTTGCAGGAAAGTGAAGCGGTAGATACGATTGAGTTCCCTATCACTTCTTTTTTGAATCTCCCTGATAATCCCGAAATTATGGCACTTCCAAGCGCCGGCGGGCATGAAGTACCGGTGATTAATTTCAACGGATACATCATCTGGGGGGCTACAGCAATGATATTGAGCGAATTCAGCCAGTTGCTGAAAAAAATGTAACTTTGCGCAACCGTGTTTAATTGAAAAATGGCGAAGAAAAATATTTTCACCGATGCATTCGGAACACCTTATTTATTAAAAAGGTTAATAATTTTTATTTTAGGAATTGTATCCTATAGAAGGTTCAATGGTTTTAATAAATTGAAGATAACCGGTACGGAACACCTGGTGGATCTTCCGGATTCCAATGTCCTTTTTGTATGTAACCATCAAACCTATTTTGCTGACGTAGCCGCTATGTATCATGCATTTTGCGCGGTAAACAACGGCTATTTAAATACCATTAAAAACCCGATCTACCTCCTCAACCCTAAGATTGATTTTTATTATGTTGCAGCTGAAGAAACCATGAACAAAGGGATTCTTCCAAAGATTTTTAAAATTGCAGGTGCTGTAACCGTAAAAAGAACCTGGAGAGCGGAAGGACAGAATGTGAACAGAATGGTAGACCTTACCGAGGTAGACAATATTATGAAAGCCTTAGACAATGGCTGGGTAGCTACTTTCCCTCAAGGAACTACATCAGCGTTTGCACAAGGAAGAAGAGGAACTGCCAAATTAGTCAAAAACCAGCGTCCGATCGTGATTCCCATTAAGATCAATGGTTTCCGGAGAGCGTTTGACAAAAAAGGGCTCCGTGTAAAGGTAACAGGCGTAAAACCTACCATGGAGTTTAAAGCACCTCTGGATATCGATTATGACAATGAAAAAGCACCAGAGATTTTGTTGAAAATCATGACAGCTATTGAGCAGACTGAAGATTTCAACCTATTACACCAATATGATGAAGAATTAAAGGCTAAAAAATTAGAAAAAAAAGATTCAGATAATTAAAGCATTTAAAGTATGAAAGGAATAATAGGAATTTTATTCGCAGTCATCGTATTAGTTTCATGTAACAGCCAGAAAGTATATTCAGATTTTGATATTAGTTATGCAAAAAGCGGAGGTATCGCACCCATTTATGAAAACTTATTGATAAAGGGTAATGATGCACATTATTCGTTTGAAGGACAGGGCAAAAAATACAAACAGGATTTTAAAGTTTCTGATGAAGATTTAAAAAAACTGGATCATGTGCTTTCTCAAAATAATTTCAGAAGAATACAGGAAGATCATAAAAAGTTGTATGACAACGTATCCACTTCTATCAATATAAAGAAAGGGACTAATGAAGGCAGCAAGACAGATGCCAGTATGATTATGCCCAATTTCAAGACCAACTGGAACAATATACTCACTGCTTTTCAGGAGATTATTAATAACAATGTTAAAAAACAGTAAATAAGTTGAAAACCCATTTTATTGCAATCGGCGGAAGCGCCATGCATAATCTTGCTATTGCGTTAAAAGACAAAGGATATCAGGTTACAGGTTCAGATGATGCAATTTTTGAACCTTCTAAATCCAGACTCGAAAAGAAAGGAATCCTTCCCGCCGAAATGGGCTGGTTCCCTGAAAAAATAACTTCTGATATTGATGCTGTCATACTTGGTATGCATGCTCATCAGGACAATCCTGAATTAGCAAAAGCCAAGGAAATGGGGCTGAAAATATATTCTTACCCAGAGTTTCTTTATGAACAGTCTAAAACAAAAACCCGTGTTGTCATTGCCGGGTCTCATGGTAAAACTACCATTACTTCCATGATTCTGCACGTTCTTAATTTCCATCAAAAAGATGTAGATTATATGGTGGGTGCACAGCTGGAAGGTTTTGACTGCATGGTAAAGCTTACCCAGGATAATGATTTTATGGTACTGGAAGGAGATGAATATCTTTCTTCTCCTATTGATCTTCGTTCTAAATTTTTACTGTACCAGCCCAATATTGCGTTGATGAGCGGTATTGCATGGGATCATATCAATGTTTTCAAGACATTTGATGATTATATTGAGCAGTTCAGAAAATTCACAGCCAGCATTACTCCCGGTGGTGTCCTGGTCTATAATGAAGAAGATGCTGAGGTCGTAAAAGTAGTGGAAAGTGCTGAAAATTATTTCAGAAAAATACCATACAAAACCCCTGAATACGAAATCACCAATGGAAAAGTTTTCTTAAAAACAGAAATGGGTGATATTCCGCTTTCTGTTTTTGGAGCTCATAACTTACTCAACTTGGAAGGTGCCCGTCATATATGCCGTCAGTTGGGGATTATGGATGAAGATTTCTATGATGCCATTATGAGTTTTAAAGGCGCTTCAAAACGTCTGGAAAAAGTGGAAAGAGAAGATAAGGGAACGCTTTACAAAGATTTTGCCCATGCACCAAGCAAGGTAAAAGCAGCTGTAAAAGCTTTTTGTGAGCAGTTTAAAAAGGAAAAGAAATATGGTTTCCTGGAGCTTCATACCTATTCAAGTTTGAATCCGGTATTTTTAGAGCAATATGACCATGCTATGGATGGCCTGGATGAAGCTGTCGTTTTCTATTCTGAAGATGCTTTAAAGATCAAAAGAATGGATCCTATTTCTCCTGAGCTGATTAAAGAAAAGTTCAAAAATGAAAATTTAAAAGTCTTTACCAATGCTGAAGAACTTCATGCCTATTGGGAAACTTTAGATAAGACCCAAGGTGTCTTCCTGATGATGAGTTCAGGGAACTTCGGCGGTCTGGATTTAACGAAATAATATTGTATATACATAAAAAACACCTTCATTTGAAGGTGTTTTTTTATTTTAAGCCTGTAAGATCAGCTTAATGTAATGAATTTATATCTTAAATATCTGCCACAACATTCAGCATTTTCTCTTCCCATTCAGGATCTTTCGGATCAAAGAATAATCTTTTTCCTGTATCTAAAGAGCGTACGGTATTCATTTCATCTTCTGATAATTCAAAATCAAAGACATTGAAATTTTCCTCAATTCTGGAAGGCGTTACCGATTTTGGAATCACAACAAATCCTTCCTGCAGATGCCATCTTAAAATAACCTGCGGCACTGTTTTATGGTACTTTTCTGCAATAGCTTTTAATGCTGTATTATTTAGAAGTTCTTCATTCCCGTTTCCAAGCGGGCTCCACGGCTGAGTGATGATATTATGTTCCCTGTTATACACCTGAAGTTCTTTTTGCTGAAAAACAGGATGCAGTTCAATCTGGTTGATGACAGGCGAAACCGTTGAATTGGCTTTTAATTCCTCTAATTTTTCCACCGGAAAATTACATACGCCAATCGCTTTGATTTTCCCTTCATGATATAATTCTTCCATCGCTTTCCATGATCCTAAGAAATCTCCGTAAGGCCAGTGAATAAGATACATATCCAGATAATCAAGTTGCAATCTGTCCAATGTTTTCTGGAATGCTGCCTTTGTTTTTTCATATCCGCTGTCCTGAACCCAAACTTTAGAAGTAATAAACAGATCATCTCTGTTTACTCCACTGTTTTGAATCGCTTTTCCCACTCCTACTTCATTTTGATAAATAGCGGCAGTATCTATCATTCTGTATCCCGTTTGGATGGCCTTTACTACCGTATCCTCACATACTTTCTGATCCTCAATCTGCCATACTCCAAAACCTAATGCAGGAATATCAATTCCATTATTTAACTGTACCACTGGTTGTCCTGTATACGTTTTTTGATGCATATTTTTTTATTTAAATTATATAATACAATGTAAACAAATTTCCAATAATAAATTGAAATTAATCATTAATTATGGAATTAAAAAACAGATCGTCATCATAGTTTTTAACCATTACGATAAGGCTTTATCACTAGATATTCTTTTTCTATGTTAATATACGGTTCCCATTTTTTTAAAACAGCTTTATCCCTTATTTTTGTAAAAAATGTGAATTATGTCTCATTATATCAGGGTAGCTCATGCAGAAGACTACCCAAAAATTATGGAAGTTTGGGAATCTGCTGTACTCGCCACCCACGGTTTTCTTGCTGAAGAAGATTTTATATATTTTAAAGAAGTTATTCCCAGAGATTATCTTCCCAATCTGGAAGTGTATCTGATAGAAGATGATCAGGAGGTGAAAGGTTTTGCCGCTGTGGCAGAAGGTAATTTAGAAATGCTGTTCATCCATAATAATACCCGGGGAAAAGGCTACGGCAAAGAGTTATATACCTTCATGAAAGAAAAAACGGGTTTAACGAAAGTGGATGTTAATGAACAGAATCCTCAGGCAATCGGGTTTTACGAAAAAATGGGATTCAGGAAGATTGGAAGATCAGAAAAAGATGGTTCCGGGAAAGAGTATCCTATCATTCATATGAGCTTGTAATATGGATCATCTAACATTCAGAAGAATCGGGCCAGATGATCAAATTCCTTACGAATTGCTTCTGCTGGCTGACGAAACGGTAGAAGCCATCAATCAATACATTTTCGAATCTGAAGTATACTTATTGAACAACGAAGATCAGGACATCGCTGTTATGGCTCTTCATGAAAACAGCGCCACAGAAATAGAATTAAAAAATATCGCCGTTACCGAAAGCTGCCGAAATAAAGGAATCGGAAGTATTCTGATCGATAAAGCAAAAGAACTGGCAACAGAAAGACATTACACTTCTCTTTTGGTCGGGACTTCAGATACTGGGCTCCAACAGATCAGATTTTACGAAAAAAACGGATTCATCAGAAAAGGAATCCGCAAAGATTTTTTCATTGAAAACTATCCCTTTCCGATATATGAAAATGGAGTGCAGATGCGGGATATGGTGATATTAGAGTTTTTGATTAGACGTGAACGTTAGCATCATCAGCTTTACCCATCATCTGTCTGAATAATCCCTTAATATGCCCGATTTCAGATTGATAGCTGGTATTCTTACGGCACCCGAAATACAGGGTATTTTCTAGCATTTTATTTCCTTTCCAGATCAGTTGGATGTCTCCTTTTTCTATTTCATCTTTACATAAAAAGTCAGGAACAACGGCCAGTCCGGTTCCTCCTTTAAGGCAGCGGATGATAGAATTCATGTTAGGAACAATGTAATTGGGACGGAAATTGGGTTTATGCCCGAAATTAAGGATCCAGAACTGAAAAAGATGCTCCATATCGCCGGTAGTTCCATACCATTTCTCTTGTTTCAGCCACTCTTCAATCTGGTTGCTGTCTTTGGTTTTTACTGCTTTTTTAAAACTGGCTACATCCACATCTTTTCCACCCACCAAAATAATTTGCTCGGATGAAAAAGCTTCATGCAGAATATTGGGAGAAACCCCTTTCTTAGGAGTAATGATGAGATCAAGAATCCCTTTATCCAGCTGATCCAGCATCTCAGGATACTCTCCAAAACTAATAATCAGGTTAAAAGGTAAAGTGGAAACATACTGCTCCAACGTGGTCTGAAAAGTTTCAAAGCACATTCCTATGCTTATGGTCGGCGTATGCTTTTCCGTAGATTTCTGGAAATTTTTCTCTACATCTTCCAGCTTTGTCAACGGTTCGGAAACCGCATTAAACAAAACCTTCCCTCTTTCCGTAGGAATCATTTTCCTTCCTGTTCTGTCAAACAATTTATACCCCACATAAGCTTCCAGAGAGCTTAAATGGAGACTAACGCCCGGCTGAGAAATAAACAGTGTATCTGCAGCCCCCGTTAAGGTTCCGGTCTTGTAGATCGCTTTAAAAGTTCGGTACCATTCTAAATTAACCATCTCTTACATATTAGTATTATTTTACAAAAATACAAAATAATCAGAATACTGATACCTTTTCATTTCGTAAAAAAGAAGCATAATAATCTGGAATACCGCTCAGCTCAATCTGCTGTGCTGTTTCCTCAAGGGGATATTCAATCTGAACAATTTCGGGAATTATTTTTTCTTCATCCATTGTTATAATAACATAAGACGCTAAACGGTTCTCTTCTTTAGACCGTCCTACTGATCCGCAATTTACCGCCCATCTGCCGTTATCAAACCTTTTTTTAAAAGATAAATGAGTATGTCCCATCATCACAAGATCCGATTGAGATTGCTGCAAAATGTCTGTAAAAACCTCATCATCTTCAGATTCGTACAAATACGTTTCATTGCTTTCCAGTCCGGAATGGACTAATTGAATATTCCAGTGTTTTCTTCCAATTTTATAGTTTAATTTTAAATGAAAAGGAAGCTCAGCCAGATATTTTTTGTTATCAGACGTGATAAACTTTTTAGAATGGTCAATTGCTATGAATCTCGCTTGAGTTTCTTCTTCAGAGTGTTTGCTTAAAGGAATTACAGGAAGATCAAAAGCAATTCTTTCATCATGGTTTCCCATAATACAGGGAATGTTCAAATTTCTTATCCGTTCGATCACTTCATTGCCCCAAGGAGCAAAATCCACCAGATCGCCTAAACAGAACTTTTGTTTGATTCCTCTTTGTTTAATATCTTCCAGCACTGCTTCCAAAGCGGGAAGATTTCCGTGTACATCACTGAAAATCGCAATTTTTATCATACTCCATTAAAAATTTCTACACAAAGTTACAGGAGAGCGATGATAAAAGGGCTCAGCATCAATATGATATTTAACCATTTTCATTAAATTAATACTATCATAATTCTGATACTTGAGTATAATTTATATTATTTTTATTATATAAAAACTGAAGGTAACTTTGCAGAGTTAAATATAAACAATCATACAACAATGAAAAAAGTATTAATCATCAACGGCGGACAAAACTTCGGACATTCCGGGGGAAAATATAATCAAACCATTGCAGACAATACCTTGGAAGTATTAAAACAATTTGATAATGTAGAAGTAAAAATCACTAATATCAACGAAGGATATGATAAAAATGAAGAAGTTCAGAAATTTGTTTGGGCAGATGTTATCATTTACCATACGCCGATCTGGTGGTTCCAGCTTCCGAATGGCTTCAAAAAATATATTGATGAAGTTTTCACCGCAGGACATGCTAAAGGAATTTATATGAGCGACGGACGATCAGCAGATAATCCGAAAATCAACTACGGAACAGGAGGAATGCTGGGCGGAAGAAAATATATGGTAACCACAAGCTGGAATGCTCCCGAAACGGCTTTTACGCTCCCCGGAGAATTTTTTAACGAAACAAGTGTAGACAACGGACCTTTATTCGGGTTCCATAGAATGAATGCCTTTGTTTCTTTACAAAAAATGGAAAGTTTTCATTTCCACGATGTAGAGAAAAACGCCAATATAGAACGTGACATGAAGCTTTACAGAGAGCACCTAATGAATATTTTCGAAAAAGAATTTAAACCACAGCTGGTGTAATGAAAAAAATATTAATAACAGGAATTACCGGATACATCGGTGGAACAATCGCAAAGAAGCTATTAGAGAAAAACTACAGCGTTACAGGATTAGTTCGTAACGAAACCGATGTAAAGAAATTAGAGCAGTCAGGAATTGAAAGCATTATAGGCAGTATCCATGACGAAACCGTTTTAAAAGCTGCTGTCTCTAATGCAGATGCCGTTATTCACACTGCAGATTCGGCAGATGATGCTTATGCTGCAGACAGTTTTATAAGGCTGCTGGAAGGGAGTGGTAAAACTTTTATTTTCACTTCTGGTTCAGCTATTTTTGGAGGAAAGGAAAACGGAGAGAAAAATGATTTTGTTTTCACTGAAGATATCCCTCTGAATCCAAGATTAGAAATGGCTTCAAGAGTACTAATCAACCAATACGTCCTTCAATCTGCTGAAAAAAATATAAGAAGCATCGTTATTGTGCCTACCATGGTATACGGAACTGGTTTAGGCTTGAAAAAAGACAGTATCCAGCTTCCTGCCTTAATCAATTATTCAAAGGAAAAGGGTTTCGGTGTATATTTTGGCAAAGGAGAAAATATATGGTCTAATCTCCACATTGAGGATCTGGCTGATATGTACATACTAGCATTAGAAAAGGCAAAACCCGGTTCATTGTACTACGCGGAAAACGGTTCTTCATCGATTAGGAATTTAGCGGAAAATATAAGCCGGCAATATAATTTACTTCCTCCACAATCTGTAAGCATACAGGAAGCCGTGAATACATTCGGTCCGGCTGGCGGATATTTTGGATTTGCATCAAATAGCTTGTGCAGTTCCGACAAAGCAAAAATAGAATTAGGATGGACTCCTAGATATGATTCTATTGAAAAATTTATTTAAATTATACATACTTACTATGAAAATTTACCTTACAGCAATAATCAAGGCCAAAGCAGAACACCAGACTGAAGTATTAGAAGTTCTCCAGAATATGGTGAAAGAAACCCAAAAAGAAGAAGCATGTGAACTCTACAGTCTTCATCAGGGAATTGATAATAAAAACCAGTTTATCTTTTATGAAATCTGGAAAAACGAAGAAGGATTAGCCCTGCACAACCAGCAACCCTATATTCAGGCTTTTGGAGCTTTGATTGACGAAAAACTACAGGAAAAACCTCAACTCTATATGACTAATAAACTATCCATATGAAAAAATTAGCATTTGTACTGCTTACTCTCTTTACAATAGGATATGTTCAGGCACAAAAAAATACCACTATGAAAAAGAAAATTTTATTCGTCGTTACCAGTCACGACAAGAAAGGCGATACAGGGGAAAGCACCGGTTATTATCTGGGAGAAGTTTCTCATCCATGGGAAGTGCTGCATAACGCAGGTTATGAAATAGATTTCACCAGTCCTAAAGGCGGTACCCCTCCGGTAGATGGCTTTGATCTTAAAGATCCTGTGAACAAAGAATTCTGGGAGAACACAGAATATAAAAATAAAATAGACCACTCGCTGCAGCCATCACAGGTAAATCCAGCAAATTACAGTGCTATTTTCTATGCGGGCGGACACGGAGCTATGTGGGATTTCGCAGACAATACGGAACTGGCAGGAATTGCTTCAAAAATTTATGAGAACGGTGGTATTGTTGCTGCAGTTTGTCACGGACCGGCTGGTTTAGTTAATATTAAACTTAGCAACGGCCAGTATCTGGTAGACGGCAAAAAGATCAATGCATTTACCAATGAAGAAGAAGCTGAAGTGAAGTTAACGAATATTGTGCCTTTCCTTTTAGAAAATAAACTAAAAGAAAGAGGAGCAAAATTTGAAAAATCAGGGCTTTGGCAGAATCATGTAGTAAGTGATCAGCGAGTGATCACGGGTCAAAATCCACAGTCGGCAAAAAGTGTTGGCGAGGCGATTTTAAAAGAATTAAAGAATAAATAATTTCAAAAAAATTAAGTTAAAAAATGGAATATAGAACATTAGGAAACACTGATCTGGAAGTTTCAGTGATTACACACGGAGCATTCGCGATCGGTGGAAATATGTGGGGTGGAAATGAAAAACAAGATTCTATAAACTCAATTCATGCCTCTCTTGATCACGGGGTAACCTCAATCGATACCGCTCCATTCTATGGATTTGGATTGAGCGAAGAAATGATCGGTGAAGCCATTAAAGGCAGAGACCGTTCAAAAATACAGATACTGACTAAATTCGGTTTGGTCTGGGACGGAAGTAATCAGGGAAAAGGTGAATTTTTCTTCGATGCAGAAGAGAATGGACAAAAAATTCCGATTTACAAATATGCTTCCCGACAAAGCATCATCAAAGAAGTGGAGGAAAGTCTCCAAAGACTGGGAACAGATTATATTGACCTTTTACAGATTCACTGGCCGGACAGTACAACTCCAATCAGCGAAACGATGGAAGCGATGGAGCTATTGATTCAGCAAGGGAAAATCCGTGCTGCAGGAGTAAGCAACTACAGCATTGAACAAATGCAGGAAGCTAACAGAACGTTGAAAATAGCAAGCAATCAGGTTTCTTACAGTATGCTGAACCGTGCCATCGAACAGGATCTGGTTCCTTATTCATTGGAAAATAATTCAGGAATTATCGTTTACAGCCCCATGGAAAGGGGACTTTTAACCGGTAAATATTTTAAAGAAACCCAACTAAAGGATAACGATCATAGGAACGGTTATTTTTCCCAGTTTGATCTACAAAAAGTAAAAACATTCTTAGAAAAAATTGAACCTATTGCTCAGGAAAAAGGTTCTACCCTATCCCAGCTGGTATTACGATGGACTACCTTACAACCGGCAATTACCGTAGTATTGGCAGGAGCAAGAAACGCCCAACAGGCTATTGAAAATGCAAAAGCTATGTCTTTCGATCTTTCCGGGGAAGAAATGAATCTCATCAATACAGCATTGAAAGGAATTTAATTCCAAAACTCAACACTTATCAACAATTTATATTTAACATTTTCTAAGTAAGGAAAAAGGGCTCTTCAATGTTGAAGAGCCTTTTTATATTCAGTTGTATTAATTTTTAGGTACCTGCAGATGGGTGCTTATCCCAATTCTGTTCCATGCATTGATGGCTACAATCGCCATGATAATCTGTGCAATCTGGCTTTCATCAAAGAATTGTGTTGCTTTTTGGTAAGTTTCTTCAGTCAATCCTTTTTGGCTGATCAAAGTAATCTCTTCAGTCATTGCCAAAAGTACCTGTTCTTCCGCAGTATAGAAGTCTGCAGCCTCTCTCCATGCATTTAAAAGAAAAATACGCTGTGGAGTTTCTCCATATTTCACAGCATCCTTCGTGTGCATATCCAGACAGAATGCACAACCGTTGATCTGCGAAGCTCTGATCTTGATTAATTCTTTTTGGATAGGGTTTAAAGAAATCGTCTGAAGATATCCTTCTAATCCCAACATTGCTTTGTAAGCGGCAGCATCTGTGGTTGCCATATTAAATCTTGCGCTCATAATGATATATTATTTTTTAATTAGTTGATCGATACTTGTTGAATATCTTGGCTGTACTGCCAGTAAAAATGCACCGGCACTTCCCATCCATACTGAATAATCAAGAGGTACTTTAATTCCTAAAGCAACCGTCATGGATAAGGCAAAAGTTAATAACAGAAAACCGGTACCATAGGCTGCAATTTTAGTTTTGTATCCTATTAAAAGCAATACAGGAAAAAGTATTTCTAGGAAAGTAGCCCCATATGCAGAAATCCTGCTGAGACTTTCCGGTAAAAAGAAAGTGAGCTGTCGGGTATACTTCTCAAAATTCTCCCAGTTTCCCCAGGCTGAATTTTTTCCCCAGCACCCAAAACGGTCAGCAACCGCTGAAAGCATGGTTACCGCAATGGCAAGCCTTAAAAACAACTGTGGAAACTGAATTTTCTGATATGCCATGATATTGGTATTGAATTACATGACAAAGTTTAGCATTATAAACGGTAAAAATCTTAAACTGGTTTAAGAACGTAATTTCGCCCTTATTTCACTTAGATATTCCGGAGTAAACCCTAAAAACGAAGCAATGAGATATTGTGGAATTCTTTGAATAAACCAAGGATACAATGTACTGAAGTGAACATACAATTCTTCCCTGGTCATTTCATATAAATATCTGATTCTTTTCTCCGAAGCCGCATAAGCTCTCTGGTAAATCATCCTGAAATACCGCTCCATCACCGGATGCTTTTGCAGCAACAGCTCCTGGGTCTGAAGATCAATAACTAAAATTGAAGAATGTTCTACCGCCTGGATATTAAAATCTGAAGGGATTTGTCTTTCATAGGCAAAGGTATCTGTAATCCACCAGTTTTCAATGGCGAATTCAGTGGTCTGCTCTACTCCTTTTTGATTGATAAAGAACTTCCGGAGACAGCCTTTCGATACAAAATACATCGATCCGCAGATTTCTCCCTGATTCATAAGATTCTGCTTTTTCCTGACATCCATAACCTCAAAAAAAGAAAAGATAGAAGCATATTCTTCCTCACTTACGGTAATAAATTTATCGAGATGTGCTTTGAAAGTATCCATTTTGCAATTTAGTACTCAAACTTAACTTTATTTTTTTAGTTTTACAATGTCAAAAACAATAAAATAATGGAAATCGTTGCCAAAATTCTGATCGCAGTAGTTGCACTGGAACATCTTTACATTCTCTGGATGGAAATGTTTGCCTGGGAAACAAAAGGAAAGGAAGTTTTTAAGGCGGCTTTACCCGCAGAAATGTTCAAACCGACTAAAGGATTAGCGGCTAATCAGGGACTTTACAATGGATTTCTTGCTGCCGGATTAGTCTGGTCTTTCCTCATTGAAGATCCGAAATGGCAAACCAATGTGGCTTTATTTTTCTTAAGCTGTGTTGCAATTGCCGGAATTTATGGTGCTGCTTCGGCTGCAAAAAAGATATTTTTTGTTCAGGCTCTGCCTGCTATTTTAGCGATTATTGCAGTACTGTTAAAATAAATTTCTCGCCACTTAAAATTTATTACCTACACACCTATTTCTTATATCTTTCTATAAGAAATATTGACCTGAATATTCTGTTCTATGATCCGGCTTAAGACCAGCTTCTTATGCCCTAAAAATCCATTTAATATAAAATTCGTAAATTTCCACCATCATAAGAAATTGATGTACAGCTTTTTTAAGCTGGTCTGCATTTTGATGCAATGTAGAAATTCAAGTTGTTCAGTACACATACTTTTAATTACTTCATCAGTAATTTAATTTTTTAAATCTGTAAAAAATATTCATTTGTTTTTTGCATGATGCACTCTTTTTCTAGAGTATAATCTATCAGAATATTTAAAAATATAGACATCAGACATCAGGTCTTTTGTATCTGTTTTTATTTTTTGTAATGGGGTTTTAATCATTAAAACTCTTATCGGTTATGTTGTACTGTATTCAGCAGAACACCTTAGATTAAACGTATAATCAAGGTATTTATTAATTGAAAAATCTTAATATGGATATAATTGAAAACAGTAGAAAAGTAAAACTTAAAGTTGAAGATCTGACTATTATTTTCGGGAAGCATAAAGAAAAAGCACAGGAACTTCTGGACCAGGGCTTTTCCAAAAAGGAAATTCTCGAAAAAACAGGTTGTACAGTGGGAATCAACAAAGCTAATTTTGAAATCTATGAAGGAGAATTCTTTGTGATTATGGGATTATCCGGAAGTGGAAAATCTACATTACTGCGATGTCTTAACAGATTGAATGAGCCCACCTCAGGAAAAGTATACATCAATGATGATAATATTACCGTTAAAAATAATAAAGACCTGCTGGAAGTAAGAAGAACGGAGATGAGTATGGTATTTCAAAATTTTGGATTACTCCCCCATCATACCGTTTTAAGCAATGCCGCTTTCGGACTGGAAATCCGGGGAGAAGATAAAAAATCCCGTGAAGAAAAAGCACAAAAAGCCCTGGATATTGTTGGCCTAAATGGTTTTGAAAATCAGTTTCCTTCACAACTTTCGGGAGGGATGCAGCAAAGAGTCGGATTGGCAAGAGCATTAGCCAACGACCCTGAAGTTCTGCTTATGGATGAAGCGTTCTCTGCACTGGATCCTCTTATAAAATCTGAAATGCAGGATCAGATGCTTGAATTACAGGCTACCCTTCAAAAAACCATTGTCTTCATTACTCATGACCTGGATGAAGCCATTAAAATTGGCGACCGTATCGTCATCATGAAAGATGGCGTGATAGAACAGATGGGTACTGCTGAAGATATCTTAACCAACCCTGCAAGTGATTATGTGAAAGCTTTTGTGGAAAAAGTGGACCGTAAAACCATCATCACTGCCAAATCTCTGATGTTCGACAAACCTACCGTAGTGCGTTTCAGAAAAGACGGTCCGGAAGGTGCTCTTCGAAAAATGAGAGCAACAGGTTTTGAAACATTACCGGTAGTAGACTTTCAAAATAAATTTCTTGGTTTTGTAACCCTTAATGATGTCGTACACATTGCAAAGCAGAAAGAACCTACGGTGGAATCGGTTATCAACAGCAATGTTCCTTCAGTGTACAAAGATGCTACCGTAGAAGAAATGCTTCCGTTAATTTCCGGAAGTAAATCTTCTATCGCCGTCGTAGATGAAAACAATAAATTTTTAGGTCTTGTCACACAGTTATCTCTGATTATAGAAGCTACCAAGTTTAACGAAGAAGAGATTATTGAATTAAAAGAAATCGCAAACAATCAATAAAATGGATAAAACTATAGATATAGGTCAGTATGTAGAAACTGCAATCAATTGGCTGACAGAAAACGCAAAACCTTTATTTGATGTCATAAAAAATGTAGGAAACTCTTCTATTATGGGGATTGAATGGGCTTTAACCCATACTCCTTTTTATATTATCATTCTTCTTTTTACCTTACTTGCCTGGTGGAAAGCCGGAAAAGGGACTGCTATCATGACGGTAACCGGACTTACTTTAATATTTTTAATGGGACTATGGAGAGAAACCATGGAAACGCTGGCCCTTATTTTTGTGGCAACACTTACAGCGCTTCTCATTTCTGTCCCTTTAGGGATCTGGGCAGCTAAAAGCAAATTGGCCGCTAAAATCATCCGTCCGTTACTGGATTTAATGCAGACCATGCCTGCCTTTGTTTACCTTATTCCTGCTGTATTATTTTTCAGCATTGGTAAAGTACCGGGTGCTTTTGCAACGATTATTTTTGCAATGCCGCCGGCAGTGCGGTTAACAACTCTCGGAATTGAGGCTGTTCCGAAAGATATTGTAGAAGCAGCACGTGCCTTTGGAGCCACCAACCGTCAGATTTTATTCAAAGTAGAACTTCCTTTAGCCATGAAAACTATTTTAGCAGGGATTAATCAAACGATACTGTTATCATTATCCATGGTCGTAATTGCCGGAATGATTGCCGCTGGTGGATTGGGTGAAAAAGTATTGGAAGGAATTAATAATCTAGATATCGGACTTGGGTTTGAAAGTGGTTTATCTGTCGTGATTTTAGCGATTGTTCTGGACAGGATTACTCAGGGATTTGTAAAGAAAAAACAGTAAAATGAAACAAATAAAATACCTATTATTTCCCATGGTAATCGTCATGTTTGCGCTGTTGAATTCATGTGGAAATATCAAAAATTCTAAATATATAACCATCGGAATGGTGGACGGCTGGGCCGAAGATGTTGCCATGACCCACGTTGCCAAAGCAATTTTGGACGAACAAGGCTATCATGTCATTATTCAGAAAGCTTCAACAGATATGATTCTGGCTTCTATGAATAACGAAGATACCGACCTTTTTATGGGAGTATGGCTTCCGTATACCCATGCTAAAAAAGTAGCCAAATTTCCGGGATTAGTTCATATCGGAACCAATTATGAAAGCGGCCGTATCGGTCTGGTAGTTCCAGATTACCTGCCCATTACATCAATAGATGAATTAAATCAGCATCAGGAACAATTCAGTCATAGAATCATTGGAATTGAGAAAGGAGCAGGACTGACATCTGCCACAGATAAAGCGATTATTGATTATAAGCTTAATTATCAGCAGATCAACTCCTCTACCATTGCCATGATTACCGAACTGCAAAATGCAATGCAGCGTAAACAATGGATTGTGGTCGCTGGATGGCAGCCCCACTGGATGTTTGGCAAAATGAAATTGCGGTTTCTGAAAGATCCCAAAAAAGTATTTGGGGAGGCAGAACAAATTAAAACCTACAGCAGAAAAAGTTTCGGTAAAGATCATCCAGAGCTGGTCACATTCTTTTCCAACATGCATTTTGATGATCAAACAATGACTGATCTTGTAACGAAAATGGAAGACAGTAAAAACAAAGAAGCCACCGCCAAGAAATGGGTGAAAGATCATTCTTTATTGATTAAATCATGGTTGGATAAAAAGTAATGTCAATAATTCTCTCGCAGATTATGCTGATTTTGCAGATCATACTTTTTTAAAAAAAATCTGCTGAATTTGCTCAATCTGCGAGAGATCTTAACTATATAACTAACCTCAGTCCTTAACAGTCTGAGGTTTTTTATTGATCAATCTATGATTCAGATGAACTCATCGATTCTTTAATCTTTTCACGGTGAAGCAATCCCCATTTCACCAAGGTTTCCGTCACCGGAAAAACCGATTTACCGTATTCCGTGACGGCATAGGTTACGGTAATCGGTTTTGTATCCTGAATGGTTCGGGTAATGAGCAGGTTTATTTCTAATTCCTTTAATTCTTTACTGAGCATTTTTGCCGAAATCGGGTCAATTCCCCGCTGGAGTTTTTTAAAATGAATATGCTGGTCCGTGCGGTTCGTCAGATAACGCAAAATCATCAGTTTCCATTTTCCGCCTAATACATCAAGACTGTCACGCATAGCAAACAATTCTTCAGTGCACGTCGCTTCTCTTTCCTGTCCGTTTTCTATAATTTTTGTCATAATAGTTTCATTAAAGTAACCAGTTACCAAGAGTTAACTAGTAGCAAATATAAACCATTCAGTTTTTACATTTGTACTTCAAATTACCATTATGAAAGCAGTTATTCTCAATACAAATTTTCAACTGGAAAACGGTTTTACCGAAAAGCCTCATCCCAAAAGCAATGAAGTTCTCATTCAGATAAAAGCCAGCGGTTTTAATCCCATCGATTATCAGATGCTTGAAAATGAACTCGAACGTAAGCTGATAAGCTCACCTATTCTAGGACGTGAATTATCCGGAATCATTGTGGAAACCGGTGATAAAGTCACCCATTTTACCGTTGGTGATGAAGTATACTGTGGTTCCGGTTCTATGGGAAGCAACGGCTCTTATGCCGAATACATTGCCGTTCCCGAATCTATCGTTGCCTTAAAACCCAGCAATATTTCCTTTGAACAGGCCGCAGCGATTCCATCGGTAGGGATGACAGCCCTTCAGATTTTTAACCGACTGTCATTAGATATAAATACGAATCTTCTAATTACCGGAGCCACCGGAGGCGTGGGATCTTTTTTAATTAAACTTCTATTAGCGAATCATTACAACAAGATAATGGCAACCGTCGGCACTGAAGAAAACAGAAATATTCTATTAAAAATGGGACTCAACAACCATCAGATCGTCAACTATAAAGAAGATAATCTCGCTGAAAACCTTCTGAAAGCAAATAACAACCTGCCCTTTGATATTGGAGTTGACCTCGTAGGAAATTATATGTCTGAAATTACGGCAGAAGTATTGAAAATTAATGGTTTCTACTTCGATGTCACCGCTCTAACCAATCCCGAATCCCGTGAAATGCTGTTCAATAAAGGAAATGTGATTGTCAACATTTCCAATTATGCCCATAGCTTATCTAAAAATTACGCGTATTATAAAAACAGTCTGAACGAGATTTCAAGGCTCATTGAAAATAATATCATTGCTCCTCCAAAGTACAAAACAATAGGAAACCTTTCATTGGAAACCGTTCTTAAAGCACAATCTATGCTTAAAAACAACCAAACTCAAGGAAACAAATTAATTATGACTCATGAATAAAATACCAAGACGCATCATCACCGGAATTCAAAACGGAAAATCCACCATTATTGAAGATCAGCAAGTAGAAAATGCGGTGGAACACTTAAAAGGACTGATCATTTCTGACGTCTGGAATACTCAGCAAACGCCCGCCAGTCTAGATTTGGAACAACGAATTCCCAATACCGGATTTCCGCAGACTCCAAAGAACGGAACCTATTTCCGGTATGTTTCTATCCCGCCTGATAAAGATCTGGGCGTTGAATTCAAAGCGGGTGAGCCTCACCCGATGATGCATCAGACACCCACATTAGATTATATTATCATTCTTTCGGGAGAGTTGTATTTAATCATGGAAGAAGGTGAAACCCTGTTGAAGCCCGGAGATATCGTTATTCAAAGAGGAACCAACCATGCGTGGAGCAACCGGTCTGATGAGCCTTGTATTCAGCTGGCTGTTTTAATAGATGCTGCTGAGGCTGAAAATTCAAAGATTGAAAGATTGAAACGTTAAAAGATTTAACCATAAAATAAATCTGCTCTATCTCCAAGATCTGCGTGCTATTGATTATTCTCTAGCGGATTGAACAAATTTAGCAGATCAATAGCTCATTATTTAGAAAGATTACGCTGAAAATATTTACATTATAAAAACCTGCGTCATCTCCAAGATCTGCGTGCTATTAATTATTCTCTCGCGGATTGAGCAAATTAAGCAGATCAATAGCTATTGATTTGAAGCAGAAATTTCCAACAGTTTCTGCTTCATTTTTTCAGGGGTAAAAATACCTTCATGATAATACAATAGCTGCTGATTCTTATCCAAAAATATCCACAGCGGATAAACGGGTTGGTTTCTATGCTGAGATAATGTTAAAGCCAGTTCATGAATTCCGGAATTTCCATTAGGCAGATAATGAAAATATTTCCCTTGAAAATGGATCGTATTTTTAGTCTTTTCTGCTTCAAATTGAATGACATAAAAATTTTCGTTAATCATGTTGATCAGGTCTTTATCTTTCTCTATCGCATGTTTTTCAATCTTGCAGATCCCACACCAATCTGTATACACATGGATGATGACAGGTTTTTTATTTTGTATCGTTTCAAGCTCAGAAAAAGTGCCTGTCTTCATCTGTGACAGACAAAGACA
Source organism: Chryseobacterium sp. SIMBA_029 (assembly GCF_046535275.1). Lineage (NCBI taxonomy): Bacteria > Pseudomonadati > Bacteroidota > Flavobacteriia > Flavobacteriales > Weeksellaceae > Chryseobacterium > Chryseobacterium sp. SIMBA_029. Next base: position 144,768 of record NZ_JAWRXA010000011.1, read on the forward strand.
GGGCACCCACATTAAAAATAAAATTAAGATTCTCATTTCAGAGTATATTTTACACCCAAAAATCCTCGGATTCTTTGCATCGGTGCATAGCCGTATGTCGTATCGAAAGTATAATGATTGGGATTATTTACAGGATCATCAACGTTTTTGTCAAATGGATCAAAAGGTCTCATCAACGGATCTTTAGGCGTGAAGTTGAACAGGTTTTTAATCCCGCAGTATACTTCAAACCCAGAGTTGAAACTTTTAGAAACCTGAATATTGGCCAGGGAATACCAGGGAGAATATTCCGGACGGAAATCATTGGGCAATACAGGCAATCTCATCGGACCATAGAACTGACCTGTAAAATCCACGGTGAATGCATTCGGGAATTTATAGGTCATACTGTAAGTTCCACTCCATTTGGGGGCATGCAGCTGGCAGATTTTTTCATTTTCACCCTCTAATTTCTGATATACATCTAGGTAGGTGACTCCCATATTGACGCTTAAAGGAAACCCGAAACTGAAATCAATATTCATAGAAGCTCCCTTTGAAATTCCATATCCATGCAGGTTATCGTAAATGATCTTATCAGGATCCGTATCAAAATCACCTACAATTTTATTACTGAAATAAGTATAGAATGCCGAAGCATCCAGATTCACCATCTGCCCGCCCACAGGAATTTTCCAGATATAATTTAAATTTCCATTGACCGATCTTTCAGGCTTTAAATTAGATTGAATGACTACTTCGCGGGAACCCGTTAAAGCAGCATGGTCTTCCGTAAATAAATTCACCACCCGGAAACCTGTTCCGAAATTAAAACGCAGCGTGTGAAACGGATTTGGAGAAAATTTCCATGCCAGCCTCGGTGAATGAACGGAATGATGGATCTTATCGTAATCAAATCTGTATCCCAGCAACAAAGTGTTTTTATCATTAATTTCCCACTGATCCTGGATAAAGGCGCCCCAGATCGGAGATTTCATCGGTTCATTGGTAATTCCGTCTGCAGTCATTGTTCCCGGCGTATTGTCATCATAAAATGTTCTTTTGAAGGTAATTCCCGCTATCAGATCGTGCTTTCCAAACTTTTTATTCCAGTATGTCTGTGTAAAAGTCACTTTTTGGGTCGCATCAAACGGATTTGCACCATAAAATGAATTCTGGTCATGGTAATTATAGGAAAACTGGGTCACAATTTGTTCTTTCAAAGGCCATTGATAGACTCCGAACGCCTCTGTCCTGTTCGTATAGATGCTTTCACCATATACCTCATTGCTTCCACGGTAGCTTTTATTCCACTGCATTTCACCACCAAAACGGTCTTCATATAAATACCTCAGTGCAAAACTCGCCTGCCGGTTTTCTTTCCTTTTAAAATTCCATTTATTGAAGACAGAGATTCTTTTCTGCAGGGCAGCGTCGGTAAAATTGTCTTTGTTCTGATCTATCTTTTGACTGTAATTAAAATAATTTACACTTAGCAGAGAAGCTGCATGGTTGCCAGCCTTAAACTTGGTGGATACATCCAGGTTATTTTCACCCCAGGACGTCGTCATTAGGTCTACACTGAATCTGGGAGCTGTGAGCGCATTTTTCGTAATAATATTAATCACTCCTCCCATTGCTTCAGAACCGTACAGTGAAGATGCAGGTCCTTTTACTACTTCAATTCTGTCTACCAGACTATTAGGGATTCCACTTAATCCATATACGGTGGAAAGTGAGCTTACAATCGGCATTCCGTCAATTAAGATCATCGTATAAGGCCCTTCCAATCCGTTGATGTGGATATCTCCGGTATTACAGACTGAACAGTTCAGCTGAGGTTTTACTCCGTTCACCATCGCAATAGCTTCAAAGATATTCGGCGTCGGATTTTTCTGGAAAAACTTTTGGCTGTAAATTTCTACAGCCACCGGGCTTTTGGATCTGCTGACCGGTTTTATTGTTCCCGTCATGACAATATCATCAATATCATTGGTGGTTACCTTTTTCTGTACAAAAGCTGTAGAATCATCTTTTTTGGTAGTCTCTGTTTGTAAACTGTCTGCTTCCTGTGAGAAACACCAGCAGGATATAAAAATAAAAAATAAATATATTTGTTTCATGAAATAATAATTGTTAGACAAAACTAACAATTATTTTCGAATTACAAAACACCATGATAAATGTCCTTGAAAATTATTCGCCAAAAATTATTAAATTTGAGAAACATATAAAGGTAATCATGCGATATAATCAATCCGGGAATATCCCACCAAAAAGACATACGATTTTTAAATCTCCCGAAGATAAGTTCTACTATGAGCAGCTTTTCGGCACAGAAGGCTTTCATGGTATTTCTTCTTTACTCTATCATATTCACCGTCCTACACAGATAAAATCCATTGGAGAACCTAAAGATGTAACACCGAAAATTGCCGTTGAAAAAAATGTTACTCCAAGAATGTTTAAGGGCATGAATGTAACGCCGGAAGACGACTTTCTGGACAGCAGAAAAATTCTTCTGATGAACAGCGACCTGAAAATGGGATTAGCTAAACCAAGGCATTCTATGGATTATTTCTACAAAAATGCTGAATGCGATGAGCTTTTATTTGTTCATGAAGGAAGCGGAGTGCTAAAAACATTTGTCGGAAACCTGGAATTTTCTACCGGAGATTATCTTATTATTCCAAGAGGTACAATTTATCAGGTTGAGCTAAAATCTGAAGGCACCGTATTTTTTGTATTAGAAAGCCACTCTCCCATCTATACTCCGAAGAGATACAGAAACGAATTCGGGCAGTTGCTTGAACATTCGCCATTCTGCGAAAGAGATATCGTTGCACCTACCTTTTTTGAACCGAAAGATGAAAAAGGAGAATTCTTAATTAAAGTAAAAAAAGAAAATCAGATCACCGATTTCATCTATGCCACGCATCCATTCGATGTCGTGGGATGGGACGGATATTTTTATCCTTATAAATTCAATATTAAAAATTTTGAACCGATTACCGGAAGAATTCACCAACCGCCTCCAGTTCATCAGAATTTTGAAGGACATAACTTTGTGGTGTGCTCATTCTGTGCAAGGATGTATGACTACCATCCGCTGGCTATTCCGGCTCCTTATAACCACTCTAATATCGACTCTGATGAAGTGCTGTTCTATACGGAAGGAGATTTCATGAGTCGTAATCACGTTGACCTGATGGACTTCAGCCTGCACCCGGGCGGTATCGTTCACGGACCTCATCCGGGAGCAATGGAAAGAAGTATCGGTAAAAAACTCACAGAAGAATATGCCGTAATGGTTGACCCTTTCCGCCCTCTGAAAATTACAGAAGAAGCGATGAAAGTGGAAGATCCTACCTACAAAACTTCATGGCTGGAATAAGATAAAGCACCATACCGTAAGAAAATTTCATAAAAAATAGTATCAAAAAATTTCAATATGTACGATTATATAAGTGCAGAAGAAGCTGTATACACTGTAAAGAGCGGAAACCGTGTGTTTTTTCATGGAAGCGCATGTACCCCGAATTACTTAATTGATGAATTGGCAAGACAATCTCACAGACTACAAAATGTCGAAATGGTTTCCATTACACAACAAGGCGCTGTAGAAATTGCAAAACCAGAATATAAAGATAGTTTTTTTGTTAACTCGTTATTTGTTTCCACACCGGTAAGAAATGCAGTTAATTCCGAAAATGGAGATTATGTTCCTATTTTTTTAAGTGAAATTCCAATTCTTTTCAGAAAAAATATTTTGCCGCTGGATGTTGCATTAGTTACCGTTTCTCCTCCGGATAAACATGGATTTTGTACACTGGGAACTTCTGTAGATGTTGCCAGAGCAGCAGTAGATACTGCAAAAATTGTTGTGGCCATTGTCAATCCTTTGATGCCAAGAACTCACGGAGACGGAATGATCCATATCAGCAAGATCCATAAGCTGGTATGGCATGAAGAGGAACTGCAGACCGTAGATTACGGGGCTAAAGTAGGTCCTGAGGAAATGCTGGTAGGGAAAAACGTAGCAGAGCTTATTGAAGACCGGTCAACCTTACAGATGGGAATCGGAACGATTCCCGATGCTGTTTTAAAATGCCTTACCAATCACAAAGATCTTGGCGTCCACACAGAAATGTTGAGCGACGGAGTGATTGATCTGATACAAAATGACGTTATCAACAATAAATATAAAGGCTACAACGATAATAAAACGATCACCAGCTTCTGTTTCGGGACAAAAAAACTGTATGATTATGTGGATGATAATACTGTTTTTGCCTTCAAGGATGTAAGTGATGTCAACTTCCCGATCAATATTATGAAGAATAAAAAAATGGTAGCGATTAATTCTGCGATTGAAATTGACCTTACAGGACAGGTTTGTGCAGATTCCATCGGGACTATGCAGTATAGTGGTATTGGGGGACAAATGGATTTTATGAGAGGTGCTGCTTTAAGTGAAGATGGAAAACCTATCATTGCCATTACCTCCAGAACCAAAAAAGGAATTTCAAGGATTGTCCCTTTCCTTAAACAAGGTGCAGGTGTTGTAACTACCAGAGGACATATTCATTATGTGGTTACGGAATACGGAACAGCTTATCTGTATGGAAAAAACCTGCGTCAGAGGGCACAGGAACTGATCAGTATCGCGCATCCTGATGACAGGGAAATGTTGGAAAAAGCAGCATTTGAAAGATTCAGGCATTAAGCCAATGAGAATGAAGTTTTTAATGAATATCTTCTATTTCATTGAAAAAAAACGTATTTTTAACTTAGCAGAAAGGAATCATGAAAAAGTCTTAAAATTTTGGCAGTATTTTTGATAAAACCCTTTCTAAAATTTGGAAATTGAAGACGATATATAATTCGATACGAGAGGAGGTCGCAAAACATTCAAAGGTAAGGAATTCGGTTTTGGGAAATGTTAAGGAATGGAAAAGGAGCCATTATATTATTCTTTCCGAAATCATCAAAGAAGAATTATCTGAGTCTGAAGAACTCAAAGGGAAAAGAAAATTTGAAATAGGCAACACTATATCTCATGTTACCCTGCAGCGTTTTTTTGAAAATGACTATCAGGATAAAACCCATAATGATCTACGTTTTTTAAAAACGCTGGATAAAATATGCATATTTTTGGGATATAAAGATCTCAATTCCTATATACAGTCTGTAAAAGAACTACGAAAGGATAACACTCAGGAAAGTGAGCATGAATTTCTTACCCAGATCGTTTATAATTATTGTGCTACCGTTTTTGAGTTTTATAAAGAATTTCCCAATCATAAAACTACCCTTTTCAAAGACCTGGTATTTAATGATTCTCCCTTTTTAGAAAGAGCTTCACAGTTCAGCAAAGAATTATGTGACAGGGATTTTCAACTGGTGACGAAAAACAATCGATCCAACTATGAAGTATTTGACATTCATCTGGTTACCGATGAACCCGATAAAAAAGTATTAGAATCCCAGGAATTCTGGAATCTGCTGTTTAAAGTAGGTGAAACGGGTGAAGAACATTTTGTCAATCAATTGAACACTCAGATATATTTTATCCGGAAAATAGATAACGTCTGGAAAATATGGGATAATTACAACCCTGATGCCGGAAGGTTAAATAAGAAAAATTAATCGATATAAAAATTGAAAGCCGTAGAAATCTACGGCTTTCAAAATTTCGAAATGTTTCCCCACTTGTCTTTTGTTAAACAAATATATATAACTACTTTGTGAGATAAGGAACTTAAACACACTTAAACGAACTCTTCTCTGTTTTATGTTAACTATAATTCAAGGATTGGCTAGTAATATTTTCGTCATCTCTAAGATTTTTGTAATTTGCATACCATTAAAATAAAAGTAAAGAGAAAATATGTCAACACTTACATTTGCCGAAAAAATTGCTCAAGCAGAGAATTTTTTGCCAATTAATGGTACAGATTACATTGAGTTTTATGTAGGAAATGCTAAACAGTCTGCTCATTTTTACAAAACCGCTTTCGGTTTTCAGTCTGTAGCATACGCCGGTCCTGAAACAGGAGTAAGAGACCGCGCATCTTATGTTCTTCAACAAGGAAAAATAAGATTGATCTTAACCACTGGTCTTACTTCCGAATCCCCAATCAGTGAACACGTAAAAAAACACGGTGATGGAGTAAAAGTTTTGGCACTTTGGGTAGATGATGCTTACCAGGCTTTCGAAGAAACAACAAAGAGAGGCGGAAAGCCTTATTTGGAGCCTGTAACATTAACCGATGAGCATGGTGAAGTAAAAATGTCCGGAATCTACACCTACGGGGAAACCGTTCACATGTTTATTGAAAGAAAAAATTACACAGGTCCTTTTATGCCTGGGTATCAGAAGTCGGAAAGTACGTATCAGCCTGAAGAAACAGGTTTATTGTATGTAGACCACTGTGTAGGAAATGTAGGCTGGGACAGAATGATCCCTACTGTAGAATGGTATGAAAAAGTAATGGGGTTTGTAAACATCCTTTCTTTTGACGACAAACAGATCAACACAGAATATTCTGCTTTGATGTCGAAAGTGATGTCGAATGGAAACGGTTTTGCAAAATTCCCTATCAATGAACCTGCAGAAGGTAAAAAGAAATCTCAGGTAGAAGAATACCTTGATTTCTATGAAGGAGAAGGTGTACAGCACATCGCTGTAGCAACAAAAGATATCATCCATACCGTAACGGAATTAAAAAAACGTGGGGTGGAATTCCTTTCAGCGCCACCTGAAGCTTATTACAACATGGTTCCGGAAAGAGTAGGCCACATCGATGAAGACCTTAAGAAGCTACAGGATCTTGGCATCCTAATTGATCATGATGAAGAAGGTTACCTTTTACAGATCTTTACAAAGCCTGTAGAAGACCGTCCTACCCTTTTCTTTGAAATCATTGAAAGACATGGAGCTCAAAGCTTCGGAGCAGGAAACTTCAAAGCATTATTTGAAGCATTAGAGAGAGAGCAAGAGAAAAGAGGTAATCTCTAATTTACAATATAACTATTGGGTTTTGTCAGGATAATAAGTTCTGACAAAACTTTTTTTATAAAACACATGATATGAAAAAATTATTTATCGGAATTTTATTTTTTGGAGCATTGGGTGTAAAAGCACAATACGGATCAATAAATGAAATTCTCACTATTCTGGAAGAAAAAAAAGGCATTAATCAACATCTGGAAAATGTAGATATTGACAACAAAAAGTTTGTTTTCATTAAAGATTCAGATGACCATACAGAAAGGGATTTTATTATTATTAAAGGAAAAAATGCCACCTATGTAGAAGTTTTTGATGATAAAGCCACCGGGGAAAGCAGTTCCAATGTTTTCACAGGCGATATTATCAGAAAAAAGAATATTGTTTCTTTACGGGCTGATATGCTTGAAAATAAAAAAGTTCCCCTTCCGGTCACCAAAACTTTACTGCTCACCAAACAAAAAGATATTTTGTATCTCATTGATGTCAACACCAAAGACCGGTGGATTGATGAAGCATCTTATTCTAATTCTAAAAAATAAGGGTAAGAAAATACTTGTCATTTCCTGTATAGTGAACGCTGTCCCAAATCTTCAGTCTTTGGACTGAAAGACGAAGTAAATTTCAGGCATTGAACAGTAAAACTTAACAGATTTATATTTTTAAATCTTAACTAAATTACAATCTTATGAAATCATTTGTAGAGTATTCCTCGAATTCAGATTTTTCTATACATAATATTCCTTTCGGAGTAGCCGTTTTTAATAAAGAATATATCGGATGCTGTACAAGAATCGGCGATCAGATTATTGATCTTGCGACCTTGTATGATCTTAGTTATTTTGAAGATATTGAAGGATTAGATGACAATATTTTTGAGGCGTATACCCTGAACGAATTTATTGAACTGGGAAAACCAATAACCAATGCCGTGCGTGCTAAAATTCAGGAATTATTACAGGAAGGTTCCATCTTGTCTAAAGATCAGAAAACCATCGAAGATGCTTTCTATGATTTGGATAAAGTGAAAATGATGATGCCTGTACACATCCCGAATTACACGGATTTTTACAGCAGTATTGAACATGCAACGAATGTTGGAAAAATGTTCCGCGATCCGGCCAACGCGTTATTACCTAACTGGAAACATTTACCGGTAGGATATCACGGAAGAGCATCCTCTATCGTAGTTTCCGGAACAGACATCAACCGTCCGAAAGGTCAGACAAAACCTGCAGATGCTGAAAAACCAATTTTTGGCCCTTCAAAACAACTGGATTTTGAATTGGAAATGGCATTCATCATCAACAAAAATACAGACATGGGAGAAAGTATTTCTACCCAGGAAGCTGAAGATGCTATTTTCGGAATGGTGGTTTTCAACGACTGGTCTGCAAGAGATATCCAATCTTGGGAATATGTTCCGCTAGGACCATTTTTAGGTAAAAATTTCGGTTCATCAATTTCACCGTGGGTGGTGACTATTGAAGCATTAGAACCTTTCAGAACCGCTTCTCCTGTTCAGGATCCTGAAGTATTAGACTATCTTAAATTTGATGGAGATAAAAATTATGACATCAATTTAGAAGTATACTTACAGCCTGAAAACGGTGAAGAAAATCTGATTTCTGAAAGTAATTATAAATTCATGTACTGGAATATGGCTCAACAACTGGCACATCACACGGTAAACGGCTGTAATGTAGAAGTGGGTGACCTGTATGCAAGCGGTACCATCTCCGGAACCGATCCAAAATCTTTCGGTTCTATGCTGGAATTGACTTGGAGGGGTCAAAATCCTTTATCATTAAGCAACGGTCAGGAAAGAAAATTCATTGATGATAACGATACTGTTACCATGAAAGCCTGGGCTGAAAAAGATGGAGTGAGAGTTGGTTTTGGTGAAGTTTCCGGTAAAATTATTCCTACAAAATAATCTTTAACCACTTAAGTTGATTAAGTTAAATAATAATGAAAAATAAAGTCACTTTAGTCTTAAAAACATTAAAGTAACTTTTGTGGTTAACAAGAAAATATGAAAACAGTAATTCCATCCGAAATATCAGCCGTACAGCTTCAAACGATCATGCAGACTGCCGTGTCACCACGACCGATTGCTTTAGCTTCTACGATAGATAAAGACGGTAATCCTAATTTATCCCCGTTCAGTTTCTTTAATATGTTCAGTACGGTTCCCCCAATTTTGATCTTTTCTCCAGCGAGAAGAGTTCGGGATAACACGACTAAACATACGCTGGAAAATATTCAGGAAGTTCAGGAAGTTGTTATCGGAACCGTTAATTTCCCGATTGTACAGCAGATTTCCCTTGCCTCTACTGAATATGAAGGCGGAGTAAATGAATTTATTAAAGCCGGCTTAACCATGAAAGATGCAGATCTGGTTACCCCAAAACTAATAGAAGAATGCCCCGTTAATTTCGAATGCAAAGTATTGGAAATAAAACCTTTGGGAGATCAGGGCGGAGCAGGAAATTTAGTTATTTGTGAAGTTCAGAAAATCCACATCAGAGAAGAATATCTGGATGAAACAGGAAATCTGGATCAGAAAAAACTGGATATGGTTGCCCGTTTAGGAAGCAACTGGTATTCAAGAAATAATGAAAACAATCTTTTTGAAGTTCCAAAACCATTGGTAACAAAAGGAATTGGCTTTGATCTTCTTCCGGATGCAATCAAATACAGCAAAGTTTTTACAGGAAACGATCTGGGAATGCTTGCGAACGTAGAAATTTTACCTTCCGAACATTGTCATGAAGATGAAAATACTCATCAGAATGCTCAGAAATTATTACTGGAAAGTAAGATTGAAGAAGCCTGGAAGATTTTAATTAAATAAAAATTTCAAGTTGCAATCAACATAAAAGGAGTGAAAATTTTTCACTCCTTTTTTATTTCTTAATAGAAAACATTTAGTAACAGCATTGCCAACGTCCATTAGCATTCTTACTTTCTGTACCAAAATTAGGAGCAGCACACGGTGGTACAATACATCTTCCTGAGCCATCGCTCAGATAATTACTGTAGCAGCCGCTTGCACATATTAAAACCTTGTCTCCTCCTGCAATTTGCTTTTGCTCTTCTCTGCTTAATTTCTGACCATTTTTTACGTTTGAATTTTTCATAATAATTTGATTTTTTGGTATTATTAGTTTTCACTAATATAGGAAAAATAAACAAAATCAAAACAAAATACTTAAAATTCAATACATTAAAAGAAAATAATTACATTTTTGCTTTAATAAATTCAATACACTTTTCTGTAACTATATTCAGATCTTTTGGTAATTCATGTTCTTTCCAGGGTTCTTTTGCTCCAAAAGTATGATTGGCATTTTCCACTAAAAACAATTCTGAATTGGGGTGCAGTAAATGAAGGTGTTCTGCACTTTTAACGCTTACACTTTCATCATTGGTTCCATGAATAATCAAAACATGGGCTTTTGCCATTTCAGTAGCCCTTTCGACATCAAACTTGTGAGTATCTTTTTCAAAATCCTCATAGAACTGATAATAATGAGGCATTTCCTGCTTGGTTCTTCCGTTCACTACATAATACACTCCTTTTTGTTTCCAGCTTTCCAGTGCTTCATCCTTCGGGAAACGTTCTAAAGTATCAACGCTTGCCAATGTAATTAAGCCATTAATCCTTTCATCTTCGGCAGTGGTAATAATAGAAATTCCTCCTCCCCTGCTGTGACCGATCAGAACTATCTTTTGGCCATCAACTTTAGGATCCTGATAAAAATGGTCAATCACCACTTTAAGATCAGACATTTCTTTAGAATAATTATTGTTTCCGAAAGCTTCCAGGTCGGCAAAATCATGAGGGTTTTCAACCGTGGTTCCGTTATGGGAAAAATTAAACTTTACAAAGAAAAAACCTGCACGGGCAAATTTTTCCGCCATCAGATCCCAGGCACCCCAATCTTTGTACCCTTTATACCCATGAACAAATATGACCAGAGGTAATTTTTCGCCTGCTTCCGGATAATAGGCATCGGCAAGAAAATCTTTAGTTTCAGGATTTGAAATGAGGATGTTTTTATTTTTAGTGATATTCATATTTTTATTTTTCTATTATTTTAATTTTGGCTAATCGCCAAGACGCTAAGTTTTTATTTTAATTATGTTATTAAGGCGCAAGAAAATCACAGATTTTCATTTTAGCCGTTTTATTTTAACCTTTTATATGCAAACTCAAACAATTTTATCGAAGATAAAATCCTTGCATCTTAAAACGTCCTGCTGAAAAATTATTTGCGCCTTTGCGATTACCAACCAATTTTCATTTAAAAATATTAAAAGTTAAACTAAACACAAAGTAAAATCTTAATTTTGCAGTATGTTGGATTTAAGAACGGTAACCGTAATACGTTATATTCTGCCACTTCGCGAGGGAGGCTCACTTCCCGCGTTGGCAGAAGCTGATGACGATTTTAAATATGTCCTGAAATTCCGCGGTGCGGGTCATGGCGTAAAAATGCTGATCTCGGAACTTCTTGGCGGAAAGATCACAGAAGCTTTAGGACTGCAGATTCCCGAGCTGGTTTTTGTGAATCTTGATGTTGATTTCGGAAGAACAGAAGCTGATGAGGAAATTCAGGATTTACTGAAATTTTCAGAAGGACTGAATTTAGGACTGCATTATCTTTCCGGCTCTATTGCCTATGATCCGAGTGTAGCAATAGATCCGCTTTTAGCTTCAAAAATCGTTTGGCTGGATGCCTTTATCACCAACATCGACCGTACTTTTAAAAACACTAATCTTCTGATGTGGCATAAAGAGTTATGGGTAATCGATAATGGTGCGTCTTTTTATTTCCACCACTCCTGGCAGAACTTTGATACGGCGGCTAAAACGCCTTTTAAATATGTAAAAGACCACGTTCTCCTTCCGCAGGCTAAGATGCTTGATGAAGCAGATCAGTTCGCTAAAAAAGTATTGAATGACACTATTTTCAGGGAAATCGTTAATTTGATTCCTGAAGACTGGCTACACTGGAATGATGCCGATGAAACGCCTGAGCAGATCCGCGAGATCTATTTCCAGTTTTTGAAAACACGATTAGAAAATTCTCAAATCTTTGTAAACGAAGCCAAAAATGCAAGAGGATAAAATATACGAATATGCCGTAATACGCCTGGTGCCTAAAGTTGAGAGAGAAGAATTTTTCAATATCGGGCTGGTAATGTTTTCCAAAAAAGAAAAATTCATCCGGGTAGATTATTATTTATGTCCGGATAAATTCAGGCTGATGCACAGCAAACTGGATTATGAAGATATCATTCAAAACCTGGAAAGCTTTCAAAAAATTGCACACGGTGCCAAAGACGGCGGACCGATCGCCCAACTGGAAATTCCGGAACGTTTCCGCTGGCTGACGGCTGTAAGAAGTTCCGTCGTACAAACTTCAAGACCTCATCCGGGAAAATCTAAAGATCTTGAAAAAACGTTTGGTAAACTTTTTGAGGAGTTAGTAAAATAGCTACTCTTTAAAAAAATATCATATGAAATCATCATCAAACAGCATATCAATCTACAGGTTTTCCATAAACCTGTTTTTTGTTTTATTTCTAAGCTTATTTAATTTAAGTTTTTCTCAAAACATCATTGAGCCGAAAACACCTAAAAGCATATTGCTTCCTGAAAAGGCAACGGTATCTGAAAATATAGTATACAAGACGGGTGAACATGGGAGTTCGCTAGCACTGGATATTTACCGGCCAAAAGATATCTCCTCCGAAAAACTTCCGGTTGTAATCTATGTGTATGGCGGCGGATGGGTAAAAGGCGATAAAATGATCCGCTCTGAAACTTATATTGAAGAGATGATTCTAAAACTGATAGAAAAGAAATATGCCGTTGTCGCTATTAATTATACCTTATTGAATAAAGACACTCATTTCCCTCTTCCTTTGCAGGATACCAAAGATGCAGTACGATGGGTAAGAAAAAATGCGGAAAAATATAATTTTGACACCAATAATATTGGATTCTTCGGAGCTTCATCAGGTGCGCATCTTTCTATGATGGCAGCATATACTCCGGATAATGAATTCATCGGAAGCCCGGAGCTTTCGTCCTATTCTTCAAAAGTAAATTATGTTGTAGATAATTTTGGACCGGCAGATCTTAATACCCTTCTTCATACCCGTACCGGCAAAATTCCGGTTTTTTTCATTGGATTGATTTTTACAAAGAAAATAATAACGTTAAGAGAAAACCTCATCGATGGAATTTCCGGGTATGATATTAATAAAGACAAGAGAAAAGTAGTTCAGTATTTTAAAACAGTATCTCCTGTTACCTATGCTGAAACTGGTGTTCCTACTTTGATTGTACAGGGAGACAAAGATAAAATCGTTCCTTTACAGCAGTCGAAAAAGCTCAGTAAAAAATTGACAAAAGCGAACATACAGAATTCCCTCATCATTGTGAAAGATGGAATTCATGGTTTTGGAACGACAGATAAAACCTATCTGGACGAACTTACCGATAAGATGGTTGATTTTATTGTTTCACAGCGTAAATAAACCGTTAAACCTTTTAAAACGGAAGTATTCCAGCATCAATGCTGCCAGTTTTGTTTACGAGGATAATTTTTATACATTTGTTTTGCTTTAGGGGTATTCTGAAAAAGAATTGAGAGAGTCCCTTTGAACCTGATACGGCTTACACCGACGTAGGGAAAAGCAAAAAGACATTCTTTTGCAATGGACTTTTGTTTCGGATTTTTTCCTAAAGCTATTTTTATTTTAATCAATAACAATGGAAAAAAACCTCTGGAAGCAAGTACAGCTTGTTAAACAAAATGCTCCTCTCATACACAATATCACAAATTATGTAGTCATGAATACTACGGCTAACGCACTGTTAGCTGCAGGAGCTTCTCCGATCATGGCCCACGCAAAATCCGAAATTCAGGAGATGGTCAACATTGCCCATTCACTTGTCATCAATATGGGTACCCTTGATGAATACTGGGTAGAATCGATGTTGATGGCGGCAGAAACAGCCCATTCAACAAAAAAACCATGGGTACTGGATCCTGTAGGCGCCGGGGCAACTTCATTCCGTGATCGTGTGGCAAGCCAGCTTCTGTCCTATCAGCCTACCGTCATCAGAGGGAATGCCTCTGAAATCATTGCGCTGGCCAAGGCTAATATAACTATGACAAAAGGAGTCGACAGCACTGCACAAAGTACTGAGGCTATAGAAGCAGCAAAAACTCTTATCCATCAATACCATACTATAGTCTGCATTTCCGGTGAAACAGATGTCATTATGGATGGCAGCCAAACTATTTTCCTTAAAAACGGACATCCTTTAATGACCAAAGTAACAGGTCTTGGCTGTTCTGCATCAGCATTAGTCGGAGCCTTCATAGGAAATACAGACAATATCATTGAAGCAATAGCAGCAGCTATGGCATTAATAGGGATAGCAGGCGAAATCGCGGTTCAGCATAGTAACGGACCAGGCAGCCTGCAGGTTAATCTTATCGATAAATTGTATACGATCTCTGAAGAAGAGTTTATGAGCCATTTAAAAATCGAAAGACGATGAGTCTGAACCCTTTCCCTTACCAGCTCTACCTTGTTATTTCTGAAGCAGACTGCAAAGGACGAAACTTTCTGGAAGTTGCAGAACTAGCCATTCTTGGAGGCGTAGACTGTATTCAGCTGAGAGAAAAAAATGATTCTACAGCTGAATTTATTCATAAAGCAAGACAACTGAAAGATATAACGGATCAATATAACATTCCACTGATTATTAACGATAATCTTGAGGTGGCTCAACACATACAGGCAGCAGGCATTCACGTTGGAAATCAAGATGCAAAACCTGTTGATCTGAGAAAAATGCCCTTCATGCAGGACCGGATTATTGGCTACTCTATTGAATATCTTTCTCAGCTTGAAAATGAACAAACCGCTGCGGCAGACTATCTGGGAATAAGTCCTGTTTTTAAAACCGATACCAAAAAAGATACGGTAACAGAATGGGGCCTTGAAGGCATCAGAACTATCAGAAAACTTACAGATAAACCATTGGTGGCCATCGGTAATATTCATTTGAAAAATGCCAGGGAGATCATCAGAGCCGGAGCTAACTGCATTGCAGTCGTATCTGCGATTTGTGGTGCTAAAGATCCTCAAAAAGCAGCCTATGAACTTAAAAATGAAATAGTACAATGAAAAAATACAAATATCCATCAGTATTAACTATTGCGGGATTCGACGGAAGCGGAGGCGCAGGAATTCAGGCAGATATTAAAACAGCTTCCGCTTTAGGATGCTTTTCTACATCGGTATTAACTGCTTTACCGATACAAAATACACAGGGAGTACGGAAAATATATCCTATCCCGGTAGAAGCAGTTGCAGATCAGATTGAAGCGATTCTGGATGACATTGTTCCTGATGCCATCAAAATCGGAATGGTCCATACTCCGCAACTTGTTGAAACGATTGTTGAGACATTAGGTAAATATAAAAAGATCCCTCTTGTATTTGATCCCGTGATGGTAGCAACCAGCGGACATCGCCTGATCGAAGAGGAAACCATTGCCGCTATTACAGAAAAACTCTTTCCTATTGCAGATATTATTACTCCTAATATGGATGAAGCTGCTATTTTAGCCAATATGCCCGTACAAACCCTGGAAGATATGTATACTGCCGGAAAACATATTAAAAAACTGGGCTGCAGCAGTATTCTTCTCAAGGGAGGACATCAGGAAACCTCAACCATTACTTCATTATTTTATGATGAAGAGGACAATTACCATTCTTTTGAAACCGTGAAATTCAGTACCAACAATACCCATGGTTCAGGATGTACTTTATCCTCCGCAATCGCCTCCTATCTCGCCCAGGGAAAAACGTTATATGAATCCGTATCTCTTGGACAGCAGTATGTTTTTCAAGCGATAGAAAGCGGAAAAGATGTACAAACAGGACTTGGAAATGGTCCGTTGAATCACTTTTTTAATCCTCAAAAACTTATTAAAAATGAAATGGTCTGAATACACATGGCAAGTTATAGAAGAACGGTATCAGTCGATCCTGGAAATGCCATTTATCAAAGAATTATCAGCAGGAAATCTTCCTCAGGAAAAATTCCGTTTTTACATGATGCAGGATTCTTTATATCTGGAACATTTTGGGAGAACGCTTTCCGTGATTGCAGCAAAAATTCATGATATCAGGGATGTCCTTGCTTTTATAAGATTTGCCGAAAATGCTATTGTAGTAGAAAACGCCCTGCATGAATTTTATTTCCAGGATTTCGGAGTTACGGATAAAGGAATATTAGAGCCGGCATGTCATCATTATATTCATTTTTTAAGAAGCACAGCAGCCCTGGAATCTGTTGAAATTGCAGCAGCTGCAGTTCTACCCTGCTTTTGGATTTATAAAAAAGTCGGCGATTATATTTACACCCATCAAAATGCGGTCAATAATCCTTATCAAAAATGGATTGACACGTATGGCGGTGATGAATTTGCCGTTGCTGTTAAACAGGCCATAGCTATCTGTGATACCCTTGCTGAAAACAGTACCCAGGAAACACAAAAAAGAATGACGGAAGCATTTGTTATGGCTTCACGGATGGAATATGATTTCTGGGAAGCAGCATATGAATTGAAAATATGGAAATAGTTTCTACATGAAAAAAAGACTCATTTTTATAGGGTTTGCGTTCTTGTTGATAGTGAAAAATTATGGAAACAGACCAAACATGACGTTTTAAGCTCATTAGAAACGTCAATGACTACTTCTGAAGTTACCCCGCTTCTGGCATAAAAAATACCCCTGGGAAAACACTGTGTTGCAGAACAGCAGGTTATCTCAAGGGTTATTGAATTGATACAGGCAGAAGACTGTACCTAGAAAGTATGAAAGTTAGTTACAATTAGATCTCTGACTTTATTTAACCTTTAAAAATTGAAATTAAGTCTTGAAAACACATATCTTCCGTTCTGCCCAAACTGAGACGTTGAACGGGAATAGATGAACTGGTCATTATTCGTGGATGCCGTAAGGTTTTTGGTAGGATAAATATCAAAAAGGTTATTTACTCCAATCGTCAGGCCTACATTTTTGGTAAACTGGTAAGCAAAAGATACATCTGTAATGATCTTATCTGCAATTTGCTGATGCTCGTTAAAACCAATAATACCGTCACCATTTACATCAATGATATCTGCACCGGTTACTTTTCCGAAGTATGTATTTCTAAGATAGAAACTTGCACTTTTCCAGGAAAGCGTATGGGATAAACTGGCTTTTACTTTTGGTACAGCTTCTTCCAGATATACTCTTGATTTCTCTGAAAAATAAATTTTCTCCAGATTCGGAGACTGCAGCAGCCCTGAAGAATGGATATTTCCTACTTTTCTGGTTTCGTTAAGGTTAACAGCAAAATTATTATCCAGTTTAAAGCCGGAGAATCTTGTATTATGTGAAATAACGATATCCAATCCTTTGGTTTCCGTATCGATGGCATTGGTGAAGAATTGAGCTGCATTCACTTGTGCTTTATCATAAGCTATCTGTGCAGCAACAGGGACATCTGCCCTCAAAAACTGATCGGTAAGGATGATTCTGTTTTTAATTTTAGTAAAATATCCATCTGCTGTAAAGGTTAGATTGACAGAAGGAATTTTATAGGTAAATCCTACACTTGCTGATTGAGACGTTTCCTGCTTTAATTTTGGCATTTGTAAGAGCCCTGCGATCTCGGAATCATTACTGAAAGTTCCTACGTCCAACAATTGACCATTGGTAAATAAAGTAGACGTCACATTATAGTAGATCTGATGGATGGAAGGCGCTCTGAACCCCGTAGAACCGGCCAGCCTGAAATTCAGATTCTTATCAACTTTAATTCTTGAAGCCAGTTTATAGTTAAATGTAGACCCGAAATCTGAATAGTTCTCATATCTCGCTGCCGCATCCACTAACAGCCAATCGGTGAAATTAAATTCAAAATCTGCATATCCCGCTACTGACTGCCTGTTTTTATCCACTGCATTCCCTGGTCTAAACCCACTGAATACCTGTGAACCACCCGGAAGTGCATTTCCAAAGAAATCTGTTGGTCTCAGAGAATTTCCGGTCCATACATTTCCTGAAACATCGTAGGTTGCATACGAAGCTTCATCTCCTGCTGTTATTTTAAAGTTTTCATAGCGGTGCTCCGCCCCGAAAGCGATATTAATCCCGCTCCATACATCATATTTTTTAGCCAGATCTAAATTGATGGTATTTTGGGAAAACCTCAATCCTCCGGCATTAAATTCACTCGGTGAAGCAAATCTTAAAGAAGTATTTCCGGTATTCTGAATAGTATAAGTGAAAGAATTCTGTCCGAAAGTATTACTCAAATCCACATTCCAGCCATTCCAATTTCCTTTAATTCCCGCTGAAAGAGAAAGATCCTGGATATCCGTTCCGATCTGTGGCAGATAACCATCTGCATACAATCCTGTAAATGTTCGACTCTGATTCGGTCTTCTGTAAAAACCTCCTGAACTTCCATGTCTGAAACTATACCCTCCAAAAGTATAAACCTTCCAGTCGTCATTCAAAGGAACTTCAATATTGGCAAAAAGCTGGTGATTATTCAGTTTAGACTGTCCCACCTGCATATTAAAATCTTTTCTGTTCAAGCCTCTGTACGCCAGTTCCTGATCCGTTACATCCGTTCCTAAAATTTTCTGAAGCGCTCCAATGGTGCCCGCCCCCTGAATCTGACCTTGCAAAGTAGGAGAAAAATAATTTACATTTTGGGCATATTGATGGATATAATTAACGATCTGCTGGGAATTGGGTGCATTTCCTATATTATTAAACAGTGACGAAAGATTCACTCCATCATTTAATGCTCTCTTCTCAATCGCGTTATAAGCATTGTAAATGGCTCCGCTTTCTGTTCCTGCTCTGTAAGTAGGATTTCTGAATTGTGAAGACCAGGTGATGTTATAAAAACCACCTCTTTTTCCTATTTTATTTCCATAATTAAGATCAACCTGAATATTCTGGCCGTCAAAATCTCCGGTATGATCATTGGCTGTAGGCGTTAGATTTCCACCGTAGCTCAACTGCCCGGTCAGTTTTCCGGTATCTCTTTTTAATTCAAGATTGATCACTCCAGCAATTGCGTCTGAACCGTATTGGGCTGAAGCACCATCACGAAGTACCTCAATTCGGGTTAAAGCAAAAGAAGGAATCGAGTTAAGATCCGTTCCTACCGTTCCTCTTCCGGGTGTTCCGTTTACATTCACTAATGCTGAGGTATGTCTTCTTTTTCCATTCACCAACACCAATACCTGATCCGGACCAAGCCCTCTTAACTGAGCAGGATCCAGGTGATCTGTTCCATCCGAATTAGTCTGAATGGTAGAAGTAAAAGACGGCGCAATCGCATTCAGGATCTGCCCGATCGTAGATTGAGGTAAAACAACGGAAGATTCTTTTATATTGAACACATCTACAGGAACCGGACTGTCTACTTTTGATCTCGCTCCGCTTCTTGATCCTAAAATAACCACTTCCTCCACATTAGTAGATTTCACCGTATCCTTTTTCTCTTGTTTCTCCTGTCCGTAGGCATAAGATCCCAGGAAAAATAAAACAGATGCGGAAAAAAAAGTCTTTCTATTTATCATAGCTTTCTAATAATTTATTATAATTTATGTTTTTTTTGAAGGAGCAAATGTAAAACATATTTATAAGTCTACAAAACCAATAGACTAATAACTGATAGAAAATCACTATCATCTATTTCATATCTTTTATAATAGATCCTAAAACCGACCCTGATCTGTTAATATACATCACAAAAAAAACGGATTCGTGTGAATCCGTTTCTAAATTATTTCTGTATTAAAGTTAAAATTTCACTTTAATTAAATTTTTGTCAGTTTAGCATATTTCAGGATGAGGTTCTTTTCGCCTTCATGCATAAATACGACTTTCGCTTTTATATTTTGTGGATCTGTACCGTCCAGGAACGTGACTTGTCCAACCCCGAAACGGTCATGTCTCACTTTATCTCCAACTTCGATATCCTGAGAGGAAGATCCACTTGGGTTAATAATTTTAGCAGTGCTTACCGGTTTCAGTTTTCTTGGTTCGGCAATAGGTTTTGAGCTTTCGTTCTTTTCAATGGTTTTCTTTTCCACTTTCTTGAAACTTCTGGCCTCCGTAGGATATTCATCAAAAATATTGGATTTAACGCCTGAATTATTGATAAATCTTTTTTCCATCACCGGATTAACGAATTCTATATATTGCTCATCAACTTCACTAAGGAATCTTGATGGTTCGGCATCGGTAATTTTACCCCATTGAAAACGGGAAACGGCATAGGAAAAGAACGCCTGTTTTTCAGCTCTTGTTAAAGCAACATAAAATAGTCGTCTTTCTTCTTCCAGATCTTCTCTGGTGGCAGAACTCATAAAACTCGGGAACAGATTTTCTTCAAGACCTACCAGGTGAACCACCGGGAATTCCAGTCCTTTGGAAAGGTGAATGGTCATCAGAGAAACCATATCTTCTTCATCCCCTTTATTTTGGGTATCTGCAGAAAGGGCAATATTTTCAAGGAAATTGGATAGACTTGGATCTCCGTCTTCCAACTGAATCTGCTCTTCAATGAATCCCTGCATCGAGTTCATTAATTCCTGAATGTTTTCTACACGGGAAATCCCTTCAGGAGTCTGATCATCTTTCAAAAACTTAATCAAACCGCTTCGTTTAGCCACTTCCATAGCCACATCATAAGCGGTTTCGGTTTTTAATAAGACCTGAAATGCTTTGATCATAGACCAGAAATCATTCAGTTTATTAAGAACTCCATTATTGAATCCCAGCTGAGGGGCATACATTGGAAGATTATCCAGCACTTTGGAAACAGAAACGTTTTGCGCATCTGCAAAAACAATCAGTTTATTCTGGGTGGTCTCGCCAATTCCTCTTGTAGGATAATTGATAATTCTCATCAGTGCTTCCGAATCATTTTCATTGATCAGAAGACGCAGATAACCGACAAGATCTTTTACTTCTTTCCTTTGGTAGAAAGAAAGTCCGCCGTATACTTTGTACGGAATATTTTTACGTCTTAAAGCCTCTTCAAAGGCTCGCGTTTGAGAGTTAGTTCGGTATAAAATAGCGAAATCGCTGTATTTTCTCTGGTCACGGTTTCTAAGTTCCCAGATATTTCCGGCAACGAAATTGGCTTCATCAGCATCGGAAAGTGATCGGTATACTTTAATTTTATCACCTTCTTCATTATCACTGAATACATTTTTTTTGAACTGCTGTAAGTTTTTAGCGATTACAACATTCGCAGCATTCACGATATTCTGTGTAGAACGGTAATTTTGCTCCAGAGAAACCGTAACCGCATCAGGATAATCTTTTTTAAAGTTCAGGATATTGTAAATGTTCGCTCCACGGAAGGAATAAATCGACTGTGCATCGTCTCCCACCACGCAGATATTTTCAAATTTTGAAGACAGCGCTTTTACAATAAGATACTGAGAATGGTTGGTATCCTGGTACTCATCCACCATGATATATCTGAAACGGTCCTGATATTTTGCTAACACCTCAGGAAAACGGGTCAGTAATTCATTGGTTTTTAGCAACAGGTCATCAAAATCCATGGCTCCGTTCCTGTAGCAGGCATCTACATATTTCTGATAGATCTGCCCGATGAATTTCATGTTGGCTTTTTCATCTGCTTCAATCAATTCCGGGTTGTTGAAATACGCTTTTACCGTAATCAGGTTGTTTTTATAGGTAGAAATTCTTGACTGAACTTTTTTAGGTTTATAAAGATCAGCATCGATATTCATGTCTTTCAATACTTTTCTGATGACGTTCAGGGCATCCTGCTGGTCATAGATCGTAAAATTGGAAGGATATCCCAGAAGATGGGCTTCACTTCTCAGAATTCTTGCAAAAACAGAGTGAAAGGTTCCCATCCAAAGGCTTCTTGCATTGCTCATCCCTACCACTTTTGCGATACGGTCTTTCATTTCACGGGCCGCTTTATTGGTAAAGGTAAGCGCCAGAATGTTGAAAGGGTCTATTCCATTATGGATCAGATGGGCGATACGCATGGTAAGCACACGCGTTTTTCCGGAACCGGCACCGGCAAGTACCATCAAAGGGCCTTGTATCGTAGTAACAGCTTCATGTTGTGGTTCATTGAGTCCTTTCAGATAATCCATACGGCAAAAAAAATTTGGGAATACAAAATTAATGTATTAAAAGGAGAATTCAAATTATGAGATCCATTTATAAAAACTAATGCATCTGTTACTGATCGTTTTTGGGTTTTGATAATAATTGATTGACCTCTTTTTTTAATTTTTCCTCTCCAAGATAATCTCTGGAATACTCTTCGGAATTGATAACGATCTTGCCTGTCTCATCATCAATGAGTACCATCACGCCTCTGGAGTTCGATGGTTCTTCTTTCCAGTAATTTAGCATCCAAAATTTTTTAGAAAGAGGATATAACTGAATAATGCGATCCCCTTCAGCAAGCAAAACTGCCGCCTGACGAACGTCTGATTCTGACATTTTAAAGTGAAATCCTGCCGGATAATACAATCTGTGTCTTCTATTATCATACTCTTCTGTTAGAACATCACCTGCCGAATATGGGTACGTATCAAATGTTTTAGCAATAACTTTTTTAGTTTTATCATCTATTAAAATAGCTATTCTTGATGGAAGTGGACTTTTCTCCACAAATTCCCAAAATTCTCCGGAAGGAGTAACCAACTTTCTAAATAAAAATCTTGGAGCCCGTGTCGGAGAGATCAATACATTGGGATTAAGTCCTACACTCTCCAGCACATGAAATATCTCTTCCACAGAAGAGGTGAATAAAACATCCCCTATTGAAGGGCCTTTTTCAATCGTATTTCCAGTATTGAGGTAGTACGTTTCCTGCAAATTATCTTCATTCCTACCAAAAACTATTTTCTTTTTCACAAGTTTTCCGTTTTTATTATAGCAATTGCTTCGGTTCCATTTCAAAAGTTTATAAAAAGCTTCAATAGCACTGTGAGGGTTACTCAGTGGCGGCTCTATATCTTTACAATACAATATATTATTTGCCGAGAACTGCAAAAACAACCCTTGATCCTGCTGCAACTCCAGAGAATCTTTCGATATCATATTCTTACTAAAATTCTTGCTCACTGACGGCTTTTTATCAAAATGATCTTTCACTTTAATTTCCTGTGCCGTTATTCCTATCAAAGAGATAAATAAAAAAAGAGGTACATAGGTATTCATCATTGAGTTTTCAGGATTATTTTCTATAGACAAAAGTCGTTAAAAAAATATTCACATAATTGTAACAATTAGAATATTTTGGGGACTTATTGCTAAAACAATTTCTACTTTTATGAAAAAACGACTTCTTTCTGTTGCTGCTGTGGCTTTCTTCGGAATGATGCTGAACGCGCAACAAATTAAATTCGAAGAGTACGACCTTCCAAACGGTCTTCACGTAATTCTTCATCAGGACAATTCTGCACCGGTAGTTACAACGGGTGTAATGTACCACGTAGGTGCTAAGGATGAAGTAAAAGGGAGAACGGGTTTTGCACACTTTTTCGAGCACCTTTTATTCGAGGGTACCCCTAATATCAAAAGAGGCGACTGGTTTAAAATTGTTTCTTCAAACGGAGGACAAAACAATGCCAATACAACGAATGACAGAACGTATTACTATGAAACTTTCCCGTCTAACAACGAACAGTTAGGTCTTTGGATGGAAGCTGAAAGAATGCGTCATGCAGTGATCAACCAGATTGGGGTAGATACTCAGAGAGAGGTAGTGAAAGAAGAGAAAAGATTAAGAATGGACAACCAGCCTTACGGAAATCTTTTCCCAACCATTCAGAAAAACCTGTTTACCAATCACCCATACAACTGGCCGACGATTGGTTCTATGGATGATTTAAATTCTGCTAAATTAGAAGAATTCCAGGCATTCTATAAAAAATATTATGTTCCAAACAATGCTACATTGGTAGTGGCTGGAGATATTAAAATTGGAGAAACTAAAAAATGGATCGAAGACTATTACGGAGGAATCCCTAAAGGAACTCTTTACCCTAAAGACTATCCTAAAGACACTCCTATCACTCAGGAAAAAGAAGTAACAGCAACTGACCCGAACATCCAGCTTCCAGCTTATGTTTTTGCTTACAGAACACCGGGAAATAAAGACAAAGATGCGTACATCCTTGATATGCTTTCTTCTTATTTAAGCAGCGGTAAATCTTCCGTTTTATACAAAAAATTAGTAGATCAGGAGAAAAAAGCACTTCAGGTAGCTGCTTTCAACCAGGGTCTTGAAGATTACAGTATTTTCGCATTCTTCGCCATCCCAATGGGACAGACTACCAAGCAAACGCTGCAGGCTGACATCGATGCTGAAATCAAAAAGCTTCAGACAACTTTAATTTCTGAGGAAGATTATCAGAAACTTCAGAACCAGTTTGAAAACCAGTTTGTAAATCAAAATTCAAGCATTCAGGGAATTGCCGCTTCATTGGCAACCAACCACGTATTGATGGGAAATACCAACCTTATCAATAA
The DNA here is from genome assembly GCF_046535275.1 of Chryseobacterium sp. SIMBA_029. Lineage (NCBI taxonomy): Bacteria > Pseudomonadati > Bacteroidota > Flavobacteriia > Flavobacteriales > Weeksellaceae > Chryseobacterium > Chryseobacterium sp. SIMBA_029. The sequence goes on from NZ_JAWRXA010000011.1 coordinate 169,420, forward strand.
AGAAATTGACATTTACAGATCTATCACCAGACAAGATCTGCAGAATGCGGCTAAGAAGTATTTGAATTCTAACCAAAGAATAATCATTAATTACGTTCCTGAAAAGAAATAATCCCTAAATAGATACAGATATAATATTCAAGATATAAGACGTACAGTCGGTCATTCTTACATATTATCAATTATTTAAAACAGGATTAAAAAACAATTTTTTACAAATGAAAAAGCAATTAACATATATAGCGGTAGCATTTTTATTCGCAGGAATGCTTTCAGCACAAAAAATAGACCTTAATGCAATGCCGAAGCCGGGACCTACTCCAGCGATCAACATTGCGAAACCAAAGACTTTCCAACTGAACAACGGTCTTACAGTAATGGTTGTTGAAAACAACAAACTTCCAAGAGTAAGCGCTAGCCTTTCTATGGACAGACCTCCTTACTATGAAGGAAATATCACAGGGGTAAGCGAAATCATGGCAGAACAGCTTGAAAACGGAACTACCAATATGAGCAAGGATGAGTTTAATAAAAAGGTAGACTTTTTAGGAGCTAACTTAAATTTCTCTTCCGGAGGTGCTTCTGCAAGCTCTCTTTCAAAATATTTCCCGGAAGTATTAGGCTTAATGGCTGATGCTATCGTGAATCCAAAATTCTCTGCTGAAGAAATTCAAAATTCTAAAGAAAGAACAATTGAAGGCTTAAAATCTGATGAGAAGAATGCTTCATCTATTGCAGCAAGAGTTTCCAATGCTTTGATGTATGGGAAAAACACTTCAAGAGGAGAATTCGAAACGGTAGAATCTATCGGTAAAATTCAATTGGCAGACGTACAAAACGTTTATAAAAAATATTACGCTCCGGACAATGCTTATTTAGTAATTGTGGGAGATGTGAAATTCGATCAGGTAAAAACTATGGTTGAAAAAGCATTCAGCAGCTGGAAAAAAGCCAATACAACTTTTGCTCCTTTGGAACCGGCTTCTAACGTAGCAAAAACAGAGATCAACGTTGTTGACGTTCCTTCCGCTGTACAGTCTGTGGTTTCAGTAAGCAACCTGAACAACCTGAAAATGAAAGATCCTAATTACTTCCCTGCAACAATGGCCAACTATATCCTAGGTGGCGGTGGTGAAGCAAGACTTTTCATGAATCTTCGTGAAAAGAACGGATTTACTTACGGTGCCTACTCAAGTATGACAGCAAGCAAGTATTCTCCGGAATTCTCTGCTGAATCAAGCGTAAGAAACGAAGTAACAGACAAAGCGGTTAAAGAATTCATGAATGAACTTAACGCTATCTCTACGGTAAAACCTGAAGAACTGGAAAATGCTAAAGCTAAATTGAAAGGATCTTTCATTATGTCTTTAGAAAAACCTGAAACGATTGCAAGATTTGCTCTAAATCAAAAAGTTCAGGATCTTCCTTCTGATTTCTATACAAATTACCTGAAATCTATCGATAAAGTAACGACTGCAGATATTACCAATGCTGTAAAAGCTACGATCCTTCCTAACCAAAGCAGAATTTTCATTGCTGGTAAAGCATCTGATATTTCTGAAGGACTGGAAAAACTAGGCTACCCGGTAAAGTATTTTGATAAAGATGCTAATCCTGTAGCTAAAGCTGCTGCTCAAAAAGTGGACGCCAGCGTTACCTTAGGATCTGTTGCTGATAAATACATCAACGCAATCGGAGGATTGGCCGCAGTACAGAAAGTAACTTCTATTTCCACTGATGCCACTACGAAAGTACAGGGAATGGATATGACCATGAAGTTGATCCAGGCTAAAGGTGGAAAAATGGCTATGGAAATGAAAATGATGGGTAACACTGTTCAAAAAATCATTTTCGACGGTAAAAACGGATATGTAGAAGCACAAGGACAGAAAGTTCCGCTTAACGATAAGCAGAAAGCTGAAATGTCTGATCCTGAACTTTTCCCGGAATTGACTTTTGCTAAATCAGCAGAATATAAATTAGCCGGAATCGAAAAATATAACAATGAAGATTCTTACGTAGTAAAAGGAGCAAAAGATACCTACTACTACAGCGTAAAAACTGGCTTAAAAACCGGTGAAGTAAAAGGCAGCGAAGAAGGTTCAGTTCCGACAAGCTATGCTGATTACAAAGATGTATCTGGAGTAAAATTACCATTCACGATCATCCAGAATATGGGTGGAATGGATATCAACCTTGCAGTAAAATCTTATGTGGTAAACCAGGCTAAGGATTCTGATTTCAAATAAGAACACCTTAATAGATAGAAAAACGGTAGCAAATGCTGCCGTTTTTTATTTTTAGTAATATTTACGGGCTTTTTTTTGTCATTCGATAAAAAAAGATTAAATTTGCCCATTCAAAAAGATATCAAAATTAATGGATACTATATTTATACTATTGATGGTTCTTATTATGATTGCTAGTGTTTTACTGGTAATTGTTGTTATGGCTCAAAACCCGAAAGGAGGCGGCCTATCAAGTACTTTCGGAGGTGCTTCACCTGCACAGTTTGGAGTACAGAGAACAAATGATTTCATGGAAAAATCTACATGGACTCTAGGCGGAACAATCATTGTTCTTATTCTTTTAAGCGTTGTGATTACAGGTAAGCCTTCACAAGTAGCTGCTGCAAAACAACCCGTTAAGAAAGAAGCTCCGGCACAGCAATCCGCTCCTGCTTCTTCTACACCAGCTCAGGCGCCAGCAACGGCACCTGCTAAATAAGCAAATAGCTCATTTACATACAAAATAAAAGCAGTTCAAATTGAACTGCTTTTTTATTTTCTATTTTAGTTTGATCTTCTCGATTTTATGTCTTAAGCTTAACCCTGCTTTCAAAAATGAATACTGCACCGGTTTAGCATCCCTGTAATATTTATTAATGAAGACCTGCATAGCACCGTAGAACCGCTCCAGATACACCTCATCCTTTATTGTACTCTCCCCTTTATGATGCAGAATGGAAGCTTTTCCGTAATAATAGTTCTTGTATCCTTTTTTCAGTAGTGTATAACAGATGTCGATATCTTCACCATACATAAAGTAGGTTTCATCAAGAGCACCTGTTTTTTCGTAAACCTCTTTTTTGATCAATAAAAATGCTCCTGTAACCACATCAATTGATGTCGTTTCATACTCGCCAATATCATTTCTATAATAAGATTTTGAATTATTCTTTTTGAAGTTGGTAAACAGTTTTTCAAAAGAATTGAACATATCAGGAACCGAACGCTTGCTTTCCGGCAGGAAATTTCCCTTTGCATCATGCATCCTTACACCCAGACATCCGAAATTCTCTTTGGCATCCGCAAAGTCCAGGATATCTTTCATATAAATCCCTTCCAGTTCTGTATCAGGATTTAATAATAAAAGGTATTCTCCTTTTGCTTTTTTGACAGCTTTATTATTGGCTTTTGCAAATCCCTCATTCGCTGTAGATGCTATAAAATGAAATTCAGGGAACTTGGTGATAAGGCTTTTCCACGAAACGTCTGGCGAGGCATTATCAACAATAATGACCTCATGGTCTACTTCTACATATTTCTGAAGAGAAAACAGACAATTGTTAAGCAATTGCGTGACGTTATAATTAACGATAATGATGGACAGCTTCATGGTTATTCTTGTTCAATTTAATCCTTTTCGTTATACGGAAGCCTGTTGATGATCGACCTTCCCAAAGAAATTTCATCAGCATATTCAAGCTCATCTCCTACCGATATTCCTCTTGCTATGCTTGAAAAACTCACATCGAGATTTTTGAATTTCTTATAAATGTAATAGGCTGTAGTATCTCCCTCCATCGTCGCACTCAATGCAAAAATAAATTCTTTCACTTTGCCTTCATTCAGCTTTTTTTCTATACTCGGAATATTAAGCTGATTGGGGCCTATACCTTCCATCGGAGAGATTTTTCCACCTAGGATCAGATATTTCCCTGTATATTTTCCTGTATTTTCAACGGCAATTACGTCGCGTACATCTTCTACAATACATATCAGCTCGTCATTTCGCTTATGATTACTACAGATTTCGCAGACCTCAAAATCGGAAAAATTGTGGCATTCTTTACAGTACTTAATTTCTGTAACAAGGTTAATCAGTGAGTTTCCAAGACTCAATGCTCTGGAATTTGGCTGTTTCAATAAATGTAATGCTAAACGCAAGGCCGTTTTCCTGCCGATCCCCGGTAATCCGGAAATTTCATCTACCGCTTTTGCCAGAACTTTACTAGGATAATCCATACTACAAAAATAAGACAAAAAGATGATTATCCGTGATTTTACGGTGGTTAAATAATGATATAATTCCAATAAATAAATTATCTTTGGAATATATTAATTTGAGAAAATAATAAACTAATGGTACTTAAAAATCTTAATTATCCACTTGATTTTAAATTTAAAATCTCCACTTTAGCCAGCGACTTCAATATTACCGATAAAAACGGTAGTTACGTAGCCTACGTTCGTCAGAAAATGTTCAAGCTAAAAGAAGATGTAATTGTTTTTAATGATGAAAGCAAATCTAAAGAGCTTTTCAGAATTAAAGCCAATCAGTGGATCGATTTCAATGCTTCTTATTCTTTAAATGATCTTGTTGACAATAAAAATTACGGAAGACTGGCCAGAAAGGGAATGCGTTCTATATGGAAAGCTTCGTATGATATTTTAGACTCCAATGATCAGCCTAAATTCACGATTAAAGAAGACAGCGCATGGGTAAGATTTTTTGACGGAATGGTTGGTGAAATTCCCATCGTAGGAATGTTCACTGGATATTTCTTGAACCCTTCTTATACAGTAACCGGAGCTGACGGAAAAGAATATTTCAAATTAAAAAAGATGCCTTCATTCTTTGGAAGAAGATTCCAGCTTGACAGAATAATTGACATTCCGGATGAAGACGAAAGTTTAGTAGTACTTTCTTTATTGATGATGGTGCTTTTAGAAAGAGCCAGAGGATAAAACAATACATACAATGAGATACTTAATTATTTTCTTTTCAGCATTCTTGCTGACTGCATGTAAAAAAGATAAAGAAACCGTTTCAGGCGCTGTATCTAAAGATTCAATGACTACTGTTCACGACTCTGCGAAAGTGGGTGCTACTGCAGAAAAAATCTTGATAGAACCCTTTCCTTTCCCTAAAGAAATTAAAGAATGTTCATGCTATTTCGCCAAAAACAAAGCAGATTTTGAAGCGGAAAAATACATTTACGCCGATGATGCCGGAAAAACAGCTTATATGAAGCTGGATGGTAAAAGACTAGCTATGAATCTTATCTCTTCAAGCGATATGGAAGCGGATGAAGAACTAAGCAAAGAAATAGAAAGCGGCGATTATAAAATCTCCGTAAAAGGTAAAAAAATAAAAAAGGAAGAAGCTTTATTGTTTGAAGGGACCATGACCATTGAAAAACCTGATGGCAGTATTGAAACCACTCCTATTTACGGCGAATGCGGATGTTAATGAAATAATAACCGTTACTATGTACCAACATATAGCCTGCCCATAAAAAAGAATGCTTCTGAATTTACAGAAGCATTTTTTATTTCGTAATTTTGATAAAAATAAAATTTCATGGAATTATCTAACATAGAACCACAGATAATCTGGAAAAATTTCTCCAAATTAAATGCGGTTCCAAGACCATCAAAGAAAGAAGAAAAAGTAATTGCATTCATCAAAGAATTTGGTGAAAGTTTAGGATTGGAAACCACCGTAGACGGTGTAGGAAATGTGATCATTAAAAAACCTGCCACTGCAGGAATGGAAGACCGCAAATCAATTGTTCTGCAGTCTCACCTGGATATGGTTTGCCAAAAAAATAATGACGTTACTTTTGATTTTGAAACTGAAGGTATCAAAATGGAGATCGATGGCGATTGGGTAAAGGCAAAAGGAACAACACTGGGAGCCGACAACGGTTTGGGAGTTGCTACCATCATGTCTATTCTTGAAAGTTCAGACATTCCACATCCTGATTTGGAAGCATTATTTACGATTGATGAAGAAACGGGTATGACCGGAGCCATAGGTTTGCAGCCAGGACAGTTAACGGGTAAGATTTTATTAAATCTTGATACGGAAGAAGATGATGAAATCGACATCGGCTGTGCAGGAGGAATTGACGTAACCGTTACACAGGACTATCAAACAGAAGCTTCAAAAGGACAGATCGTAAGAATCGAAGTGAAGGGCCTTCAGGGCGGTCACTCCGGAATGGACATCCATAAAGGCTTTGGAAATGCCAACATTATCTTAGGAAGACTTTTATATAAAGGATTGGCAAAAGAAAACATCCAATTGATTTCTATCGACGGTGGTGGCTTGAGAAATGCTATCCCAAGAGAAGGCGTTGCCCTTGTTTCGGTAAGAAATGCACAGGAATTCATTGAAGAGGTTACAACAGGACTGAAAAAAGAAATTTTAGAAGAATTTGCAACGGTAGAACCTCATCTTCAAATCAATATTGAACATTCAACAACTTCTGAAAAAGCAGTTTCTGAAGCAGATTCTAAAAAAATTATTTTGGTTCTAAAATCTCTTCATAACGGTGTTTACAGAATGAGCCCGGACGTAAAAGACCTGGTAGAATCTTCAAACAACGTAGCAAGGGTGGAACTGAAAGGAGGAAGTTTAAAAATCCTTAACCTTTCAAGATCATCTGTAGATTCTTCAAAAGATTCAGTATCAGAGCAGTTAAAATCTGTTTCTGAACTGGCAGGAATGAATGTAGAATTCAGCGGTTCTTATCCGGGATGGAAACCAAAACCGGGTTCTGAAATCGTTCAGTTGATGGAGAAGCTCTATATTGATAAATTTAAAGAAAAACCTCAGGTAGTAGCCTGTCATGCAGGTCTGGAATGCGGAATCATCGGTGCCAATTATCCTGCAATGGAAATGGTAAGCTTTGGTCCTACCATTCGCGGAGCTCACTCTCCTGAAGAAAAAGCAAATATTCCATCTGCCCAAAAATTCTGGAGCTTCCTGAAAGATATTTTAGCGAATATTCCGGAGAAATAATTTTATTAAAACCTTACATATTAATAGTATCTAAAGCCTTTTAACTTTAGGTACTATTATTTTTGATAACTATATACTACTATATAAAAGAATGAAAAATTTTCTCTATCTATTTCTTGTTTTGCTTAGTTCCCTAGTCTATGGCCAAAAATATCCACCCGCCGTAGTCGTGAAAAATACAAACGACACAGTAAAAGCAAAAATAAGAATCAGCACAAATATATTCTCTCCTGATAAGGTTACTGAATCCAGCTTTTACAAAGTTGTACGTCTGGTAGATGATAATCATAAAAAAATTGAAAAAATAAATGCCAAGGACATTAAAGAACTTACTTTTATTTTTAATGATCAGAAAAGAACTTATGTCAATGGCGGTAGAAAGCTTAAAGAAGTTATGTATTTAGGAAAAATTAAATGGTATCGAATTTTTAACCAGAACCCCTATGACCAGTCTATGCAATATGGCGATGAATTCATAGATGAAGACGGGAAAAGTTATTCAATCGGTATGTTTGGAGCAAGAAAGGCTACACTTTTAAAAGCAATTAAAAATAACCCTGAACTAACACAAGAGATAAAAGAATTAAAAGCAGCCACAACTGAAGACCTTATAAATATTCTAAAAAAATACGAATATTAAAAAATGAAAAGTATCACTGTATTTTGCGGTTCAAGCTTCGGCTCAGACGCAATATTTAAAGATCAGGCTGTATTGCTTGGACAAACATTGGCGCAACAAGATATTCAATTGGTATATGGAGGTGCCGATGTAGGATTGATGGGAGCTGTTGCAGACGGTGCATTACAGGAAGGCGGAAAAGTAATAGGTGTACTGCCTCGTTTTTTACAGTCTAAAGAAATTGCCCACACCCGGCTTACCGAGCTTATTGTGGTAGAAACCATGCACGAAAGAAAGACAAAAATGAATGAGCTCTGTGACGGAGTTATCGTTCTTCCCGGCGGTTACGGAACATTGGAAGAGTTTTTCGAAATGATCACCTGGGCACAGCTTGGCCTTCACCAAAAACCTATTGGAATCCTTAATATCGATGGTTTTTATAACGACCTCATCAAGTTGGTTCAAAATATGGTAGAAAAAGGATTTTTAAAACAGGTGAATAAGGAAATGCTTCTGATCAGTGATTCTGTTAATGAACTGCTGGAAAAAATGAGAAACTATAAAGCTCCTGCTGTTGGTAAGTGGATTTCTAAAGAAGAAGTATGAAGTACAATAAACTTCCCTTATATTTGATTTTTTAAAAGAAATATATAAAAACTATGGCCAAACCTCGGATTTTTATGAGTTCTACATTTTATGATCTTAAACAAATTAGAACCGACTTAGACTTATTTATAGATACTTTAGGATATGAAACAATTAGAAATGAAGAAGGGGATATCCCTTATGGTAAAGATGATGCTCTAGAAGAATATTGTTATAAAGAAATAAAATCAATTGATATTTTAGTATCAATAATTGGAGGAAGATTTGGTTCTGAATCTAAAAGAAATAACTCCTCAATTTCTCAAATCGAATTGAGGACTGCCCTAAAAGAAAACAAACAAGTATACATTTTTATTGAAAAAAATGTTTTAGCAGAATATGAAACATATTTGATAAATAAGGATAAAGAGATTTCTTTTAGATATGTTGACGATATTAGAATTTATCAGTTCATTGAAGAAATTAAAACTCTTAACAGTAATAATAACATTAAAGGATTTGATACGGCTTCGGAAATAAGTAAATACTTGAAAGATCAGTTTGCGGGATTATTTCAAAGGTTTTTAGAAGAACAAACTAGAATTAAAGAAATTTCATTAATAAGAAATCTCGAAAAAACAGCACAAACTTTAAATAAAATTGTTACAGTTTTAAGTGATGAAAATAAGGAAAAAGATGATGAAATTAATAAAATACTAATGATAAACCATCCTTTAGTTGAAGAATTAAGAAATATACTTGACATCCCATATAATTTTTACATTGAAGGTTTCAACGATATGAAAGAATTACTTTCAGCAAGAGGATACAAGTATGAAATTCCTTTAACATTTGAAGAGGAAACGTTTGATTATGAAATATTTGAGAAATCCAGTAACAGAAAAAGATATAAATTACAAATTGTAAAATCTATATTTGATGATGATTTGAAATTAAAGTTTATAAAAAAAACTGACTGGAGTAATGAGTTTATTCTTCACGAAGAAGAGGAAGAAGATGATGACGAACTACCCTTCTAGAAAAAAACTCTCGATTTCTCGAGAGTTTTTTATAATGTAAGCTAAGATTAATTCTAAGGATAAGGAGCAATCTCCACTTCCAGTCCTTCCATTTCTTCTACAATATGCAACTGGCAGCCTAATCGGCTGTTTTCTTTAACATGGTATGCTTCAGCAAGCATGGCATCTTCTTCATCACCCATTTCTACAAGTCCCGGATCATTGATCACATACACCTGACATGAGGCACACATCGCCATCCCGCCGCAAACTCCGATAGTTCCTTCTTCTGCTAATTCATAAGAACGGATGATCTCCATTAAGTTCATGGACATATCCGTTGGTGCTACAATATCGTGAGCTACACCGTCTCTATCGGTGATTTTAATATTAATATCTGACATAATTTTGCAAAATTAGTCAATTTTTTTCACAACAGCCTTCTCTGCTTCTTTTCGGCTTCCATCGAAACCATCTACTCCACTTACGGTGGTATATTTTAGTACGTATTTTTTACCCGGATTTAATCGGTTGTAGACACTCTGACACATTAAAGTAGCTTCATGGAAACCACATAAGATCAGCTTTAATTTTCCTGGATACGTATTGATATCTCCGATGGCATAGATTCCTTCGATATTCGTCTGGTAATCCAAAGCGTTATTTACAACGATAGCGTTTTTCTCAATATTCAATCCCCAGTTGGCGATTTCCCCTAATTTGGGAGTCAGTCCGAAAAGAGGAATGAAATAATCGGTTTCAATATCCTGAGCCTCCTCACCGTCTTTCACAACAGTAATCGCCTCCACTTTACCATCACCTTTAATTGCTGTAACTTCAGCTGGAGTGATCAGTTTGATTTTACCCTGATTTTTAATGTCCTGTACTTTTTCAACAGAATCCAAAGCCCCTCTGAACTCATTTCTTCTGTGAATTAAAGTTACTTCACTTGCCACATTGGATAAGAAAATACTCCAGTCCAGTGCAGAATCACCACCACCGGCAATGATTACTTTTTTATTTCTGAAATGTTCAGGTTCTTTAACGAAATATTCCAATCCTTTTTCTTCATAATCAGCCACATTTTCTATAGCCGGTTTTCTAGGTTCAAAAGTTCCCAATCCTCCTGCAATGGCAATTGCCTTTGCTCTGTGCACTGTTCCCTTATTCGTAACCACTTCAAACCATTCATCATCTACTTTCGTGTAAGAAACAGCCGTTTCTCCCAACGTAAATCCTGGCTGGAACTGTTTGATCTGCTCCATTAAATTATCTACCAAATCTCCTGCATTTACTGAAGGATAACCCGGAATATCGAAAATAGGTTTTTTAGGATAAAGCTCAGCCAATTGACCTCCCGGTTGAGGAAGTGCATCAATAATGTGACACTTCATTTTTAATAGACCTGCTTCAAAAACTGCAAAAAGTCCCGTAGGTCCTGCCCCTATGATTAATATATCAGTAGTTATCATAATAGAAAGATAATTTAATTATACATGTAGCCGCAAATTTAGTAATTTTAATGCGAAGCATATTTAATTCAGTCTAAATAAAAACCTGAGATTTATCAAATCTCAGCAAATAATTGAAAATATTAAATTTGGCAGTCTTTTTGTAGCCCTTTTATTATGAAAAAAGTTTTAAATTTTATTGCAGTATTTTTATTTTTTCTAGGTTCTGCTCAGATTGATAATATCGCTGACGGCGAATCAATTACCTTAAGAATTCATTATGGTATATTGAACGCCGGAACCGCCAATCTCACCACAAAAAAAACCAATTACAAAGGAGTTCCCCATTTGTATGTAAAAGGCACCGGCCAAACCACGGGCGCCGTAAAAGCTTTCTTTAAAGTGGAAGACCTGTATGAAAGCTTTATTAATGTAGAAACAGGTTTACCGAGCTTCTATGTAAGAAATGTGCGTGAAGGAAGTTACCGCCAGCATTTTGAAACGGTTTTCAACCATGACAATAATACTTTGATATTAACCGATAAAAAAACACCGGCCAATGGATCTAAAGTCATCAAATCGGTAAGAGGAATTCAGGATATGCTTTCATGCTTTTATTTTTTAAGAAGTAAAAGCTCGGCCGAACTGAAAGTAGGGACCGTCATCAACATGAATGTATGGATCGATGACGAGATGTTTCCTTTTCAGCTGAAAGTGATCGGTACGGAAGATTTAAAAACAAAATTCGGTACTATCAACTGTCTGAAAATTATTCCGTCTGTAAAAAGCGGAAGGGTTTTCAAAGAGAAGGAAGGTGTAACCATGTGGGTTTCCAATGATGCCAATCATGTACCAATGCTGTTGAAAGCAGAGCTGGCAGTGGGTTCCTTAAAAGCAAGTATTGATGATGTTAAAAACATAAAATACCCTTTAAAGTTTACCAATTAAGCATATAATAGTTAGTTTTTATAAAGAAATGTCTGCAAGCGTATTGCAGGCATTTTTTGTGTTATGTAATAGATTGTAGTACTGAGCTGTCCTATTAGTAAGATAACCTACAGACGAAAACGAAATTCTTCAATGACAGAATTTCAGAAATAACCATAAGAACAATCAGCTTTCAGATACGTTTTGTTTCTAAGGTCAGTACCTGAAAGTAAAAAACCTCCGAAATTTCGGAGGTTTGATTGTATTATAAAGTTTTAAACTGTTCTAAGGTTCGGATATCATTTTCAAAGAACATTCTGATATCACTCATTTGATAAAGAAGCATTACAATTCTTTCAATACCCATTCCGAAGGCATATCCCGAATATTTCTCAGCATCGATATTCACATTTTTCAGAACGGCAGGGTCTACCATTCCACAACCCATGATTTCCAGCCATCCTGTTCCTTTCGTGATTCTGTAATCTGTTTCAGAGTTTAATCCCCAATATACATCGATCTCAGCACTTGGCTCAGTGAACGGGAAGTAAGAAGGTCTCATTCTGATTTTAGATTTTCCAAAAAGTTCAGTAGTAAAAAACTGAATCGTTTGTTTCAAATCGGCAAAACTTACATTCTCATCAATATATAATCCTTCAATCTGATGGAAAATACAGTGTGAGCGTGAAGACACCGCTTCATTTCTGAATACTCTTCCCGGAGATAAAATTCTTATCGGCGGTTGATTTTCTTCCATATAACGGATCTGTACCGAAGAAGTATGCGTTCTTAAAAGAATATCAGGGTTTTGCTCAATGAAGAAAGTATCCTGCATATCTCTTGCCGGATGATACTCAGGTAGATTAAGGGCCGTAAAGTTGTGCCAGTCGTCTTCTATTTCCGGTCCGTCGGCTACAGCAAATCCGATAGATTTAAAAATTTCTATAATTCTGTTTTTCACCAGATTGATCGGATGTCTTGATCCTAGATCCAGTGGAAACGCAGGTCTTGTAAGATCTTCTTTTTCGGTAATAAGAGAAGATTCGGAAGTATTTTTAAAATCTTCCAATTTTACAGCAACAGCCTGCTTCAAAGAATTAATCTTCTGTCCGAATTCTTTTTTCTGATCATTAGGAACGTCTTTTAATGTTTCGTAAAAATCATTCAGTACTCCTTTTTTACCGTTGTACTTAATTCGGAAGCTCTCTATCTCCTCTTTAGATGTAGCATTGAAGCCGTTTACTTCAACCAGTAGCTCTTCTATCTTTTCTATCATTATTTTTACCCTTTCAAAAATGTTTTGCAAAAATACGGTTTTTAAGTTTAATAATTAATTTGTCATAAAAAAATCTGCCTCTTTTCGGGGGCAGACTTCAATCACTTATTTCACTTAAATAAAAAAATTATTTCTTTTCTAAAGCTTTAACGTTGATTTGAAGAGTTACCTCATCTTTAAGAACACCGTTTTCCGCCGGAGCCTGGAATTTCACCCCAAACTCTTCCCTTTTAATATCTTTAGGTTCAGTAGCCACACTCACTACTCCATCTTTTACAGAAACATTGGCTTTAAACTGAACAGGTTTTGTAATTCCTTTAATGGTTAAATTCCCATCTAAAAGAGTATTATAATCGCCTCCTGCTGCAGGAGCAACTTTCGTAATTTCAAACGAAGCGGTAGGAAATTTCTCTACTTCAAAGAAATCACCACTTTTAAGGTGCCCGTTGAGTTTTCCTAACTGGTCTGCATCATCTTTAAGGTCAACAGAAGTTAAAGAATTCATATCCGCAACAAACTTTCCGCTCTCCAGCTTTCCGTCTTTCACGGTAACGTCTCCGCTTTCAAACTTGATCGTTCCAAAATGACTTGTACTTTCTGATTTGAATACTTTATATCCTTTCCATTCCACTTTACTGTTCAAAGTATCCAATGTATACTGGCTGCCATCTTTGGTCGTTGACACTTCATTGCTTTCGCTCGTCAGAGGTTTGTCTTTTTTACAAGAAACCACTACAGCCGCGGCAAAAAAAGCAGGAATAACTAATGAAAACAGTTTTTTTATCATTTTTGGTATATTTTTATTACAACTGCTAATATAATAAAAAAAAATATTTTTTCATAAAAACCTTACATTTGTATTATGCTTTTAGAATTAAACAACTTATATTTCTCACATACTCAAGATAAACCGCTCTTTCAGAACCTGAACCTCAGGCTTCAGGAAGGAAAAATCATCGCATTGGCGGGAGAAAGCGGCTGTGGAAAATCTACGTTATTAAATTTGATCTATGGACTTTTAGACTGGGAAAGCGGAGAAATTATCTTTGACGGTACAAAACTTTTAGGACCAAAGGGAAATCTTGTACCAGGGGAAGCATCCATGAAATTTGTAGCTCAAAATTTTGATCTGATGCCTTATGCTACCGTAGCTGAAAACGTAGGGAAATTTATTTCAAATATCAATTTAGCCCAAAAGAAAGAAACCGTAACAGAATTGCTTGAAATCGTAGGTCTTCAGGAATTTGCGGATGTTCTTCCTAAAAATTTAAGCGGCGGACAGCAGCAGAGAGTGGCCATTGCAAGAGCTCTTTCCGTGCTTCCCAAACTTCTTATTTTGGATGAACCGTTCAGCAATCTGGATTTTCCGCGAAAGATTGAGCTTCGTGAAAGACTCTTCCGATATGTAAAACAGCATCATATATCGTTGATTATCTCAACGCACGAACTTCATGATATTATGCCTTGGCTGGATCAGGTAATCATTCTTAAAGACGGAAGACTGATTCAGAATGACAGTCCTGAAGAAACCTATAAAGCTCCTTACAATGCCTATGTAGCTAAGCTTTTTGGAGAAGTTAATATTTTCAGTGAAAGTGAAATGGCAGATTTTAAACTCCATAAATCCTGCTATTATCCTCATGAAATAAAAATAACTTCCAGCGGCTTTGATGCAGAAGTTATGGAAAGCAGATTTGCAGGAAATCATTTTTGGAATAAAATTAAAGCTATGAACAAAGAAATTATTCTGTACAGCGACAAAAAATTACAGGATCCTGTTATCATTTCTTTTGAATAGGCTCAAAAAGATGAATATCCAACCGCGACAAACACTGTAACCAACAGGTATTCTTACAGTTATTGTTAAATTTTTGATAAATTTTTCAATAGTAACAACATCAGTTCTTATACTTTTCTTACATTTGTGTATCCACAGCATAAGGAAATTTTTGGTTAATTCTCTTTCTGCCATTAGACGGACATTAGCAGTGCCCTGCAATTAAGTCTATGAAAGATTACACTGTCCAATTCTTTCCTTTTTTTATGCCTAATAATTTTATTTTTAAGCACAAAAAAATGCGCCTTACAGACGCATTTTTGTATACTTGTATATTGTGATGTTAAGCTTTCTTCACAAATTCGGATTTCAATGCCATTGAACCAAATCCATCAATTTTGCAGTCGATATTATGATCGCTGTCAGGTCTTAAGCGGATATTTTTCACTTTAGTTCCGGCTTTTACCGGTTTTGGAGCCCCTTTTACAGGTAAATCTTTAACCACTACTACAGAATCTCCATCCTGAAGTTCATTTCCATTGGAATCTAATATCTTTCCCGCATTGGCAGTTTCAGAAGATACTTCTTCAGGATTCCATTCATAGAAACACTGGGAACACACCATCATATTATCGCTCGGATACGTAAATTCTGAGCTGCATTTTGGACAAAGTACAGGATCACTCATATTTTTAATTTTTGCAAAGGTAAAGTTTTTTTGAGAAGGCAGAAATTGTGACACAAGATATCAGGTGCCATATATCAGGTATTTCCTGAAAATTTTAACCCCAATACCAATATTTGGATATAATTATCAACATCGCCGAATCGGCTCCTATAATTACAAAACTTACATTCTTCCTGACCCGAATCTGATGACACAGATACCGACAATTTATTTCACAACATCAACTCTCAACTATAATTCGTATTTTTGCAGATTCAAAACAGCATATAGCAATTATGGAACTTATTCACAGAAACTTGGCGATCGGAATTCACGATGCTTTACAAGAGACATTTTTCGAGAAAAATAAATACGCCGATAAAGTAATCGAAAGACTTTTAAAAGCTCACAGAAAGTGGGGAAGCCAAGACAGAGCCGTTGTTTCTGGGATTTTTTACGATATCATCCGTTGGAAAAGACGTTTGGAATATTATATGGGTGAAAGCGTAAAACCTGACAATATCTATAAATTGATTATCGCTTATCTGCTTTGGAGTAAAACCAATTATAAAAAATTTGAGGAATTCGACGGAATAAAAATTGCCGACATCCTTACCAAACTTAAAAAAGGTACCGTTCCTACCAAATCAATTGAGCATTCGATTCCTGAATGGCTTGCTGAAACATTGGAAAGAGAATTAGGTCCGGGCTGGGAAAAAGAAATGAGAGCTTTAAACGAGCAGGCTCCTACCGTGTTAAGAGCAAACTCTTTACGTACCACCACAAGAGAGCTTATTTCTGATCTTGCAGAAGAAAACATCGTTGCTTTTACGGTAAAAAATTATCCTGATGCTGTACAGTTAGAAGAAAAAAAGAATGTTTTCCTTACCACTGCTTTTAAAGAAGGACTTTTTGAAGTTCAGGATGCTACTTCACAAAAAATAGGATATTTCCTTGACGTAAAAGAAGGCCAGAGAGTTGTTGATGCATGTGCAGGTGCAGGTGGAAAAACACTTCACTTAGCTGCATTGATGCAAAATAAAGGTCAGATTATCGCTTTAGATATTTTCGAATGGAAATTGGCTGAGCTCAAAAGACGTGCAAAAAGAGCCGGAGCCCACAATATTGAAACCCGTATGATTTCTGATAATAAAGTAATCAAACGTCTTCATGAAAAGGCAGACAGACTTTTAATTGACGCTCCATGCTCTGGATTGGGAGTTTTGAAAAGAAACCCGGACAGCAAATGGAAAATCGATCAGGACTTTATCGACAGAATTAAAAAAGAACAACAGCAGATTCTTCAGGATTATTCTAAAATCCTTAAAAAAGGCGGTCAAATGGTCTATGCTACATGTTCTATCCTTCCTTCCGAAAATAGCGGACAGGTTGACGAGTTCTTGAAAAACAATCCGGATTTCAAAATGATCAAGGATCAAAAAGTAATGCCAAGTGAAGGCTACGACGGATTCTATATGGCTTTGATTGAAAGACTGGCATAATAATACAATCACTTATATCAATATACTGACTACTCCATTTTTTGGAGTAGTTTTTTTATAACTGCCTGACAAAATAAAAAATACTTACAATTAAACAGATAAGTTATTTTTTTCACTTTGATGTAACGTATAGAGCCATTACCTATACTTATAAGTATGAAACGCTCCTGCAGTACAACAGGAGATATGGGAAACTCAATAATATCATGCTTAAAAATCTTTTAACAAGCCTCTTTGCCGTATTCTTATGTTGTCTGATACCCGCTCAGACTTACGAAATCCAATACACAAGTTCTTATAACGGAAAAGTACTGACGGATCAATCTCCTACGATTGTCTGGGTGAATGAAAAAGAAAATGTAATTCTCAGTCAAAAAATAAAAGATCAAAAAAGCGACTATCCGTTTGAAATCACGAAGATTGAAAAACCTTCTCAGACAGTCATTTCATATGCATTTTTAAAACCGGGAGATATTATTTCAGCTTCCGATCCAGAGTCTGTAAAAAAACAAACCTTTGAATTCACCCAGGAAACGAAGAAAATATTAGGCTACACCTGTAAAAAAGCAATTACCAAAGTTAATTCCAATACCATCGAAATCTGGTATACCGCTGATGTAAAACTCAATGGCGGACCTTCTGTTTTAGGACAGAACTTAGGATTGGTTCTGGAGGTTGAACGTAATAAAAATTCATTAATAACCGCAAGTTCTATTAAAAAAATTCAGAAAACGGGTATTGAAAATATTCTGAAAGGAAATATCAATGCTACAGATCAGTTAGGGTATAAAGATCTGCTTTGGAAAAGCCGCTTTACGACACTTCCCGTTTTTGAAAATGAAACCATCAATTTTTCCGATGAATCAAAATCCAATGAGAAAATAAAAAAATTCGCTAATGGAACCATTATACTTAAAAAAATAAAGTTTCCCGCAATTTCAGAAGGCGAAAATATTTTCGTAGAATTAAAACAGCAGTCCAATGGTGACGCCTATGACAGAACAGGAACCGTATTTTTTATTCCGCAAGATAAATCGCAATCCTTTTTTGATGGATTGGAAAAAGGAGTTAAAACCCTTCCTGCTTATGACAACGGAAACGGAAAGCAATATTATGGAGTAGTTTCTACCGAAAATTATACCCCGGCTGTTGAGATGATGAGATTTTTCACTGCTTTTGGGATTCAAAAGTTTAATCATATCCAGCTGAAAGGAAAAGACTGGCAAACGGTCAGTCCATACCGCCAGGATATCACTGAGCTAAAACCTTCCCTCTCAGAAAAAGAGCTTTGGGTTGGGGCTTTTATCGGCAATTATGATAAAGGCGGGCACAAAGTGAGCCTTGAGATTACCATCCACAAAAGTGACCAGACCATTTATAAAAACAATACGGTGATTCCATTATTTAATACGTTAAATATTGCGGAAATGGCCGGACAGGACTACTCCACTATGTTTGACCAGGAAAAAGGGCTTTCTGTAGAGTTTATTTTAAAGAAAGATTTGAACAACGCTCAGCTCAGGTATATTACTACCGGACATGGAGGCTGGGAAAATGGTGACGAATTTGTTCCTAAAACCAATTCTATCTTTCTGGATGGAAAAATGACATTTTCTTTCATTCCCTGGAGAACAGACTGTGGCTCTTACCGCCTTTACAATCCTGCCTCAGGTAATTTTCCTGACGGGCTTTCATCATCAGACTTAAGCCGGTCAAACTGGTGCCCGGGAACGGTAACCAATCCCAACTTTATTCCTCTCGGGAATTTAAAAGCAGGAAAGCATACCATTCAGGTGAAAATTCCTCAGGGACCTACGGAAGGGACAAGTTTCAGCTCTTGGAATGTATCGGGAATTCTCTTAGGATCAGAATAAAAAAAAACCTTCTCGCAAAGAGAATTGCAAGAAGGTAAAAACACAAATGATGAAAAAAAATTATTTCGAGCGACAAAGTAAGGACTAAAATTTCTATAATATCTTATCATAGATTAATAAATATGTTGTTTTTATTTTGTATGATAGACAAAGTATTTTTTCACAGCGAAAAATATTAACTAAAAACATGTTTATGGTTAATTATAATTAATATTTTTCTTTAAAATAATTTATTAAGTTAAAAACATTCACTTTTAAACATTTTTTATTGTTATTTTTAAATATCAATTCTATTTTTGTTTCAAATAAATGATCAAAAATGTGTGGAATTGTATGTTTGTTTGATGCCAAACAAAAAACCGAAATATTAAGACCTCAAGTGTTGGAAATGTCAAAAAAAATACGTCACAGAGGTCCGGATTGGAGCGGCGTATTTCAGGATGAAAAAGTAGTCTTTTCGCATGAGCGGCTTGCCATTGTAGATCCTACTTCAGGAAAACAACCTTTATTCACAAAAGACGGCAAAGTTGTACTCGCTGTGAACGGAGAAATCTACAACCATAGAGAGCTCAAAGAAGAATTTCCGGAATATGAATTCCAAACTAAATCTGATTGTGAAGTGATTTTAGCGCTTTACAGAAAATATGGCGGGAGCTTTATTGAAAAACTGAATGGTATTTTCGCCTTCGCTTTATATGATATTGAAAACGGCATCTACCTGATCGCTCGTGACCATATGGGAATCTGCCCTCTTTACCAGGGCTGGGACAAAAACGGAAACTATTATGTAGCTTCTGAATTGAAAGCGCTGGAAGGCATCTGTAAAACCATTGAAAATTTTCTACCTGGACATTTTATCTACAGCAAAGACGGAATGGAGCTTCAGCAGTGGTACAAAAGGGACTGGGAGAACTTCGACAGCGTAAAAGACAACGAAACAAGTATTGAAAAAATAAGAAAAGGTCTTGAGGATGCCGTGCACAGACAGCTGATGAGTGATGTTCCTTACGGAGTTCTTCTTTCCGGCGGACTGGATTCTTCTGTTATTTCCGCGATCACGGCAAAATTTGCAAGACAAAGGGTCGAAAGTGGCGATACTCAGGAAGCTTGGTACCCGAGACTTCACAGTTTCGCTGTAGGACTGGTAGGTTCACCGGATCTTGCCGCCGCAAAAAAAGCAGCAGACCATATCGGTTCGGTACATCACGAGGTAAACTTTACGGTACAGGAAGGCCTGGATGCTATCCGTGATGTGGTGTACCATCTGGAAACCTATGATGTTACTACGATCAGAGCGTCCACGCCTATGTATCTTCTGGCAAGAGTCATCAAATCGATGGGGATAAAAATGGTTCTTTCAGGGGAAGGTGCTGATGAATTATTCGGTGGATACCTTTATTTCCATAAGGCGCCCAATGCAAAAGAATTCCATGATGAAACAGTAAGAAAACTGGGAAAACTTCATTTATACGACTGTTTAAGAGCCAACAAATCTTTAATGAGCTGGGGAATTGAAGGTCGTGTTCCTTTTCTGGATAAAGAATTTATGGACATCGCTATGACAGTTAACCCTAAAGATAAAATGATCAACGTTGCTGAAGGGAAAATTGAAAAGTGGGTATTGAGAAAAGCTGTCGAAGATCTTCTTCCGGAATCTATTGCCTGGAGACAAAAAGAACAGTTTTCTGATGGAGTTGGATATTCATGGATTGATACTTTGAAAAGTGTTGCAGAAAAAGAAGTGACGGATGAAATGATGACCAATGCAAAATTCAGATTTCCATTGAACACGCCTCAAAATAAGGAAGAATACAGATACAGAACTATATTTGAAGAGCATTTCCCAAGCGAAACCTCAGCAGCTACGGTTCCATCTGTACCTTCTGTAGCATGCTCCACTCCTATTGCCCTTGAATGGGACGAGGCATTCAAACAAATGAATGACCCCAGCGGACGAGCTGTAAAAGTGCATGAGACGTCTTACGAATAAATCAAAATCTTACTAATATTATCAATCCCGTAGCAATACGGGATTTTTTTTTGAATAACCGACAACAATATTGATATAATTTGACTGACAATCAAAAATATTATCTAATAAATAATTATATTTGGAAAACGAAAATATCAATTATAAAAAAATGAGAAGAAACCTTACTATCTTATTTGCTTTATTATCTATAAGTTTTGCTTTTGGACAGGGAAAATACGGCAAATACCTTAACTCAAAAAAGCTTGCTTTAAGTTATAAAAGCGTAAAAGACGCTGATAAAGATGATTATTACCAACAATATTACTGGCTGGTAAAAGCTGAGCAGCTGAAAACCTATCCGCACCTTAAGGATGTGAAGCCGATGGTTTTATATGAGTTTGTGAAAAAAATAAATCCTCAAAACTTCACCAAAAAGCTGGATGACAGAGGGAAAGAACTTAGAAAAACTGCAGAACTTTCCTTAAATCAATATTTCAAAAACAAAAATTTCGACAACAATCCTGTGTTGATGCTTAATCTGGAGACGTATGTAGATCCTTCAAAAGGGGAATACTACACAAAAGTAGATCCGGAGAAAATTAAGGAACTGGTACCGAAGGAATTATTTTCTTTCAATTCTCTCAACAGAAATACAGGTGAAGAAAAAACGTACTATTTGTGGATCGACAAGAAAAAAGATGATTTCCAGATTGTAGATATCATTCCTAACGAAAAAGAAGACAAAGATTTTTATGTAAGACTGAAACAATATCTTCCAAGTTATAAATTCTCAAAATACGTTCCTAGTGTGAAAAAAGGAAACAAATCGGATAAAACAGATGTAGATTATTATTACATCATGCCTTTTGAACAAAACACCGATAACATCGAGTATAAAACAAAAGATTTTAAAACTTACATCTTAAGCCAGTACAGAAAAGCCGGTGATGAATGGAAAGGAGTAGAAAAGCCTAGAAAATAAATTAAAAAGTCTTGTGATATTTCACAGGACTTTTTTAATTTTATACTCATTTCTTCATCTAAAGTAAAAGCTCTGATCAAAAAGAGCCATACTTTACAACCAATCAAAATCCCGGAATATAAAAAATCCCGGCCTTACTATGTCTGAAACACATCCGAACGAAACGTCTATAAAGAAAATTCTTCCATTGATTCTCGCCACTGCAATTTTTATGCAGATGCTGGATTCAACCATTTTGAACACTTCTCTGCCATCCATTGCCAGAGACCTGCATGAATCTCCGCTCAATATGCAGAACGCCATTATCAGTTATGTATTAACGCTGGCTGTTTTTATGCCTGCAAGTGGATTTTTGGCAGACCGGTTCGGAACAAAGAAAGTTTTTATTTTCTCACTGGTTCTTTTCAGCATTGGTTCACTATTTTGTGCTATGTCACAAAACCTTACTCATTTGGTTATTTCCAGGGTGATTCAGGGAGTGGGCGGAAGTTTAATGACGCCTGTCGGAAAATTAGCGTTAATCAAAACTTTTGATAAGAATGAATTGCTAAAAGCTATGAATTTCGCCATTATCCCAGCGCTTATCGGTCCGGTTCTAGGTCCATTAGTAGGCGGATATATGGTTGATTATCTTTCATGGCACTGGATTTTTCTCATCAATATTCCCATCGGAGTCCTTGGTATTATTTTAGGCTTCAAGTTTATGCCCAATTATAAATCTGAGGATGTAGATTTTGACCTCAAGGGCTTTTTGATCTTTGCCGCAGCCTCGCTCCTGCTTTCTATTTCTTTGGAACTTTTCGGAGATCTGCAGAATACAACTCCGGTTTTGGTAGTCTTTATTTTAGGATTCCTGTTTCTGTATTATTATTACCGACATGCAAAAAGAGGGGGAACTCCTATTTTTCCATTGAATCTTTTTCAGGTGAGAACTTTCCGTGTAGGAGTGGTAGGAAATTTGGCCACCCGGTTAGGAATCAGTTCTGTCCCATTACTTCTTCCGCTGATGATTCAGATTGCTTATAAACAGTCTGCAGTGACCTCCGGATGGATTATCGCACCGATGGCGCTAACAGCTATGTTCGGAAAATCGTATGTAATCAAAATTCTGGACAGATATGGATACAGAAAAACACTGATGGTGAATACTTTCATTATCGGAACATTAATTTGCCTGCTTGCGATCCCTAATATCCATTCTTCTTTATATTGGTTTGTACCTATTATTGCTATTCTGGGATTTTTTAACTCTATCCAGTTCACCTCAATGAATACGATTTCTATTGCAGATCTTAGAAACTTTCAGACCAGCAGCGGCAACTCATTATTATCCGTGAATCAGCAGCTGGCGATTGGCTTCGGGATCGCGTTCGGATTGATTGTTTTAAAATTATTTGAAAATACAAATCTTATTGAAGGCGAGATTCACAATGCCTTCCGATACACATTCCTTACCGTGGGAATCCTTACCATTTTATCAGGCTTCGTTTTTAGAAGGCTTCATATTTCAGATGGAAAAAATATGCAGACGAAAGAAGAAAAATAATCAATGTGTTTGTTGATAGAATTACGATTCCCTTCACTTCATGAACTTACCACAGATCAATGTATCTGATCTTTATCTGCCCTACTTTTGTGTTAATATAAAAGCACATCGTTATGGCAACAAAAAATATAGAAATCGTAGCATCTCCAAAACCTGCACATTTTGTAGGGGATGGTTTCAGAGTTCATAATTTTATTCCCGGCATACAAGGAATGGACATGAAAAGAATGGATCCGTTCATCATGCTGGATTACAATTCTAAATTTCATTTTAACGGATCCGACAATCCCAGAGGAGTCGGCGTGCATCCTCACAGAGGTTTTGAAACCGTTACCATAGCCTATCAGGGGAAAGTTGAACATCATGACAGCGCAGGAGGCGGAGGAATCATCGGTGAAGGAGATGTTCAATGGATGACTGCTGCAAAAGGAGTTCTTCACAAAGAATACCACGAAACCGAATGGTCAAAAACCGGCGGTATCTTTCAGATGGTTCAGCTTTGGGTAAACCTTCCTTCTGTCTATAAAATGAGCTGTCCAAAATACCAGGCCATTAAAAATGCAGATATGGAAAAAGTGGATTTGAGAGACCATGGATATGTCGAAATTATTGCCGGAGAATATAACGGCCATAAAGGTCCTGCCACTACTTTCAGCCCTGTGAATATGATGAATGCAAAGCTAAAATCAGGCGGAAAAGCGGAATTTGATTTTCCTGCTTCTTTTAACACCGGGGCTTTGGTTATTGAAGGAAGCATTATCGTTAATGGTGAACAAAAGGTTCCAACCGATCATTTTGTATTGTTTCAAAATGAAGGCGAAACGTTCAGTATAGAAGCTGCTGAAGATGCTGTGATATTAATTATTAGCGGACAGCCTTTAAACGAACCTATTTATCCGCACGGCCCTTTTGTGATGAATACAAGAGAGGAAATAATGCAGGCATTTGAAGATTACAATACCGGCAAATTTGGATATCTTGAGGATTAAGCTAACATCATAATTAAACTAATCTTAACTTTTATTAGGAGATTATTGATCATGATTTTCTTATATTTATCTAATCTAATGCATCTTATAATCATCATGAGTTTGACATCGTACATTGATATCAAACTCATGAATTACTCAAAATGATCCACTATCATGAAACCAGAATTTGAAAATATAGACTTAATAAAGACCGGAAAAAGATTTGAAATAGAGATCAACGGCCAGGCTGCGTTCATTGATTACCGCGAAATGGGACATCAGATTGCATTGGTTCATACAGAAGTCGATTCTGAATTAGCAGGAACCGGAGCCGCCGCAGCTGTTGTTGAAAAAACACTCCATTATATAGAAGAGAATGGTAAAAAACTATTACCATTCTGTCCGTATGTCTTCGCTTACATCAAAAAAAATCCAGACTGGAAACGTATTGTGGATGAAAGATTTGATGGCTATGACAAGCTTTAGTTTCAACAAAGCATACGGAACATTACGAATATTAATTACATTAGCGTAAACAAAAATTAAAAACCACTTTAATCATGTCAAACATCGGACTTATCATTGAAGAAAAAGCAGCGGATATAGGAAACTTTTTAGTGGGGAGGCTTTTACCTTTTCGTGAGAAAAGAGCTGTCGGACCCTTTGTTTTCATCGATCATATGGGACCTTCTGAACTGAAAGACTATCAAAACCTCGATGTCCCGCCGCATCCGCATATCGGATTATCTACGCTGACTTATCTCCTTGAAGGATCCATTTTTCATCGTGACAGCATCGGAAGTGCCCTTGAGATAAAACCAGGAGCTGTCAACTGGATGACTGCCGGAAAAGGCGTAGTACATTCCGAAAGAACTCCCGAATACCTGAGACACACTGATAAAAGACTGCATGGTTTTCAGATCTGGGTGGGACTTCCAAAGCATCTGGAAAAGGCTGAACCTACTTTCCATCACATCGAAGAAGAAGATATTCCGGTTTGGGAAGAAGGTGGCATACAGTATAAATTAATTGCAGGAGAAGCATTTGGCAGAACATCTCCAGTTCCTGTTCACAGTAAATTATTTTTCATTGAAATAAAAACTAAGACTGCACAGAAAATAAGTATTGGAAAAGACCTGTATGGAGAAGCAGCCATGTATGTATTGGATGGTACCGTGGATATTGAAGGAAACAAATACGGTTCGAAACAGCTTTTAATTGCCAAAGACACCAAACTATGTGAGTTTGACATGAGTGAAAACGGGACCGTTTATTTATTTGGCGGTGAACCGTTTGACGAGGAACGTTTTATCTACTGGAATTTTGTCAATTCAGATAAAGAATTACTGGAGCAGGCCAAAGTGGACTGGAATGATCAAAACCATGAGGCATTTCCATTGGTTCCAGGCGATGAAACAGAATATGTTCCTCTTCCAAAATCCATTTTAAACAGAAAATAATTTTTGAGGTCAGACTCTAAAAAAATAACCTATGAACATATTAGCATTTGCAGGAAGCACTTCTTCCACCTCTATCAACAGAGAACTGGTAAAGTTTGTTTTAAAAGATTTTCAGGATCAGGAGGTCAATTTTATCGATCTCAATGATTTCAGCATGCCCGTTTTCTCAGTAGATCTTGAAAAGAAGGGATTTCCGGAAGAAGCACACCGTTTTTTAAAAGCAATTGAAGAATGCGATGTGATCATTTGTTCTCTTGCAGAGCACAACAGGTCTTATAGTGCCGCTTTTAAAAACGTTTTCGACTGGGCTTCAAGGATTAATGTAAAAGTCTTTCAAAATAAACCCATGTTGCTGATGAGTACTTCTCCCGGAGGCTATGGCGGTGGTAACGTGATGAATACCGCCAAAACATTTTTCCCGCAGTTTGCGGCTGATGTTAAAGACACTTTTTCCCTTCCGAAATTTTATGAAAATTTTGATCTGGAAAGCGGAGTGATTAACCCTGACCTGTTAAAAGAATTACAGGAAAAAATTGAAAACTTTAAAACTCAGATTAAGAACTCATGACAAAAGGAAGATTAGAGGCTTTCAGCGACGGTGTTTTAGCCATTATTATTACCATTATGGTCCTTGAATTAAAGGTACCGGAAGGAACAAGCTGGGAAAGCCTCAAGCCTATTCTTCCCAAATTTTTAGCCTATATTTTCAGCTTTATTTATGTTGGAATTTACTGGAATAATCACCATCATCTGTTCCAGGCTGTAAAAAAAGTAAACGGAAATATTCTCTGGGCTAATCTTCATTTATTATTCTGGCTTTCGTTGATGCCCGTCGCTACAGAATGGCTAGGCACTACCAATTTTGCAAAAAACCCAGCCGCTGCGTATGGTATATGTTTGATTATGTGTGCCATCGCGTATACGATTTTGGAAAATTTAATTATAAAAAATGAAGGCGAAAATTCGAGTATAAAACAGGCAATACATTCTAAGTTTAAAGAATATATTTCAATTGTATTCTATGTTGCAGGAATCGCAACTTCATTTTTTTATCCTTATCTTGCTATAGGTTTTTATTACATCGTAGCTCTCATATGGCTGATTCCTGACAAACGTATTGAAAAAACATTAAAAGAAGATTAATATGGAAACTCATGAATATATCAATGGAGAAATCACAGTGATCTGGCAGCCTCAAAAGTGTATTCACTCAACTGTTTGTGTAAAAACACTTCCAAAAGTTTATAATCCAAAAGAAAGACCCTGGATAAAAGTAGAAAATGCAACCCCAGAGGAACTTAAAAAGCAAATAGACTTGTGCCCTTCCGGAGCATTAAGTTATAAATTCAATACAGAAAAATAATGGGAGTAACGGTAAAAGCAAGTTTAGGAAAAGAAAAATATTATACAGAAGTCATCGCTGGCGACAACAAGCTCATCACGGATGAACCCATAGATAAAGGCGGACAAAATAAAGGATTCAATCCGTTTGAAATTCTGGCAACCTCTCTTGCAAGCTGTACAGTCGCTACTCTAAGGATGTACATCGACAGAAAAGAATGGAATGTGGAACAGATTCATGTAGAAGTAGATCTTGAAAACTTTCCATTGACCAAAAGAGCAGTTTTCACAAGAAACATCAGCTTTGAAGGGAATGTAGATGAGGAGCAGCTGAAAAGACTTCATGCTATTGCGGATGCATGCCCGGTGCATAAAATATTAACAAACGATATAGAAATACTAACCAAATTTTCATAAATATGATAGAAGTAAAACAAAACAACGACGAAAAACACGGAAGTTTTGAGGCTTTCATAGACGGTATCTCAGCAGGAAAAATGACGTATACCTGGGCAGGTGAAGAACGATTCATCATCGATCATACCGAGGTAGACGAAAAATACAACGGAAAAGGTGTTGGTAAAGAAATGCTTTTAGCTGCCGTAGACTTTGCAAGAAAAAACGAAAAGAAAATTATTCCGCTTTGTCCGTTTGCAAAAGCAAGTTTTCAAAAAAGTGAAGAACTTCAGGATGTTTTAGTTAATTAATTTGAATTAAAACTAAAAGATAAAAAACCTCTCAGACCCTAATTCTGAGAGGTTTTTTTATGCTCATAATGTCTAGTCCTGAATATCGATACACAAAAAAAGAATCGTTATGGAAGAACATTTAGAAACCCAGTATGTCAAGCGTACACAGAGAGATT
>NZ_JAWRXA010000377.1:0-268 GCF_046535275.1 Chryseobacterium sp. SIMBA_029
ATATTTCTGGTAATGGCAGTCGGAGAGTGGCAGTCACAATTGCTGAGTCCTATCACATAAATATCTTCACTGGGAATGTAAACGCCCATACTTTTGAATCCAAAAATACTTCCCCCATGTTCCCGGTCCGGAGTTCCATTGATATCTTTCAGGTGCCATCCGTATCCATAGGAGAATTCTTCACCATTGTTCAGTTTGTATTTTTGAAAGGCTTTTTGGGTTTCTTTAGAATTTAAAAGGATATTCTGATGTAGTGCCTGCTGCCACT
>NZ_JAWRXA010000378.1:0-268 GCF_046535275.1 Chryseobacterium sp. SIMBA_029
GCTCTTCCAAAGTGCGCCACTCCTTAGTGGATCGGTGAATGGGATCAGTTCTCTGTGACACCCATCATACACTCAAAGTTTCGTAGGATGCATCAGTTGTTTACAAACACAGCGCCAAACACAGTCCCGTGAAACACATGAGATCCCGCTCACACACGACGTAAAGATTCCATAAAAAACGGCCGTTCTGCGTCGGCGGCAGCCATACGCTCCTAGCGGAAGCAGCACACTGCTGCACGAAAGGACCATGTGACTACGCTGACGAGGC
>NZ_JAWRXA010000379.1:0-268 GCF_046535275.1 Chryseobacterium sp. SIMBA_029
CTTGTGAGATCAATGAATTTTTTTCCTTTTAAAATATCAGACTTATAAAGGGCGGTCTTTTCAGATGATGACTGCTCTAAACTAAGTTGTGGGGGAAAAATAATTCCATCTTTCAATAAAAAGGGGAACTTTTTCTCTGCAACCTGTCTTCCTTTGATCTGCTGTACAATCTCCTGTATAGAAACCTCAGGAAATGGCGATTTTTTTAATAATAATGAATGCAGATCTGTCTTTAGATTTGCATTGATATAGCTCTGAATTTCTTTGT
>NZ_JAWRXA010000380.1:0-268 GCF_046535275.1 Chryseobacterium sp. SIMBA_029
GCACCTGCATCTGCAACCCCAGTATCTACCCCAGCAGTGCCCGCCAAGGATGGCTCTATTACGACCTCTTCCGGGAAAACCTCATCGAGCTCGGCAGTCACCTCCCCGCTTAACGCTCCCACCACTCAGCCTGCAAGCGTTGGGATATCTGGAAATCTTTCCCCAAGTACCTCAGTCGCGCCAAAGCCTACTCCCGCCGTGGTAACCGCTCAAAAGCCGCTGGCCCAGATATGGACGGCGACCACTGGCTCAACACTTCGGCAAACCG
>NZ_JAWRXA010000381.1:0-268 GCF_046535275.1 Chryseobacterium sp. SIMBA_029
GAAGCGCCGCACATCGGCATCCGATGGTCCGATCGCAGCTTCAGCGGCGGCTTCGTCGACGATGACTTTGGCAAGGTCCGAGGCGAGATCATCGAGGAGATATTCGGGCACGAGTTCCGCCAGATGGGGCACCTGAAGTACCTGCGGATGCACGATCCGTCTAGTGGGGATCACTTTGCGCAGGATGTCGCGCGGCGCCCCCAACGGAAGCCTTCGCGCGTCACTTGGGCAGATCGGAGCGTCATCGTCATCCATGATGAAGCGTACG
>NZ_JAWRXA010000382.1:0-268 GCF_046535275.1 Chryseobacterium sp. SIMBA_029
GGTGCCCGACCGGGTAGTCGACCGTTCCGAAATGTCCACATAGAATAGCGGGTATATCCATTACACCTAGGTCAATACTAGACGTACCGTTATAAACGATTGCAAAGTCTATCAAATCTTTTAAGTCATGCATTTTGAACCAATTATGGTCTAGAAATATTATATTCTGGTTTTCTTCCTGAATAATATCTCTAAATACGGCATTCCCAAATGTTGAAATTTGCTGATTTAATTCATGTGGATGAGGCTTGATAAGTAGTAATGTATC
>NZ_JAWRXA010000055.1:0-400 GCF_046535275.1 Chryseobacterium sp. SIMBA_029
GAACCAGCTGGCGTTCGGAAAGTACAGGTCCGAGAAGGGGTCCGGGACCGGAAGGATTTTAGTGGTCCGGCGCTCGGCTTGGACGTGCCGGGTGAAGAGCATGTCCGCTGCGAGCGCTACCGAAGCCCCTGCGGAAACGAGGAACCTGCGGCGGGACAGCGTCTTGAGGCGGGCGGCATACGGCAGGATCCGCGCCCAGTCGTCCCGTCCATCAGAGGTGTCAGCAGAGGTGTCAGGGCGGCCCCCCGCAGGCACAACCGGCGGGACCGGAGGTGCGCCCGGAGGCGTCGAAGGAGCAACGGCCGGACGCGTATCCGGTCGCTGTGGCGGGAGGCCTTTTTCCACCTCCGGCTCTGCAGGCTGTTTGCCTACTTGAAGGTCCACGGAGCAAGCATAGGCT
>NZ_JAWRXA010000383.1:0-268 GCF_046535275.1 Chryseobacterium sp. SIMBA_029
CTTAGCATCAACAACACTCAGACGGGAGTTAAGGCAGATCTCCGCCAGGAAGTGGAAGCGCTTATTAATCCGGCATCGACGATTTCCATTTGCAAAGCCGTGATTTCCGCACTCGCGAAGTCTGGTCCGCTGTCAGGCTTCTTGCAGGAAAGCCTGTACGACCCGCCAGAAAAAATCCGCACTTCTTCCCTCGTGAGATATGTGCTCCCGAGTCTGCTGAAAACCGATGGACAAGGCTCCTTGTATAGCCTTTTTTCGCCAAATGCAG
>NZ_JAWRXA010000384.1:0-268 GCF_046535275.1 Chryseobacterium sp. SIMBA_029
GCGCCATATTCACTATGACGTTCCCGGTCTGACGCCCGATACGTGTATGGCGATACGGTAGAACGCACCGACGGACGCCATGGCCGACGCGATACCGATAGGCGATGCCACGGCCGCGCACAGGCCTATCCACTTTCGCAATCTAGCGCTCGCAGCCTCCCTCGCGCCGCGAGCGCGACGCGGATTAAACTCAAGAAGAACGAGACTTCGGCCGTGTCGCTTCCTGACCCGTGCGGCGGACAGTAAACTGAAGAAAACCGAACGTCAG
>NZ_JAWRXA010000385.1:0-268 GCF_046535275.1 Chryseobacterium sp. SIMBA_029
GCACGATACGTTGCCCGCAGAGCCTCTTGTTTACTTCCTGTAAGTGCTATTCTGATGGATAACCTCAAGGAGCTGAAAATTGGTAAAAACTTTAAGGTAATTGGAAATGTAGTCAATACAGAACTTTTTTCGCCAGAGAAAAAGGAAAATAAAACCTTTACATTTCTTCATGTTTCAAACCTTATTCCTCTTAAAAATCCGGATGCTATTATTGATGCTGTGGTTCGGCTTAGAAAAGATTTTAAGAACTTTGATCTCCAAATTGGAG
>NZ_JAWRXA010000386.1:0-268 GCF_046535275.1 Chryseobacterium sp. SIMBA_029
GCTGCCAAGGCCCGCGCAAGCCTGAAGTTGCAGAAACCATCCCTGACGATATCGGGGGATATGATGCAGGTCGCACAGTCGAATGCGCTGAACATACTGCGCAGCACACCACAACAGTCGATTGCGGCCTCCGCAACACCGAGCAGCGACCCGCAGGTGCGCCTGGCCGAGCGCGCCGATCAGGCCCTCGCCACCCTGCAGCAGGACAAGAAATCGTCGTCCGATATCGCCAAGGAACGCGCCGCGCGCAAACTTGCGGAACTGCAGC
>NZ_JAWRXA010000387.1:0-268 GCF_046535275.1 Chryseobacterium sp. SIMBA_029
GATTAGCCCTGCAAAATGATTTGATCGAGGTCATTGGAGTTCTTTCACTCGCCTACAAATTCCGTTTGACAGAAAAAGGTGTCGTCGCGCGCGCTGAGCTCGCCCGCGATGCATCGTGAAAGCGCGTAGCTTCGACCAGAGTTACCTGCGTCGATCATTATGATGATTGTTCGCGGATCCGCGGTCAATACCCTCGGTGTCCGGCTGGAACTCGACAGCACCCTTCTGGTGCGATCGCAATGAGGAAACGCCGACCCAATACGATCCG
>NZ_JAWRXA010000388.1:0-268 GCF_046535275.1 Chryseobacterium sp. SIMBA_029
TAGGTTGCAGTGCTCAGACAATGCGGTGACTATCCTTCGACGATCTGTTCCTGCCCGGGAGACGATGCCGCAAGCTCGGCCCAGTCGAGCTCCTGCTCGAGAATATGGAAGATGTCGTCGTCGATTTCGTCGGTTTGCCGCATCTCTGCGATCTTCTGGCGTTTCGCGGAGATGATACTGCGGCGCAGTTCGTCCATTTCGCTGACTTCG
Source organism: Chryseobacterium sp. SIMBA_029 (assembly GCF_046535275.1). Classification (NCBI taxonomy): domain Bacteria; kingdom Pseudomonadati; phylum Bacteroidota; class Flavobacteriia; order Flavobacteriales; family Weeksellaceae; genus Chryseobacterium; species Chryseobacterium sp. SIMBA_029. The sequence goes on from NZ_JAWRXA010000388.1 coordinate 211, forward strand.
CGCGGATGTTCACCCTTGCGGACGATTTCGCGTTCGGAGGTATAGACATGCCGCAGGA
>NZ_JAWRXA010000056.1:0-399 GCF_046535275.1 Chryseobacterium sp. SIMBA_029
TCAGGAAAATCTCATGTACAGGCTGATGTTCCTGTACCAGAAATTGTCTTTTCCGGAACCTCTTTTTTGTAAAAAAACCTTGTAGAATCATAAATTCATCATCTGTAAGGTTAATGATTTCCCGGATATGTGCTTGTAGAAAATGGCTCATATCGTCAGCATTAATTTATTCCTTCATCCAGTAGCTTATGCAGATCTATAATCCCGAAATACTTTCCGTTTTCAGTAACTACAAGCTGCCCAATATTATTTTCTTTTAAAGTTTTCATGGCTTCTTTGGCTCTGGCATCCTTTTCAATGGTTCTTGGATGAGCAGACATGATGTCCTTGGCAAAGACCTTACTGATATCTTCTCCTTTCATCAACATCCTTCTCAAGTCACCATCTGTAATAACTCCT
>NZ_JAWRXA010000389.1:0-268 GCF_046535275.1 Chryseobacterium sp. SIMBA_029
CATTAATTTCTTTCAGCTCGCTTTTGGTAAGCTTTCGTTTCTGAATACTTAACTTTTTCATATGATTTTGAATTTGGTTATAGATGTTTTTTAGCAACAAGGGCCATCCTGAATACCCGGAACGCCTGAGAGTTCTATTCCGGTTCGCATGTCTGTACAGCTTATTACCCGAGGGCAGACAGGTCTAAGACCTCCGCTGATCTCTTTTAATTCCTTTTTGGAAAGCTTTCTTTGTGGTAGGGTTGATTTTTTCATATTCGTTTTAATT
>NZ_JAWRXA010000390.1:0-267 GCF_046535275.1 Chryseobacterium sp. SIMBA_029
CTGGCAAACTGCTTCCTTGTTCTTCGATAATGTGGATAAACACATCATCCATATTCCCTTTAATCACCTCGAAAGATTCAATTTTTCCTTCAAGACCTTTCAAAATGTCAAACGCTTGGAGAGTGGACTCTACACGAAGGGAATAAATAGAGTTTTTAACCGTAAAATCCAGTTGTTTATTTTCAAACCATGCAGTCGGATCAACGCCTTGCTTAAACATCATATGCAGACTGTCAAACGCATATTGATCTTTCAGCTGACTCGGTG
>NZ_JAWRXA010000391.1:0-267 GCF_046535275.1 Chryseobacterium sp. SIMBA_029
TGACGCAGCGCGGCAGGCTCCCGCGTCAGGAACGACGTCGGACAAGATGTCACGTGAGTCCGTGACGGTCATTGTCACGTTGTTGGTGGCCACGTTCGTGGTGATCCTGAACGAGACCATCATGAACGTCGCGCTCCAGCGGCTGATGACCGATCTGCAAGTGACTCCGTCTACGGTGCAGTGGTTGGCAACCGGCTTCATGTTGACCATGGCCGTGGTCATTCCCACCACGGGTTTCATCCTGCAGCGAATGACCACCCGCGGTGC
>NZ_JAWRXA010000392.1:0-267 GCF_046535275.1 Chryseobacterium sp. SIMBA_029
GGTCAGAGGTGCCAGCCTGACGCTTAGAGCCGAGTTGGACGTGTACTGCGTCTTCAATCGACCGGATCGAGGAGGAGGCCGTATCGGCCAGCAGCTTAGCGAAGGATTCGATCAACGCGACTTCGCGTTCTTCATTAGCGGGGTCAGGAAAAGATTCTTTCCGTGATGCATCCGCGCTCATGCGTAGGTCGAGTACCCGGTTCATGTCCGCACGGACATGATCTTCGGCCCGGGCCCGGGCCCGTGCTTTGTCACGGGACCGGATGG
>NZ_JAWRXA010000393.1:0-267 GCF_046535275.1 Chryseobacterium sp. SIMBA_029
TCTTGGCCGAGTACGACTACCCGGCAACCCTCTTCTTGACCAAGAACACCATCGCGGACAACCCCGGCTTCTTCAAAGCCTTCCATGCACAGGGAAGCCTGGTGGAAAACCACACGGTCACGCACAACGTGAATATGGTGCGGCAGTGGGGTTACCAGCAACAGTTAAACGACATCGTGGGGATGCAGGACTATGCCACGCAGCAGTTCGGGCGGCGCCCAACCCTGTTCCGGCCGCCAGGTGGGGACTACTCCACTGTGATGCGCC
>NZ_JAWRXA010000057.1:0-399 GCF_046535275.1 Chryseobacterium sp. SIMBA_029
ATGATATTGAAGATTTTTTCATAACAGCTGAGTATCAGGGTAAAAAAGGACTTTTCTCTTTTGATAAAGAAAAAAGAAATTTCGTAAGTGATGCGAGAATAACAATTAGAGATAATGAATTTGAAAAACAATATTCTGAGATCACACAGGAAGCAAGTTTTAGCAGATCTAAGAATGAGGTTAAGGGCGAAGATGATCATAAATTTCGGTTTTATGACTTCAATTATGAATTTGATGCCATTACTCTATTACCAATGGAATATGATGATATTATTTTCAGAGATGAATTAATCATTTTTTACAAAGACATAAAACACGGAGTTTATCAACTCAGCAAAGAGCCGAAGTACAAAAAAATGGGAATCCGAAAAGATAACTTTTTGGAGATAACAAACGAAA
>NZ_JAWRXA010000394.1:0-267 GCF_046535275.1 Chryseobacterium sp. SIMBA_029
GACAGTAAGTTTGTGAAAGCGGACCCTACTGTAGATGGACGTCGTCCAGGATCTGCAGGACCGGCAAGTGTCTTTAATTCATGGGTGAGCTACGTACTTCAATCCGGCAGTCTGGAAGGACTAGGTTTTGGATTTGGAGTCAATCGTGTAGGGCATCAGATTACCGAGCATAAAACAACTACAGGAAAATTCACTTTCCCTGCTTATACTCTCATCAATGCATCCATCAGCCTTGAAAAAGAAAGATACAGACTAGGATTTAAAATG
>NZ_JAWRXA010000395.1:0-267 GCF_046535275.1 Chryseobacterium sp. SIMBA_029
TGTAGCTCAGCCCTCAAACTCTTTCGTCTCAGTTGTTAGCTCGTCTGCTTCTTTCTCCTGCCGGCCGGTATTTCGGCGAGCCTGTTCAAACGATCTTTTCCACTCAGCACGTTGGCGTTTCTCAAGCCCCAGCCTTCTTCTTCCGCTGGAGCCAGAAAGCGGATTCCTTGATTCTCGTAGAATTGGCGAACCGCCGAGATGTAGACCTCGGTGACGGCTTCGCCACGCTCGATCTTCTGTATGGTACTCCGGCCAACGCCGATTACC
>NZ_JAWRXA010000396.1:0-267 GCF_046535275.1 Chryseobacterium sp. SIMBA_029
TGCCGTTAGCGCGGCACGGCGCGCGTCGCATCAGTGGCGCAAGGTGGCGGTTGCTGACCGCGCGCGGATTTTGCGCCGCTTCGCGCAACTGATCGAACGTGACCGGGATGATCTGGGGCATCTTGAAGCACTGCAGACGGGCAAGCCTTTGCGGCAAGCGCGACGTGATGCTGAACTCACTGCGCGGTATTTCGACTTCTACGCAAGCGCAGTCGAAACACACTACGGATCGTCCATTCCGCTGAACGCGGATACGTTGATTTTTAC
>NZ_JAWRXA010000397.1:0-267 GCF_046535275.1 Chryseobacterium sp. SIMBA_029
GTATTTTAAAACAAAAATGTATAGAGGTTAAGGAGAATACGCCTGAAATACAGACTCTCATTGCGGATATGTGGGACACCATGAATCTGGCTAATGGCTGTGGTCTCTCCTCTTCTCAAATTGGAAAACCTTTACAACTCTTTGTTGTGGATAGTAAGGTTGCTTTTGAAAATCTTGATTCTGAAGATAAAATCCTGTACTTTGAAAAGAACGACAAGGGAATTGTGGAAACTTTTATCAACGCCAGAATCATTAACAGTTCTGAGG
>NZ_JAWRXA010000398.1:0-267 GCF_046535275.1 Chryseobacterium sp. SIMBA_029
GTCGTACTTCAGCGGCTATTGACGGCTCCCGAAATGCTCGTTCCCATCCGTCCGACGCTCGGTCTCGTCGTAGCGCCGCCCGCGGTCGCATGTGCCGCCTATCTGAACCTCTCGCCAGGCCCACCGGACGCCTTCGCCAACGCTCTTCTTGGGTACGGCTTGCTGCAGGTGGTCCTGGTTGCCCGAGCTTGGTTTTGGATAGCGAGGCAGCCATTCGGCACGTCCTTCTGGACAGTGACGCTGGGAACTACGGCATTGGCCACCGCC
>NZ_JAWRXA010000399.1:0-267 GCF_046535275.1 Chryseobacterium sp. SIMBA_029
GACCCCAGCTTAGATTTGGTTACCGTGTATTGCCTATGGAAAAGTGGGCACTGTGGACGAACTTGAAGCACTGCAGACCATAGGCCGCCTGATCAAAGAAGAACGACTTGCGCAAGGGCTGAGCCAAGTGCAGCTTGCAAAGCAGGCAGGTACTGCTATAAAGACCGTCCGAACGCTGGAATCGGGAACACGCCGAACGCAGGAGATCAACCAGCGCAAGGTTGAACATGCCCTAGGTTGGCGTCCCGGCTCTGTGGCCGATGTGCT
>NZ_JAWRXA010000400.1:0-267 GCF_046535275.1 Chryseobacterium sp. SIMBA_029
GCCGACACGACCGCCTTGCGACACACAACCAACGCCTTGCCGATGGCGACCTCACGACAACATGTCGGCCTTGGTTCATTCAGGAGACGTCCATGAAACGAAAGAAGGAGTTTGGAGCTTTACGCAAATCCGCAGCGGCATCGGTCGCGGCCATGATCGGCATGGCCGCGCTCGGCGCGCTGACATCGCCGTCGGCGTTCGCGCTGAAGTACGCGGCTGTCGAGCACCACCTCAATGTCGACCCGTCGATACCGAGCTGGCACCCGG
>NZ_JAWRXA010000401.1:0-267 GCF_046535275.1 Chryseobacterium sp. SIMBA_029
CTCGATTCGCCTGCTACGCGCTGGCGGGCGAGAGTCGATCGGTTATAATCCGGGCCCGGCTCAATCTGCCGGGCCCGTTTGTTTTTCGTGACGTGGCGTGGGTGGCTCGCCGATTACGGCTGAGCATGGTTGAGATTTCCAGTCCCGGCCCGGTCAGTTACAATTTCGGTATGCTGCGAACCCTGTGGTGCGCTCTATAGCGTTATACCGTGCAGGGCACAGGTTGCCAAAACCCGAGAGCGGGTGCTCATTGCGGGTGATGCACAT
>NZ_JAWRXA010000402.1:0-267 GCF_046535275.1 Chryseobacterium sp. SIMBA_029
GCACTCCGCGGCAAGCGAGTTGAGATAGGGCAACCCGCCGGCGCGGGGTGCTTCGTTGCGCTCACACAAGAGATCGTGCACGGTAATCACGTCAGCCAATTGCCCCCGACAAATCAGGGAAGCGATTGCGCTGAAGATCAGGGCATTGCCATGGGCGCCAAAGTGCGAAGCGCCAATCCTCACCGGCGCGATGCGGTCGAAGGTGTCATTGTTAACAAGCAGGGCTCCGAGCAAAGCTCGCTCCGCCGTGCCAGCCCGAGCGTGCAG
>NZ_JAWRXA010000403.1:0-267 GCF_046535275.1 Chryseobacterium sp. SIMBA_029
TGCCGAAGCTCGCCGCCACGCGCAGTCACGGCGCGGAAGTGATCCTGCATGGACACAACGTGGACGAGGCCCTGGCTGAGGCGCAGCGGTATGCCAACGAAACCGGCGCCGTTTTTGTCCATCCCTTTGACAACGTGGACGTTGTTGCAGGACAAGGGACCATTGGGTTGGAAATCCTTGAGCAGATCCCCAACGTGGACACCATCCTCATGGGCGTCGGCGGTGGCGGGCTGTTGGCCGGCGTCGCCGTCGCCATCAAGGAGCGGG
>NZ_JAWRXA010000058.1:0-398 GCF_046535275.1 Chryseobacterium sp. SIMBA_029
GAGGAGCCTGTGCAGGGATCTGTGCAGGCGTCTGTGCGGGGCCCTGCACAGAACTCTCGGGGCCACGATCCGCACAAGCTTGATTGATCACTGGCAAAATCAGCCACAGAAAAACTGCTTTCGCCCATCGTTTGTTCCAGTGAGTCATGGCCCCTCCTTGCGGCAGGTTGTTGACGCGGAAAACGATGCGTTTGTGACAGTCACGTAACCGGACGGCGCGATCTCATGTTGCTTCTCGATAGGTTCGGCCGACTCTTCGGCTATCCTAGCGTAGTTCATGTTACTTTCAAAACAACCGTCCTGATTCGATGCCGGTCACATAGCGCATGCCCGGAACCGCGCCGACGATCCGGTCCTTCCCGCCGGCATACTCGGTGGTCGAGCCGAGACTGCCACCG
>NZ_JAWRXA010000404.1:0-267 GCF_046535275.1 Chryseobacterium sp. SIMBA_029
ATAGCAAATGCAAATGCTCAGGAGAAAAAAAATCTTTCTCTTGACGAAGCTGTGCAGCTGGGAATCCAGAACAGCAAGAATCTCAAGATCGATGCAGCCAAGATCGAAGAGGCTACAGCTGATCTTCTGGAGGCTAAAAACAGACAACTTCCGGAATTGAAAGTTTCAGGAAGCTATATGTACCTTCCGATAAAGCCCAATGTAGACCTTAAACTTCCGGGAGTATCAGGGGGAGCAGGAGGTCCGGAAGTCCATCAGGTACTTTAT
>NZ_JAWRXA010000405.1:0-267 GCF_046535275.1 Chryseobacterium sp. SIMBA_029
CCTGTTCAATGAGTGTTCCGTGTACTCGGAGATGATCAGCACCACGGATCAAGCACCTCGAGTCATGCACAGCGCCATTCAAAACGCGATCGGCCTGGGGGGAGTCGCCGTCGTGACCCTTCCCGGTGACATTGCCGGACTGGAGGCAACCGCGCCCACCCCGCTGCCCGCGACCTTCCGGCCTGCCAGCTTGGTGCCGGACGCGGCTAGCGTCCAGGAGTTGGCGGATGCCATTAACGACGCCGGCAAGGTCGCCATTTTCGCCGG
>NZ_JAWRXA010000406.1:0-267 GCF_046535275.1 Chryseobacterium sp. SIMBA_029
TCCGGCGAGCCGCAGAAGACAGCGCGCGGACAGCCGATCATTCCCTACTCGATCAATCCGCAGGGCGCCTATTCGATCGGCCTTGAGCTCGGAAGCCAGCGCGCCAGCGGCATTCTGACCGATCTCTCCGGGGCCATCTGCGCCCGCGTCGAGCACAACATCGACCATGCCGATCCGGAGAAGGCAATTCCTGTCCTTGAGGGCGTCGTCGCCGAGCTTCAGGGAGCATTCGCGTTTGACCGCCGCCGCCTTCTCGGGATCGGCATG
>NZ_JAWRXA010000407.1:0-267 GCF_046535275.1 Chryseobacterium sp. SIMBA_029
CGGGCGACGGATCACATGCAAACGCCCTCGGTATAATTTTCTGTTCAATGAAGTCGTTCAACCAGTGCCGATGTGCTGACACGTAACTAGCTTCATATGATTGAGCTAAGGTGGCTGCCCGCGCATTACCCACTTGGGCAATCAGCAGCTTCTTGGCATGCGACTCAGTAATGGCTTCGTTAACGAAGGATGCAACGTCACCTGGGCCCAAATTGTGGCTTGCATACATCAGCTTTGCACGATCGGTGGAATTTAGCGAGTCCAATG
>NZ_JAWRXA010000408.1:0-267 GCF_046535275.1 Chryseobacterium sp. SIMBA_029
CCCAAGGGAAGCATCGGAAACGTAGCCAATTTATTAAAACCAGAATTGGCAAGAGGTGAAATCACCGTAATTGGAGCTACTACACAGGAGGAATACAGAAAAATTATAGAGCCGGAACAGGCGTTCAACCGTCGTTTTGAAGTATTAACCGTTAATGAACCGGATGAAAAAACCTGCGTAAAAATGATTGACGTTCTTCTTGATGGGTACAAAAAACACCATGGCATCGAAGTAGAAAAAACATCTATTCCGGAATGTGTACGCTTG
>NZ_JAWRXA010000012.1:0-174352 GCF_046535275.1 Chryseobacterium sp. SIMBA_029
TAGATGTTAATGTCGAAGAAGTCGTTGTCTCTTGGTTTTTCAATTTGAGTCATAATAATTTGATTTTTAAGGTTAATTATAAAGCGGAGGTTGACGTGGTTGGCTGCTGTGGACAATAGATGTTAATGTCGAAGAAGTCGTTGTCTCTTGGTTTTTCGATTTGAGTCATGTTGTTTTTATTTATGGTTAATATTCAATGTTTTGTTCTGGTAATTCTGGTTTTGTTGGAGTCCAGTTAACAGTATTCACATTAAAAAACTGGTTGTGTGCTCCTTTTAAAATGGGGTTCATGGTAAATAAATTTTCAGTTGAATTGGGGTTTTAGAATCTTTTAATTGGCTCTGTCAGCCTCTTCCAGTTTAATCTGCTTGTTATTTCCTTTCACTTTGCTGTTTCCAAACTGATAGGTCACACTAAGGTTGAAAGTTCTAGCATCATAATAATTGTTGGAATACGTATAATAATCTGTGTAGTACGCTTTTCCTCTGAATTTCATCCCTTTGAAAATATCCTGGATCGTCATATTCACCTGTAGTTTCTTTTCAAACAGCGACATTCTCAGCCCTGATGATAAGTTGTACACATTCTCAAACTTGAAGTTTCCTTTCGTATGAGGCAGAAAATTCCAGAAGTTCAACAAGAAAGAAAACGTCTTATTAGAATTCAGATGAATCGTATTGTTGATAGAATAGTACAGTGAGTTGGAACTCAGTCCTTCCACCTGATTGATCAGTCCTTTAGACTCCACATAAGCATAATTCACCGATGCATACAGATCCCATCTCTTAAGAAATGTATTAGAATAGGTCGCATTGATCCCTATGCTGTTTTCATCATAGTTATTCAGGTATTTGATCGCTCTGTTGGCGCCCTGCAGCTCTACGATCTGTCCAAAATTATCTTTACTGAACTGATAATATCCCGTAACAGATAACTTACTGTTGAAGACATATCCCAGCTCAAAATTATTACTGAATGACGGTTTCAGGTAAGGATTCCCCGTCGCATAGGCATAAGGATCCAGGTAAATGGTGGTCGGATTCAGCGATCTGGCATCAGGACGCGTAATACGCTTAGAATAACTTACCGTAAAAATATTTTTATTGTTCGGTTTATACGTAAGATACAGGCTCGGGAACCATTTTCCATACTTATTATCTACCTCTGCTCCATTTCCTGCCACTCCGTTCACCATCGTATATTCATATCTGAGGCCCGCTTTTCCCTCCCATTTTTCATTGAAAGCCTTAGAAAGTGCTACATAGGAAGCCCAGTTGTCTTCATGATAGAGAAAAGAATTACTTCTGTTGCTGTCATACACCGGAACACCTGTATTTGTCACAAAGAAATCCAGTCCCGTATCCGTATTAAAACGCGTATACTTTCCTCCCACTTCCCCTACAAATGATTTGAATGGAAGATAAAAATCAACCTGCCCGGAATATATTTTATACTTATACTTTGAATTAAGCTGATAATTAATGCTGTTCACGTCAGATTCGGAAGCCAGAGAAAAAGGATTCGTATTTCTGCTGTCAAAAAGATTTCCCCCTACATATAATTTCTTTCCAAGACTGTCCAGTTTTCTTTCAAAATATACATTCAGCTGGTTATTCTTTATCTTGTTGGCATTATACGTATTGGAAACCACCGTTGAGTCAAGTACATTTCCCTGATAATATCTCGAAAAGTTCCTGGAATCATTATTCCCATTCGTGTCCGAAAAATTATAGATCGCACCTACCGATGTTTTATCATTGATCTTATAATCAATACTATAATTAATATTGTAGCCCTTATTTTTGTCTAATCTCGTATTTTCAGTCTTCAGGATATTCCCTGAATAAATAGATAAATTCTCATCAGATTTCTTTTCATTGTCAAATTGCGAAACCCTTAACGAAGTATTGATCTTTTTAGACTGATAATTAAGCGATCCGTTGTTGGAATACCCGTTTCTGGACTTTCTCTGGAAGCTTGTGGAAATATTCCCGCTGAATCCCATACTCGAATTCTGTTTCAACACGATATTAATGATTCCGCTGTTTCCCTGTGCTTCATACTTAGCCGGCGGTGTAGTGATCACCTCAATCCGTTCGATATTTTCTGAGCGAATTGTTTTTAAATAAGATACAAGGTCCTTTCCTGAAAGATTCACCGGTCTGTCGTTGATCATGATAGAAACCGCACTCTTACCTACTATTTCTATATTCCCTTCATCATCAGCCTTTACCATAGGAGTCGCTGCCAGAACATCCAGTCCGTCTACCCCTTTCGAAGCAATAGAATTTTCAGTATTAAAAACAAAGCGGTCTATTTTTCTTTCAAAAGTCTTCTTTTTATTGGCTACCAGAACCACTTCCTTAATTCCTGAAACTTTTTCCCTTTCTATAGAGATCCCTATACTTGTAGAGACCGTATTAAAAGCAAAGCTCTTAGAAGAATCAGAATATCCGGATGCTGAGGTAAGTACATTATAACTTCCATTATTAGGAACCTGAGTGTTAAAAGCTCCATTCTCATCAGTTATCTTTTCAGAAATGACAGTTGTTTTATTTTCTGAAGAATATATCTTAACTAAAGCAAAAGGAATAGACTGTCCTGTAGCATCGGTAACCTTTCCATTGATCGTATTCTGAGCACTCAATGTAGTGAAGGCTAAGAAAAATGATGCTGCTATTATACTTGTCTTTTGCATGTCTGTTTAAATTTGATATGTCAAAAGTAGACAGCCCGGAAGAGAAATTAAATTCTTTTCGATGAAGTACCCGTTTTGTCGGTTGGAAATGCAAAATTTCCAGTTAAAGTATATTTTTAATGCAATGAATGATCTAAAACATTGACAAATAAAAACACAAAAAAGCCCTCAGACAATCTCTGAAGGCTTATATATGGCCATATTAACTCTATTAATGTACTACTTTACTTGGCGGAATGCCATACAGTTTCTTAAAAGTAAACGAAAAATGGGAAAGATCTTCAAAACCGAGATCTGTATAGATATCAGAAGCCATCTTTCCTTTTCCCAATAAATAATGAGCCTCCCGAAGCCTTTTCTGTAGAAGCCACTTCCCGGGAGTAAGCCCGAAGATCTTTTCAAAATCCCTCTTAAAAGTAGCCAGGCTCCTTCCTGTAAGATAAGCAAAGCGATCCAGGTTGACATTAAAGTGATAATTTTTATTCATGAAGGCTTCAATATCCATCTTTCCCGGCTCATTGAAATCAAATAAGATATTTTTCATTTCAGGATAATCCTGAAGCAGTAAAATGACAGCTTCCTTTATTTTTAATGCTGCAAGACGAGGATCCATAAGTTTTCCAGCCAACTGGTATGCCAGAAGAGAATCCATATAACTTTTCAGCTGAAGATCTTCTTCGAGAAAAAGCAGTCGCTTGTCATTCGTTTTCTTTTCTGTATCCAGGCTATATTCCAGACTAAAATCTTTTAAGACCTGTTGATCGAGGAAAATAGACAGCGACTGAAATTCCCCGTTTTCAGGAGGCTGTTTGGTGAACTTCAACAGTTGATTGCGTCGCAAAAAACGGATAGAACCTCCGACAGATGCATATTCATTAACACCGTCACTCAATATCAGATTACCGGAAACCTGATAGCTCAGCACATGATCAGAAACAAAATGCTCTCCCCGTCTGCTGAGCTCAGCATAGCAGGAATACACAATATTACCCAGGTTTTGTTGTATAGGTTTCATACAATACAAATGTAAATGATTATATAAAAATAGCAGTTAAAAATTATATACCAGAATGCACTAATAATAGGGGTATGATAACCTGTAATGGTCTTCCCTTCTTAAGAAAGCTCAAATAAATTAATTTTTGATTCCTTTATGTGTAAAATATTGTTTCCCATACTCCGATTCGAAAATGTTTACTGCTTCATCATGATCTGTAGAAATAGTAACATCCAGCCAATTTTCAAATTCCTCTCTTCTTGACTCATCTGCTTGCTTCAAAATGGCCGCCGCTTCGCTTCCTAAGACGAGATGCAACGGCGGTTCCGGATGATCTGCCAGTGTAACCATAACCTGAGCTGCTTTTACAGGATCTCCCATTGGAAGAAATTTTCCTGATGTTAAATAAGCCTTAATTCCCCCTACCGTATTTTCATACCCTTCAATATCATCTGCAAAACTCATTGATGCTCCAGCCCAATCCGTACGGAATCCTCCCGGCTCAATACAGGTCACCTTAATTCCCAAAGGAGCCACTTCTTTAGCAAGCGATTCCGAAAAACCTGCAAGGCCGAATTTTGCAGCCTGATAGATGGAAAGCCCTGCATTTCCTACCCTTCCGCCTATAGAACTGATCTGTAAAATATTTCCTGACCGGTGTTGACGCATATAAGGCAATACAGCTCTGGTAACTTCAATCGGAGCATATAGATTTACTTCAAGCTGGCTTCTTACCTGCTCATTCGTAAATGCCTCCGCAGCACCAGTAATCCCAAACCCCGCATTATTAACCAAAACATCAATACGTCCGAAGTGTTTCATCGTTTCTTCAACCGCAGCATGAATCTGCTCCTTTATTTGGACATCAAGAGGTAATGTAAGCAACTGTTCAGGATATTTTTCTGCCAGTTCTTTAAGTGTCTCAGGATTTCTGGCCGTAGCGGCAACATGATCACCTTTTAATAAAACTGCCTCTACAAGGCTTTTTCCTAAGCCTTTTGAGCTTCCTGTTATAAACCAAACTTTTTTCATTTTCTTTTGAACTTTATAAATACAAATTTCAATCATATAAACACTACTTCAGTTTGTTAAAAAGCTCAATATTGCTTTGTTAAAAAAGTCATTCTTAAAAAGAAACAAATACCTAGTTTTTTCAAAAAGAGCATTATTAATCATCAAATTCTATATCATTATTCTACTTAAGCTTATTATGCATTTTAAAACAGCCTAATTATTCTTATTCCTATCTTAAAATCTTTGCAATTCCACCCTCATTATAATATAATCCTCTGCAAAGACCAAGATCTTTCAGTAAAAACAATCTCCTGTACTCCATAATTGAATTCATAGCATACAATTAGTCTTCAATATAAACCCCTGAAAACTAAAAGACTAAATCTTTCCACTATAAAATAAGAACAGTCTACCCACAAAAAAGACTAAAAAAATGTTTTATCGTAAAGAATTTTATATATTTGCACCATCTAACAATTAAAAAAATAATTTACTATGTCAGACATTGCATCAAGAGTAAAAGCTATCATCGCTGATAAGCTTGACGTTGAAGAAACAGAAGTAACTCCTGAAGCTAGCTTCACTAACGATTTGGGAGCAGATTCACTAGATACAGTTGAGTTAATCATGGAATTCGAAAAAGAATTTAATATTCAGATTCCTGATGACCAAGCTGAAAAAATTACTACTGTAGGGCACGCTATTGCTTATATCGAAGAAGTAGTAAATAAATAATATTCTTCAACAAAAAAGAAAATTTTAAAAGTTTATGGAATTAAAAAGAGTAGTTGTAACCGGTTTTGGAGCAATAACACCGATTGGAAATAATGCAAAAGAATACTGGGAAAATCTTGTTAAAGGTGAGAGCGGTGCAGCTCCGATTACTCTTTTTGATGCCACAAACTTTAAAACAAGGTTCGCTTGCGAAGTGAAAAATTTTGATCCATTACAGCATTTCGATAAGAAAGAAGCTAAAAAAATGGACCGAAATACCCAGTTGGGACTTGTTGCCGCTAGAGAAGCAGTAGCACACTCCAGAATTATGGAAGACAATGTAGATAAAAACAGAGTCGGCGTAATTTGGGGTTCCGGAATCGGAGGCTTAGAGACTTTTGAAACAGAAGTCCTGGGATGGGCAAAAACAGATATACCTAGGTTTAATCCATTCTTTATTCCTAAAATGATTGCGGACATTACACCAGGCCACATCTCTATTGAGTATGGCTTCCATGGACCCAATTATACAACCGTATCTGCTTGTGCATCTTCTGCCAATGCTCTAATCGACTCTAAAATGCTTATCCAGCTAGGAAAAGCAGACGTTATTGTATGCGGTGGCTCTGAAGCAGCCGTTACAGCAAGTGGCGTCGGCGGATTCAATGCGATGATGGCACTTTCTACACGAAATGATGATCCTACAACAGCTTCAAGACCTTTTGACAAAGACAGAGATGGATTTGTATTAGGAGAAGGTGCTGGATCCATTATTCTTGAAGAATACGAACACGCAGTAAAACGTGGTGCAACAATTTATGCAGAATTAACGGGCGGTGGTATGAGTGCAGATGCACATCATATGACAGCACCTCATCCGGAAGGACTAGGAGCTTATCTGGTAATGAAAAACTGTTTGGAAGATGCCGGCTTAACTGCTGATGAAGTAGACCATATCAATATGCATGGTACCTCTACTCCATTAGGAGATGTTGCAGAATCCAGCGCAATTTCGAAATTACTGGGCGAGCACGCTTACGACATTCAGATCAATTCTACAAAATCAATGACAGGCCACCTTTTGGGTGCAGCAGGAGTGATTGAAGCTATTGCTGTATTAGGAACGATTATTCATGGTATTGTTCCTCCTACCATCAACCATTTTACTGATGATGAAAACATTGACAGCAGACTGAATTTTACATTCAACAAAGCTGTAAAGAAAGACGTAAAAGTAGCCATGAGTAATACTTTTGGATTTGGTGGGCACAATGCCTGCGTTCTATTTACGAAAATCTAAATTTACTGAATGGAGTTACAGAAATACTTTTCTAAATTCCTTCTCAAAAAAAGAAAAAGAAAATTAACGGAAAGAGACTATTTCCTTAGTACCCAGCTCAGCAAGATGTTAGGTACCGAGGTACAAAACGTTGCTCTTTACCGTGAAGCTTTTTCTTTGAAAAGTTCTTCTAAAAATCAAGACAGTAACTACGAAAGACTTGAATTTTTAGGGGATTCTGTTTTGGGTACAATTATTTCTTGTCATTTATTCCAGGCTTATCCAAAAGCCAATGAAGGATATCTGACACAAATGAAATCTAAAATTGTTAATAGGAAAAATCTTAATAAATTAGGAGAAGACTTAAAGCTTACTGATCTTTTGCTGAAGCAGGGTTCTGTAGCCTTAGGAGAAAATATCTCCGGAAATTTATTTGAGGCCTTAATTGGTGCCATTTATTTGGACTTCCACTATGAATTTTGTAAAAAACTCATTCTGGAAAGACTATTAACGCCTACTGAGATGAACAAGCTTGAAAACAAAATTGTAAGTTACAAAGGTCTTCTGCTCGAATGGAGCCAGAAGAAAAAAGTAAGTATAAAGTACGAGACTTGTGAGGAGATTCAGGTAAATAAAGCGATCGTATTCCGCTGCCACGTTTGGCTGGGACAGGAAAAAATCGCCAATGCTACAGAAACATCCAAGAAAAAAGCAGAAGAAAAAGCTGCACAAAGAGCATTTTATATTTTAAACAAAAAAGAAAATATACTTGGAAATTCAAAAGCTTTATGATTTAGACGATATAGAATTTGAAGATATTGCCATAGGATTGGTAAGATTAGCAAAAAATATACCCGCTCATGAGTTTTTTTATACCATCAATCAAAATAATGACCTCAAGTTTTCAAGAAAGAAAGATCTGATCTTTCATGGAGCTTATTTTGAATATTCTTTTCCAAGGTACGAAGCGTATCACAAGTCTACAAAGACCTGTTTTACTTTCATCTCAAACAGATGCTCGGAAAGTAATCAAAAAAAATTACAAACCGAACTCTTCACAGGAGAAGAAAACATTAAATTTTTATTAAATAATCAGGTAGATGTAGAATATATTCTGCATAGTTCGGAACAGTTTCCTGATTTTTCCGTAATTTTGCTCCCTGAAAATCTTGTTTTTCCAATTCAAGATTATACACTAAGTTCTGATGAGGAACTTTATCAAATTATCCAGTATTATGAATAAGTATTTAAAGAAGACAAAAATTATCGCAACGCTAGGCCCGGCTTCATCATCAAGAGAAGTAATGTTAGGATTAATGAAAGCAGGTGTTGACGTTTTTAGAATAAATTTTTCACATGCAGATTACGACTTAGTTCGATCAAATATTGATCTCATCAGAGACCTTAATAAGGAACATGGATATTCTGTAAGCATCCTGGGAGATTTACAGGGTCCAAAATTAAGAGTAGGTGTGGTAAAGGAAGGTTCTTACCTGAATCCTGGCGACATTCTTACTTTTACGAATGAAAAAATCGAAGGAGATTCTACCAAAGTATACATGACGTACCAACAGTTTCCACAGGATGTAAACGTTGGGGAAAAAATCCTTATTGATGACGGAAAGCTAATGCTTGAGGTTATTGAGACCAACAAAATTGATACTGTAAAAGCTAAAACAATTCAAGGGGGACCTTTGAGTTCTAAAAAAGGAGTAAACCTTCCTAATACAAACGTATCTCTTCCTGCATTAACGGAAAAGGATATTCAGGATGCTAATTTCATGCTTGACATGGAAGTTGACTGGATCGCTTTGTCATTCGTTCGTCATGCTCAGGATATTATTGATCTTAAAGAACTGATCAAAAAACATCCAAACGGTAAATTCAAAACGCCGATCATCGCTAAGATTGAAAAACCTGAAGGGGTTAAAAACATCGACGAAATTCTATTGGAATGTGACGGTTTAATGGTTGCCCGTGGAGATTTAGGAGTAGAAGTTCCAATGGAAGAAGTTCCTGCTATTCAGAAAAATCTGGTTGAAAAAGCAAGATTCTATTCCAAGCCGGTGATTATCGCCACTCAAATGATGGAAACGATGATCAATAGCTTAACACCAACAAGAGCGGAAGTAAATGACGTTGCCAACTCTGTATTGGACGGAGCGGACGCCGTAATGCTTTCAGGAGAAACTTCTGTAGGAAGATATCCGGTTCAGGTGGTTGAAAATATGGCTAAAATTGTTCAGAATATTGAAAAAACCAGTTTTTATCAACATAAGAACGAGCCAATGGAAAAAGACTACAACTGTATCGATGAGAGATTCATTACGAACAGAGTATGTCTTGCAGCGGTAAGAATTGCAAAAACAACCAACGTTTCGGCAATTGTTACATTAACGCATTCCGGATATACAGCGTTCCAGCTTTCTGCACACAGACCTAATTCTCATATTATTGTGTATAGTGGTAATAAAAGAGTAATTACGATGTTGAACCTTCTTTGGGGAGTTCGCGCGTATTACTACGACATGAAAAAACCTACGGATGAAACCATTATCCAGGTAAACATGCTGACACATAATCATGGGTATATTGAAAGCGGAGATTTTGTAATCAACATCAATGCTACTCCATCGTATGAAGGAGGAAAAACAAATACATTGAGATTGACAACAGTTTAATACAATAAGCAAATTTGCTTTTTTGCAATCATACAAAAACTCCCGGAAATAGCTATTTCCAGGAGTTTTTAATATATAAGATTAAAAATCATTAATACATTCTACTTTTTACATTGTACATAATACAATTGTACAAAGAAGATTAATTTCCCACAATTGTCTTCGTAATCACAAACTCTTTTAAAGCATGTAGTGACAGCTCGGTTCCATACCCGGAAGACTTAGTACCACCAAAAGGAAAACGCGGATCAGAACTGGTCATTCTGTTGATATTCACCGTTCCGGATTCCAGGTTCTCAATAAAAAATAGTTGGCGTTCTTTGGTTGCAGTCCAAACAGAGTTAGACAGTCCAAAAGGAATATCGTTCGCCATCTGCAATGCTTCTTCATCATTTTTAGCGATCATTACCATTCCAAGAGGTCCAAACAGTTCTTCCTGAAGAATAGGATTTCCTTCCTGCACTCTGATCAATCCTGGATTAAATTCAATATCAGAAATTCTTTCAAGCGGAATAATAATTTCCGCCCCGTTTTCTAATGCTTTTTTAAATTGATTTTCCAGATCATCAGCCAGATCCGGTCTTGCCATTCCCCCGATCAGTGTTTCTTTCTCCATCGGATCTGCAGGAATGTATTTTTTATATTCTTCAATGAACTTCGGAAGAAACTCATCTTCTACTTTTTCATCAATGATAAATCTTTTTGCCGCAACACAAGTCTGTCCACAGTTTTGAAGCCTTGCTTTTGCTCCTTCTTTTGCCGCCTTATCAAGATCAGCATCATCCAGAACGATGAAAGCATCACTTCCTCCTAATTCAAGAAGAGATTTTTTAATATTCTGTCCTGCAATAGAAGCTACCTCAGCACCGGCTTTTTCACTTCCTGTAAGGCTTACTCCTTTAATCGTTTTATGTTCAAGAATTTCTTTTACTTCTTTATGTCCTACTTCAAGATTTTGGAAAACCCCTTCCGGAAAACCCGCTTCCAGCAAAACCTGTTCAATTACATTTCCACTTCCGAAACAAATTGAAGCATGCTTCAAAACAACTGTATTTCCAGATAAAATGGCGGGTGTAGCAAATCTTAATACCTGCCAGAAAGGAAAATTCCAAGGCATTACTCCCAAAATAACTCCTTTCGGCTCATAATGTATTTCAGAGTAACGATATTCGGAATCCACCTTTTCAGGTTTCAGGACATTTTCAGCATCCGCATAATAATTCATCATTAAAGCACTCTTTTCTACCTCAGCAATAGATTGGGAGACCGGCTTATTCATCTCTGTTGTAATAATCTTACCAAACTTTTCAGAATGAGTTTTGAAAATCTCCGCTGCCTTTGCAATCAGTTTTTGTCTTTCCTCAAACGGTACTTTCTTCCAAACTGAAAAAGCCTTATCTGCTTTAATAAGTTTATCTTCAATTAATTGTTCCATAATATAATTTCTGTTTTAAATTCAAAATAATGAATTTATGAATGCTTTTTACAAAGCATCTTGAAGGCAACAAATTTTGTTCCTTACTGCTATATAAAATAATGATTTTCTCTATCGAAAGGATCCACTTTTTTTGATCAGACCATAAACCATTCATTCACAAGACATGCGGCCAATCGGGCTGTTCTCTCCTGAATATCCAGTGAAGGATTTACTTCTGCCACATCCAATGCAACAATCTTTTCACTTTTCAAAATATGTCTGTAAAAATGCATGAAAGTAGGATCTGCAAAAATCCCATTATAAGCCGAAGCCGAAACTCCCGGGGCAATGGACGCATTAAATACATCCATACAAATCGTCACATAGGCAAAATCTACTGTCTCCAAAAGATCATTGATTCGCTGATAGATCGATGGAAGGTTTTCAAAAAATAACTCGTCTGCCAAAATATACTTCATCCCAAGCTGATGGGCAGTATCAAATAATTTAAGTGTATTGGAGTTTCTCTGGATTCCAATGTGAAGGGAGTTGATCTCCCCCTCCTGTGCAATCTGCCAGAATCCTGTTCCGGAGCTTGCTCCTACCCCATTTTCAGGCTGTCTGTTATCAAAATGGGCATCAATATTAATAATCCCTATTTTCTGCTCAGGAAATGCCGTTCTGATTCCTAAATAATGGGCATAGGTGACTTCATGTCCGCCACCCAGTACGATTGATTTTCCGCCTTTTAAAAGAACTTTTGACACGTTCTTTGCGAGATTGTTCTGTGCAGTTTCCAAATCGCCGTCTTCACACGTCAGATTTCCAAAATCCAGTAATGAAAAATCAGGAAGGATCACGGGGAAATTAGACATGTTTTTTCGGATCACATCCGGTGCATCTTTAGCTCCTAATCTACCTTTATTCCTTCTCACGCCTTCATCAATGGCAAAACCATGTAAAACGTAATCATTCGTTGAAATAGTATCGTAATGGTTTTCTTCTTTTACTCGTTGAAATATTCTGTGGAAAAGAAGTTCCTCTCCATCCAGTCTGCCTTGCCAAATATTTTGTGAAATCATTCTTTATAATTCAATTGGGGTTATGTCCAGTAAAGCTAATTAATATTGTTTGGATAATAAAACGACATTTCATTGATTGGAAAAGCAGTTAAAATAATAAGATTTTTTTTATCATGCTTGATATAAAAGAGGGAAAATATAGGTTGTTACAAGAATACTCAAAACCTTTATTAAAAATGAGCGTAAATCTATTTTCAGAATCCTCACTTTCTATGTTGTGCAGCGTGATTTCTTCTCTTAGGTTATATACTTTTTCTCCGGCTTCATGATGGTAAAATTATCCATTTTCTAATGGTAAAGATAATGAGTTTAAAATAATTTCACCGTGCTGAAATTATTTATATTTGAACTTTAAATATAAATCTGGTAAGGCAAGCTGTTCATATTAATTTTTTAAACAATGAGATTATTCTATAAGTATTTCTTATTAATATTTTTTTTACCACTTCAATTTTTTTCTCAGGAAATAGATAGTTCTAAGATTGAATGCAAATACTTGATCACTTTTTTGATCGATACAGCAAATATAAATACTCTGAGAAAAGAAAATGCTTCGCTTTTAATTGGTACTCATATATCACTCTTTAAAAGTGATCAGAAACAAATTGCAGATTCTTTGACTTTGATTTCAGTTGAAAAAAGTGTGTCAAATCCCGTTAACGGGCAAATTGAAATCAATACTTCTTCAGTTCCGGCTGCAAAATTTAAACCGGAAGTATTTTACGAAAAAGGAAAGCTAACAATTTATGATGAAATTTCGAAAGAGCATTATCATTTTGCAGCTCCTGATAAAATTGCATGGAAAATTGAAAATGACACAAAGATTATACAGGGATATCATTGCAGGAAAGCAATAAGTAAATATGGAAATAAGCTTATTACAGTTTGGTATACTGATCAAATTCCAATTCAGGAAGGGCCATATACTTTTAAAGGACTGCCAGGTCTGGTTTTAGAAGCATATGATTCCAAAGATTACTTTCATTTTACATTAATGGGTTTAAAAAAAATTAAAAAACCTATTGGAAAGCTTCCATTTGGTATTGATACCACGTATGAAAAATTTTATAAGAAAAGAAAGGAAAAAATGGATGATCCTTTAGGTTCTTTCTTTACAGCATTTGGCAGACCGGCTCCAAAAGACAGCGAAGAAAGAATCATAAAAAATATCAGAAGTATTAATAATTTTTTAGACTAACTTTTAAATCCCTCATTTCTCAAAAATAAGAAATGGGGGATTTTTAATAAAGCCTATTGTATGGTCATTCCAACGAAGGAGGATCTCTTTCTATTGAATTCCTGTTATTCAAATTGAGTTTACACTTTATTTCCATCAATATACACATTTTCAGCATTCAGGCTTCCCTGGTTGTAGAGTACATTCTGAAAGTTATCTGTTTTGAACGTTACAAAATCTGCTTTTAATCCGTTTTCTAACCTCCCTCTATCTGTTAATCCCAGAGCATATGCCGAACGAAAAGTGATTCCAGCTATCACTTCTGCAGTTGATAATTTTTGAAAGGTTGCTAAAATAGAAGCCTGGGTTATCAGATTACCCATCGGTGCGGAACCTGGATTCCAGTCGCTGGCTATGGCAAGAATGGCTCCTGCATCCAATAATTTTCGAGCCGGTGTAAATTTTTCACCTAATCCCAAACTTGCTCCCGGCAATGCTGTTGCTACAGTGTTGGATTGGGCAAGAAATTCTATATCCTCATCAATCGTTGCTTCTAAATGGTCTGCAGATTGGGCACCAACCTCAACCGCAATCCTTGAACTTCCCGGGGTAAATTGGTCTGCATGAACCGTAATTTCAAAACCTAAGGCTTTAGTTTTAAGAAGGAAATCTTTACTTTCTTCAGGCTGAAATGCAGATTTTTCAATAAAAATATCTACACGCCCGGCAAGGTTCTCTTCTTTCACTTTGGGTAAAATTTCCGTGATGATATACTCTAAATATTCCTGATTACTTCCTTCAAAATCTCTGGGTTTCAAATGGGCAGAAAGACAAGTAGGAACTAACGTCGCTTTCGTTTTTTCCTGTGCTTTTTTTATTATTCTGAGCATTTTAAGCTCATTTTCCACGTCCAGTCCATAGCCGCTTTTCACTTCTATAGTAGTAATTCCCAGGGAGATCAGGAAATCTATTCTTTCTAAGAGTGTTGATAATAATTCTTCTTCCGACGCACTTCTCGTATGCTGTACGGAACTCCATATTCCACCTCCGCTCTCAGCAATTTCCAGATATGTTTTTCCGGCATTTCTCATGGCAAAATCATTGGCTCTGTTTCCGCCAAAGCAAATATGGGTATGGGAGTCTACAAAAGCCGGAAGAACAATCTGCTCACCTTCTATGGTCTCAATTTCCAGGCCTGGATTTTCAGATTGTAATGCAATAAAATTACCTACTTTTCGGATGGTATCATTTTCAATTAAAATTCCGCCATCTGTGATGATTTCAAGTTGTTCATCAGATAATTTTCCTCTTAACGGAAGGTTCGCAAGTGTTACAATTTGCTTGAATGGTCCTATTAATTTCATGTGGTAGTCGTAAGATTTATGCCTAAAGCGTATTCAGCTTAGATTTTCTCTGTCAAAAATACTCAAAAATATCTTTTATCTCAAGCTTTTCATGAGGTTAAGATGAAGTCTTCACCTTTTTTCCACCTCTACCTCAACCTAAGTCTAAATTTCCTATCTTTGAGGTAAATGAAATGAATTAATGCCTGATTTTTTACATCCAGATAGGGAAAACTACTCGCACGAGGAGCTCATGCAGGAGGAACAAATTCGTCCGCAAAGCTTTAAAGATTTTGCTGGACAAAGAAAAACGTTAGAAAATCTTGAAGTATTCGTTACGGCTGCAAAAAGACGTGGCGGAGCTCTGGATCATGTATTGCTGCACGGCCCGCCAGGGCTGGGTAAAACTACTTTAGCCAATATAATCGCTAATGAACTTGGCGTAGGCTGCAAGGTAACTTCCGGACCTGTTTTAGATAAACCCGGCAGTTTAGCCGGTCTTTTAACCAATCTTGAAGAAAACGATGTTCTTTTTATTGATGAGATCCATCGTCTTTCTCCTGTTGTAGAAGAATATTTATATTCTGCGATGGAAGATTATAAGATTGATATTATGCTGGAAAGCGGTCCCAATGCAAGAAGTGTTCAGATCGGACTGAATCCTTTTACTTTAGTGGGAGCAACTACGCGAAGTGGTATGCTTACCAAGCCTATGCTCGCCAGATTTGGTATTCAGAGCAGGCTTGAATATTATTCCGTAGAGCTAATCTCGACTATTATCCAAAGGAGTTCAAGAGTATTAGGGGTAAAGATCTATGAGGATGCTGCTATTGAAATTGCAAGAAGAAGCCGTGGAACTCCCAGAATTGCCAATGCTCTTTTAAGAAGGGTACGTGATTTTGCAGAGATCAAAGGAAACGGAGAAATTGAAATCAACATCACCAAATATGCACTGGACTCTCTGAATGTAGATGAATTCGGTCTGGATGAAATGGATAATAAAATCATGCGTGTTATGATTGAAAACTTTAAAGGAAAACCGGTAGGAATTTCTGCTTTGGCAACTTCTATCGCTGAAAATCCTGAAACACTAGAAGAAGTCTACGAACCCTTCCTTATTCAGGAAGGATTTATCATCCGTACTCCCAGAGGAAGAGAAGTAACGGATAAGGCCTATCAACATTTGAATATTACAAGACCCAAAACCCCAGGAGAGTTATTTTAAAATTATATGTTCGTCCCAAAAATATACAGAAGCGAAGATTATCAACTGATGAAAGAGATCATCAGTGAAAATTCATTTGCATTACTCATCTCATCGGTGGGGAAAATCAGAGCTACCCATGCGATGATGATGCTCAATGAAGATAATCCGGAAGAAATTTACCTAGAAAGTCATATTTCCCGGGCGAATCCGCAAGCGAAAGCGTTACAAAATGGGGATGAAGTTCTCTGTGATTTCCTGGGAGCCCATACCTATATTTCAAGCAGCTGGTATGATCATATCAATGTTTCCACCTGGAACTATGAAGCTGTACAAATCTACGGAACAGTGGAACTGATGAATCATGATGAGCTTTACAGCCATCTTGAAAAGTTAACATCAAAGTATGAGAATTTTCAGCAGTGCCCTATGATGGTGAAAGACATGGGAAAGGAATTTGTAGAAAAGGAGATGAAGGGAGCTTTCGGGTTAAAAATAATTCCGACTGAAATATTTATTAAGCAAAAACTTTCTCAAAACAGAAAAGAGAATGACTTTCAAAACATTATTTCCCATCTTGAAAATGCGGATGATAATGCAAGAAAGATTGCAGAAAAAATGAAATTAATTAAGAAATAAATTCAACAAAATATACCTATGAAACTATATCCAATACAATGTGGAAAATTTAAGCTGGACGGCGGCGCAATGTTCGGAGTCGTCCCGAAGAGTCTGTGGGAGAAAACTAACCCAGCAGACGAAAAAAATCTAATTGACCTTGGAACCCGTTCTCTGCTTATTGAGGACGGCAAGAAGCTAATCCTTGTAGATTGCGGTCTTGGAAACAAACAGGATGAAAAATTCTTTGGCCATTACTCTCTTTGGGGAGATGATAATCTGGACAAAAATTTAAAAAAATATGGTTTTGTAAAAGAAGATATTACCGATGTATTTTTAACGCATCTTCATTTTGACCACTGTGGTGGTGCCATTGAATGGAATGATGATAAAACAGGCTACAGACCTGCTTTTAAAAATGCTCAATTCTGGACTAATGAAAATCACTGGCAATGGGCTACAGAGCCTAATCCCAGAGAAAAAGCAAGCTTCCTGAAAGAAAATATCATCCCGATACAGGAGAGCGGACAGTTACAATTTTTACCGCTTCCTAAGACAGGAAATTACGGTTTCGCTCCAGACCTGAAAATGGACGTAATTTTTGTTGACGGACATACCGAAAAACAAATGCTTCCGGTTATTCAATACCAGGAAAAAACAATTGTTTTTGCCGCAGATCTTATTCCTACTGCAGGGCACGTCAACCAGGTGTATGTAATGGGATACGACACCCGCCCTCTTTTGACTATGGAAGAGAAAGGGAAATTCCTGAAACAGTGTGTTGACAACGAATATCTCTTATTTTTTGAGCATGATGCACACAACGAACTGGCCAGTCTCAAAATGACTGAAAAAGGGGTTAGACTGAACGAAACGTATAGCTTTAATGATGTTTTTGGATATTAATTTTTAAGTATGGAAGAATTACACTCAGAAACAAAGAAAGCTGAACCGGAACCAGCATCCAAGATTATTGGATTAACCGGTGGAATTGGTTCAGGAAAGACAACCGTTGCCCATTATATTGAAGAGTTCGGATTTCCGGTTTATTATTCGGATGACCGGGCGAAAACCATTGTGAATGACAATGAAGATCTAAAGGTTAAAATAAAAGAACTTTTAGGAGAAGAATCTTATGATGAAAATGGAATGTATAACCGGAAATGGGTAGCAGAAAAAGTCTTCAATGATAAAGATCTGCTTCATCAATTGAATGAAATCATTCACCCGGCCGTAAGAATAGATTTTGAAGAATGGGTACAGAAACAAACTAAATATTTGGTTTTTAAAGAGACCGCATTATTGTTTGAACTAAAACTGAACCGTCAATGTTATAAATCTCTTCTGGTAACAGCAGAAGATAATATCAGAATAAAAAGGGTGATGGACAGAGACCACAAAACCTATCGGGAAGTGGAAGCCGTTATGGAAAAACAGATGCCTGAAAAAGATAAAATAAAACTGGCAGACTGCGTGATCTATAACAACACCAATCTGGAGGATTTAAAGGAACAAACTGAACGAATAATTTTCAGTATTGAATAAAATAGAAAAACGTTAGAATACCCTTCTAATTGTTTGATCAATAATAAAAATAAGCTCTCAAAAATGAGAGCTTATTTTGTTGAAGGGAGGATATATTTTAAAATTATTCTGCCTTGCTTTTCTTTGTTATTAACATAAAAATATTACTCTAATTGAAAAGATTTCTTCCATGCTGTAAGAAATCTTTATTATAAAAAAATAAGCCCTCATTACTGAGGGCTTATTCTATTTGAAATTTAAATATTATTCTTTGATAAATTTCTTCTGAACGGTTTTCCCGTTGTCGTCGATATCTATTACATAAATTCCGTTGATCAGTTTACTTACATTGATCTGGTTGTTCAATAGAATACCGCTTGCAATAATCTGTCCAGCTGAGTTGTAAATTTTATAACTCGCTCTTTTGCTGATGTTCTTCACATATAATACTGTACTTACAGGATTAGGATAGATCAGAATATCAGTTTGATTCGTTGCATTAGGAACAGCTTGTTTAGAAATTCTCACAGTATAATCTTCAACCTCTCCATTGTCAAAGCTTGTACAGTTTACAGGAATACTTCCTTTCTGCATCGCTACTCTCATTACTACATATTTGTAATCAGTCATGCTTACAAATGCGTCTGCCGGTACATTAAATGTTCCTGTTACAGGGCTTGTAGTATTTGGAGGTGAAGTGAATACTCTTTCATTGATATCGAAATATCCGTTTCTGTTGAAGTCAATCCATACCGCAATACCTTCATCCTGGCTATTTCCTACCCATTTTTTCTCGATAGTAATTTCATTGCCTGTAGATCCTTGGATCAACTCGATGAATGCGGCAGTAGTTGCAGTATAATTTGTATAGTTTGAAGCTCCCGAAACATTTTCCATAACAGGCTTACCATTTGGCTTCACTGTTACTTTTGAAATATACTCTGCTGCAGAACTTCCTGAAGACATCTGACAGTAAATTACTGTAGGCGTAGTAAAGAAGTAAGGAGGAGTATATGTACCAGGGGTACCGTTACAGATATTCACAACCTGCATTTCATATTTCGTAAGTTCAGTAAGTCCTGTCAGTGTATACGTATTAGTTACTGTTGATATGTTTGTCCAACTAGGAATTCCTACTTTTCTATATCTCAATATATACGTTGCACCTGGGAAAGGATCCCAAACAATTTCTGCAGTTGTAGGTGAAATATTAGTGATCGTTAATCCTGGAGGAGGAAGCTCACACGTTCTTTCTGTAGTAAATACTCTAGGGTTTGAATATGGGTTCGGAGTCGTTTCTCCAACACATTGGTTAGCGATCTGAACTTCATATTTAGTATATGGGTCTAAACTTCCTAATGTATAAGTATTTGCCGGAGCTGCAGGTAAGTTGATTAAAGGATTTGGCCATCCCGTATCTCCTACTTTTCTCCATCTCATAATGTAATTTGAGCTTGCAGCAAGCGGTGCCCATGTAATCAATGCAGAGTTCGTTGTAATATTACTTATTGTAACGTTTGGAGGCGTTGGATCACATCTCGTTGTAAATGATTTGATAGGAGTAAATGTACCTATAACATCACCACAAATCGCAGCAATCTGAACGTCATAAATAGTGGCAGGAGTTAAGCCTGTTACGTTAAGAGGAATATTTCCTAAAAGCGTTGAAGCATATACCTGTGTCCATGCACCTGCAGGAGGTCCCTGAACTCTATATCTTACAATATAACTTACGTTATTCGTTACTCCTGTCCAGCTGATCGTAGCAGAGTTGTGCGTAGGTACAATCGTAGGCTGGTTAGGGGTAATATTGCTACATGGTCTCAATCTTACAGCATAATCTTCTACTTCTCCGTTGATCGCATTCTGACATAAAACCGGAGCACTTGTACGCTTAAGTACAACTCTCATGGTAGTAGTTAATGCTCCTGAATAAGCACCTGCTGGTACGGCAAATGTAGCGTTAACCGGAGTGGTTGTATTTGCTGGTGAAACAAGAATTTGTTCTGTTGTTTCGAACACTCCGTTTCTGTTGAAATCAATCCACGCTGTAACAGCGTCATTACTTGTTGCTCCTGTCCATCCTTTTGCTACAGAGATCTTATTGTTTTGAGAACCAATATCCAAAGTAATAAGAGTCGCTGGTGTTGTATAACTGGTATAGTTAGTTTGTACAGAAGTGTTATTCATTGGCGGAACACCAAGGTTTGAAGAAGTAACAGTTACATTAGAAATGTAGTCGTTAGTTCCTGTTCCTGTCATTGGACAGTATGATAATGGTGGTGTCGTAAATGTTGATGAAGGAGTATATCCTCCTAATGCACTGGTTCCACATTTTGTAGCAACCTGTACATCATAGGTAGTCTGCTCTGTAAGACCTGTAATTGTATACGTACTTACACCGGCAGCTAAAGTTTGCGTTTGCCAAGCTCCTGCAGGAGAAACTCTCCATCTTATAGTATACGTAGCATTTGTTGCTCCGATCCAAGATACATTCACTGTTGTAGAGGTAAGATTCGTAAGCGTAAGACTCGCAGGCGGAGCTGTAGTACACGCTGGCTGATCTATTAATTTTACAGCATAATCTTCTACTTCACCCCATGTGAAAGTTCCACATGCTGCAGCAGTAGCAGATTCTCTTAATGCTACACGCATACGGGTATTAAGTATACCTCCATAAACGGCAGCACCAGAAGGTACAGCAAATGTAGCAGTCACTGGACTTGTTGTATTACTTGCCGAAGTTAAAACCTGTTCACTGGCTTCAAATACCCCATTTCTGTTAAAATCGATCCAAACACCAGTTCCAAAAGAATACTGAGTTCCCGGCCAGCTTTTAGCAATAGAAATTGAATTACCTGCAGATCCTCTTATCAATGTAATTAATCTTGCAGCATCTGTACTGTAATCTGTATAGTTGCTAAAATCTGAATTACTAACCATTACTGTTGAGTTGGTAGGCGTCACCGTTACATTACTGATAAATCCATCAATAGTACTGCTGGTTGATGCTGATGTACAGTAGCTAATCGCCGGTGTTGTAAAGAGTACTCCTGTTGAGAATGCCCCTTGCGTTCCACCACAAATTGTAGCTACCTGAACTTCATATTGAGTTTGCTCCAATAAACCTGAAATCAGCTGGTTACTTGCTAATACAGCTGTAGCAGGAAGAGTGGTCCACGCACCTGCAGGGGCTTGTCTGTATCTTACTACATAAGTTGCTCCTGTAGCTGCCGTCCATGTAACGTTAGCCGAAGTAGGTGTTAAGTTATTGACACCAATGTTAGTAGGAGGAGTAGCACTACAAGCTTGCAGATCAATAAGTTTTACTGCATAGTCTTCTACCTCACCCCATGTAAATGTTCCACAAGCTGATACTGAAGAGCTTTCCGCTAAACCTACTCTCATACGAGTCGTAAGGTTTCCTCCGTAAACAGCTGCACCAGAAGGTACCGCAAAGGTAACAGAAACTGGAGATGTTGTATTACTTGGAGAAGTTAACACACGCTCAGTTGCTTCGAAAATACCATTTCTGTTAAAATCGATCCAAACTCCTGTTGTGAAACTGTATTGTGTACCCGGCCAATTTTTCGTAACCGTAACTGTATTATTTGCACTTCCTCTTACTAAAGTAACTTGTCTCGTTGCATCTGTACTATAATCAGTATAATTACTGAATCCAGAATTGCTTACCATAGAAGGTGCTCCTGTTGCGTTAACAGCAACCTGACCGATATAACCATCTATTGTCGTACTTGTAGAACCAGCTGAACAGTAGCTGATCGCTGGAGTTGTAAAAGTTGAACTCGCTGAAAATGCGCCCTGAGTACCACCACAAATGGTAGCTACCTGAACTTCATATTGAGTTTGCTCTGTTAAACCTGAAATAACCTGACTTCCTGTTAATGGAGTGGTTACAGAAATACTAGTCCAAACACTTCCAGATACAGGTTTATATCTCACTACATAAGTTGCTCCGGTAGATGGAGTCCATGAAACGTTAGCTGAAGTTGGTGTTATACTTCCTACTGCAATCCCGGCAGGTGGCGCAGTTGTACAAGGCTGTAAACTTACACTTACCAACTGTAATCTTGGGATGGTACTATATCTTGTTGTTGCAGCCGGCGGGGCTGTAGGGCTAGGATCTGTGGTATCATTATAATAAAGAATACCTCTGTTGGTTCCTGCATTATAGTTCCCCCAACCTGTTCCCGGATAACCTGAATAACTGGGTGTATTTTCGTCAACGCCAACAACAATATTATCAGTTCCGTTCCACAGGAATGGAGTTGATAACTGCAGGGTAACCCAGTTTCCACTTGTTATAGGAGGTAATGTTCCTGCAAAAACTTGTGTTAATGAAGTTGAAGGCACCCAACTGGTTGTAGTAGCAAAATTGGCTTGGGTCGTATTTCCCATATACACTACCCAATCACTATAATTGGTTTGTGGCAATACAGCTGAATCAACGTAAAATTTTATCGCTGTAATATAAGTTGCCGTTCCGACCGCAGCCGAAACTTCAGCAGCAGTATAGATCTGCTGAGAATAATTATATCCATAATATGAATATATAGGAAGCTCAACCATGGAGGTAGTTCCCGTCCCAATCTGCCCTGCTTGACCATAGACTTTGGAAACAAAGCCTATATGAACTAAACACAGAAAGAGTATTAAAGAAGTAAAGAGTTTCTTCATAATGTTCTCATTATTATATTAATCATACAAATCTAATCATTTTTCATTACTAATATTATAGGTACAAGTATTTTTTTTATAAAAATTTCATAAAAATCCTTTTTATGGTTCAGAATAAAAAAAATCCCCAGGAAAACCTGAGGATTTAATATTATTAAAAAAAATAAGATTATTTCTTAATGAATTTAGATCTGAACTGATCTCTTCCTTTTTCATCAATGGTAATCATGTATCCACCTTTAATTAAAGCTGAAACATTAATTTTTCCACCGTTGATATTTCCACTGTCTAATAACTGACCGGCAACACTATAAATTTTATAAGTAGCCTTATCAGAAACTTTAGTTACGTTCAAGATCTCAGATACAGGGTTTGGATATAACTGGATACCGTTGTTAGGTCCGGCTACATCACTTGTTCCCAGAGAAGGTGTTCCAACAACAACACTATAATCTTCAACTTCTCCATTATAGAAAGTACCACATGCAAAAGAATCTGGGATACTAAGACCCACATAAGCAGGATCCATTAACACAGTAACAACTCTCATTCTTAATGGAGAATTTGTTACTGCTGTTGATGGAACTGTAAATGTTGTTGTAGTAGGGGTAGCTCCAACAGGTAAAGCTGTTATAGGCATATCCAGAACTCTTTCGGTATCCTCAAATACTCCATTTTTATTGAAATCTATCCATGCTGCCATTCCATTCACTGAAGCCCCGGAAACAGTTGTCGTAAGGGAAACACTGATTGTATTTGTACTATTTGGTAACAAATTAGGCTGCAATGCTGCATTCGTTGTAAAGTTCGAATACGGTGTTCCAACTGTAGTATTGTTTACTGTTCCTAATGTTACATTAGAAATGTAATTATACTGCCCACTACCACTTGCAGCAGTACAATATGTTACGCATACCGTTGAGAATGTTAATGGTGCAGAATACGCACCAGTAGTTCCGGAACAAATTGCAGCAACCTGTACCTGGTAAGATATACAGTCGGACAAACCAGCTAATGTATAGGTATTGCTTGTGGCAGTAGCCTGAGACCAGCTAGTATCAGTTGTCTTCTTATATTGTACACTGTAAGAAGTAGCTCCCACCACTGGTGCCCAGCTCATTACACCTCCTGATATTGTAATGTTATTAACATTAACACCTGTAGGGGCAGTTCCACAAGAAACCTGAGTAGTTACTACTACTTTTTTCACTGCATAAAAAACATTTCCAACAGAAGAAATTCTCATAACAATAGTCTGTCCGTTTAGAGATGCAGGCATTGTATAAGGTTCTGATCCATCGTTAGGGGTTGTTGCAGAAAGTACAGTCCAAGTCACACCATTATCAGTTGAATAATCAACCATAACATTTGCTACATTATAAGGAGCTGATGATGTATTAGCAACATCCCACGTTAAATTAGAAGCCGCATTTGTAAACAAGAACCCTTGCGTAATCTGGAATGGTCCGTCATTTCCTACTGTAATACTTTGTTGTGCAAAATTCGTTTGCTGCTGTGCAATGTTAGCATTATTATCTCTCACAGTAACTGCGAAATTTGAATTTCTCGCCACTTGAGAAGTTGATTCCCATGTATTTAAAGAGTTATCTAAAACGCCGGCAAGTACTGACGAAAATTTAGGAAAATATCTTGTTGGGCTTGTTGATGGTGCAACAGATCTAAAGGATGCTCCAAAAGTTGTTTGCCCTAGGTTTGAATTATCAATAGTCTGAGCTGAAGTCATTCCACTATCCATCTCTTCCCATGTATAAGTCATTGGATCATTTTCCGGGTCTGTAGCATTTGCTGTAAGTACAAATGCTGTCTTTTTAGGAATTGTATAACTTGATAGTGCTGCAATAACAGGCGGGTTATTGGTAACTGCTGTTTCAACATCACATGTTTTCGCAATCAAATTTGTTTGAATCTGCCCAATACTCGCTTTATGAAAGTAAGGATCAGAATGTGCCTGAACATCTGTAGTAGCCCCTGTAATACCAGCATATCCCATAATCGTAGATCCGGAACCCGGTTCAATATTTACTCCAGAACCTTCTATAATATGAGAATAGGTATGATTACCTCCTAGCTGATGCCCCATTTCGTGAGCCACATAGTCGATATCAAAACTATCACCTTGTGGATTACCGTCAGCAGGTGAGGTGTATCCTGAACCTTTTTGCTTGGAAAGAGACGTAGCTGGAGTTCCTGTTGGATTAATACAAACACAACCAATACATCCCGCATTTCCGCCACCACCTGAATCACCAAACAAATGACCAATATCATAGTTATTATTTCCAACGAGCTGACTTAAAGTTTGCTGAAGCTGAACATTCCAACCATTAGCATTATTTGCATTACCCTGAGCCGTACCTACTGAAGGCACTGAGTATGGATCTGACGCTCCAGTTAGAAAAATTACGTTTGTATAATTCTGTAAATTTAAGTGTAAAGCAAAATCTTTTTCAAAAACAAAATTTACTCTTGTCAAGGTAGCATTAATTTGTGCTAATGCTCCAGCAACCGTTCCACCAAATTTTTGAGTATACTCTCCGGTAGTTGAAACCACCAATCTCATGGTACGGTATTTTTTATCCGAGTTTTTATTAAATACATTCGGATTATGCGCGAATGTTTTTGCATTATCATATAAATTCTGAAGATCTTTCACTTCTGCAGGATCTTCTTCTGTACTACATACAAAAGCCTTATCTCCGGTTTTTGCAGTTTTGGGATGTACAGAATATAATCCAGTTGATTTATCAACAGGCTCTACAAATTCATAATTTCCATTGTTAAATAACATAGACTGGAAATCATTTGGTGCTACAGAAAACCTAATGCTCTGTGTAGGATCATTAACTGCTGTTCCTACATAAGAACCAAGCTGATATTGATTCGCAAGTTCTTTCACAACAACAGGAAAGCTATAAACATTGAATTTTTGAATTTTTCCATCCAATGTTGGAATTGAAACAACAACTGGTGTAGAGTTCTGTCCCATTTCTTGCGCACCTTTCAATTGAGATCTCAGCAGATTTAGATCTAATTTGAAATATGATGCAACAGTAGTGCCCTTCACATCTACTGTTCTTTTTTTGCTATCCACTTTGGAGCTCGCAGGCGTCCACTGAGCACTAGCGGATACACCTATCAAACTGCAAAGTAAGGTAGTAAGTAATTTTTTCATAAAAATTCTTTTTTTTAAATTCACAATGAACAAAAGTATAAAAATTTAAACATTAATTTAATACAAATTATAATAAACACAAAAAAACACTATTATTACTATAAAACAAATAACAAACACAATAAGCTACATATATAAAAGTAAATACAAATAGTTTACAATATGATAAAAACAAAAAATCCTCCACTATAAAGCAGAGGATTTTTCTATCAGATTTAATAATTTATTAATCTGATTGTATTTTTAAGATTATTTATTTCTTAATGAATTTAGATCTGAACTGATCTCTTCCTTTTTCATCAATGGTAATCATGTATCCACCTTTAATTAAAGATGAAACATTAATTTTTCCACCGTTGATATTTCCACTGTCTAATAACTGACCGGCAACACTATAGATTTTATAAGTAGCCTTATCAGAAACTTTAGTTACGTTCAAGATATCAGATACAGGGTTCGGATATAACTGGATACCATTGTTAGGACCGGCTACATCACTTGTTCCTAATGTTGATGTTACCATTACGTTGTAGTCTTCAGTTTCTCCATAGTAGAAATTGGTACCACAAGCAAAAGTAGAAGGAAGAGATGCTCCATCATTGTCAGAGTCTGCATAAATATACACTACTCTCATTCTCAACGGCTGATTTTCTACAGCTGTGGAAGGTACAGTAACGGACGAAGTATATTGAGTTGGAATGGCAGCAGACACCGCAGCATTCAATACTTTTTCAGAATCTTCAAATGTTCCGTTCCTATTCCAGTCTATCCATACAGAAGCAGCATCATACGAATCTCCACTTCCTACACTTACTGTTAAAGTATAAGGAGCTGCTCCTTTTACCAAATTAATTTGTAATGCAGGGTTTGCAGTATAGTTTGTATACGTAGAAGCTCCAGAAGGATTATTTACATTCGCCAACGATACGTTCGAGATATATTCGTATGTAGTATATACTGTAGAAGAATCACAATAGGTAACTGTAGAAAAAGTAGTTACTGTAAAGTTTACAGATACAGAATACGTACCTGTAGTACCAGAACATACTGCAGCTACCTGTGCTTCATACGTTCCAGCTGTCAAACCAGTAACATTAATTGCAGATCCTGATGTAGCAACTTGCGTCCAAGTAGTATCAGTAGTTTTCTTATAACGTACAATATACGTAGTGCTAGTTCCTGAATAAGGAGTCCAATAAATTGAGGCTCCCCCTAACGAAGTAATTACTGTAAGACCAGAAGGTGCAGTATTGCTACAAGGTGATAATGTAGTAAGTGCAACACTTCCGATAGCATAGAATACGTTTCCTATAGAAGAAACTCTCACTTTAACAGTACTTCCATTCAACGAAGTTGGGAATGTAAAGCTTTCAGAACCATCATTTAGTGTAGAAGCAGATAGCACTGTCCATGTAGCACCATTATCTGTAGTATAATCTATCTTAACGTTTGCTACATTGTAAGGAGATGCTGTAGTATTGGCAACTGCCCATGAAATAGGTGTTGGAGCGCCGTTTGCCTCTGCTACTGTAGTGGTTACTTTAAAGGGACCATTATCTCCCACAACAATAGTTTGCGTCGCAAACTGTGTTTGCTGTTGAAGCGCATTAGCATTGTTATCTCTTACCGTCACAGCATAGTTAGTTGTTCTCGGAACCATAGATACTGACTCCCAAGTATTTCCGCTATTATTCAATACTCCATTTAATACAGAAGAAAGTTTAGGAAAATATCTCGTAGGATTAGTAGATGGTATAGCAGATCGGAATGATGCACCAGTAGAGGTTGTCCCTAAGTTATTTTTATTAATAGCCGTACTCGCATCATCTATTTCTTCCCAAGAATATGTCATTGGATCTCCTTGTGCATCAGTAGCAGAAGCTGTCAAAACGAATGCTGTTCCTTTAGGAATATTATAGGTAGGTAAAGCAGCAATTACTGGAGGATCGTTTGTTACGGAAGTTTCTACGTCACAGGTTGTAGTCTTTAGATTTTCTAATACCTGCCCTATACTTGCCACATGAAAATATGCATCTGAGTGAGGCTGTACATCAGTAGTAGCACCTGTAATTCCCGCATATCCCATAATAGTAGATCCTGAACCCGGCTCCATATTCACTCCTGACCCCTCAAGAACATGAGAGTATGTATGGTTACCTCCTAATTGATGCCCCATTTCATGAGCTACATAATCGATATCAAAATTATCTCCTTGCGGTATAGCATCTGCGGGTGAAGTATATCCTGAACCTTTATATGCTTCCGGAGAACCATTTTCGTCAAGAGTCATATCATTGCTACAAACACAACCAATACATCCCGCATTACCACCACCACCGGAAGCACCAAATAAGTGTCCTATATCAAAATTAGCGTCTCCAACATTGTTATGTAAAGCATTCATTAACTCAAGATTCCAGGCTCCGGCTGCTCCAGCAGATGCAGCAGAGTAAGGATCTAAAGACGCGTCAGTATAGATAACTCCCTGATAGTTTTGAAGATTCAAATGCAAGGCAAAATCTTTTTCAAACACTCCGTTTACTCTAGTAAGAGTGGCATTAATAGCTGTTAATGCACCAGAAACAGTACCCCCAAAATAGGCTGTATATTCTCCAGTTACAGACATTGCCAATCTCATGGTTCTGTATTTCTTATCAGAAGATTTGGAGAAATCGCCTGGTTGATTAGTAAAAGAACTCCCGTTTTTCAGCAATCCGGCAATCTGTTTTTTCTGTGCTGCGGTTTCATGCGTACCACATAAGAAAGTATTGCCTTTCGTTTTGTTTGTTTTAGGGTGTACCACATAAATGGTTTTATCACCAATTTGAGGTTCAATAAATTCATAATTCTCGTTTCCAATAATCATCGATTGAAAATCATTTGGAGCTAAAGAAAACCTTAAATATTTAGTAGGATCATCTACTCCTACTCCTACGTAAGAACCAAGCTGATATTGATCAGCCAGTTCTTTTACCACCACAGGAAAGCTATATACCGAGAATTTCTCTATTTTTCCACTAAGGGTAGGTAAAGAAATAATTACCGGTTTTGCACCCGCTCCCATTTCTTGTGCATTCTTCAACTGAGATCTTAGTAAGTCTAGGTCTAATTTATAGTATCCGTTATCTCTTACACTTGATCCATTTACGCTAAATTCTGTACCTCTTTTCTTATCCTCTTTTTTAAAGGAAGTTGGTGTCCACTGACCGAACACTGCCCCTCCTACCAGAGTAAACATTAAAGTAGTAAGTATTCTTTTCATAAACTAATTTAATTAATAATTTCTCCAAATATAACTTTTTTTAAAATTAAATCATTAAAATTATCTATATTTTTTTTCGATAACTCTACTAAAACAAAGGTAATTATACAAAAACAGAAACTCCAGAATAAACTGGAGTTTTATATTATATCTATATTTTTTAACAATAACATCTATTTTTAAAACTTATAGGCAATATTCCATGCAAAACCCATATTAAATTTCGATGAGCTTTTCCCAAATCCCGGAACAATCATCGGCTGTATATCATCCTGCTTAGATGTTGCTATCAAGTATTTAGGCTGCAGATTGACATCAATATAAAAATTTGAATCAAACAGCTGTACCCTGCCTCCTATCATTCCTTCTATCCAATAAGACGATTGTGAAGATGAAGGAAAGGCTAAGGAAAAATTACTGCCTCCATATCCACGGACAGGAACTGCCATATATTCCTGAGTATAGAATGATGTTGCTGCTTTTCCCCCTACATAAAATCCATTAAACTCATTTTCAGCATCCTTGGCAAGCATATAAAATGCGCCTAATTTCAGGAAAGGCCCGCTCACTTTTGCATCGTAGCTGTTCTTCTGATAGATATTCTTCTCAAAACCAGCTTCTATGACAGCATGAACATTATCATTGAGCTTTGAGGAGATAAATCCTTCGTATAGTTTTCTGTCTGAAAAAAAGGAAGCTCCAGCATTGAGTGCATCAAGACCAACCATAAAATTGGGTTTGTATTTCCATTTTTCTTTTTTAGGTTCTTTAGTTTCCTGAGCAAAGCTCAATATTCCCAATAGACTAAAAAAGAAGGTAAAGATTAGTCTTGTCTTCATTCTCTATTTGATTTTGTCCTTCTTCCAGATTTTGAACAGGATTAGGAATTGTTAATGCTGAAGTTAAATTCTCGTAATATTTTTTAATCCCACATCCCGGAGACACATACGTTGACTTAGTTGTATAATTGACTCTGACTTTGGATTCTGCTCCTTTATCTGATAATCTAAAGTAAACATCCGTGTAGGGTGAATCATCTACGCGCAATGGAATAAGTCTTGAACCAATCTTCTCGAGTTTCCCCAATTGCACTTTTCCGGACCCATAATCTACGGCTACATATAATGAATCTAATGTAACCGTCTTCCCCGTCTGAAGAGATTTGAAAGCCACCTTCATTCTGGGAGTTCCCTCTCCGCTTTCACAGATATCATCATCCCCACCACAAGAAAAGAGTGTTCCGAGAACGCATATTAATAAAATGAATTTAAGGTATTTCATAATTTTATTTTGGATCTAATGCTTTTTCTATTCTGAAAACAAGATCTTCATAATGATATTTATTAACCATATTAGCATCTGTTTTTACAGAAATTTCTTTTTTAATTGAATTCAAATTACCTCTTGCAATAGCAGAAACATCAGATCTGTCAGAAGATTTTGTATCTACCAGTTTGATTAAATTATCAACATAATTTCGCTGAAGATTTCTTCCGTACACATCAGGATTTTCTTTTTTAATGATGGAAGAATTAAGATCTGATAATAATTCTGTAATCGTATAGGTATTTTGATCTACCGTTTCCATCTGATACATATTCTGCAAAACCATTGGGCTTAAAATTCTGGAAAGAACCCCGTTCTGAATATCTTCAACGGTTTTTACAGGTGTTTTTCCTGTCTTCTCAAAAATATCCTTTTTAATCAGCCACTGCGGAGTGGTAAATACATTCTCTTCTAGGAACTTCATGGCCTCTTTCTGATCTTTTTTAGAAACTACCTCATATACCGCACCTGACTGTTCAGCCGTTTTAGGTGTTTCCATCTGGCCGCCGATATATTTGGAAACGTGTCCCGTATATCTTCTGAACTGGGTGGTCACCTGATCATACATCATTCCAAGGTTTTCATAATCTTCATTCGGAGTAGCCGTCCATTTTTCAAGATTATCGATTATCCTTTTCAGGTTTTTGATTCCATAGGTACTTGCAATCATTGCATTATCTCCCACCTGTTCGCTTTGTGATCTCGGATCCAGAGGATTCGATTCTGTTCCGAACCAAAGTCTGTTATTCTGAAGGTTTTTAATCACCCATTTATTTAAATATTCTTTTTCCAGGTCCGGAGTATTGTACTGATAAAATCTTCTGTATCCCCATTCGATCGCCCAGTCATCATAATCTCCAATTCTCGGCATAATCCCGGAATCTCCGATATTATCTTCCGGTTGTGCAACATAATTAAATCTCGCATAGTCCATAATTGAAGGCGTATGTCCGTTTTTCTCAAGCCATTTTTTATCTCTCAATTTTTCAACCGGAACCGTAGAACTTGAACCAAAGTTATGTCTCAGTCCTAAAGTATGTCCAACTTCGTGAGAGGAAACAAAACGAATCAGCTCTCCCATTAATTGATCATCAAATTCAACTTTTCTTGCTCTTGGATCATTCGGTGATGCCTGAACGAAATACCAGTTTCTTAACAGCATCATTACATTATGATACCAGTTGATGTGGCTTTCAAGAATCTCTCCTGTTCTCGGATCTGAAATTGAAGGTCCCGAAGCATTAGGAACATCTGAGGGTTTATATACTATTGCAGAAAACCGTGCATCTTCAAGGCTCCATTCCGGATCTGTTTTAGCATCAGGAACTTTTGCATAAATAGCATTTTTAAAACCGGCTTTTTCAAATGCTTTTTTCCAGTCGTTTACTCCCTGAATAAGAAAAGGCACCCATTTTTTCGGGGTTGCAGGATCAATGTAGAATACGATTGGTTTTGCAGGTTCCACCAGTTCTCCTCTTTTATACTTTTCAAGATCCTGAGGTTTCGGTTCCAGTTTCCATCTTTTTACTAGAGAAATCTTTTTTACTCCCTGAGGATCAAGATCAAAATCGGTATATCCTACGGTAAAATATCCTACTCTCGGATCAAAATATCTCGCCTGCATTTTATTTTCAGGCAACAGAACAAATGAAGCGTTGATTTCTACTGTATAATTTCCACTTATTTTAGGAACATCTCCCGGTGGAGTTCCAGGCATGGTTCTTCCTAAAGTACGAGCAAAGGTTTTAGTGGTATTGATTTCAATATTATTAGGAAATGATTTCACAAAGTTCACAAAAGACATATCTTTCTGAAAAGCTCCTACTTTAAAGGCGTCTTTATAATTTACAGAGAAAGAAACCATTTCGTTATCAGAATTCAAAAGATCTGTAACATCAATGACTGATGACTTTGTATTAACTCCATACGTTTTTACATCAAAAGACTTTACAATCGGCTGGACGTTATTTCTTCTTACAGAATTATACATATCCGAAGTAGAATCTTTTGCATAGTCTACATAAGATATGGCCCTCAGTAGAATTTTATCTTTAGGACCTTTTTCAAAAGCTACTACCTGCTGACCAATCTGATCTCCTGCATAGCCCGTACTTCCGGAACGCATTCCTGCAGCAGCTTTTGTAAGTCTTGTTACCAATAGAAATTCCTTTTTCAACATTGAATCAGGAATTTCAAAGTAATACTTATCGTCAATTTTATGAACCGTAAAAACGCCCTGATCGGATACCGCTTTATCCGTAATAACCTCTTTATAAGGTTTTATTAAAGGCTTTTTCTTATCGTCTTTTTTTACTTTAGCAGTATCAGTTTTTACATTGACAGAATCTTTTTCCTGGCCTTTCAATTCACACTGATTAAATATCAGGGCCAATAAGATGAATACAACACTAAGATTTTTCGCTCTTTTCATTAAATTTTCAGATTATTAGTTTCAAATTTAATTAAATTATTTTTTAATCAATAAAGCAATATTTTCAACATGGTGGGTCTGCGGGAACATGTCTACCGGTAAAATTTTCACCAAGGTATAATGATCTTTCATCAATGCAAGATCTCTGGCCTGTGTTGCTGAATTACAGCTTACATAAACTACTTTTTCAGGAGCCAGTTTCAGAATTTGCTCTACGACTTTCTGGTGCATTCCGTCTCTTGGCGGATCGGTAATTAAAACGTCTGCTTTAGGATGGTTTTCAAGAAACTCATCATTAAATACGTTCTTCATATCTCCACAATAGAATGTTGTATTGGTAAGGCCGTTTAATTCGGCATGTTCAATCGCAGCGTCTATCGCTTCCTGAACAGATTCAATCCCAATAACATGTTTTGCATTTCTTGCTACGTACTGAGCAATGGTTCCGGTTCCTGTATAGAGATCGTATACCACTTCATCTCCTTTTAAATCTGCAAACTCCAGCGTTTTTCTATACAGTTCCAAAGCCTGTTTATAATTGGTCTGGAAAAATGATTTTGGTCCTATTTTAAATTTAAGCCCATCCATTTCTTCCATTAAAAATCCTTCTCCAAAATAGGTATTGACATTCAAATCATAAATAGAATCATTCTGTTTAGGATTGATGGCATATACCAATGTTTTTATCTGTGGGAAATTTTCAAGTAGATAATCAAAAAGCTGTATTCTGTTGGCTTTTTCTTCTCTGTATAGCTGGAATAATACCATCCATTCTCCTTTAGAGTTCTGTCTCATCATTAAAGTTCTCAGGAAACCTTCCTGATTTTTAACGTCAAAGAAGTCCAGCCCATGATCTACCCCGAATTTTTTCACTGCCAAACGGATTGCGTTTGATGGATCTTCCTGAAGAAAACATTCTTTAAGATCCAGAATTTTACTCCACATTCCCGGAATATGGAATCCCAGGGCATCTTTGCTTCCAAAATTTTCTTCTGAGCTTATTTCATATTTGGTAAGCCATCTCGCGTTGGAGAACGAGAATTCCATTTTGTTTCTGTAGAAATACTGTTCGGCAGCTCCTAAAATAGGCATAGTTTCGAAATCATCGATTCCGCCAATTCTTTTGATATTATTATATACTTCTTCCTGTTTAACGTCAAGCTGTTTTTCATAGCTCATGTTTTGCCATTTGCATCCGCCGCAAGTTCCAAAATGAATACATTTTGGCTCTACTCTATATGGAGATTTCTCCAATATTTCTACCGTTTCAGCTTCATAGTATTTGGACTTAGATTTTTTCACTCTGGCATTCACCACATCTCCTGGAATTGCTCCTGAAATCAATACAGTTTTCCCATCTTCAGTTTTTCCAATCGCTACTCCTTTAGCTCCTGCTGCAAATAATTTGATATTTTCAAGAATGATATCTTTCTTCTTTTTCATCCGAATCTTTTATTTTTTCTATAAGGCCGGAGGAACCTTTCGGTTTCATCCGTAATTCTATTTTTTCTATATAACTGAATGAAACCTTCCGGTTTCATTTCGCAAAAATACAACAAAAAAAAACCTTATCCGAAGACAAGGTTTTCCTCTATGGTAAAGTTTATTATTTTGTCTGAACCGGCTGCGGGTTAGCAGGCTGCGGAGCTTGTTGTTGTTGTTGTTGTTGTTGTTGTTGCATTGCAGCAGGGTCAACATTCATTCCCGGTTGTACTTGCATATTAGGATCTACTTTTGGAGCAGAAAGCCCTGTTTGTTTATCCAGAATAGTAACAAGATCCTGTTCTCCTAGGTTTACAAATGATCTGCTGGCAATTTTACCGTCTTTATCAATGATAACGAAACAAGGTAATTTGAAACCGTATACGCCATATTTTTTTGCAATATCAGAGTTTAATCCTCCGTCAGCATATACATTAATTCCTTCAACTCCTTTTAATAAAGCATTGCTTGTTTTCACAAACTGATCTTTTGTATCGTCTACGTTTACATACACGAAGTTCATTTTAGATTTATAGAAGTTTGCTACTTCTTTCAATACTGGTACCGTACCTTCTGCAATGTAAGGATTCCAAGAAGCATAGAAAAACAACATATAAGGTTTTCCTTTATTTTCAGAAAGCTTGTATGCTTTTCCATCTTGTTTCACTAAAGATGCCTCCGGTGCAACTTCACCAATTTTAAGACCGGTGATGGCAACCTGCATTTTATTTAAATCTGATTTAATGGTTGCATCTTTAATATCTGTATCGATAATTTTCTTGATTTTATCAATCGTCTTCGGTTGTGAAGTCGGGTGAATATCCTGAGCTAATACAAATCCTAAAAGATAATCTTTAGCAGTTTGTGTTACTTCTTTCTGACTTTTTAAATATTCAGCAAAAAGCTCTGAAGTGATTACGTCAGTTTTTCCTTTGCTATTTGCTTCTGCATATTTCTGGAAACCAGGACTCATTTTAACCAATAAATATTGTCTGTAAAGAGGAATAGTTTTCACCATTACATCTTTATTGTCCTGCAGCTTATTTTCATAATCTGTAAACACCTTTGTTACTTTGAATGAAGGGTTCCCTGACATCTGACCATGAGACATTTCGTAGTTTCCTAATAAATTAAGAATAATTACTTTAACGTCATTTTTCTTCCATTCGATCAGACCTTTGCTAGGATTATATTTTTTAGCAATTTCATCAACATTTTTATTGATATCTGCTTCAATTTTTTGTGCTCCTTTTAAAAATGCCTTTTCATCGCCACCCATTAATTCCTGGATGTTAATTTTCTTACCATATTCGGATAAGAACTTTTGATTTGCCTGAAAGAAATCATTATTCTTTTTAGCATCTCCTGTAACAATATATTCGTTCGGGAAAGTAGCTCCATTCCCTGAAATATTCACTTTTTGACCTCCTTCAAGGTAAATTAAATTCTGTCTTCCAGCATAGTTGATCACATACATTCCATCTTTCGGAGCTTCAAAACTGCCAGAAAAATTACCGTCTTTATCTAAACCGATGTTGGCAAGAGGAAGTGTTCCGACTCCTGAAGCTTCCACAAACTCGATTCTCTCCAGTGGTGAACTTCCCGTAATTTTTCCTTTTACCTCAACTTTTTTTGAGCAAGACATCACAAAGATTGCAATGATAAACAATAAAAGATATTTTTTCATTTTGAATTTTATAATTAAACAAAAATAAGTTTTTCAATATACTAAATACAATTTAATAGGACTTTTTATGAAAGATTTAACTAAAAAAATCGTCATCCGGTAAGGAGACGATTTTTTTTATGTATTTCAATCGGTTTTATCCTTTATCTACAAGAGCTGCCATGTATTCTCTGTTCATTCTGGCGATGTTTTCAAGAGAAATTCCTTTCGGACATTCTACTTCACATGCACCTGTGTTTGAACAGTTACCGAATCCTTC
Organism: Chryseobacterium sp. SIMBA_029; assembly: GCF_046535275.1. Lineage (NCBI taxonomy): Bacteria > Pseudomonadati > Bacteroidota > Flavobacteriia > Flavobacteriales > Weeksellaceae > Chryseobacterium > Chryseobacterium sp. SIMBA_029. The sequence continues at coordinate 36,087 of NZ_JAWRXA010000012.1, forward strand.
ATCATCCATAGCCTGCACCATGTTCAGAACTCTTCTTTTCGCTTCCACTCTACCTTGCGGCAATAATGCAAACTGAGATACTTTAGCTCCTACAAATAGCATTGCAGATCCGTTTTTACAAGTAGCAACACAAGCTCCACATCCGATACAAGCCGCAGCATCCATTGCTTTGTCTGCATCTTCTTTAGGAACCGGAATTGCATTGGCATCAAGGGTATTTCCTGAAGTATTGACAGAAATGAAACCTCCTGCAGCCATTACTCTGTCGAACGCGCTTCTATCAACCATTAAGTCTTTAATAACCGGAAAAGCCACACTTCTCCAAGGTTCAATAACGATGGTTTCACCGTCATTAAACATTCTCATGTGAAGCTGACATGTTGTAATCCCGGTATCAGGACCATGGGCTCTACCATTGATATAAAGGGAGCACATCCCGCATATCCCTTCACGACAGTCGTGGTCGAAAGCGATAGGTTCTTTTCCCTCGTTAATTAAGTTTTCGTTCAAGATGTCCAGCATTTCCAGAAAAGAGGAATCTGTAGAAACATCTGATATTTTATAGGTCTCAAACTGACCTTTAGTTTTACTATTTTTTTGTCTCCAAATTTTCAGCGTAAGATGAAGGCCTTTTTTTGCACTCATAATTTTATATTTATAGGTTGGAGATTATTTGTAACTTCTCGCTTTAACTTCGATGTTTTCATAGATAAGATCTTCTTTGTGCAGAACTTCCTGTTTGATATCATCACCTTGATATTCCCAAGCTCCTACATATTTAAAGTTGACGTCATCTCTTTCTGCTTCCCCTTCCGGAGTCGCATGATCTTCTCTGAAATGCCCACCACAAGATTCGTTTCTGTGTAATGCATCGATAGCCATTAATTGTCCAAGTTCAATAAAGTCTGCTACTCTGAATGCTTTTTCAAGCTCAGTGTTCATACCTTCAACATCTCCAGGAACTTTTACGTTTTTCCAGAAATCATTTTTCACTTCTTCAATTTCGCTGATCGCTTCTCTTAATCCTTCAGGAGTTCTTCCCATTCCTACTTTATTCCACATAATGTTTCCTAATTGCTTATGGAAATGGTCTACAGAATGAGTTCCTTTGTTATTTAAGAAGAAATCTATTTTATCTTTAATTCCTTTTTCAGCTTCAACAAAATCAGCTGAATCTGTAGGAATGGTTCCAGTTCTAATATCTGCAGAAAGATAATCTGCAATGGTGTAAGGAAGTACGAAATATCCGTCTGCAAGACCTTGCATCAATGCAGAAGCCCCAAGTCTGTTTGCTCCGTGGTCTGAGAAGTTAGCTTCACCAATTACGAAACATCCAGGAATGGTAGACTGAAGGTTATAATCAACCCAAACCCCACCCATGGTGTAGTGAACTGCAGGATAAATCTTCATTGGAGTCTTGTAAGGATCAGCAGCAGTAATCTTTTCGTACATTACAAATAGGTTACCGTATTTTTCTTCAATCCAAGCTTTTCCGAGGTCGTAAATTTGCTGGTCACTAGGATTATGAATATGCTTTTCAATAGCAGATTCTTTACCTTTTTTGATAATTTCTGTAGAGAAATCTAAGTAAACACCTTCTTTGGTATCATTATTTTCGATTCCGAAACCGGCATCACATCTTTCTTTACCCGCTCTAGATGCAACGTCACGAGGAACTAAGTTTCCGAATGCAGGATATCTTCTTTCTAAATAGTAATCTCTATCTTCTTCTTTAATATTTTCAGGTCTTAATTTCCCTTCTCTAATAGCAACTGAATCTTCAATTTTCTTAGGAACCCAGATTCTTCCTGAGTTTCTTAATGATTCAGACATCAAAGTCAGCTTAGACTGCTGCGTTCCGTGAACAGGAATACAAGTCGGGTGGATCTGTACATAACAAGGGTTTGCAAAATATGCTCCTTTTTTGTGAATCTTCCAAGCTGCAGAAACGTTTGAACCCATTGCATTGGTAGAAAGGAAATATACGTTTCCGTATCCTCCTGATGCAATCACTACAGCGTGAGCAGAATGTCTTTCAACCTCACCTGTTACAAGGTTTCTTGCGATGATACCTCTTGCTTTTCCGTCTACAATTACTAGATCCAGCATTTCGTGACGGTTATACATTTTCACTCTCCCCTTACCGATTTGACGGCTTAAAGAAGAATAAGCACCTAATAATAACTGCTGACCTGTTTGTCCTTTTGCATAGAATGTTCTTTTTACCTGAACTCCACCAAATGAACGGTTATCTAACTGGCCGCCGTAATCTCTTCCGAATGGTACACCTTGTGAAACACACTGGTCGATAATGTTGGCAGATACCTCAGCTAATCTGTATACGTTTGCTTCTCTTGCTCTATAGTCACCTCCTTTGATGGTATCGTAGAATAGTCTATAGGTAGAGTCACCATCACCCTGATAATTCTTGGCGGCGTTGATACCTCCCTGCGCTGCAATGGAGTGTGCTCTTCTTGGAGAATCCTGATAACAGAATGCTTTTACATTATATCCCTGCTCTGCTAAAGTAGCAGCTGCAGAACCTCCTGCCAAACCTGTACCTACAACAATAATATCAATCTTATCTCTGTTGTTTGGTGCAACAAGGTTCATATGGTCTTTATGATTTTTCCATTTGTCCTTTAGAGGACCAGCCGGAATTCTAGAATCTAACTTACTCATATTAGTATATTGATATTATTGAGTTATAAAATGATAAATTGCAATAAAAATAAATCCAGCAGGAATAAGGATAGCATACCACTTTCCAAACGCTTTAATTACCGGAGTATATTTAGGATGCCTTGCACCAAGTGACTGGAAAGAAGACTGGAATCCGTGAGCTAAGTGTAATCCTAATAAAACAAAAGCAATCACATAGATAGCCACCCTCCAGATATCTGCAAACTTTTCATGCAGTTCCGGCCAAAAACGTTCTGCATCAGGAGCAAGCCTTTCCACATACTTGTAATTAATTTCATGTAACCAGAAATCATAAAAGTGAAGCGCCAAGAAAGCTAAAACAACAGCACCAGAAATAATCATATTTCTAGACATCCATGAAGAGTTCACAGAAGCGTTGTTTGCCGCATACTTAACCGGACGCGCTTTGTTATTCTTAATTTCCAGTACAAATCCCATAATAAAATGGAAAATCACTGCAAAACCAAGAATAGGCTGCATTAAGAACTGCACAAACGGATTATAGCCCATAAAGTCTGATGCTGTATTGAACACATCTCGATTAGGTAATACCGATAATAAGTTTGTCGTCAAATGCAGTATAAGAAAGATCAGCAAAAATAGAGCTGATAATGCCATCGCATATTTTCTACCTATTGTAGAACTCGTTAAACCTGCCATATTAAGTTTAAATTTGAATTTCTACAAAATTAAGAAATGTTAACAATATCAAAAAGTGAGAAATCTCACAATTAGTTAGTTTGTAACCTTTCTAAATAAGAGCTCAAAACGTTGTAGATACGGGAAAAATAAAAAAAATTAACAATTAATTTATATTATAAAGTTTGCCATTATACACCGCCTTTTGAGCCGTCTTTGGCAACGTTTTTATTTCAATCCTATTGAGCCTCCTTGCAGCCTGGTATGGATTGATAATAAATCGCACGACCTTATCTTTTTCTGAATTTTCTTCAATCCAAAAGCAGGCTTCATTCCCTTCCTTCACTGAAAACACTTTATTTTTACTAAAGCTATGAAACAGAACTTCTTCCTTTCTGTTTTCATAAATTGTGAAGCTTATTCTAAGTAGTATAAAAACAAAAATCGCCATTATCAATCTCGCAGAATTTTTAAGGTTTACCCTCAAAATTACAAACCTCAGCAGGTAAATTACGACAGCTATGGATAAAACCTCCGTCAGATTCATTGGTATATTTTCAAAAAACAAAATATCTACGTCCGCAAACCAGTGAATACATGTCAATAAAACCTGAATAATAAAATCATACACCACATTGATCAAACTGAAATCAATATTAAGTGCCACCAGCGTCGTCATTAAAAATGAAAATACAATAATAATTTCTGAAAACGGAACGATAAAGAAGTTAGCAAGAATTGAAATAAAAGAAAACTGATGGAAATAATATAAGACTAAAGGAAGCGTCGCCACCTGAGCAGCAATGGAAATTGAAATGGTATTAAAAAGAAGCTTTTTCAAATAATTATCCTGCTTCGGGAAATACTGTAAAATGGGCTGATTCAACCAAAAAATTCCTAATACCGCTGCAAAACTTAATTGAAATCCCACATCAAAAATCTGATGGGTATCGAAAATCAGAATGATAAAAGCCGACAACGCCAGGGAGTGAAGAAGATCTGGTTTACGCTGCAGCAATACGTAAATAAAATATACACTCAGCATAATACAGGAACGCAATACAGAATTTCCCAACCCAATAAATAAAGCAAAAAGCCATATAAAAATGAGACTGGTAATGACAGCATATTTCCTGAATTTCAACGGTAATATTTGAGTCAAAAGAAAGTAAAATAATCCGAAAATAACAACAATATGAGTTCCAGAAATAGCCAAAAAATGCACAAGACCTGATCTGTTAAAATCCTGTACAGTATTGCTATCCATTTCGGTTCTGTCCGCCAGAATAATGCCTTTTAAAAATTCCCGGCTTCGAATAGACATTTCCATAGCATCGATTTTCTGAAGCAGCTCCATTCTTTTTTGAGCCATTTTTTCACTTACGTTCAGATCATCTCTTATCGCAGAAGACAAGTCTCCATTAATATAATATTGAGAGACTATATGTTTGCGCTGCAGATATTTCGCGTAGTCAAACTGAAAATCATATTGAGGATGTTTGGGTGTAGAAATGTAAGCCTCTGCTTTATAATAATGATTAAAATCCAACTCTTTACCGTTCTTAGGACTGTGTAAAATTGCATTTAAAGATTCTTTCCCATCCTGAACAATAATTTCATATTTTTTATTCTTTTCAGTGGAATTTAATTTTTTTGAAATTTTAAAAACAATGATTTTCCGACCGGAAATATGGCTGTCTTTTGATGTAAAAATATTGAAAGAATGAAGTGTTATTCCGGCTCCAAAAAATAATATACCTAAGAGTACAGGTCTCAATTTAAATAAAAAATAAGAATGAAAAAAAGTTGACAGGAGAATAAGCGAACAAAGTCCACAAATTATATAAATTGCGGTATTGTCCAATATGAAACGATCCTGAAAGAAAATTCCAAGGATAAAACAGAGGGTCAGAATAAGAAAAGGCTGTTTACTCAACTGCAGTTATTTTCCCTTCAAAATAATCAATTAGTTGCTAATTAATTATCACTGAATTTGCAGATTAACAATAATTTCCACTGTAAACCAGCCAATTGAACGCGTGATTTTTTCCTATAAAAATCGAATTCTCATTAAACTTTTAAAATAACTTCAGCAGCATGATCACTGGCTCCTTTACCTCCAAGCTTTTCTCTTAAAAGTTTGTAATCCGTCAGCACCTGAGCTCTTTTATCTCCTTCCAGGACTTTTTTAAGTTCTCCAACAAGGTTTTTAGTATTCAGGTCGTTCTGGATGAGCTCTTTCACCACTTCCCGATCCATGATCAGGTTGACCAATGAGATGTATTTGATATTTTTTACCAGCCTTTTTGCGATGGCATAAGAAACTTTGCTTCCGCGGTAGCAAACCACTTCTGGAATATCCAACAAAGCTGTTTCTAACGTTGCTGTTCCGGAAGTCACTAAAGCCGCTTTTGAGCACCTCAGCAGGTCATATGTTTTATTGGATACGAAATGTACATTGTCATCCACATATTTCTGATAAAATTCTTTAGGAAGACTGGGTGCACCGGCAATTACAAATTGATAATCTTTAAATTGTGGTCTGACTGAAAGCATAATCTCAAGCATTTTTTCCACTTCCTGCTTTCGGGAGCCTGGTAAAAGTGCAATGATCTCTTTTTCGTTTAAGCCATGTTCCTTTTTGAAATTTTCAACACTGATGTCCTGAAGATTTGAAATGGCATCAAGCAATGGATGACCCACAAAATGGGAATGCACACCATGTTTTTTATAGAACTCTTCCTCAAACGGAAGAATAACCATCATTTCATCTACATATTTTTTGATGATTTCTACCCTGCCCTCTTTCCAGGCCCAGAGCTGTGGGGAAATATAGTAAACTACCTTTATTCCGAGTTCTTTCGCAAACTTGGCTATTCTCAGGTTGAATCCCGGATAATCAACAAGAATTAAAATATCTGGTTTGTTTTTTCTGATATCCTCTTTGCAGAATTTAATATTGTTCAATATCGTTTTTAAATTCATCGCAACCTCCAGAAAGCCCATAAAAGCCAGATCACGGTAATGTTTTACCAATGTGCCTCCCTGCTGGGTCATAAGATCTCCACCCCAGAATCTAAACTCGGCAGCCGGATCTTTCTGTTGTAACGCTTTCATTAAATTACTTCCGTGCAGATCTCCGGAAGCCTCTCCTGCAATAATATAATACTTCATTTCTATGGTAAGGATAGAGAACAAATTAAGGCTTTATCGAATCTTAATTTGTAAATTTGTTCAAAGATAATGATAAAAAATGTCAGAAGAATTTGAAATCCGAAATAAAGTTGCGGAAAGCGGCCTGGTAAATTTTGACCTTTCAACCCTGCTTCCTAAGGGAGTGAGAAAAGGCATTGACCTGAAAGATTTTCTTTTCCAGGAAATGATCCTGAAAGAGAAAGACTTCCGTGAAAAGGTTGAAGCGATTAACACTGAGGAATATGAGGGTGCTTATATTTACATCTACAATTCCGCAGATGCGATTGTTCCGCTGTGGGCTTATTTTGTATTGACTGCAAAACTTACGGATGTTGCCAAAAAAATCGTTTTCGGAAACCGTCAGGATTTGGAGGTTATTTTGATGCACAATGCCATCCAAACCTATGATTTCGATTTTATGAGAGGAAAAAGAGTTCTGGTAAAAGGCTGCACAGATAAAGACATCCCTGAAAATGCCTATATAGAATTGGTCGAGCAGATTAAACCTATTGTAAAATCTCTGATGTTTGGGGAAGCTTGTTCTAATGTCCCTATTATAAAGAATTAATCCATAAATCAACATTCATCATTCCTGTTCCTTACTTTAGGTTTTATTTATTCTTGGAGAAGTCTTATGATCGCTCTTGCCGACTACCACGGAAGATCATAAACTTTAACAATAATTATAAGTTGAAAAAAATTTGGTATTCATATTTTTTAATAAATTTGATCAACTTAATATTTAAAAATAAACACAAACATGAGTTTAATCGATTTACTTACAGGAAATACCAGCAGCCAGGTTGCAGAACAGGCTGAAAACAAATTTGGGATCAGCAAGAACCAAATTATTGCCTTATTAGCAGTAGCTGCACCACTTGTTATTTCTCATCTTAGAAATAAATCACAGGATAGCAACGAAGCAGAAGCTTTAAATAATGCTTTGGATAAAGACCATGATGGAAGTATTTTAAATGATGCTTCACAGGCAGAAGCCAGACAAGCCGAAGGCGGATCTATTCTTAACCATGTTTTTGGTGGAGAAAAAGAAAATGTAGAAAACCAATTGTCTCAGAACACAGGAATCTCTATTGATAAAATAGGACCTATTCTTGCGATGTTAGCTCCTGTTATCATGGGATATATCGGGCAACAAAAGCAACAAAACAATGTAGGTGCCGGAGGTTTGGGAGGTTTACTTGATGGAATTCTTGGAAATGCTTCAAACCAGGCTCAAGGTCAGCAATCAAGCCCATTGAACGACATTCTTGGAAGCGTTCTTGGAAACGGACAGGCTTCATCTTCAGGAAATCCTTTGAACGATATCTTAGGAAGTGTGTTAGGCGGTGGAGGACAGCAGCAGCAAGGCGGCGGAGGATTAGGAAGTATCCTTGGCGGTCTTTTTGGAGGAAAATAATTGAATTTTAATACAATACCACAAAAATGGCGAAGAGTATTCTTCGCCATTTTTATGATATCAACTCTTTGCTTTTTCTGAAGCTGCAGCAGTTTTACCTTTTTTTCTAAGTCTTCTCTTACCATAACTTCCTGAATTGATTTTTCCTCTTTTTGATTTTTTGTCTCCTTTTCCCATAATGAAATATTTTATTGATGAGTACTAATGTAAAAATAAGTCTTTAAAATTCAAAGCTACAGACTGTTAAACTTTTCATAATCGTTGGCACTTTACTGTACATTGTATTGATTTAATCGCAAAAAGACACAGATTATACTCTGTGATTTGATATAACTACAGTTCTATAAAAATAATAAGCTCAAATATCTTTAAACAAGGAAAACTAAAAAAAACATGAATATTTCATAGAGATTAATTATTAACATTATCAAAATTTAATTTAGATTTGTATATTCTTAAAAATGAAGTTCATGAAAAAAATAATCTCTACATTCTTTGTACTTGGAATTTCACTGGCTGCAAATAGGCTATCTGCACAGGAATTGAGTGCTCCACAGATGAAGGCTATTTACACAGACAATATTGATGTATTCAAAAAGCAGTTTGCAAAAGCAGACTATAATAAGTGTTTTGTTGTGAAAACAAATTCATTCAGTCCGTTAGGATTCAGTGCTATGTATGGTAAAAATGAGATTGTTAAATATCTTCTGGATAACAAAGCAGATATCAATAAACCTTGTAATGAAAAAACTCCGCTTGATCTGGCTGAGTTAGGAAAAAGACAGGAAACTGTAAAATTATTACTGGAAAAAGGAGCCGTTAGAAACTAAAAGCTCTACATAATATTGAAGACTTCCGAAAGGAAGTCTTTTTTTGTTTATACAACCTGCAAAAAATCTTATCTTTGCAGTCTAAAATTGGGGCCTTTATGTTCTCAATATCTAAAGTCTAATATCTAACATCTAAAACAAATGTTTCGATCACACACAAACGGAGAATTATCTCTAAAAAATCTTAATGAAGAAGTTACACTATCAGGATGGGTACAAACAATCCGTGATAAAGGATTTATGATTTGGATAGATCTTCGAGATCGTTACGGAATTACTCAATTGGTTTTTGATCAGGACCGTTCTTCTGCCCAGTTAATGGAAGAAGCTAAAAAACTTGGCCGTGAATTCGTTATTCAGGTAAGCGGAAAAGTCATTGAAAGAGTAAGCAAAAACCCTAATATTCCAACAGGGGAAATTGAAATTTTAGTTGAAAAATTAACGGTTCTTAATGAATCTCAACTGCCGCCTTTCACGATTGAAGATGAAACGGATGGTGGAGAAGAGGTAAGAATGAAATACCGTTATCTGGATATCAGAAGAGCTCCGGTAAGAGATAAACTGATCTTCCGTCACAAAATGGCGCAGAAAGTAAGAAATTATCTTTCAGATGAAGGATTTATCGAAGTGGAAACTCCGGTTTTAATCAAATCTACTCCGGAAGGAGCAAGAGACTTTGTTGTACCGAGCAGAATGAACCCTGGACAATTCTACGCATTGCCACAATCTCCGCAAACCTTCAAACAATTGTTGATGGTAGGTGGAATGGATAAATATTTCCAGATTGTAAAATGTTTCCGTGATGAGGATCTGAGAGCCGACAGACAGCCGGAATTCACACAGATTGACTGTGAAATGGCGTTTGTAGAGCAGGAAGATGTGATGAATGTTTTTGAAGGAATGACCAAAACCCTGATCAAAGATATTACAGGTCAGGAATTCGGAACTTTCCCAAGAATGACATTCGCAGAAGCAATGCAGAAATACGGAAACGACAAACCGGATATCCGTTTCGGAATGGAGTTCGTAGAATTAAACGAATTAGTAAAAGGAAAAGATTTTAAAATATTTGATGACGCTGAATTGGTTGTCGGAATTAATGTAGAAGGATGTGCAGACTATACCAGAAAGCAGATCGACGAATTGGTGGATTGGGTAAAACGTCCACAAATCGGTGCTTCAGGAATGGTTTGGGCTAAGTTTCAGAATGATGGAATGAAGACCTCATCTGTCAACAAATTCTACAACGAAGAAGATCTGACAAAGATCATCGAAAAATTCGGAGCAAAAGAAGGTGACTTAATGCTAATCTTATCCGGAAACGAGAATAAAGTAAGAGCACAGCTTTCTGCCTTAAGAATGGAACTTGGAAACCGTTTAGGATTAAGAAAAGGAAATGTATTTGCACCACTTTGGGTAGTAGACTTCCCGTTATTGGAATTTGATGAAGAAAGCGGACGTTACCATGCAATGCACCACCCTTTCACGTCTCCAAAACCTGAAGATATCCATTTGCTGGAAACAGATCCTGGAAAAGCAAGAGCAAACGCTTACGATATGGTGTTGAACGGAAATGAAATCGGCGGTGGATCTATCAGAATTTTTGATCGAGACTTACAGTCAAGAATGTTTGACTTACTAGGATTTACCAAAGAAGAAGCAGAAGCTCAGTTTGGATTCCTGATGAATGCCTTTAAATACGGAGCACCTCCTCACGGTGGTTTGGCTTTCGGATTTGACCGTTTAGTGGCCATCCTTGATGGAAACGAAGTGATCAGAGATTATATCGCATTCCCTAAAAATAATTCAGGACGTGATGTCATGATCGACGCACCGGCTGCGATTGCTGATGAACAACTCGATGAATTGGAATTGAAATTAAATGTAAAAGCATAAATTAGAAGCGGAGATTTTTTCTCCGCTTTTTTAATGAAAAAAAATGAAAATAGCAGCAGCCCAAATCCAGCCTGTAAAAGGAAATATTCTTAAAAATATTGAAAATCATAACATATTAATCAGCGCTGCCGTTGATCATCATGTTGATATGATTATCTTCCCCGAACTGTCCATTACCGGATATGAACCAGAGTTGGCAGCACAGCTTTCCATTCATTATGAAGATTCTGTTTTAGACATTTTTCAAAAAACAGCAGACGAGAACAACATCCATATCACTGTGGGAATGCCGACAAAATCTGATGATCGGTTATGCATCAGCAGTATTATATTCCAACCGGAAAGAAAAAGAGAGGTGTATTCAAAACGCAATCTTTTCCCAACGGAAACGAGTGTTTTTTCAAAAGGTGATAGTTTCTGTCAGTTGGAAATAGCACAGAATAAAATTTCATTGGCCATATGCTATGATTTATCGGATCCTTTACATTCACAGGAAGCTCATCAAATAGGATCAAACATCTACACCGCAAGCGTTCTCAATTCTGTAAATGGTATTGACGAAGATCTTATTAAACTCTCCAATATTGCTGCAAAATATCACATGCATGTTGTAATGGCCAATTTCATAGGAGAATCCGGGGGCTATGAATGTGCCGGCCAATCCTCTTTATGGAGTAAAAATGGAAGCCTGCTGGGACAACTCAATAGTCAAAATAAAGGGATCATTATTTTAGACACTGATAATGAACAGGTAGAAAAAATATATATCAACTAATATAAAAAAGCAGAGAAAAATTTCTCCGCTTTTTTATTCAACCAGTTCAAGTTCTTTCATTTTTATCATTTGCTCCCTTCCTGGTCCTGTTGAAAGATATCCTACAGGAATTCCCAGCTCATCTTCCAAAAATGCAAGAAAATTCTTTAGTTCTTCAGGCAACAAAGATGCTTCTTTAAGATTCGAAATATCCGCATTCCAGCTTTCCATCCATTTCAATACAGGACGGGCATTTTCAGGAAGTGATCCGGAAATGGTTTCAACTTTTCCATCCTCCAGTTCGTAATGAGTGCAGACTGCTATGGATTTCATTCCACTTAAAATATCCGCTTTGGTCAGAATTACCTGCGTAACCCCGTTGATCATAATTGCATATCGTAAAGCCGGAAGATCCAGCCAGCCTATTCTTCTCGGGCGTCCGGTATTAGAACCAAATTCATTGCCTTTCGTTCTGATTTCTTCTCCCAGTTCATCAAAAATCTCTGTCGGAAATATTCCGTTCCCTACTCTTGTACAATAAGCTTTGGCAATGCCAAATATTTCACCTATCTTTTTAGGTGAAATACCCAGCCCGCCGCAAGCTCCTGCAGCTATGGTGGAAGAAGAAGTTACATATGGATAAGTCCCATGGTCTATATCCAGCATCGCCGCTTGAGAACCTTCTGCCAGAACTTTTTTCCCTTCAGACAAAGCGGTATTCAAAAACAGTTCTGTTTCCGTACGGATGAATTTCTTTAAAAAATCTACTGCTTCAAAAAACTCACTGCTGATTTCTTCTAGAGAAGGAAGAATCATATCCCCGCCGGCAAGCAATCGGTAATCTCTTTTCAAAATATGCTCTACCCTGCTTTTAAAATCCGCAGACTCTATATCGCCTACCCTTAGATTTTGTCTTAAGATCTTATTAGAATATGCCTGTGCAATCCCGTTTCGTGTAGTTCCGATCGTCGTATACTCCGGATTGTCTTCCATGAAGATATCCAAAAGCTTATAAGTAGGAAGGACCAGATGTACTTTCCTTGAAATAATCAGATTTTTTTCCGGCTGTACAGTGGCATCAAATTCCTGTAAGTTTATAATTTCCTTTCTGAAGCTTACCGGATCCAGTACCGTCCCTGTTCCGATGACATTTTGTTCTCCCTTCATAAAAATCCCTGAAGGAAGCGATTTCAACGTGATTCTTTTTCCGTTACGCTCTATACTGTGTCCGGCATTGGCCCCACCGTTAAAACGGGCTGTAATGTCATACCCTTCACTGATAAGATCGATAAATTTTCCTTTACCTTCATCTCCCCACTGCAATCCTAATACAATATCCATATGTTACTTTTTATGGGACAAAGCTATTGCAAGTACCTTACGCGGCAATTGTCATTTGACAAGAAAGGAGTTTACAGTACATTTTTCCTGATCCGGCTGAATGAGGAAGGCGTAATTCCCAGGTAAGAAGCCAGCATCGCCTGAGGAACACGGTTAGCCAGTCCGGGATAGTGGCTCAAAAAATGAAGGTATCTGGATTTTGCATCAAGGTTGAGCATCGTGCTTACGACTTTCAGCTTGTTTTCAGCAACAAAAGCATGCAGCCTCGCAATTAAAACCGGCCAGACCGCAATCTCTTTTTCTAGTATTTTAAAATAATCAAAATCAAGAGTCAGTACAGTAGCGTCTGTTATCGCTTCAATATATTCGTTGGAAGGAATTTGATCTGCAAAACCATGAAAATCTCCGATGAACCGGCCTTCGTAAATAAAATACCGGGTAAAATCATCGCCTTGTTTGTTGTAATACAGTGACCGGAATACCCCTTCTTTTACAAAAGCTATGGTTTGACTGATCTTCCCGGCTTCCACAAAGATTTCTCCTTTCTGGATACTCATTTCCTGAATGCCTTTTGCAATCAGTAATTCCTCTTTTTCATTCAGGATTCCAAACTTTTTAATGTATGAGAACAGTTCTTCCATATTGCTGTTTATTGGAATTTTAAAGGTATTGAAATAGTCTTTAAAAGCAATTGTCAATTGACAACAAATCTTTAAAACCCGGATAAAAAGCCCGTCTAATGGTACATTAATTGCTTGATTCTTACAAACGTAAGACTATGAAAGCAATTTGGAACGGTGCCATTGGGTTTGGTTTAGTGAATATTCCTGTTAAAATTTATTCTGCCACAGAAACCAGCAAACTGGATCTGGACATGCTGGATAAATCCGATTTTTCTAATATTAAATTCAAAAGAGTCAACGAAAAAACAGGGAAAGAAGTACAATGGAAAAACATTGTCAAAGCTTATCTTATGGAGGATAAATATGTCGTCCTGGAGGATGAAGATTACGACAAAGCACTTCCTGAAAAAACTAAAATCCTTTCTATTGAGCATTTTGTAAAAGAATCAGAAGTAGATAGCGTTTATTTTGAAATGCCCTACTTTCTTGAACCTCAGAAAAACGGTGAAAATGCATACAGACTTTTGATAAAAGCCCTTCAGGAGACAAAAATGGCTGGAATAGGAACTTTTGTACTCCGGGAGAGTGAGGCTATAGGCATGATCCGCCCCTATAACGATGAAATACTAGTCTTAAATCGCTTAAGATTCAATCAGGAGATCAGAGATTACAAAGAACTTAAAATCCCCGCCAAAAAGGCTCCAAAACCAGCCGAGCTCAAAATGGCTAAAAGCCTTATCAGCCAGCTGTCGGAAACATTCGATCCGTCCGTATATAAAGATACCTATTCCGAAGCCCTGTTAAAGATCATCAAACAGAAAGCCAAAGGCAAAAATGTGAAAACGAAAAAGGCTGAGCCTGTAAAAGAAGGCAAAGTGATTGATCTGATGGCCCAATTAAAAGCCAGTTTACAAAATCCCAAATCTAAAAATGCATCATAATGGCACTCAAAGATTATAACGAAAAACGGAAGTTCGACGAAACCAGTGAACCCAAAGGAAAAACAAAAAAGAGTAAAGACAAGCTTGTTTTTGTCATTCAGAGGCATGCGGCGAGCCGGCTTCATTATGATTTCCGACTGGAAATGGAAGGAGTTCTGAAAAGCTGGGCAGTTCCCAAAGGTCCGTCACTGGATCCCAAAGATAAACGCCTTGCCATGATGGTGGAAGATCATCCGTATGATTATAAAGATTTTGAGGGTAATATTCCTGAGGGTAATTATGGAGCCGGTCAAGTGGAAGTCTGGGACAGTGGCACTTATGAGCCTTTAGATGAAAGCTCTCAGCTTTCGGATGAAAAAGAATTGCTGAAAGAATTAAAAGCCGGTTCCCTGAAATTCATTTTACATGGCAAAAAACTGAAAGGTGAATTTGCATTGGTTAAAATGAAAAATGCTGAAAATAATGCCTGGCTTTTAATCAAGCATAAAGATGATTTTGCGGAAGAAAAATACGACGCAGAAGAGAATATCTCTCCAAAATCATTGGTGACGAAATTTTTAGAGGAAAAAAAAAGCCTAAAAAGCAGCAAAAAGAAGTCATAACATCAGAAACAAAACCTGCCTTTCAAAGATTTAATTCTTTAGTTGACGAAAAAAAATTAAAGAATTTTATCAAGCCCATGCTCGCAAAACTTTCTGAAAAAGCATTTGATGATGAAGACTGGATTTTTGAAATAAAGTGGGATGGTTACAGAGCGGTAGCCGACCTCAGCCACAAAGTTCCGCTCTTCTATTCCCGAAACGGAATTTCCTTTCTGTCGAAATTTGAAAAAGTTTCTCAGGATTTCAGCTTACAGAAACACAAAATGATTCTGGATGGTGAAATTGTTGCCTACGACGAAAATGGAAAACCGAATTTCCAGCTGTTACAGCAAATTGGGGATAATCCTAATTTAGCCTTAGTATATCAGGTTTTTGATCTGCTTTGGCTGAATGGACATTCCACAGAGGAAATCCCACTTTTACAACGAAAGGAACTGTTAAAAGAAGCATTGGTAGAAACAGATTCTATTAAATACTGCGATCATATCCCGGAAAAAGGCATCGATTTTTTTAATCAAATGAAAAAAATGGAGCTGGAAGGAATGATTGCTAAAAAAGCAGATAGTCTCTATCTGGAAAATCACAGAAGCACTGACTGGCTTAAAATAAAATTCACGAATATGGAAGAAGCCATTATTTGTGGTTTTACAGAACCAAGAGGTTCAAGAGAAGGTTTTGGAGCATTAATCTTAGGAAAGTATATTGACGGAAAATTAATTTATGCCGGACACACAGGAACAGGATTTAATAAAGAATTACTGAATTTGCTTCATGAGAGGCTGAAAAAAATAGTGATAAAAAATGCTCCGTTTGAAACGATTCCAAAAACCAATATGCCGGTAACCTGGGTACAACCGGATCTGGTATGTGAGATTAAATATTCTGAGATTACGAAAGACGGCATTTTCCGACATCCTGTTTTTGTCGCGATCCGTGAAGATAAAAACCCTGAAGATAGTAATGAAAAACCTAAAGACATGAAAGCTAAAATATCAACCAAAAACGCTGAAAAAGAAAAGGAAATTACATTGAATAAGCATGCAGTAAAGCTGACACATCAGGATAAGATTTATTTTCCTAAAGACGGAATCACAAAAGGAGATGTTATAGAATATTATCAATCTGTAGCGGAATACATTCTGCCTTATCTGAAAAACAGGCCTTTATCTTTAAACCGATTTCCCAATGGTATTGAAGAATCCGGTTTTTATCAGAAAGATGCAGGCGAAAATACTCCTGACTGGATAAAAACCACAAAAGTATTTTCTGAATCTACTGATAAGTACATTGATTATATTATTTGTAATGATAAGGCAACATTAGCTTACCTCAACAATCTGGGCTGTATTGACCTGAATCCGTGGAACAGTTCGCTTCCGGATTTGGAACATCCGGATTATCTGGTACTGGACCTCGATCCATCCAAAAAAAATACGTTTGATGAGGTGATAGAAACAGCTCTTCAGGTGAATGAAGTTCTACAGTCTGTTAAAGTGAAAGGTTACTGCAAAACTTCAGGAAGTACAGGAATCCATATTTATATTCCGATGGGTGGAACATACGATTTTGACCAGGTAAAAGATTTTGCTCATATTCTGATGAAACAGGTGAATGAAAGACTCCCGAAAACCACTACACTCGAACGAAGCCTGCAGAAAAGAGATGACAAGAAAATCTATCTCGATTATCTTCAAAACAGATCGGGACAAACATTAGCAAGTGTATACAGCATAAGACCTAAAGAAGGAGCTTCTGTCTCAATGCCGTTGGAATGGGAGGAGCTAAAACCAGGTTTGCTGCCAACAGATTTTACGATTCATAATGCACTTGAAAGAATTAAAGAAAAAGGAGATTTGTTTAAACCTGTTCTGGGTAAGGGAATTGATATGATAAAAGCATTGGAGCTATTGCAACAAAAAACTAACTAAGCATTTCTTCAATTAATTTATTATATTTTTCTTGATTTTCAACATCTCGGCCATTATCAGTATCAACTTCATATTTAGTCTGAAAAAGAAAATGTTCGTCATACAGGTCGTCATACATTTTTTGGAACTTTTGTGAAAAATCTTTTGAACCTTTTATCTCTTTATCCAC
Organism: Chryseobacterium sp. SIMBA_029; assembly: GCF_046535275.1. Classification (NCBI taxonomy): domain Bacteria; kingdom Pseudomonadati; phylum Bacteroidota; class Flavobacteriia; order Flavobacteriales; family Weeksellaceae; genus Chryseobacterium; species Chryseobacterium sp. SIMBA_029. The sequence continues at coordinate 53,125 of NZ_JAWRXA010000012.1, forward strand.
TTTTTTTTGCAATTTTCTCGAAAAGATTTCAGTGATATTAAAATGGCCTTGCTCATGAGCTAAAAGTTGCAGAGACTTAAACTCAGGCTTAACCCAAGATGATGATTTATCAAAATTTGCAAATATTTTAATTTTAATTTTTCCTGTCCAAATTGATTGTGATATAATTTTATAATTAATGATTACAGCTGAAACTGCAGCAGCTGTACTAATTCCAATTTCACCTTTAAAATCATCTAATGATAATTTCTGCTGTTCATTCCATTCAATGTATTGCTGTGAAAAAGCTAAAGATGAGAAAGAAATAAAAATTAAAAATAATATTTTCATAATGTTAAGTTTAAGGCAATTTCGCCACCAAGCTTTCCGGCAATACTTTCAAAATCGTATAAATAATCTTCCATTTAAAATTCGGGACAATAGTAAACGAATTTCCTGCATTGACGATATGTTTTGCTACATAATCCGGCTCCATGATTAAAGATTCATTCAACTCTAAACCTTCATTAATTTTGGTTCGGATGTAACCAATCACCAAAGCATTGACGGTGATATTTCTTGAAGCCAATTCCTGTCTCAATCCTACCAGATATTGGGTAAATGCTGCTTTGGTACTTCCATACACAAAATTACTTTTTCTTCCTCTCACTCCGGAAAGCGAAGACAGCCCGATAATTCTTTCCAGGTTGGTATTGCTCTCATCCATTGCGATGATATTCAGAATGGAAACAGCTCCCATATAATTGACCTGCATCATCTGCTGCGTACCTTTGAAATTTCTCAATGCCTTTTCATTATCCACAAGAAAACCAGCCGCATATACTGCAATATGAGGTTGGAGAGGAAGTTCATCATAAAATTTCTGATGGGAATCAAAATCCACAGCATCAAAATACCGAATGTTAATTTTTGAAGCATCCAATGAATGATCTCTGACCAACTTTTCAAGTGAAGCAATATCGCGTGAAGCAGCGATCACAGAAAAACCTTTTGCCAGATATTGAATAATACATTGTTTAGCCACATCCGAATTGGCACCTAGAATGAGAACGGTTTTGTTTCTGTTTTGATTCATAGCGCAAAGATATTTTATTTTGAGAAGAGTATGAAAAATGAATTTTAAGAGCTGGGATTTTTTTAAACTAGAATATCATGAAATTGAATCTATCCTAAAAAAATTCGGCGCGGTGAACAAAGTTCACCGCGCCGAATTAAATATTTTCAAACTAAAAATTATTTCTTTTCAGTTTCGATTTCTTTTTTGTCTGCCGTTTTTTCAGCTGCTTTAGCTGCTTTTTCTCCAAAACGGGCATCAGTAAATTCTCTTGAAACCGCTGCTTTTTCGAATTTCAGCTTTCCGGATAATGTTTCAATAACGAAACCGTCATCCTGGATTTGAGCAATTCTTCCGTGAAGACCAGAAGTAAGCACTACTCTGCTTCCTACTTTCAGGGTTTCCTGAAAAGTTTTCTCCTGCTTCTGCTTTTTCATCTGTGGTCTTATCATTAGGAAATAAAATCCCACAAACATCACACCCATCATAATAAGCATCATTGGAGAGGATGATCCTCCTGGCGCTGCCTGTAAAAATATTGTTAACATATTGGTTGAATTAAGGTTGGATGTTCGCTGAGAACGTTAATTTGATCGGAGACTTGTCAACATTTGCAAATACATCTGCATATTTCTGAACGTTTCCGTCAAAGTTTGAAGAATCAAAATGAAGGGTAATTTTTCCTTTTTTACCTGGTAAGATAGGTTCTTTTGTAAAATCAGGAACGGTACATCCACATCCTGGCTTCACTTCAGAAATCACCAAAGGATTAGTTCCTGTATTGGTAATTTCATATATGTGTTGTACTTTATCTCCTTTTTTTACTTTTCCAAAATCGAAGTTGCTTTCTGATAAAGCAATCGATGTAGAAGGTTGGTCAGACTTCACCGGAGCTGCAACAGCAGTGGTTCCCGGAACAGCTGTAGAATCAGTGGTTGCAGGCATTGCAGCTGCAGCAGTAGAATCTGTAGGTACAGCATCAGCACCCTGAACTTCTTTATTTTCTTTTTTGCAAGAAACTAAACCAAAGCCTATAATAGACAAAGCGATAATTGATAACGTCTTTTTCATGTTAAATTCTATTTTGATCTTTACAATATTTATCTAAAATTCCATTGATGAAAATATTTGAACGGTCTGTTGCAAATACTTTAGCAATTTCTATATATTCATTAATAATTACTCTTGAAGGAGTCAAAGCAAAATGATCAAGTTCCGTAATGGCAGTGGTTAAAATCACCTTATCCATTAAAGCAACTCTTTCCAGATCCCAGTTTTCCAATCTTTCAGATAATTTCTTTTCATTGCTTTCCCAGTTATTTAAGGTAGTCCTTAAAAGTTTTCCGGCAAAGTCATTATCATCTTCATCTTTAATCATCTTGATCAGAGTTCTGCTCTCCTCATCTTCTCTCAGGAAGCCTATTGTCTTCTGAACCATTGAATTTGAAATGTGAATATCATCATACCAGGTAAGCTCTTTATCTCCCAGATAATCATGAAAATCCTCATTTTCAGCAATGTATCTTAAGAACAACTTTCCAATGAATTTCTGGTCTTCTTCAAAAGAATACCCATCTTCTTTCATAAAGTCCTGATAACGTTTTCCTGCAGTGATTCTTTGGAATGTTTTTACCAATAAATCATCATGAAGATCCCATTTCAACTGTTTGTGCTGACCTGTAAAGTACAATCTCTCGGGATTTTCTTCTATCTTGATCAGTACCTGATTGTTGATGAACTTTTGATTAGGATTTACATTCGCATCAGTTTTGATGTATTTGTTTTTACCAATTTCGATCTGATGTTCTGCAAGATCTTTAAGAGCAACCAAAAAGTTGAGCTGATAGATATACAGATAATAGATTTTTTCTATTCCAGAGAACATATTTTTCTCTAAAACATCAAACTTTATAGGATTTTGGTAGTATGAATACACGCTTTCTACCACTTTTTCACGGATTTGTCTTCTTCCTAACATTCAAAGAGCTTTTTTATGGGGGCAAAGATACGAAATTTAAAATTTATGAAATTCGTAGTCTGCTTCTATTTTTGTAATTTTGCAAAACTTTATGAAAGCGCTAAAAACTCTAAACCCCTATTTCTGGAAACATAAACTATTATTGTTTTGGGGATTGTTATTTATTATTGCCAGTAATTTCTTCAATATATATAAAGTTCAGTTTGTAGGAAAGTCCGTAGATGAGCTTACTAAAAGCGGGAATTTGGGCTTTAACAAACAGGTATTAATTTATGTTGCTATTATTGTCGGCTGTTCGCTTTTAACCGGATTTTTCACGTTCATGATGAGACAGACCATTATTGTTGCCTCACGAAGAATTGAATATGAACTGAAAAATAAAATCTACAGACATTATCAGGATTTATCTCTTACCGATTATAAGCAAACGACTATTGGAGACTTAATGAACAGGTTAAGTGAAGATGTGGTGGCGGTAAGAATGTATTTGGGGCCCGGAGTTATGTATGTGGTCAACCTGGTCATATTATTAGTCATTACCAGTATCTATATGGTGAAGACGGATGCCTCCATGACGTTATGGACGTTGCTTCCCCTGCCTATTTTATCCTATATTATTTTCAAAGTAAGTTCGATCATCAACAAAAAGTCTAAGATCATGCAGAAAAGCCAGTCTGCTATTTCGACTTTCGTTCAGGATAGTTTTTCGGGAATCCGGGTGGTGAAATTTTTCGCCAAAGAAAAATATATTCAAAAAAATTACGGGATAAAAGTTACTGATTATCAAAATAAAGCGTTGGATCTGGCTAAAACCGAAGCCTATTTCTTTACGATTATTTTATTCGTTATCGGATTATTAAATGTTGCCGTTATTTTAATTGGCGGACAAAAATATATTGCCGGACAGTTAAGCGTAGGTAAAATTGCCGATTTCTTTATGTACATCAACATCCTGATCTGGCCATTTTCTATGGTAGGCTGGGTTACTTCGGTGAACCAGAGAGCAGAGGCTTCCATGCAGAGGATCAATGAATTCATGGATAAAAAGTCTGCCATCGTCAATACAAGTTCAGACAATTCTCCTATCAAAGGGAGCATTGAGTTTAGAAATGTTTCTTATACGTATCCTAATACAGGAATCAAAGCACTGGAAAATCTAAGCTTTAAGATTGATGCAGGACAGTCTCTCGCGATTATGGGTAAAACAGGAAGTGGAAAATCAACCATTGCCTTGTTACTCTGCCGTCTAATTGATCCTACAGAAGGTGAAATTTTAATCGACGGTAAAAACCTGAAGGATCATAATCTAAATAATTATAGAAACTTTATCGGATATATTCCCCAGGAAAGTTATTTGTTTTCTGATTCTATTGAAAACAATATTGGTTTCGCGATCGACCACCCTTCTCATGAAAAAGTGGTAGAATATTCTAAGATTGCAGACGTTCATAAAAACATTATAGAGTTTAAAGACGAGTATAAAACACTGGTCGGTGAACGTGGCGTTATGCTTTCCGGTGGACAGAAACAGAGAATCTGTATTGCAAGAGCTTTAATTAAAGACCCAAATATTATCATTTTTGATGATTCCCTTTCGGCGTTAGACACGGAAACGGAACAGAATATCCTGGAAAATATCGATGCAAAAATCCATAACGCAACATCCATAATCATCACACACAGAGAGTCTAGCGCTCAAAAAGCAGATAAAATCATTAACCTTACTGAAATTGCCAATTCTGTAACCGCTTAGCCGTTTCATTCTGAATTGTTAAATAAATCATAAAAAAAATTTTGTGATTAAAAGAAAACTTTTATATTTGTTCTTAACAAGATTAAAAAATATCTAACAATGAGTGAATACAAGGAACGCCATGAAAATGAAATTTTCACGAAGGTGTTAAAAGCAGGAAGAAGAACTTATTTCTTTGATGTGCGTGAGACGAAAGCAGGAGATTATTATCTTACGATTACCGAAAGCAAAAAGAATTTCGGAGATAATGGAGAAGCTACATTCGAGAAACATAAAATTTACCTTTACAAGGAAGATTTTAAAAGTTTTCAGGAGATGTTTAATGAATCCACAGATTTCATCATTAACGAAAAGGGTGAGGATGTTATATCAGAGAAACATGATAAAGACTTCAAAAGCAAATCTTACACAATAGATTCTGACGACGAAGTTTAATAAAAAAAGAATATCTAAAAACACAAGCATCTGAAAAAAGATGCTTTTTTTATGCTTTATTCTTATGCAATGTACATGGCAAAATGTATAAAAAGTATGATCATTTGTGGTCGTATACTTTTTACATAGGTATAAAAAAGAGTACACTCCTAAAAGTATACTCTCTCTATATGATACATTATTCTATTTTACACATACTCCCTTTTGATCTGTGAAAGAATGGTTGGATCCTGTATTTCATCATCTTTGGCCAATAATAGAACTTTAGACATCACTTCAGCAGACTTCGGATCGTCATCTGCAAAGGGTAAAAACAGTCTGCCTCTATGCTGAGACTGAACAGCCAGTATCGACAGATATTTACCCGGAACCTGATGAACAACAGCACTTCCCAGGTGTACGCTGTATTCTGCCATTTTACCTTTTACCAATACATGTGTGCCTTCAATACTTACATTATCCAATTTGAACAATCTGGCGGTTTCTTTCATTAATACGGCTCTCATTTCGATGGAAGAATGACTGGCTTCAGGGTCTACATCTCCTACGTGAGCTACTGATACTACCAGATCTATATCCCGCATCACTTCTGAAAACAGCCTTGGATTAATATCTTCAAAAGGAATATTTTTATGATCTTTCAATGAATGGAATTCTATCGTTTCCAACGTTGGGCTTTCTACCTCTGCCGGTGAAAACCAGTTAGCCGCAGCATACAGCTTTACCTGGAAGCCTTCTTTATGATATACTTTTTGCAAACCTTCTTCATAATCTACTTTCCAGCCTCTTGTTTTCAGCAATGCGAGTGCCTGTTTCGGCTGAATCTGATGTCCTGCATATCGTCGGGATATTGATTTTTCCTGCAATTCATCAGGAGTAGGTACATATAACTCCCTGAATACCTGTTTGAATGGCTGTATCAATTTTTCTGTAAAACAAAAATGCTGATATTCACTCCAGACCGCATGCTTGTGTAGGTCTACACAATGGGCAATACGCAAGGTCGTATCCTCTCCTAGCTGTTGAATTTCACCCTTAGCTGTTATCAGATTTCCATCTTTAAAGAATCCTATTTTGTGATCACTGGAAATAAATATCAGTTTCTCCAAATGCCTTACGATAACAGGATGCTCAAATAAATTTTTGATCTCTGCAAGAAGAAATTCATCCCCTCTGATCATCGCTTCTTCCAGTCCTTTTCGGGAGCGGGTCCACTGTTCACGCATGATCTTCCGGTTATTTCCTAATTCTACCACTGCCTTGTCTTTCTTAATCTTTGGCGGTATGGATTTCAGTTGCTTATCGTCTCTGAACACAACGATTTCTGCTTTACCATCAGTCTCTATGATTAATCCTACTGTAACGCCGTCAATTGTTACCTGCGTATCTTTTGATAATAATCCCTGAATTTGGCGGGTTTCCATAGCCCAGGTCAATCGGATCGGATCCGGATATCCTGCATTTCGTGCTAAGTTTTCTAAAGCCACCCGGATCGCCAGCGCTTCACTCGACTGCTTCATGGAACCGAACTCCCTGCTTTCTTTTTTAAATTGCTGGATGTATTCATAACGGCTCAATACATCTTTCTGAGGATTGGTTTTACTGAGTGGAACGAGTCCATATACCCGCAGATAATCCTGGTCCCGCTTGTCTTTTACTTTCGCGGTAACTTCTTTAATTTTTAAATCACCTGTAAGCGTATCCGAATAGAGTCTTGCTCTTCTGTGTCCGTTTCCGTCGGAGATGTATTTTGCAGATTCATACAGCATTTCCCAACGGGCTTTCCCTAATTCTTTATAAGCTTTTGTGAACCATTCTTTATCGACTGCCCCATCCTGAAATTCCTGAACATCTACTGATGAATATTTTGCGACTTCACTTTCCAGGCCTGAATTCTGTGCCTGATAAGAAGTAGTTTTCGTATGCGCATGCATCCACCAGATCGCTGAATCCAGGCCTTTCCAACCTAAATAACTGCTGATCAGCTTCTGCCATTGCGGGGCATAGACAGCTGCCTGTATCAAACGTAATTCTGCAATTTTCTCCTTTTTCATCATTTCATTGAATGATTCCTGTGTATCGCTTTCTAAAGGATGACAGTTGGATAAAAGATAGGAAAACAGCTTTTGTTTGGTCATGCTCTCATTCCCATAGCTGTAGATATAATTGGCATATAATCCGGATTTGCCCAATCCTTTCAGAAGCTGTACCAGGCGATTCATTCCGTATATGGTTTGAAATTCCTGTACAAAATGGGAAACGGCAGTATTGGCATCCCCACGAATCAGCTCAACATCCAGGAAATTATTTTGGATCTCCTCAATGATCGGTTTCAGGAACGGAAATGTTTCCAGGTATTTTTCATAATGATGATATGATTCGGCTCTGGTAAGATCGCGGATAGCAGATTCCGCCGTGAGAATTCCTTCGTACAGTTCACCTTTGGTAATGATATTCAATTCATAGGCCTTGCAAAACAAATAGAAAGGAGCCACACTGATTTTAATATTTTCAGGTAATCCATTATACTGCATCCATCGGTATAAATTCCACTGTTTGATATGCTGCTCATCGGTAAGGTTCTTTAAAGGGATCGCTCTTAAAAAGACATCAAAAAAGCCTAATTGCTGCCATCCATTTCCTCTGTAGGTATAATAATAGTCTTTATCATCTTTCCCTTTATAGTTGATAATATTCTCAGGAAGATGGGCAAACAGGGTACTGCATGCATCCATTAAAAAGTCTGTTTTTTCTGCAAATACAAATTTATATTCTAGTGATGACAGAATTCTGCTGATCGGATTATCCCAATAATAGTTTCCTTTCATTGGGTTAGGAATGATCTCCTTATGATAAAACACATAGCCATCCAGAAAATCTCTGAACACCTTTCTGTCACAATTATCAATGAATGTCAATAAAAACAAATCCCGTGGCTGCAATCCTGAATCTTTATACCACTGTTCCCATACTTCATGCAGCGGATAATTTTCAGCCATTTGTTCAGGGGTAAAGCCTTCTGTTTTATTAACGATCTGACGAAAGGAATTTCCCATCAGGACTCTTTCTTTAGCACCACTCCATTCCTCTGCTTCATATTCATGGTCTTTATGGCTCAGGAAAAGATCGTTCAACTTTTTTAATTCTGCTTTAATCTGGTCCAGAGATTGCGTAAAGCCATATTTATCTTTTTTGACAGCCTGCAGATACACTGAATCATTCTTTACTACCGGCAATTCAAACGTTGAGACTGCAGTAGGATCATAGAACCCGAATCCATTCTCTGCTGAAAGGATTTTTTTATCATCGGAAGGAGCAAGCTGATCAAGAAGGCTCTGCTCTCTTTCCGTTACCTTCAGCTTTTCAGCATATTGCTGAGTCCAGTTTCCAATTTGGGCAGATACTCTTTTGTTTTTTTGAAGCTGAAGCATAATATCCAGCGAGGCCGTTCGTTGTTCGATGTCTCCGTGGGTCATTAACTGATCAACCAATGGCGTAACAACCCCATCTTCCTGCTGCATCACAAGTTCTATCAGTTTCTTTCGAAGGGTTCCGCTTTTTCTTTTAAATAAATCAAAGAAGGTCATTACCTCCTCTTTATGTAAAGGATTTTGCTGCAATACATTGATTCCTGAGGCTACCAGAGATTCCCCGCGGTCTTTTATAATGGTAAAGGCAAATTCTTTCTGGAATGGAGTAACCGCTTTTTTCTTCTTTTCAAAATTATAGGAATAAGAATAGCAATAGAAATCTTCTAAAATATTCCGTGTCAACAGTTCACGCAGGGAAAGCTCAAACTGATCGAAATAAGAAAGTACGGCATCCAGTTTATTGCGATCTTCGCCTACCAGATAGAACATGGAAGCATATAAATTGCTTTTATTGAAAGTCGCATTCAGCCATGAGAATATCTTTCCTTCAAACTTCTTTTCCTTTATTTCAATCTTTTGAGTCAGCGCATGCAGCTTTTCAAAGAAATCCGGATAATCCGCATTATTGATAAAGAATTTTGATTTTACATTGGCACTTAATAATGCTGATAAAGGCTCTCCCGCAAATGCCAGCACCTGAAGATCACCCTCCAATACGGCTTTATAATACAATGGCATCTGAATATAAGGATCCTGAGTTTCTCCTGCGAACTTTATGGCCAGACATTTCTTTTCTACACTCCCTGTATCAAACAGCTGATGTAAATAAGGAATTGTTTTTTCCACATCCCATACCGCCTGTACCCAAAGCGCCATATAGACTTCATTATTATTTTTGCTTTTTACAGCATTCGGAATCTGTTCCGGATTATTGAAATAGGTATGAGCCAATGACACAATATTTTTCACCACCGATTCTTTCTCCGTATCCCAGCCTAAACCAGTCCAGGTATCTATGGAACGGACAATGGATGAGAAGCGTGTAAGTTTATGTTCTATAATAACATTGGTCATGTACTGTAAAGCACCTATGCTTGTTTCATCCAAAGCTTCCAACACTGTTTGCCGCAGCCCTTCCTGCCGTTGTGCTGCAAGCAGAAGTTTTTCCACCAATTCCCAGCATTGCTGCTGTTCGCTGTTGAGTAATGCTTTGATGATGTTCCGGGATACTTTTCCCTCGGTATGCTTATTGAAAATAATATCTTCAATTAATTGGTAAATGGCTGTATTTCCCGTATCTATTGCGGTCGACCAAAGATAAAACTGATGTGAATTATTAGATAATGCAGTGTCATAAATGATCTGCTCTTCTAAAGTAAGCTTATAGTGCTGTTCTCCATTATTATAAGAATAGACACTTGGAAGCTGCAACAGATTTCCCACTAAATTTAACTGGTTAAGCAGTGTAAATCTGCTATTATTAGGAGCACGAAATGAACGGCGGTAGTATCCTGTCTGGTACATTTTATAAGGCATTTTATTCCAGGCATGCTTCACCAGATCAGCATTATCTCCAAAAAAATAAACCAAAAGTTTATAATATTCTTCGTCTTCCCAAATATCTGGGTGTACAAGTTCTTTAATTTTTTCTGCCCGCTCGCTGCCTAAAGTTAAATCCTGATAATAGTTGGTTTTTCCAACAATTAACAATCCTAATTCTGCAACTTCTTTTTTAAGTTTGAGCTGTGAATTTTGTAATTCCGGATCGGTTTCTATTTGGTCTTTGAGTTCTTTCCGTAAATTCCTGTAATGATTGACCGCTTTTTTCGGTTCTAATTTTTCTGTGATTTCCATGTATTTTGAGATTCAGTGTCTTTAATTTACCAATAACTTCCTGCCAGGAATGTAAGCCTGATGAAAACAAATGTATGCTGCAAGCTTAAGTCTATGATTTGTGTTAAACTTTCGACTTGCTCGTCATTGTAAAATACAGCAAACATGCCATCTTCAAAAGCTTGTACAGCATTTTCCTGCGCCTTTTGAAGATCAGCTTCCTTTTGATGGTAAATGCTTCCAAAATCTGCCTTTCCGGTATCGGTAAGGATATTCAGATAGTTTTCCATAGGAATTTTGGCATAATCCTGTTCTTCCAACTCAAATGATTTTGCATTAAATGTTTCTACCTGCTGCTGAACAATTAATTGTAACAGGTTCTTTACTGAGATATCGGTACCTTGATATTCAATGTCAATTTTTTGTTCTGAGAGGATGGGATGCTTCTTTCCCAGCTGCTTTACGGTAACTTTTATTTCCATAGCTGAAGTTAATCAGCATAAATGTAGTAATTTTTTTTTCTGTGGTACATGACGTTTGGCAGGGATTGAGGATAAATAACCTGAGCTTGGGATAAGATATTTTGTTTTTTTTGATAATGCCAGGAAGTCTGGTGCCGGAAGAGGAAAGTTAATAAGTGAGACTACCCTAGCCCCGATTGTAGCGGAAATCCTTTTTTGAAAAAAAAGATTGCAGTGGAAAGCGGGAAATAGCTTCAAAAGAAAATAAGGTGAAGGTATCCAATAGCTTTAAACGAGTATAAAAATAGCTGAATTGTATCTTGTGAGCCCCAATTAAATCATCGGAAACGAAATTCTGCACTGTAATTTTTAAATTATTGTCTCTATATTGCTGAAAAATATAGTCTTACAATGGGGTAAAATAAAAAAGTACACTTATAAAAAGTGTACTTTTCTTGGGTGAATGAGGGGTCTCGAACCCCCGACCTTCGGAACCACAATCCGACGCTCTAACCAACTGAGCTACAATCACCGTTTTGTGGTTGCAAATATAGGGAAGATTTTTTAATTACCAAACAATTCCTTCAAAATTTTTCATCGCAATGAGCTTCTCTGACGTAAATCCCTCAGCATAAGCCACTCCCGATAAACGTCCAAGATCTTGTGCGCGGTAGGTTAAGCTTTCATAAAAGTCTTTCGTTGCAATTGGAGTTACCGGTTCTTTAGAAGTCGGGTCATAAAACTGTGTTTTGAATGCCATGCATGCTTCGATCTTCTTATCAAGATGCTCTGAAATGTCAATAACGAATTCTGGTTTGATATCTTTCCACTGGATATAATGAAAAATATGCTTCGGTCTCCATACCTCCTGGTTTTCTCCTTCGTCTACTGTTTCAATTTTTCTCAGCCCAGCTAAAAAGCACGCATCCGACACTAATTTCGCTGCTTTTGCATGGTCTGGATGTCTATCATCAATTGCATTTGCTAAGACGATTTCTGGGCGGTATTTGCGAATCATTTTTACGATCTTCATTTGGTATTCTTCGGAGTTAACAAGAAAGCCGTCTTTCATGCCAAGATTTTCTCTGGCTGCCACGCCTAAAATCTTTGAAGATTCCATTGCTTCAGCCATTCTTATTTCATCGGTCCCTCTGGTCCCAAGTTCACCTTTGGTAAGATCTACAATTGCGCATATTTTTCCTTCCGAAACCATTTTGGCGACTGTTCCTCCGCATCCCAATTCTACATCGTCGGGATGTGCTCCAAAAGCGAGTATATCTGTTTTCATCTGTTCTTTTTATTTTTTAATTTGTCAGGAACGCCCAATAATCTTTCTCACATTTTCTAATTTTCAACTCCGGGCGTTTCATATTTTCAAAGATAAGATTTAAAGTAAAAACTTCCCAAACATTACGAATGGGAAGTTTTAATATCTATAATTTAAAATTTAAATTATTTGTTGAGTTCTGCATTTAATTTCACAGCATCCTGGTAAGTAGGATCTAACTGAAGAGATTTTGCAACATAGTCTTTAGCTTTAGCTACATCAGAAGTTTTGCTGATATAAGCCACTGCGAAGTATGCATATGATAAAATCTGCTTGTTAGCTTCCTGATCAGCAGGTTTTACTGTAGCAATGAATTTCTCATAAGCTAATTTAGCTGCTTCATTGTTTCCCGCTTGCTGATAAGAATATCCCTGGCTGTAATAAGCCGGTGCCCAATCTGGAAGAAGTACAATTACTTTCTGCCATGTAAGGATCGCTCCATTCCAGTTTTTTGCATCCTGATAAGCAGTTGCCAGTTTGTATAAAACATCTGTATTCTTAGGATCTGCAGCCGCCTGTTTTTTCAATGCATCAATAGTAGCATTGGTAGGTCCTGAATCTGCATCAGCCTGAGAAGCTCCTCCTCCAGAGATTTTAGCCAGCTCCATATCCCATTTCATTGTCTCATCTTTTGCTGCTTTTGCAATCGCTATTTTTTGTTGTGCTTCAGCATTTAATGCAGATTTTTTAGCCGCATCTGTTTCTGTTTTTGCTAATCCTGCAGCAATAAGTCCTTGTAATCCCTGGTCAGAAGGCTGTACTCTTGACTGCTCTGCCTGAGAAACGAAAGTATCCATATTTTGCTTGGCATCAGCATATTTTCCGTCTGCATACAATTGGTATGCTCTTAATTTGAACTTAATAGGATCATTGATCTTATCAAAAATCTTATCTAATACATCCTTAGAATTCGTATAATCTTCATTGGTGAAATACAGTTTTGAGATTTCTAATAAAGTATACGGATCTTCATCGGCATATTTTGTATAATTGATCAAATCCTGAGTTGCTTTTGCATTCTCCTGGTATCTGATGTCATATGAAGCTAACGCTTTATAAGCAGGCGCATATGTAGGGTCTACCGCAACGGCTTTATCAATGCTTTCTTTAGCAAGTTTCCATTGTTGTGCAGCCATCCAAAGCGTACCCATTCTTGTGTATACAGATGCTTTGTTTTTAGCAAGTGGTAATGCTTTGTCATAAGCAGACATCGCATCTCCAGGAATTTTTTTCAATCTGTAGGCATCTCCTAGTGTATAGTAATAGTTAGCCGGAACTTCTTTTTTCTGAGCTCTTTCAATTGCTTTATTCAGGAATTGAATAGCAAGGTCAGGAGAGTTGTTCTTTTCAAATAAAGTCAAAGCTTCTGCAGCTCTGAACAATACTTCAGCATCTTTCTCTTTAGAGTCAGTTACAACTTTTTGAATTTCAGCAATAGCACTTTTGTCTCCCTTTCCTAATTTTACTGTTGCCAGACCAATTTTGTTAAGGTAACTTTTGCTGTCTGCAGCAAGCCCTTTATTGAAACTTTCTGTTGCTTTAGCGTAATCCGGATCACCTTGTCTTAGGAAAGTATTTCCTAAATAAAAATAATTTTCTGCAGTAGGTGCTTTCGCAATCATATCAGTAAAATTAGTTTTAGCTTGTGCATACTTATCACTATCCACACTGTTTATACCATCCTGCAACGTCTGTGCACTGGCAAAATTGGCAAAAAATACCACAGCTGCTCCAAAAGCAATCTTCTTTACATTCATATTCATTATATCTTTCATTTTATATTTTTCTAAATTGAGTTATATTCTACACAATTTTTAGACCAAAATAGTGTAATTATATGGGGTATAATGTTAATTTATATTTCTTTAACGCATTTGCACCTCTCTTTTGTACAAATTATAAGGCTGTAGTCCTTCTTTTTCAACGATCATCTGGCCTAATTGTGTACATGAATATCTTATAAAACCATTGGCTATGTTAAATCCACCTTCGTTGGTTAAGAAATAAAGCACTCTCGTAAAAGGATATTTCATTCCACGTAATTGGGTAACATCAGCGGTATATAGTTTTCCATTTTTTTCAACAGGGAGAATTTTAACCATCTCTCTTAATTTCTCTGCTGTTTTATCGTAAGGACGGCTGAAAGTATTCAATCCTACTACTCCAATTTTATTTGGATACTTATTTAATTGCTCTATAATATTTTGATTTCCTGAAATAATTGAGAATTTTAAATCTTTAGGTAGCTTTCCTATCTTCTGAGCTACAAAATTTAAATTACTGGAATTCGTTCCGTCAAAAATAAAGTCTTTAGCATCCGACTGAAGGCCGTTGGTAATTTCATCCATAGAAATACTTGTTTTAGATGATTCTTTAGGAACCACAAAAACCACAGCATCTGCTGCAAATCTTGCAGGTATGAATTTCAGCTCTACTTTATCTTCGTATGCTTTAATCTCTTTTGCAGAAAGATCTCTGGACAACACTATTATTTTAGCTTTACCATCAACCAAATCTACAAAGCCGAGGTCTTCTTTTTTGGTCGTAACTTTAATATGTGTTTCAGGATAGCTGGCCATATAGCCATCTGCAAGTGCTTCTGTGACACTTTTAAATGATTCATCAGTAAAGACAGTAAGGTCCCCTTTATTATAAGATACAGAAGCATCTACTTTTTTGCAGCTTAGAGAAATAATACTGAAGATAGAAGCTAGTATATATTTAATACTATTCTTCATCATTGGAATTTTTAATTTTTAAAATCGCCCTGTATATTCTAAATAAACCATAAAGAATAATAAGCGCACCTAAAGGATAGGCAACGGCAGGCTCCACGATTGTAAAGAAGAATTTATAGACAATAACTACAATTCCCAAAACAATATAAAAAAATCCTGTAACTAAGGATAACCATTTGAACATCATAAAACAAAAATACCAAAAAAAATAAAAAGAGAAGCATATGCTTCTCTTTTTATTTAATATGTTTGAATATTAATTTTATTCAAAGTTCATTGTAAACGGAACGCTATAGTAAGATCTAACGCTCTCCCCGTTTCTTTTCGCAGGAGTCCATTTTTTCAATTTCTTAACTACACGTATTGCTTCGTTATTAAAGTCGCCATTTGGAGATTTCTCTTCAATTACAACTCCGGAAACACTTCCGTCTCTTTCTACAACGAATTTCAGTTTTGCTTTAAGCTGCCCTTCTCCTCCTTCCATTAAAGAAGTATCAAAGTTCTCCCCTAGGAATTTTCTCAATGCTGCCATACCTCCAGGATAATCTGCAGACTGGTCTACATCTTTGTAGATTTCATTAGGGTTGTTGCTTGGCTTCACTTCTGCTGCCGTAGATTTAGTTCCTGTTGAAGGTGGTGGCGGCGGCGGTGCATATGCCGGAGCTTTCACCCCTTCTTGATTCTGCAAACCAGTCGTAGTTTCTAACTGCTTAGAAATTGGCGGTGGTGGAGTTTCAATTTTTGGAGCTTTTACCGGCTCCGGAACTACGTTCTGAATAACCTCTACTTTCTCTTCCTCTTTTGGTGGTGGTGGTGGTGGTGGAGGTGGTTCATCTTTTGGTTGCTCAATAATTTTATCTTCCTGAAGAACGTCTACCAAATCTGCTTTCACTTCCTTTGTAGGTGGAGCAGTAAGGTTCTTAATGGTAAGATAAATAAAAGGAGACAAAGCCAAAACCAAGAATATAGAAGTACCAATAATAAAAGATTTTGTTAAAATCTTAGAATACTGATGTCTGATATCATAGGCACCATATTCCTTATTTCTATTTTCAAATACAATCTCGTCTAAAGTAAGATTCTGATTGTATATATTTTCATCTGCCATTGATTTACAATTTTAGGGTTACATTACTTTGTTGCAGGTGCAGCCGTAGTTCCGGAATTCCCTACTTTCTTTTCATAAATAGCTTTTTCCCAAGGCTTCACATCGGTAACACCGTATTGCTCGCTCTTTGTAATTGCCATTTCGTCAATAATATCAACAAAGTTCTTATATACAGCATCGTCAGTCGGTTTGATAATCACAGTAAACTTTGTTTTATCTGCCGCATTTGCTTTTGCCTGCTCAATTACCTTTCTGATTCCCTCTCTATCATATGATGTTTCATTAAGATTTTGATCAGTCAATGATGTATTATCTTGCTGATGCCAAAAAATCTTATTGTCTTTACCTAATAACAAAGAAATAGAGTTCGAAAGTTTAATTTCAGTTGGAGGTGGTTTCGGCGTATCTTTTTTAGGTTTTGCCGGTAGCCCCAAGTCCATCACATTTGGTTTACTAAACGTTGAAGTAAACATAAAGAACATCAATAATAAGAAATTCAAATCTACCATCGGAGTCATATCGACTCTGGGGTTATTTTTCTTGGAACGTACCTTACCGCCTTTGGCGCCTTTTTCCTGTACTTGTACTTCTGCCATTTCTTTTTATTAATTAGGTTTACCTTCTTGTGACGTAATCAACCAAAATTTAAGAAAATCGATATCTCTTAAACCCTCAAATAAACTTTTAATTTTAGGATACTGTGTTGTAACGTCTCCCTTGATTGCTAATTTGTAATCAGGATTAACGCTTAAACTCTGTTGTACCCAGTCAATTAATTGCTGATTTGTACTATCCATAGGAATCCCTTTAGGACTCTTGAAATTCTTCTGCTCATCTTCCGGCATATCCAAATAGCTTTTCAACTGGCTCATAGGAACTCCAATTGACTGAACTTTTTGGAATGCAGCTTTTTCGTTGTTATCAAAAGTCATATTATACTTTTGACCCATTTTATTTAAAAGCTCTAATCTCTCTGATGCGTTTTCTACCGGCTGAAAATAAAATTTTCCGTCAGGAGTAGCATTAATAGTCATTAAACTTGCATCAGGAAGTAATTTCTCTGAGATTGAAGATGGCGGTTTGATCTGCTCCACATCAGGTTTTTTAAACTGCGTGGTCATAATAAAGAACGTAAGCAATAGGAACGTAACGTCGCACATCGCCGTCATATCCGTTACTACTCCATGTCTTTTTGGTTTTATTCTCGCCATTATTATTTATATAATTATTAAAACTTCTTATTTAATTTGAATTGACCACAATCCTTTTGTAAAGAATTGAATTAGTGAAATTCAGCAAAAGACTGTTGGATGCTCATTGCGATCTCATCGATCTTATAAGTTAATCCATCAATTTTAGATGTAAAGAAGTTATAAAGAATAATAGCTACTGCTGAAGTACCAATACCTAAAGCGGTGTTGATCAATGCTTCTGAAATACCGATAGAAAGGGCAGCAGCATCAGGAGTACCTCCACTAGCTCCTAAAGCGAAGAACGCTCTAATCATCCCGATTACCGTACCTAAAAGTGCTACTAACGTTGCAACAGTACCTAAAGTAGAAAGAATCATCATGTTTTTCTCTAACATTGGCATCTCAAGCGTAGTAGCTTCTTCGATAGCTTTGTTAAGAGCAACCATTTTTTGCTCTTTGTTTAATGTAGTATCATGAGCTAATGCTTTGTAAGTCGTAAGACCTTCTTTTACTACATTACCTACAGATCCTTGTTGTCTGTCACACTCTTCTAAAGCTTCATCAATTTTGTTTTGATTTAATAAGCTTCTGATTTTAACAACAAAGTTGTCTACATTTCCTGCACCTGATGCTTTGTTTAGTACAAAATATCTTTCGAATGAGAAAACGATTACCGTGATCATGAATGTAACAAGTAATGGTACGATGATACCTCCCATATAAATCATCCCTAAGAATCCTTGAGGATGCATTTCTTTCCCTTCAACATCGGAGAAAGCTACTGATGCTCCAGATAATCTAGGATCAGCTTTAAAATTTCCCGGACTACCAAGTACAAATAACCAAATACAAATTCCTATAACCAATAGAATAGGAATAATAACAGCCGGGTTTAAACCTCCTGCTTTTCTAGCAACAACTTGCTCATCATTTTTTGAAACATTCATTTCCATATTTAACTAAATTATATTGTTTTAAAATTTTACAGGATGTAAATTAAAGGCAAAATTAATTAAAATGCAAGAGTCTTAAATAAACATTTTGCTTTTTTTTGATAAAGAAAATTTAATACGATTTCGATATTATAATTATTTTCAAATATTTTATTTATTTTTCTCATTTTTAACATTTACGTTAAAATATTAAAAAAATAAGACCCTCATTTTTTTTAATTTCCCAATGTTAATTTTCTTTTAAATTACGATATTCACAATTCGGTGATGCACAACAATGATTTTTTTAGGGGTCTTCCCTTCCAAAATCTGCTGCATCTTTTCATCAGCGATCACAGAATCCTCCACTTCCTTGGCAGATAACTGTGCTGAAAGTGAAATTTTAAACTTCATTCTACCATTTACACTCACCGGATATTCAATTTCGTCTTCTACCAGATAGTCTTCATTCAAGATTGGGAATGTTTCAAACTCTATCGAAGTGGTATGTCCCAGCTGACTCCAAAGCTCTTCACAGATGTGAGGCGCATACGGAGAGATGATAACGGCCAATGGTTCTAAAATATTGCGCTTATTGCATTTTATTTTCTGAAGTTCATTCACCGCAATCATAAATGAAGATACAGAAGTGTTGAAAGAGAAATTCTCGATATCAAAAACCACCTTTTTTATTAAGGTATGCAATACTTTATATTCAGCTTTGGTAGGTTCTTCATCAGAAACCTCAAAAACATCACCATTGAAATATAGGTTCCAGAATTTTTTCAGGAAACCGTAGACTCCGCTTAACCCCTGGGTATTCCAAGGTTTGGACTGCTCTAACGGACCTAAGAACATTTCATATAGTCTCAATCCATCTGCTCCATATTCATTACAGATATCATCAGGGTTGACTACATTGTATTTTGACTTGGACATTTTTTCTACTTCACGGTCTGTGATGTATTTTCCTTTATCTGTAATTATTACAGCGTCAGCAAAATCATTTTTATAAATTTTATTATCCTTGAATTCTTGAATATCTAGTTCATCAGAAGTTCCTTTTAATAATGAGATATCAATAAAGAATCTTTGAATAGAAAAACTATTAAACCTTTCAATATCAATTCCAGTTTGTTCTTTAACCTGATCGATAACATCATTTAAATATTCTTCTTTTACAACTGATACATCTTTAACTTCTCTACCATCAGGATTTTTAAAATATTCCAAATATTTTGGAGGAATAACAACATTTAGTCTTTTCTTTTCAAGACTTTTATCCTTTAACTCATATTGCTCAGGATTAAAAAAACTTCTATATCCAAAAGCACTCATACCCAAAATCATCCCCTGATTGATCAGTTTTTGGAATGGCTCTTCCTGATTGATATAACCACGGTCTTTCATAAACATATTCCAGAAACGGGAATATAATAAATGTCCGGTAGCATGTTCGCTTCCACCAATATAAAGATCTACCTGTCCCCAATAATCAACTAATTCCTTTTTAGCAAAAACCTCATCATTGTGAGGATCCATATATCTCAAAAAATACCATGAGCTTCCAGCCCAACCCGGCATGGTAGATAATTCTAACGGGAATATTGTTTTGTCATCGATTAAATCTGTTGCTACGACTTTTTGATTTTCTTCATCCCAGGCAAATGTTTTTGCATTTCCTAATGGCGGATCTCCATCTTCTGTCGGCAAGTATTTTTCAACTTCAGGAAGTTCCAACGGTAAAGCAGAGTTTGGCAATGTATACGGCATCCCATCCTTATAATATATAGGAACCGGCTCTCCCCAATAACGCTGTCTTGAGAAAATCGCATCACGCTGTCTGTAATTGGTTGTCCCATGACCGATGGCTTTCTTTTCAACAGCATCAATAATCAATGCTTTTGCCTCTTCATAGCTTAAGCCATTCAAGAAATCAGAATTTACGCAAGTACTTGTTTTAGAATCAAAAGATTTCTCCTGAACATCTTCTTCCGTTTCAACAACTTTTTTAATTTCTAAATTAAATTTCTTTGCAAATCTGTGATCTCTCTCATCATGAGCAGGAACAGCCATTACCGCTCCCGTTCCATAACCCATCAGTACGTAATCTGAAATATAAATCGGCATTCTTTCATTGCTGAAAGGATTGATTGCATAACTTCCCGTAAAAGCACCGCTCACGTTTTTCACGTCAGCCATTCGGTCTCTTTCTGTTTTCTTGGAAGTTTCTTCAATATAATGGTCCACTTCTGCCTTTTGAGCTTCAGTAGTTATGGTTTCTACTAATGAATTTTCCGGAGCCAATACCATAAAGGTTGCTCCAAAAATAGTATCAGGTCTCGTTGTGAAAACCTCAATATGACTTTCAGGAGCTGATTCTCCATTTTTGTCTTCAGGTTTCTGATATTCTATTTCAAATTTCACCTGAGCTCCCTGAGATTTCCCGATCCAGTATTCCTGAGCGTCTTTCAACGGCTGTGGCCAGTCTAATGTTTTCAGTCCCTGTAATAATCTTTCTGAGTACGCAGAAATTCTCATACTCCACTGCATCATTTTTTTCTGAAATACGGGATATCCTCCTCTTTCAGATTTTCCGTCTTTTACTTCGTCATTAGCCAATACGGTTCCTAAGGCAGGACACCAGTTAACAGTTGTTTCTGCTCTGTAAGACAAACGATAATTTAAAAGGATATCTTCTTTATCAATTTCAGAAGCATTATTCCATTCTTCAGCAGTGAAGTTTAATTCTTCGTTTTGGTTGGCGTTTACTCCTTCCGATCCTTTTTCTGCAAAATGCTGAATCAGCGTTTCAATAGACTCCGCCTTATCTGTATTTTTATTATACCATGAATGGAACAGCTGAATAAAGATCCACTGCGTCCACTTATAATAAGAAGCATCGGAAGTTCTCACCTCTCTGCTCCAATCGAATGAAAAGCCAATTTTTCTTAACTGCTCCTCATATCTTGTAATATTTTGTTCCGTAGTAACAGCAGGATGCTGCCCCGTCTGAATTGCATACTGCTCAGCAGGAAGGCCAAAACTGTCATACCCAACCGGGTGAAGAACATTAAAACCCTGATGTCTTTTATATCTCGCATAAATATCCGAGGCAATATATCCCAGCGGGTGCCCCACATGAAGTCCCGCTCCGGATGGGTACGGAAACATATCGAGAACATAAAATTTAGGTTTATCTGTGTTATCGGAAGTTTTATAGGTCTGATTTTCTTCCCAGTATTTCTGCCACTTTTTTTCTATCTGCTGATGATCGTAAAACACTTTATATTAGATGTTAGATGTTAGACTTTGGATGTTAAATTGTATTTCTTTTAAATCCATTTTCACAAAAATAATGATTTTAAAAGAAATAGAACTTTAATTTTGAATTAATTATAAAGAGACGCTTCATAAAAAAAGTCTCACCCGAAGATGAGACCTGTTATTGTATTTTCAGTTATTACTCCTTATTGAGGAATTCTCTTGAAAGTATAAGTTCTTGTTTTATACACATCCGGATCTGCCGTATTTTCTCTGATGGCAAGGTTTAATGTGGTTTCATTAAGGGTTGTGATACTACCATTTGAAGGTTCTACAGTGCCCTGATATTTTATCTGTACTGTTTTACCGCTTTTATCATAATTATAGGTAAAAGTTCTATCCGGAGACAAAGCTGCACATTGTCCAGGTGTCGCAGAATCTCCCCATTCAGTTCTCTTTCCTGTTGCTTCAGGATTGAATGTCCATCTGGATTGCTTCTGACAGTCAGAATACGTAATCAGATCGGAAACAGGCTGCTCTCCGGTCTCGATCGTGGTTACCACTTCTTTTAGTGGCTGCCATACCCCGACAAGCGGATATTCAACTGTAGTATCGTCATCTTTATTACATCCTGTAGCTATAAATAATGATAAACCTGCAAATAGTAATGCTAATTTCTTCATGTATCAAATTTTTCAATCGCTAAAATTATAATTTTTTTGAATTATATAACTATTTTTTACCGAAAATTATTTTAAAAAGCTGTATTTCTATGTATTTTAAACAATTAATCCTAAAAGTCTTCTTAATTAACAAATATTGAACCCAGGAATAGATTTGATATTTTATTAAAAAAGCTATTTTTGCACAAAACAATGCAAACGCAAATGCAAGACATAACGAAAAATAATTTTGACTTTTTAAGGGTTCTCCTCGCCTTTATAGTTTTCCTTGGACATTTGGGAACCTTAAGCGCCTCGAAAGACCTCAAAATTTTTGAACATAGCCCGATAGAAATTGCCGTTTTCGGTTTTTTTGTTGTCAGTGGATTTCTTATCGCTAGAAGTTACGACCGATCTTCCAGTTTAAAAAGTTATCTGAAAAAGAGAATCCTGAGAATTGTTCCTGCTTATTTATTGGTGGTATTTTTATGTGCCATATTATTAAGTTTGGTCAGTACACTTTCTTTTTATGACTATTTCACGAATACTCAGGTGTACAAATATCTTTTCTGGAATTCACTTTTCCTGAATTTCAAAGCGCCCTGGCTTCCGGGAGTTTTTGGTAATCAGGCTGTCAACGGAGCTCTTTGGACACTCAAGGTAGAAATGTGTTATTATTTTTGCGTCCCGTTATTATTTTTGCTTTTCGGTAAAAACAATAAATACAGAAATATCAGCTTAACTGTTATCTATTTCTTATCACTGGTTTATCTTAATTATTTTGAATCATTACATAAAATGTCTATCGCAAAACAAATTCCGGGAGTACTGTGTTATTTCATCCCTGGAATGTTGATTTATTTTAATTTTGATAAATTTATTAAATATAAAAATCCACTCTTCATTGTCGCTATTATTACCGTTTGGATCGACTTAATCTTTGATATAAAATTAGTTTCTCCGATGATGATCGGCATTATTGTACTTTATATTGCGTATTCATTCAAATTCTTAAATAATTTTGGGAAATACGGAGATTTCACGTATGGAATTTACATTTTCCACTTCCCAATCATCAGGACATTTACAACCCTGGGATTATTTGAAGATTATAATCCTTTCGTAATGGCATTGATATGTATGTTAGTGGTCATTGGTGTCGGCGTTAGTTCATGGCATTTTTACGAGAAAAAATTTTTATAATTAATTTTAAAACACGAATGAAAGACCTTATCTCGATTATCACCCCCAGCTACAATTCCGCCGAGTTTATCGAGGAAACGATACAGTCTGTACTGAACCAGACCTATCAAAACTGGGAATGGCTGATTACTGATGATTTATCTAAAGACAGCACAGTCGAAATTATTAAAAGATATAATGACCCGAGAATAAAGCTCCATGTTCTTGAAAAGAATGGCGGAGCAGGAAATGCAAGAAACCACAGCCTTGAAAGAGCTCAAGGAAGATATATTGCCTTTCTGGATTCTGATGACTACTGGTACCCAGAATATCTGGAAACTATGACGGATTATATGCAGGAACACCATACAGAACTTGTATACTGTAATTATTCAAGATGTGATGAGCAGCTACAGCCTATTTTAAAAGATTTCGTAGCAGATAAAGTCGTTACCTTCTCTAATCTTCTAAAAACCTGCAGGCTTGCTCCGGTTTCCACGATGTATGATACAAAAAGGGTTGGGAAATTTTTGTTCCCGATCAAAAGTAAGCGGGAAGATCATGTGATGTGGCTGAATTTACTAAAGGTTATCCCCGAAGGGCATCCTTTACCAAAGACTCTTGCCAAATACAGAATGCGTGAAAACAGTGTTTCGAGAAACAAAAAAAACATCATTAAAGACCAATATCTGGTGTATAAAGATTTTATGGGATTCTCTTCATTAAAATCTCTCTATTATACAGCCAACTGGGCCGTCAACGGATTTTTAAAGTATTCAAAAATTTTCAACTAATGGAATATTCAAAAGAATTTAAAGCAGCATTGAGTAATTTTTCCGCTGTTGAAAAAGACCGTCTTATTTTCAGGCTGCTGAAAAAAGATAAGCTGTTGTCTAAAAAATTATATTTTGAACTTATTGATCAGGAAACAACCGATGATAAGCGTAATGCCATGGAAGAAACCGTTCAGGAGAAAGTTCTTATGGCGTGTAATTATATTGGAAATCAAAAATATTTCCTAGGCATCATCCGTAAAATAAGTGCAGAAATTACGGAACACGTTAAAATAACCACGGATAAATTTGGAGATGTCTCCCTTAATCTGCTGCTTATTGACAAAGTTCTTGAACATAGTGAGGAACTGAGCAGACAAAGATTTGACAATGTCTACAAGCTGTACCTCTATCTGATTAATAAACTGTTCAAGTGTTTAGTATTGGCGAAAAAACTAGATGAAGATTACTGGATGGAAATTGATGAACTGTTAGAAAGCCTGAAAAAAAATATCTTCACCAACCATTATTTCGAAAAGTTATGTGTCAATAATAGTTTTGATTTCAACTGGCTTCAATGTGAAAATATTCCTGATCATTTGGATCTGGTGATTAAAGAAATAAAAAGTCAGGGTTTTTTACGATAGAATTTTTTTGATAATCATCTCTGTAGAATTGGGATTTTCGTCAACGAATTTCCTTGCATTTTCAGCCATTTCGTCCAATACTTCTTCATTATTGAGTAGAAAAAGAATAAATTCTGATGCCTGAGACCTGTCTTCAAAAGACTTCCCTCCATTCATAGAAATTAATGCATCGGCCTCGGGATTTTTCCTGTACTGATTTCCAAAAACGACAGGCACTCCAAAAGTAGCTGCTTCCAAAATATTATGCAGCCCGGCCTCATGAAAACCGCCTCCTACCACCGCAATATCAGCATAGGAATACAATTTTGATAGTAAGCCAATACTGTCTATAATGAGTATTTGTTGGGTGTTGGTTTCTGGCTGTTGGTTCTGGATTTCACTATACAGCAATGCATCGGGGAAAAGCTGTTTTAAATGAGTAACTCTTTTTAAATCGTGAGGAGCTATGATAATCCTTACGGCATAATTTTTTTGAGAAATAATATCAGCAATCTTTTCCTCTTCCTGCCATGAACTGCCGAAAACAATCGCTCTATGCTCTCCTATAAAATCTGCAATATAATCCACATGATTGTTTCGGTTTCTGAGTTGCCTTACCCTGTCAAATCTGGTATCTCCGGTTACCGAAGACTGCACCAAACCAACACTTTTAGCCAAAGCCAGGGAAAAGGGTGTCTGATGAAAAAACCAGTCAACGTCCGCCTTCAGCTGCTTGACAAACCATTTCCCATAGGAGGTAAAGAATGACTGCCTTTCATAGAACAGCGCAGAAACTACATAGATTCTGGTATTTTGTCTTTTCAGTTCGGAAAGAAGGTTGTACCAATAATCATATTTTACCGTAAAAAATAGTTCTGTATCAAATTGAGAAATAAACTCTTTTACCGTACTTTTTTTATCGAAAGGCAAATAACAGACAACATCCGCGATATGCTTTTTCTTAATTACATTCTCATATCCGGAAGGCGAAAAAAACGTAATCAGAATTTTATGGTCTGGAAAATTTTCTTTTAATCTTTCCAGCACAGGAAGTCCTTGTTCGTACTCGCCCAAACTGGCGGCATGCATCCAGATTACTTTATCTGTTTTAGAAAATGCAGCTTTCACCGCCCCCAAAGATTGCTTCCTGCCATCAACGCCTTTTTTAGTTTTATCATTAAACCATGAAAAAACCTTCATTCCGAGAATGAGAAGGCGGACAAATATGTTATATAAAAAAGACATTCAGATGAGTTTTCAATTTCTATGCGATGAGTAGGACAAGATATGTTATTTAAATTGAGCAGCAATAATTACAACAACGATTACACTTCCAAGAACCGAAAACAACATAGTCCCCACAGAAGCTTTTGGTTTGGCATTTTCATCAAAAGCATATCTTATCATTAGGTCCTGGCTATTGAGAAAAATAAATAAAACTAACATGAGAAGCCATCTTAAAAAGATCATCATAATAAGAAACTGTGCCTCTTGGTTGGATTCTGTAATTTCAACAGGAAAATTGGATGATTCAGGATGTCTTGTGATGTACATAAAGACAAGATAAAGCAGCGTTCCCAGTACAGGCATTAGAAAGATATAAGCTTTATTTCCAAAATTGTCAGCTTTACCATCCAGATCAAAATGAACAGGAATTCTTTGAGGCAAGGTTTTATAATTTTTTATCGTCAACCACCATAAAAAAGCAACCAATCCGAAATTAATACAATCAAAAATCGTAAGAGCCACTTCTTTCATTTCAATCCGTTTATGATTTAAAGTACATTTTTAATAACCCTCAATTTATGGGTATGCTTATTCATTTCTTTATTGAAAATTCCCGTGGAATCCAGGGTATCAATTCTCACTTTTCCTGAAGCATGGATGATCTTCTGATTTTCCAGCATAATCCCTACATGAATAATTTTTCCTTCAGGATTTTCGAAAAAGGCTAAATCTCCCGGTCGGCTTTCTTCTACAAAAGTCAATGCCTCCCCTACTTCCGCCTGTTGAGATGCATCTCTGGGAAGTTTAATATTATGAATTTTGTACACCAATTGGGTAAAACCGGAGCAGTCTACGGCAAAAAAGCTTTTCCCACCCCATAAATAAGGTACATTCAGGAATTCTCTGGCTGCTAAAGCAATACTTTCGCGAGGCTCATGGCTTCTTCTGGAGGCTACTACAGGAAATTCCACTTCAGAACCCATTGACAGTAATGTTTTCCCGTCATTCATAATTACTGACGAAAAATCTTCCGTCACCACGGTAATCTTTCTTTTTGCCAGTTCTTCGTCTGTTACAGGTTTGATCTGCTTCGTATCCATCCATCCTTCATAGTCATCATAATGCATTTTTATTTTGGTCCAGTTTTTATCTACCTCCAAAATATCAGCACTTTCACCAAACAATATTTCCGTAACGATTTCTGCCCGGTCAGAATTTTCTGCCCGAACCGGCGCTACTGTAACAATACAAATTCCTTTATTCATTAATTATAGATTAAAAGATTGAACGATTAAAAAGATTAAAAATTAGATCCAGCTAAATCTTTCAATTATTTCCTGCGAAGGAAATTGACTCCATCCCGCAAAGGTAAAATAAGATTTTCAAAATCTTCGTCTTTTGCAATCAAATCATTGAGTTCCTTAATAACCTGCGTAGATCTTTGTTTTGGATTTTCTTCCAACACTTTTCCGTACCACAGAACATTGTCAAACATCACTACAGATCCTGATCTGGTTCTCGGTTTGATAAGTCTGAAATATTCCGCATAATTTTCTTTATCAGCATCAATGAAGATTAAATCAAAAATCTCATCCGTGTTTTTCAAAAACTCTTTAGCATCAAGCAATTTAAAATCAATCTGATCTGCATATTCACTTTCTGCAAAATATTTCCTGGGCAGATAGGCAAGATCCTCATTTACGTCTAATGTTGTAATTTTTCCATCTTTAGCCATACCCGTAGCAAGACAAAGGGTAGCATATCCTGTAAAGGTTCCTACTTCCAGAATATTTTTAGGCTGCAGCATCTGAGAAACAATCGTCAGCAATCTTCCCTGCTGGTATCCTGAGATCATGTGAGGCTGCGTTGTTTTCT
This sequence comes from Chryseobacterium sp. SIMBA_029, assembly GCF_046535275.1. Lineage (NCBI taxonomy): Bacteria > Pseudomonadati > Bacteroidota > Flavobacteriia > Flavobacteriales > Weeksellaceae > Chryseobacterium > Chryseobacterium sp. SIMBA_029. Next base: position 80,917 of record NZ_JAWRXA010000012.1, read on the forward strand.
GGTAGGTTTCTCTTCTTAATTTCTTCAGGATTTCAGGTTCTGAGGAAGCATGCGTTTCCAGGTACCTGTCCATTTCTGCATTTTTTTCTTCGAAAAAGCTCATTCTACAAATTTTGTGATTCAAATTTACTTAAATATAAACAAAAAGGACGAATGATCATTAAAATATCAGATCATAAAACAGGGAAAGCCCCATAGTAAATACCGTAAAAACCCGGATATGTTTTATCTGTTCTTTGTCATAGCTTTGCAAAGAACAAAGGGTAAAAACACTAAGTGATCAACACAATGAACGTCGCTGAAAAACAAATTAACGTGAAGAATCAGAAAACCGCAGTACTGAAAAGTAATGCGGCTTCTTCTTTAAAAAAAACCAAACCTGAAATATCCAATTCAATTTTACAACGAGTCATTTCTCTGCTGAGAAAAGAAGAATTAATCTGATTAAAAAAATAAATCCCGAATGACTTCGGGATTTATTTTTTATGGTAAATCAATGAGATTATTTCTTTGGAGCAATATCCATCAACTTCATGAATTCATCAAGTTTCGGCATAATAATGATTTCTGTTCTTCTGTTTTCCGCTCTTCCTGAAACACTCATATTCGTTGCTTTAGGATTGTATTCAGAACGTCCGCCTGCTGTGATTCTTGCAGGATCTACCCCAAACTGAGACTGAAGAACTTTAGCCACTGCAGTACCACGTAATGCGGAAAGATCCCAGTTGTCTTTTGGTAAATTCGGAGAGCTTAAAGGAGCATTATCCGTATTCCCTTCAATCAATACTGAATATTTATCATAATCATTAATCACTTTCGCTACTTTTCCTAATACCTCCTGAGCAGCAGGAAGTACGTTGTAATCTCCAGTTTTATAAAGCATTTTATCAGAAAGTGAAATCATCACCACCCCTTTCAATACTTTTACCTGAACATCATCGTCTGTTACGTTATCCAATGATCTTTTCAGCTTGTTGGACAATGCTAAATTTAAACTGTCATTTTTAGCGTTATTAGAAATAAGCTGTTTGATATAAGAATTGGAAGCATTGATTTCCCCTACCAATTTATCAATATTTGATGAACTTTTCCCTGTATTTGCCAAACAGGCATCTAATGATGATTTTAATGCATCATGCTGACTTTTTAGTAAATTATTCTCACCTGACAATGCAGAGTTTTGAGACTTTAAATCCTGGATTTCTCTTTGTCTTTCCCCAATATTCTCAATACACTGCTTATAGTTTGTGCTCAAAGCATCATATTGCTTTTTGCTGATACAAGATGTCATTCCCAACACCATTGCAGAAACTGCTACAATTTTAAAAATCTTCATAAGTAATCATTTTTAGACGTATCAAAGTTAGGGAAATTCAATTGAATTATATGAGTTATCTTTGCATAAAAGAAATTCTCAACATCCCCATTGAAAAAAGCAAGTTTTAAAAATCAGTTAGAAAATCTGGTTAATTCTCCTGAAAACCACACCTTTCTTTTAGCCGTGAGCGGTGGTGCTGATTCCATGGTTTTACTCAGTTTATTTGCGTCTTTCAGCTCTTCCCGAAAAGAAAAGCTGAAATTTCAGGTAGCTCATATCAATTATAAACTTCGCGGTAAGGATTCTGATTTGGACCAAAAAGTAGTGCAGGATTTTTGTGAGAAAAATCATATTCGATTCCATCTCTATGAAGTTTCTGAACAAGACCGTAAACCGGAACATTCCATTCAACTTTGGGCAAGAGAACTTCGATATGCTTTTTTCAAAGAAATCAGGGAAAAAGAAAACCTTGAATTTCTGGTAACGGCACATCACCTTAATGATCAGTTAGAGACGTTCATTATCCATCTATCAAAAGCATCTGGTATTAAAGGGCTCAGCGGAATTCCGGCAGCTGACCGTAATATTCTCCGCCCGCTGCTTTCCTTTACCAAAGAGGAAATTTATCAGTTTGCAGAAGAAAATTCTATCGAATACAGAGAAGATCTTTCCAATAAGAAAAGTGATTATCTAAGAAACAAAATCCGGAATGAAATTGTTCCGAAGCTGCTAGAAACGAATGAGCATTTTCTGGAAAACTTTAAAAAGAGTTCTTCCTATCTGAATCAGGCTAAAGATTTTGTAGAAAAACAAATTACAGCGATAGAAAGCGGTCTCAGTATATTTAACAAAGACCATAAAACGTTATCAAAAGAGAAGCTGGATCAGGAAAGCGATTTTGTAAAGTTTGAAATTTTAAAAAAGTATGGTTTTAATCAGGAAGAAGAAATTTCGAAAATTTTTACAGCAGCCAACGGAAGCTCTTTCTATTCAAAAGAGTATCAATTGATTATTCATAAAGACGAATTAATATTAATTCCTAAAAGTGAAGAAAAAAAGCTCCCTGGTGAAATTCTCCTGATGGAAAGCTTTAATTTTTCTGAAAACATAATCAGTATCAATATTCAGGAGGTTATAGAAGACATTGACGAAATCAATAAGGCCTTCGAATGGAATTTTGATGCTGAAAAACTGCACTTTCCTCTGCGTTTACGAAGACAGCAGGATGGCGATGAGTTTTTCCCCTGTGGATTTTCAGGGAAAAAGAAAGTTTCTAAGTTTTTTAGGGACGAAAAATTATCTATTTTAGCGAGGCAAAAAATATGGGTCCTTACTGACGGCAATAATTCCGTACTTGGCGTTATACCATTCAGACAGGACAGGAGAAATGCAAGTGATGAGAGAACAAAAAATATTCTCAAAATTTTTAATGAAAAGTAAAATGAAATTTAGAAACTGGTTTTTATTAATTCTGTTATTCTTATTCACAGGAATTAATGCACAAATAAAAAATCCCGTAAAATTTAAATTTACCATCAATGATCTGGGCAACAATCAATATGAAGCGGTCCTGAATGCAACGATGGAAAGCGGCTGGCATATTTATTCCAAAGATCTGCCTGAAGATACAGGAATCCCTACTGAATATAAAGTTTCGGGGAAAAATATCGAACTGATAGGGAAATTTACAGAAACCGGTAAAAAGCATGAAGAGTTTTCTGAAGCTTTTGGTGGAAAGATTGTTTTCTATTCCAATGCAGCAGGGTTCAAACAGAAATTCAAATTAAAAGATCCGGCTAAGCCTGCTGATGTAACGTCTGAAATCACTTATCAGACGTGTGATGATAGAGTGTGTCTGGCTCCCAATACCTTAGAATTCAATCAGAAAGTTACCCCAAAAGGAGTACCCGAAGAAGTTGTCCCTGAAGTAACAGCCGCTATTAAAGATTCCGTAAAAACAGTAGAGACTGTTGCAGAACATCCTGCTACAGCAGTAACGACCGTTACGGAAGTATCAAAACTTGATCCTAAAAAATTAAAGATTGAAACACTAGACTTCAAAAAACCTTTAACAGATTGCGGAACAGCCTCAACGAAAGTGGACGAAAACTATTGGACGTATCTGTTCTTAGGATTCATCGGTGGATTGATTGCTTTATTAACCCCGTGCGTTTTCCCGATGATTCCATTAACGGTTTCATTCTTTACAAAAGGAAATAAAAACAAAGCAAAAGGAAAAAGAGATGCTCTTATCTATGGATTTTTCATCCTTCTTATTTTTGTTTTATTAAGTGTTCCGTTCCATATTATTGACGGGATTGCAGGAAATATATTCAATGAAATATCTACCAGCATCTGGCTGAATATCGCCTTCTTCATCATATTCATATTCTTCGCAGGAAGTTTCTTCGGATATTATGACATCACATTACCAAGTTCTATTGCCAATAAATCTTCTAAAGCAGAAGAAGCTGGCGGGATTATCGGTATTTTCTTTATGGCTTTAACACTGGTAATTGTTTCATTCTCTTGTACAGGTCCGATTCTGGGAAGCTTACTGGGAAGTGCGGTTACAGGTTCCACAAACGTCCCGATGTTGCTGACTTTTGCACTGGCAGGTTTCGGATTGGCATGGGCAATTATTTTCGGATTGTTGGCATTATTCCCACAGGCACTTCAAAGTCTTCCAAAATCAGGAGGATGGATGAATACGGTAAAAGTAGTTTTAGGTTTTGTAGAATTGGCTTTGGCTTTAAAATTCTTATCAAAAGCAGACTTAGTTTCTAAAACATTCTTCTTAAAAAGAGAATTGTTCATAGCCATCTGGATTGTTATCGCCATAGGTTTGGCCTTATACTTATTCGGACTGATCAGATTCCCGCATGACGACAAAAAACCTAAAATTTCTATCGGAAGAAAAATTCTGGGTGTATTGGGAGTAGGATTTGTAATCTATCTGATTCAGGGATTAATTCCTTCAGAACGTCCAAAACTTCAGTTATTAAGCGGTATTCTGCCTCCATTGAACGTTAGTTATTTCCATGATGAGAAAGACGGCATATTGGGAATGCATCCTGAACATGACTTCTTCACGGCGATTGAAATTGCTAAAAAAGAAAACAAACCTATCCTGATTGACTTTACAGGTTACGGATGTGAAAACTGTAGAAAAATGGAGGAATTTGTGTGGAGTGAACCTGATATTTTACCAATTCTTCAGAACGATATTGTGCTGGCTTCTCTGTATGTAGATGATAAGGAAGAGCTTCCTGAAGCAGAAAAAACCAAGATCGACCTTGGAGAAGGACAGGTGAAAAAAGTAAAAACAATCGGTGATAGATGGAGTTTATTCCAACAGGTGAATTTCAACAACAATTCCCAGCCGCATTATGTTTTGGTAACTCCGGACGGTAAAGTAATCAATACTCCTGTATCGGGATATATGCCGAAAGAGGATTTCAAAAAATTCCTTGAGTGTGGAGTGGATTACTTTAAAAAAAATAAATAAGATTCAATCTTCAAAATAAGCAGGCCTTATCAATTCATTTTGATAAGGCCTTTTTTTATCAAAACCCATTCAATATAATTGTAAAAAAAAACGTCAAAGTAATGACAATCAAATAACAAATAGATATTTAAAATATCATAAAACCATAACAATTTAAAAACAAAATACACATTAATATATCAACAAATCAATAGTTTTAAACAATTTGTAAAATTTTGATAATTCAGGCATAAACTTTGTATTGTTTCTTCCAAATAAAGACTCACAGTTCACTCTTTATCACAACTGTTTAACACCAAAAAAAATGTATTATGGCTGAAGTAATTACAAAAGAAACGCAAGGCGGGAAATCAAAAAGAAAAACAATTAAGGTTGATATGACCCCCATGGTAGATTTAAATTTCTTGCTGCTCATGTTCTTCATGTTCACAGCGAGTTTCTCAAAACCCAATGTTATGGATTTGGGACTGCCTGCAAAAGGTCCCCATTCAACCACTGTAGTCAATGACAAAAACCAGGTAACTTTTATTCTTGGAAAAGACAATCGGGTATTTTATCATCAGAGCAATGCCAATGAGCTCAATGCAGGGAATTTAAAAGAGACGGACTTCAGCGGAGTGAAAATTTCAAATATCATTTCTGAAGCTTACAAAAAAGCTCCTAATCCTGAAAACTTCACCATCATTGTAAAACCTACTGATGAAGCCAACTACAAAAATTTTGTAGACGTAATAGACAATATTGCGATCTCCAAAAAGGAACGTTACGGGATTACAGATATTAAGCCGTGGGAAAAGAAAGTATACAACGAATTAACAAAATAATACAGAAGAGCATTTTTTAAATGCTCTTTTTTTATATACATTTGAAAAGATATTTAATCTTTTTAACTGTTAGAACTTTGAAACTATGCTGAACTTTGAACGAAAAGGAAACGGAAAAGAAACATTAGTACTGCTTCACGGATTTATGGAAAACCTATCAATCTGGAGTGATATGCAGCCTCATCTTTCTGAAAATTTTTCGCTGGTAAAGATTGACCTTCCCGGCCACGGACAGTCTGATATCTTAGCAGAGGTTCATACGATGGAACTGATGGCAGATGAAGTAAAAAAGGTATTAGACCATCAGAAATTAGAAAAAGTGCACCTGCTGGGCCATTCTATGGGCGGTTATGTATCATTGGCTTTCGCTGAAAAATTTCCTGATTCTTTAAAAAGCTTAACCTTATTCTTTTCCACTTATTTTCCCGATGATGAAGAGAAGAAAAATCAGCGTATCAAGAGCTACAGGATTATCACCGACTCTTTCGCTCATTATGCAAGAGCGGGCATTCCTAACCTTTTTAATCCCAACGAAAGAGATATTCTTGAAGGGAAAATAGAGACGGCTTTAGCAACTGCCCTTTCAACCAATAACCAGGGAGCTTTAGCCTGTGTAAAAGGGATGGTGGAAAGAACCGGCAAGAAACACGTATTGGAAAATCTGGATTCAAAGATTTTAGTAATAGCCGGAAAACACGACAATGCAGTAAAAACAGAAACTACCATCAAGAACCTTCCGGACAGAACCAATATAAAATCCTATATTCTGGACTGCGGTCACAACGGTCATTGGGAGAAACCAGCCATCTGCGCTGCAATCATTAATACTGAACTGCTTCATAATCTTCCTAAAAAATTAGTGTTGTAGAGAGATGTCAGATATCAGACAAGAGATTCTAGACTTTCCATCATACTGCTATAACCAAAAAACATATTTTTCGTCATTCTTATGATAGAAAACGCCTGAATCGTTTCGAAATAAAGACGGCTGGAGGGCAGGTATCAAAAAATCTTGTATCTTAGTAGAGAACAATTTTGCCAATGGGTTTATTCTCTTTCACTAAAAAGAAACCACCAGTAATAGGTCTTACACTTTCCGGCGGAGGCATGCGCGGAATCGCTCATATTGCAGTCCTTAAAGCTCTGGAAGAATACAATTTAAAACCGCACATTATCTCGGGTACCAGTGCGGGCTCTATCGTTGGAGCATTCTATTCTTTCGGGAAAACCCCGGATGAAATGATGGAAATCGTAAAATCTACCACTTTCTTTTCCCGGTCTTATTTAAAGCTCTCCAAAAACGGACTTTTCAGTTCGAATTTTATTTTAAAACTTCTTCAGGACCATTTTCCGGAAGATGATTTTAAGATTTTAAAAATTCCGGTATATGTGACGGCCACAGAAATGACCCATGGGATTGTAGATTATTTTTCCGAAGGAAAACTTTTTGATCCGTTGCTGGCATCCTCAAGCGTTCCTTTTATACTTCCGCCTATAAGGATGGGCGAAAAAATATATGTTGATGGCGGTGTTTTAGATAATCTGCCTATAGAGCCTATTATTGACAAATGCGACTTTCTGATCGCCTCCCATGTCAATTCAATAAGCTATGACGAACTGAAAAAAATGAGCCTGATGAAGGAATTCGACAGAATCCTGCATTTGGCTATTGCAAAATCAGTCTATTCTAAAGTGAAGCATTGCGATATATTTTTAGATCCTCCGAGAATGACAAAATTCAGTCTTTTCAATAAAAAATTTATAGACGAAATGTTTCAGCAGGTATATGAATACACCTGCCTGGAATTGGAAGATAAAGGGTATCGTAAAATATAAGTGTGTGAAAATCTTTAAAGATTCTCTCCTTCCAGTCTTTTCTTGAAAGTTTCAATCGTATCAAGAAGCGGCTCATTAGACTTTCCTCCTGCTGCATTGATGTGCCCGCCTCCACTGAAATATTTTCTGGAAAATTGGTTCACATCTACATCATCTTTACTTCTGAAAGAGATTTTAATGAAATCCTCATACAGGTCTTCCATGAAAAATGCTGCCATTCTCACTCCGACAATACTCAGCCCATAGTTAACGAAACCTTCCGTATCTCCTTTCTGGAAGCCATATTCTTTCAACTCATTTCTTGTCAGGTACAGAACCGCTACTTTACCGTCGTTTACCACTTCTATTCGTCCTAAAATAAGGGCAAGCAAATGAAGACGGGAAACCGTATTCGTATCCCAGGTATTGGATGTGATCACAGAAGGATCAGCCCCTTTTTCGATAAGGTTGGCAATAATTCTATGCGTATCAGCACTTGTAGAGCGGAAACGGAAACCACCGGTATCGGTCATAATTCCCGTATAAAGACATTCAGCAATATCTTTATTCACCAAATGTTCATCATTCATCGCTTCGATAAAATGGTAGATCATCTGGCAGGTGGCCGGGATAACGGTATCAGAGTATACGAAATCAAACTGTTCCGGCTGCTGGTGATGGTCGATAAGGATTTTCTTAGCTCTTGCGTTGACAAGCCAGTCACCCAGAATTCCGATTCTCGAAGGAGAATTAAAATCCAGGCAGAAAATAACCTCTGCTTCATTGATTAAGTCAAAGGCAACCTTTCTTTTGTATTCGGCCACAATATTCTTTTTAGCATCAGGCATCCACTTCAGAAACTTAGGAAAATCATTAGGTACCACAACTTCCGCCTCGATTCCTTTTGCATGCAGATAATGTTTCAGTCCCAAGCTGGAACCTACAGCATCCCCATCAGGATTATAGTGGGTAATAATAACGATTTTGCGTCCAGGAGTAAGGAGAGTATTGATTTCTAAAAGTTCCGCCGGTGTAAACATTTATGCTTCTTTAAAATTGAGTTTCCAAAGATAAAGCTTTTATGTAAATCATCAGGATAATTTTTAAGGTTCCGGAATTTCGTTTCTATAAAGTGTTTGCTGATTCTCTCTTTTAAAACATGCTAAAATATTTGAAAAAAAGGCAATTAAAATTTGTATCTTATAAAAAAACCTATATCTTTGCAACCTGAAAATTAATAGATAATTACGATTTAAACATATAGTAATGAGTAAAAGAACATTCCAGCCATCAGAAAGAAAGAAAAGAAACAAACACGGTTTCAGAGAAAGAATGTCAACGCCAAACGGAAGAAGAGTTTTGGCTGCAAGAAGAGCTAAAGGCAGAAAGAGTTTAACTGTTAGTTCTGCAAGAGCTAAAAGATAATTTCTTTAGTTACCATATACAAATCATGCTTGAAAAGAAGTTTTTCAGGCATTTTTTGTTGTTAAAATATAATAAAATTTACGTTCTTTAGGATTCTTTTTTCTATTTTTAAAATCTGAAAAAATTTTTTAGAAATAGCCTCTTAAAATTCAATTATGCCACATACAAATATCTCCGGAGATAATATCATAAGTTTACAGCACGCCAAGATTGCACAAAAAAACTTCACGGTTCTTTCTGATGTAAACCTTAACATCAAAAAAGGAAGATTCTGTTATCTTATCGGAAAAACAGGTTCCGGGAAAAGTTCTCTTTTGAAGACGCTTTACGGACATATTCCTTTAGCATCAGGACATGGAGCAGTCGTGGGTTTTGATCTGGCAAAAATGAAAACCTCTGATATTCCAAATCTTAGGAGAAAATTAGGAATTGTATTTCAGGATTTCCAGTTGCTTTCAGACAGAACGGTAGAGAAAAATCTGAAATTCGTTCTTGAAGCTACCGGATGGAGCGATAAAATAAAGATGGAAGATCGTATTAATGAAGTTCTTGGAAGCGTTAATATGAAAAGTAAAAAGCATAAAATGCCTCACGAACTTTCCGGTGGAGAGCAGCAGCGTATTGCCATTGCAAGAGCTTTATTAAATCATCCTGATCTTATATTAGCCGATGAACCTACCGGAAATCTTGATCCTGAAACGTCTAACGAAATTATGACCTTACTGAAGCAGGTAGCTCTTGAAAACGGAGCGGCAGTAGTAATGGCAACACATGATTACCATATGATCCAAAACTTCCCGGGAGAAGCGATCAGATGTGAAGACGGAAAGGTTTCTGTATTGGATACCGCAGAATTATTTGAATAATTATTTACCGAAAACATGAAACTCTTTGGTGAGTTCAAGATATTGGTCCGAGTATTTTCTCGGACTTTTTTCTATTACAAAATCAGATTCTTCAAGCGGTTTTTCTGTTAAAGAAAACTCAAGAATCACTCTTTTTGCATTAGAATGTTCTATTCCCTTAATGTTAATTTTCCGGTGTAAAAACAAAAGGTTTTCTGTTGTCGTTTTAACGAAATCATCGCCGGCATCAGCAGGAATAATAACGGAAAAAATTCCTTTTTCGGAAAGGATTCCTGAAGATTTTGAAATTAACTGCTTAAAATTAAGTTCCACAGTCTGCCGTGCAATTTTATCTTTATCAGAACCGGATTCCTCGAAATAAGGAGGGTTGGAAACAATAAGATCAAACTTTCCTTCTGTTTCAAATGTTTTAAAATCCTGTAACTGATTCTTTAATCTGCCAGCGAAAATAGAATGTTCAAAATTCTGTCTGGTAAGTTGTACCGCATCTTCATTAATATCAATTCCCAAAAAATTGGCTTTAGAATTCCTTTGAGCAAGCATTAATGAAATTAATCCGGTTCCGGTTCCCACCTCCAATACACGGGAAGCTGTATCTATATTCGCCAAAGAACCCAGCAAAACACCATCCGTGCCCACGCGGAAGACTTCTTTCGACTGTGTAATTTCGAAATATTTAAAAGTAAAAGGTTTCACTATAAATTGGTAGGGAGTGTAATGGTGAATGTTGAACCTTTTCCGACTTCTGATTTTACAGAGATTTCCCCTTTATAATCCTCGATCATTTTTCTTACCATGGATAAGCCAAGCCCCATTCCACTGTTTTTTGAAGTGAAATTAGGCTCAAAAATCCTTTCGTACATATTTTCCGGGATACCTACCCCATTATCCTGAACGGAGACCATCACTCTTCTCTGATGCTGTTCTACATCCACATTAATAATAAGTTTTCTTTCTTCACTTTCCGCCTGCTTGGCATTGGTAACAAGATTGGTAATGATTCTGTAAAGGTAAATCCTATCCATATTAATCATGATGTTACTCTTATTGGAATGCATGAAAATACTATCATCATTGAAAACACGGAGAATATCTTCGACTTCTGTATTTAAATTAATGACTTCATTATTCTTTTCGGGAAGTTTGGCAAATTCTGAAAACGCTGATGCAACCGTAGCGATCAAATCTATCTGATCAACCATCGTTTTACTCATCTGTTTTACTCTTTCTCTTACATTTGGATCTTCGGGATCAAATTTTCTTTCGAAATTCTGAATGGTCAATTTCATCGGGGTAAGCGGGTTTTTAACCTCATGGGCTACCTGCTTTGCCATTTCACGCCACGCTTCTTCAGATGCCTTGAAACGCAATCTTTCCTTTTGATCCTGAATCTGGAGAATCATCCTGTTATAGGCCCTTGCCAAAGCATTCAATTCATCATTTTTATAGTACCTGATAGGACGCATTTCATTTTCAAACAAGGTAATACGGGTAATCATATCAGAAAACTTCGTGATTGTTTTCGCAAGACTGTTCGACGTCACCCAGCTGATCCAGATACTGAACAGAATCAAAAATATATCGACTAAAAGAATGTATTTTATGTATTGATGAAGAACATCAAGATAGGCAGATTCATTATGATACAAAGGAATATATACGATCCCGATAGGTTCAAGCTCATTGTTTTTTAAGAGCAGATAAGATGAAGTAAGTCCTGCATCTTTCGTTTTGTCATATCCTTTGATATCAACCCGAGCATCCGTCGCTAAAATCCTATTGACAATACTGACAGGAATTACTTTCTGCTCAATCAGGTTTTTATCCTTATTCGAAAGCAGATATTTGCCGGACAAATCATAAATAACAATATCATGCTGATTAATATCTGCTATTTCGAAGATTTTATTTTCTAAAACTTTTGGAAGATCTTTTGTCTCAACCAGCGTACGGCTTACGGCATAATCCATATACCGCATTACTGCGTTGGTCTTTTCCTGCATATCAATACTGCTCTGTTGCATTGAATTTTTTCTCAGGACAAAATAAGGAACCAGCGAAGTAGCGACAACACTTAAAAAACATACCAGTAAGAAACCGAAAAAGACCCGGTTTCTTAAGCTATATCCTTTGTATTTACTAATTGCCATTCTGTTTATTAATTAACCTAGCAATATACTTACCAATAATATCAAATTCCAAATTAACTTGATCTCCAATTTTCAAATGCTGCATATTGGTGAACTCCCACGTATAAGGAATGATCGCTACAGAAAATTGAAAATCTTCACTTTTTGCTACGGTTAAACTGATGCCGTTTACTGTAATGGATCCCTGAGGAACCGTTACAAAACTGCCATCTGACTGATAGGTAATGGTTATAAAATAGCTCCCGTCTTTATTTTCAATCCCGGTAACCTCTCCTGTTTTATCAACATGCCCCTGAACAATATGGCCATCTAATCTTCCGTCCATTTTCATGCATCGCTCAAGATTAACCACGCTTCCCGTCTCCCATTTTCCAAGATTGGTCTTTTCTAAGGTTTCGTTGATTGCTGTTACGACATATTGGTCACCTTTAATCTCCACCACTGTTAAGCAACAGCCGTTATGGGCAAGGCTTTGGTCTATTTTCAACTCGTTCGTAAAAGGGCATGTTAAAGTGAAATCGATATTGCTTCCTTTTTCTTCAATCTTTTCAATAACTCCAACTGCTTCAATAATTCCTGTGAACATATTATTTTTTGCTAAATTTGTAAAATTATAATCTTCAAAGATAATCAAAATGAGCCCAAAAAACCATAAAGTACGAGTAGGAATTTCAATTGGTGATTTCAATGGCATCGGCCCGGAAATCATTATAAAGTCCCTGAAAGACAAAACCATCACCGATTTTTTTACTCCTGTTATTTTTGGTTCTGGAAAACTATTCACCTATCAGAAAAATATTTTCAAGATTAATCTGAACTTCAACTACATCAATGAGGCTTCTCAGGCGCAGGCAGGAAAACTCAATATGATCAATCTTGTAAAGGACAATGTGAATGTAGAATTGGGAAAACCCACTGAAGAGTCCACCAGAATGGCCATTGATTCTCTGGAAGCTGCAACCGAAGCTTTAATGAAAGGAGAGATAGATGTTCTTGTAACCGCTCCTATCAACAAAGACGAAATGATGAAGATGGGCTTTAAACATGCTGGTCACACAGGATATTTTGAAGAAAAATTTGACAAAAAAGGACTAATGTTTTTGGTGACTGAAGATCTGAAAGTAGCAGTCTCCACCCATCATATTCCTATTGCAAAGGTTGCTGAAAATATTTCCAAAGAGAAGATCAAAAAGCAAATCAGGGCTCTTAACCAAACTTTAATTGAGGATTTCTGTATTTCGAAACCGAAAATTGCTGTTTTAGGATTAAATCCACATTCCGGCGACGGCGGCGTGATTGGAACTGAAGAAATAGAAATTATAGGCCCTGCCATCAAAGAACTTTCAGACAATGGAATTTTAGCTTTCGGGCCATATCCTGCCGACAGCTTCTTCCAGCCGAGCAAATACAGAAGTTTTGATGCTGTTTTAGCCATGTACCATGATCAGGGCTTGGCTCCTTTTAAAACATTAGCATATGAAGAAGGTGTAAATTATACTGCGGGACTTCCTTTTATCAGAACTTCTCCGGATCATGGAGTAGCCTATGATATTGCAGGAAAAAACGTTGCCGATGAACAGAGTTTTATGGAAGCTATTTTCACTGCTATTAAAATTTTCAAGAACAGAAGTGAATACAACGATCTTATGGCCAATCGCATGCAACCGCGAAAAATGGTTGTAGACAATGGAATTGACGAAGATCTGCCAGATGAAACTGATGCATAAATCATTAAAACAGATTTTAAATTAATTTGTTAGAGAAATTATTTGTTATTTTAAAAAAATTGCATATTTTTGCACACTCATTTTATGGACAAGTTAAGAAACTACGACGTAAGCTTTCCCGGACTTAAAAACGGAAAGCACCAGTTCAAATTTGAGATAGATAAATCGTTCTTTCAATTATTTGACACCGAGCAAGAATTCACAAATCCTAAAATTACAGCAGATGTTTTATTAGATAAGCATACTACTTTTTTAGAATTTGAAATTAAAACAGAAGGTACTGTAGACCTCGTTTGTGATATTACAAACGAAGATTTTCAGCATCCTGTTGAAAACCAAATCAATGTTCTGGTAAAGTTTGGAGAAGAATACGATGATAGTGATGAGGATGTAATCACCATTCCTATCGGAGATCATGCTTTCAATACCGCACAGTTGATTTACGAAAACGTGGCCCTTTCCATTCCTATGAAAAAGGTTTCACCTAACGTAAGTGATGAAGATCTGGAGATTCTTGAAAAATTCAGTTCAAAAGATATTGAAGAGGTGGAAGAAGAGGAAGAAAAAAGTGACCCAAGATGGGAGGCACTTAAGAAGTTAAGAGATAAAAATTAAAAATAATTTAAATATGATGAGATGATACATCTCATCGCTCATCAAATTAAATAAAGTTATTACAAAATGGCACATCCAAAGAGAAGACAGTCGTCCACAAGAAGAGATAAGAGAAGAACGCATTACAAAGCTGTAGTTCCTCAATTAGCAAAAGATGCAACTACAGGTGAACTTCACCTTTATCATAGAGCTCACTGGCATGAAGGAAAACTTTACTACAGAGGTAAAGTAGTATTGGAAAAAGAAGTAGCAACTACTGAAGAAAACTAAGAGTCAAATTTTCAAAAAAGACTCATTTTAATACAAAAACCGTCCAATTTTGATAAAATTAGACGGTTTTTTGTTGTTTTTTGTGTTTTTTTGGTATCTTTGACCCAAAATCAAATATCAAATTTATGGACATTAAAGACATACAAAATCTTATTAAGTTTGTATCTAAGGCTGAAGTTTCAGAAGTAAAATATAAAACTAAAGATTTCGAAATCACTATTAAAACTCCATTAGCTGGAAGCGAAGTTACATATGCACAGCCTGCAGTTTACCATACAGCGCCTCAGCAAGCAGCAGCTCCTGCACAAGCTCCGGCTGTTTCAGGTACTCCTGTTGAGAAAGCAGATGCTGCATCTGATGACAGTAAATATATAACGATCAAGTCTCCAATGATCGGTACTTTCTACAGAAAACCATCTCCAGATAAAGATGTATTTGTAAATGTAGGTGACGAAGTTTCTAACGGAAAAATCGTATGTGTAATTGAAGCAATGAAATTATTCAACCAGATTGAATCTGAAGTAAGCGGAAAAATCGTTAAGATTTTAGTAGACGACGCTACTCCGGTAGAATACGACCAACCTTTATTCTTAGTAGACCCATCTTAAGGAATTTTAGATTAAAGATTATAAATTTTAGATGAATCTTTTTCATTTAAAATAATTTAAAATTCAAAATTTATAATTTAAAATTTTCGAAGAGATGTTCAAAAAAATATTAATAGCCAATCGTGGCGAAATTGCAATGCGTATTCTTCGTACTTGCAAAGAAATGGGAATCAAGACCGTTGCAGTATATTCTACTGCGGATAAAGACAGCCTTCACGTAAGGTTTGCTGATGAAGCGGTATGTATTGGTCCTGCGATGAGTAAAGACTCATATCTTAAAATCCCTAACATCATTGCAGCAGCAGAAATTACCAATGCTGATGCCATCCACCCAGGTTACGGATTCTTATCTGAAAATGCGAACTTCTCCAGAATCTGCCAGAAAAATGGCATCAAATTCATTGGAGCATCCCCTGAACAGATCGAAAAAATGGGTGACAAAGCTAACGCTAAAGCAACCATGAAAGCAGCTGGCGTACCATGTGTACCTGGTTCTGAAGGTCTTATCGAATCTTACGAACACGCTGTGAAAACTGCTGAAGAAACAGGATATCCTGTGATGATCAAAGCAACAGCTGGTGGTGGTGGAAAAGGGATGAGAGCCGTATGGAAAGCAGAAGATCTTAAAGAACACTGGGAATCTGCCATTCAGGAAGCAGTAGCAGCCTTCGGAAACGGAGGGATGTATATGGAAAAACTGATTGAAGAACCTAGACATATTGAAATTCAGGTTGCAGGAGACCAATTCGGTAAAGCTTGCCACCTTTCTGAAAGAGACTGTTCTGTACAGAGAAGAAATCAGAAATTAACGGAAGAAACGCCTTCTCCATTCATGACTGACGAACTTCGTGAGAAAATGGGTAATGCCGCTGTAAAAGCAGCAGAATTCATTGGATATGAAGGAGTAGGAACGATTGAATTCCTGGTAGACAAGCACAGAAATTTCTATTTCATGGAAATGAATACCAGAATCCAGGTAGAACACCCGATCACTGAACAGGTTATTGATTATGACTTAATCAGAGAGCAGATTCTTTTGGCAGCAGGAACACCTATCTCAGGAATCAACTATTATCCGAAGTTACATTCAATTGAATGCAGAATTAACGCTGAGGATCCTTATGCTGATTTCAGACCTTCTCCAGGAAAAATTACAGGATTAAACATTCCTGGTGGACACGGAATCAGAGTTGATACTCACGTATATTCAGGATACACCATCCCTTCTAACTACGACTCAATGATTGCTAAGTTGATCACTACGGCTCAAACCCGTGAGGAAGCGATTGCAAAAATGAAACGAGCGTTAGAAGAATTCTATATTGAGGGAGTAAAAACAACTATTCCTTTCCACAGACAGCTGATGGATGATGAAGATTACCTTGCAGGAAACTATACTACAAAATTCATGGAGAGTTTTGTAATGGATAGAAAGTATGATAACCACTAAGATTATCATCTAGCAATATATTGAAAGCGGCCTCAAATGAGGCCGTTTTTTTATTATAAACCGACCTTAAAAAGAATTTTAATTCAAACCTTGAATACGCATTTTAATATGATTGTTTTTACACTTATATGAAAAGATAATCTCTCCTGCCTCACTACAGAACATTGCTCAATCCATCAATTTGATAGCCGGAACCTTGTATTATTTCATATTTCTAAGACAGAAAATCATATACAAATTCATAACTTTGTAGAAAACCAAAATATATGTCAACAGCAACAGTAAAAAATTCACAGTATTTCATTGACCTTGAAGACAAACACGGAGCACACAACTATCACCCTCTTCCCGTTGTATTAGACAAAGGCGAAGGCGTTTTCGTTTGGGATGTAGAAGGCAAGAGATATTATGATTTTCTTTCTGCTTATTCTGCTGTAAACCAAGGACATTCACACCCTAAAATTGTTAACGCATTAGTAGAGCAGGCCAAAAAGCTTGCTTTAACGTCAAGAGCATTTTACAATTCTCAATTAGGAGAATATGAACAGAAAATCACTACCCTGTTCGGTTTCGATAAAGTACTTCCAATGAATTCCGGAGCTGAAGCTGTGGAAACGGCTGTAAAATTAGCCAGAAAATGGAGCTACGAAGTAAAAGGTATTGCAGAAAATGCTGCGAAAATAATCGTTTGCGAAAATAATTTCCACGGAAGAACCACCACTATCGTTTCTTTCTCTAATGATCCTGATGCCAACCAAAATTACGGACCGTTTACTCCAGGATTTATTAAAATCCCTTATAATGATATTCCTGCTTTAGAAGAAATTCTGAATAGAGAAGCCGGAACTATTGCCGCATTTTTAGTGGAACCTATCCAGGGTGAAGCCGGAGTATATGTTCCCGATGAAGGTTTCCTGAAAAAAGCTTCTGAACTTTGTAAAAAACATAATGTTCTTTTTATCGCTGATGAAGTTCAAACGGGTATCGCAAGAACCGGAAAATTGATCGCATGTCACCACGAAGATGTACAACCCAATATTCTGATCTTAGGAAAAGCTCTTTCAGGGGGAATGTACCCAGTATCTGCAGTTTTAGCTGATGATGCTATTATGAATGTTATTAAGCCGGGACAACACGGCTCTACATTCGGAGGAAACCCTATTGCTTGTGCAGTAGCCATTGCAGCTTTAGATGTGGTTGCAGAAGAACACTTATCAGAAAGAGCTGAAAATTTAGGAAATATCTTCAGAGCTGAAATCGAAAAGTTAATAGGAAAATCTGATCTTATCGCGAAAGTAAGAGGAAAAGGTCTTCTGAATGCGATTATCATCAACGATACTCCTGAAAGTTCTACAGCATGGAATCTTTGTTTACAATTAAAAGAAAACGGATTGCTGGCAAAGCCTACCCACGGAAATATCATCAGATTAGCTCCCCCATTGGTGATTACTGAGGAGCAATTACACGAATGTGTGAAAATTATTGAGAAAACTTTCCTCGAATTTAAAAAATAATACCACAAAAATATAAAAATATAACACTCTTATTCAGAGTGTTATATTTTTATAAGCAAAACCCAACAAACGATTGTTTAACTTCCTGAAATTATTATGATCTAAAAAAATGAAAATAATAACGAATGGAAGATATAAAGCTGAGCGCACTGATGATCGTGTTCAATGAGGAGAAAAATATTGAGGGTGCCTTAAAGTCACTCGAATTTGCTGATGAGATTATTGTTCTTGATTCATTTAGTACAGATAGAACACTTGAAATTATCCGCAAAAAATTTCCTCAGGTAAAAATTTTTCAAAATAAATTTGAAGACTTTACGAAACAGCGCAATCTGTGCCTTACGTACGCCAGCCATGATTGGATCTTATTTTTAGATGCAGATGAAAGAATACCTCATGCATTGAAAGATGAGATCAAGAAAGAAATAAAAAAAACAGATGCAAAGGATGCGTATTTTTTCAAAAGGAAGTTTTTCTTTATGAAAAAACCAGTCAATTTCTCCGGCACCCGTAATGATAAGAATATACGTCTTTTTAAAAAGGAAGTAGGACATTACGATGATACTAAAAGAGTGCATGAAGGCTTAAGTAATATCCAAAGCTCAGGAACTCTTCATAATTATCTTTTACATTACTCTTTTGATTCCTACGAAGCCTATTATAGAAAAATATTGCATTACGCTCATCTCAAAGCCAAAGATTTACACGAAAAGCATGTTCAATATGGTTTTTTTAAGCAAATAGGGAAAAGTGCTTTTAATTTTTTCAAAATGTATATTCTTAAATTAGGAATTCTGGATGGCAAAAAAGGATTTATACTTTCTTATTTTAGCGCTTTAACATCTTTCAAAACATATGAATACCTGAAAGAACAGTATTCATAACAATATCTGAAAATAAACTGTATTTTTGCAACAATAAAGTGAGTACCTTATGAAACTTTCTGTTGCAATTATAACGTTCAATGAAGAAAGGATTCTTGAAAAAACCTTATCCTCAATTGAGGGTTTGGCAGATGAGATTATTATTGTAGACAGCTATTCTACCGATCATACAGAAACAATTTGTAAACGTTTTTCAAAACTTAAATTTATTCAGCAAAAATTCTTAGGTTTCGGCCGGCAGAAAAATTACGCGATAAGTTTATGTACCTCCGAATGGATTCTTTTTCTTGATGCCGACGAAATACCGGATGAGACTGCAAAAGATTCCATCCGTAAAATCATGTCTGATGAACATCAGAAATGCTTTGTCTATGATATCAGGTTTAATAATATCTTCTTAGGAAAAGCACTGAAATACGGTGGTTGGGGAAATACCCGAAGGGAACGTTTTTTCAAAAAAGGATATGGAAAATATTCTGAGGATATCGTGCATGAAGAATTCATTACAACAGAAACAAAATGCAGGCTGAACGGCAGAATCAATCACTATACCTATAAAGATATCCATCACCACATTGAAAAATCGAATAAGTATACTTCAATGATGGCGGAAAAGATGTATAGAAACGGAAAAAAAGCAACCGTTGCGAAAATCCTGTTTAAACCTCTTTATCAATTCATTAAATCTTATTTTTTAAGACTGGGCTTTTTAGATGGTTTGGTAGGATATTATGCAGCCTTTACAGCTGCTTTCTACACTTTTCTGAAATATAAAAAGCTACACGAGATTACCAATTTAAATAAATGACAATGCTTAAGTTCTTTGCAAGAATATTGGGATTTTCGAAAAAGGAAAGTATTCGGATCCTGATGTATCATATGGTCCTGCCCAAGGAAAAAAGTTATAAAGATAATCTCATTGTTACCACTGAAGATCTCGAAAAACAATTTGAATATATTAAAAAAAACTATCAAACCCTGTTTTTTAAAGAATTAGAAAGTAAAAAATCCATTCACAATAAAATTATATTAACCTTCGACGACGGCTATTATAATAACCTGGAATATCTGCTTCCTCTGCTTGAAAAATATCAGCTCAAGGCAACAATATTCATTCCTACAGACATTATTCAAAAGGATGACCAGAACGATAAAAGGAAAATGATGACTTTCGATGAAATACGATCTCTAAATCCAGAACTCGTTGAGATTGCATTACACAGTCATACCCATAGAAATTACTCCCAGATATCATTGCAGGAAGTAGAAGAAGACCTTCGTGAAAACATGGCCATGCTTGAGGAAAAGCAGATCAACTTTACGAAAGTTCTCGCCTATCCGTATGGGAAGTTTCCTAAAAAAAATCCCCAAAAAGAAGAATTTTTCAAGATATTGGAAAGATCAGGAATTACGGCTGCAGTAAGGATTGGAAATAATGTAGATTATTATCCCTGGAAAAATAAGTTTGAAATCAAAAGAATCGACATCAAAGGTTGTGACAGTTTTAATGCATTCAAATGGAAGCTTAGACTGGGAAAAATAAAGCTTTAATCCAGCAGCGCTGTATACAGTTTTTCATAAGCGACGGCCATTTCCTTATACCCGAACTTCAGCGCTCTTTCTTTCAGCTTTAGAGCGTACTCCTGCTGATTTGCATTGTATAGCTTTATCCCCGATTCATAAACGTTCTGCATATTTTCTACAGAAAAATCATCAAAATAAAAAGCGAGATTACCGCCTATTTCCGGCAGGCTTGTCAGTTTACTCAGGAACACAGGTTTTCCAAAGTACATAGCTTCGACAGGAGGAATACCAAATCCCTCCGCTAATGAAGGATGACAGTATGATTCACAATGCTGAAGAAGAAAGTATTTTTCATTATTATCAAGATTCTCTAAAATATGAACCCGCTCTTCTAATCCCAACGTTTTAATTTTTTCTAAAAACTTTTCTTTATAGGCAGATTTTGCTGAGGAAGTAATTAGCACAAGATGCCTGTCAGTTCGTGAAATAAGATCTAATAAAATTTCCTGATTTTTTTTAGGAAAAAGAACCCCGATATTGACAATATATTTTTCATTGATAAAACTGTACTGATTTTTTGAATCAAAATCCAATGTCTCCGGAAAAATCAAGCCATTATAGACCACTTCTACCCTAACGTTGCTTTTCAAATGGAAAAGATGTTTATTTTTAATGAAATCTTCTTTAGCAAATTCAGAAATACAGGCGATGGTATCTGCTGATCCGATGTTTTTCTGAACCAGTTTAATACTTTTTTGTATTTTCTGATCAGAGCTGTTGTCATGCAAAAAATTAAGATCATGAAGCGTCACAATCTTTTTCTGCCCAACTTTTACCTTATGAAAATAATCAGAAAGCTGATGGGTAGAATGAATCAGAGAAAAAGACTTTGTTGGGATGGGAAGTTTTTTCTGCCAGAACTTCCAGTTGATGATAGTAAATTTATTTTTAGTGACAGGAATATTTTTTTCAGGCCCGTAGAAAGAGTAATCAAAATTACTCTTTTTTTCATCCAATCCCTTTATCAGCGAGACACATACATTGGCAATTCCCGACTTAGGATACTTCAGTCTTTCAACATCAATGAGAATTTTATGATACATTATGAGTGAGCTTTTCTCCAAAAATATAAATTTAAATATGAAATCTTTATTTTTGCAATATGAAAATTTGTTTAATCAGTTTTGATTTTTGGCATTACGACGAGCATATAGTCAAAAAACTAAACGAAAAAGGTATTGACGCCTGCCATATCAACATTGGCGCCTTTACTCATAAAAATTCCGGAGAGCGCCTGAAGAATACTTTCAGTAAAGTATTCCTAGGGAAAAATCTGAAATATCATAAGAGACAAGATTTCATTTTAGAATCTCTGGAAAAAATCGGCAGACAGGATCAAATCCTGGTCATTAATCCCGAAGCTATTGAAGAAAGAATTCATCAAAAGATCAGGGAATATACAGACCGGAACATCGCCTATCTTTACGACAGTGTGGCAAGAAATCCGGTTAAACATCTCCTGCATTATTTCGATACCGTTTTTTCCTTTGATGATGAAGACGTTAAAAACTTTGGATTTGAAAAAATCACCAATTACAATTATCTGGAATATCTTCCTGCGGCAAAGCAAAACCCTAAACTGGATCTGTTCTACATCACTTCCCATGATAAAAAAAGATTATCTGTTTTAAATACGTTAATTAATAAATTAGAACCTCTGAACATTAAATTTGAAGTGATTACAGCCGGGAAAAAAAGCTGGAAAAATCAGCTGATACAGATTTTTGACACCAAAAATATTGAAATTTTAAAATTCAGAACAAAAAACATCCCACATCATTCCCTTCCCTATTATTATAAAAACACGAAAGTTATTCTGGATTTGATGCGCTGCAATCAGACAGGCCTAAGTTTTAGAATCTTTGAGGCTATGGCCCTGGAAAAAAAAATAATCGCAGATAATCCGGCCATCAAGAACTACGATTTTTACAATCCTGAGAATATCTTGATATTAAACGAAGATTTTAACAATATTGAAAAAGATTTTTTTGAAAAGCCATATGAAAAGCTTCCGGATGAAGTTTATTATAAATACACGTTAGACAATTGGGTCAATACGATCTTCAAATTAGATAAATAATGAAAATTTCTGTTGCAGTCTGTACCTATAATGGTGAAAAGTTTCTTCACCAGCAAATCGATTCTATCCTTGGCCAATCGGTACAGGTAGATGAGATGGTAGTCTGCGACGATGGTTCTACAGATCATACATCCCGAATTTTATCAGAATATCAGAGTAAATTTCCCGGAGTTGTTAAGATTTACATTAATACAGAAAACCTAAGGAGCGTCAAGAATTTTGAAAAGGCGATCTCCCTCTGTACCGGTGATATTATTTTCCTGAGCGATCAGGATGATGTCTGGCATCCTGATAAAGTAAAAGATTTTCTGAAAGTATTTGAGGAAAACCCTGCTATTGAAGTGATTGCATCCAATGCTCTCACCATAAATGAACAGGGTGAAACGATTGAAAAGAACACCATATGGGATATTTTCAGCCTTTTTAAGCAACATCATATCGCTTTCACTTATTTTGAGGTGATCAATCTGGTGGGAAACATTGCTACCGGAGCCAATATGGCCCTTAAAAGAAGCATTATCAACGATATCATCCCCTTTCCTGCCAATTATTATCATCACGATGAATGGATCGCCTTAGTGTCTTCCTGTAAAAACACTTTTTATTTTATCGATGATAAAAAATCCTGCTACCGAATCCATGACCAGCAACAGGTAGGCGGAATTTTCTTCAAAGACAATCAAGATATCATGATGCAACGGTTTAATATTCACAACAATAATGTTTCTTTCCGGATCTTAAAAAGACGGATTTTACTGTTGAAAGATAAAAAGAATAAAATTTTATCTACAGAAAATTACGCCAGCAATCCTATCTTTGCACGAATGTTGAAGTCTATACAAGAGTATGAAAACCATATAAAGGATCATCTTAAAAAGACAAATTTCATACAATATCAACTATTTAAATTATTATATTTCTAATACAATATGGGCAGTAACGCAAATTTTGGGGTTAATATTTCGGGGTACATCAATAAGCAGTTTGGTTTGGGAGAGGGCGTACGCTCTAACATCAGAGCCATTAAAACCACGGATGTTCCTTATGTCATCAATGATTTCAACATCACAATTTCAAAACATGTGATGGATGACACCCAAAATGCACTGGCTGTTTCTGAGGAGAATCCTTACAACATCAATCTGGTACAGATCAATATCGACCGATTGCATTCTGTAATGCAGGAAACGGATAAGTCCTATTTCCAAAATAAATACAACATCGCTTTCTGGGCTTGGGAGCTGGAAAACTTCCCTGAAGAATCTAAAGTTTTCTTTAGTCTTTTTAATGAAATATGGGTACCAAGTAACTTTTGTACAGAAGCTATTTCCAAAGTTTCACCGGTGCCAGTGGTCAAGATGATGCACTCCATTGAAATTGAAACTCCATCATTTACGAGAAAGGATTTTGATCTTCCTGAAGACAAGTTCATTTTCATGACGATGTTCGACTATTACAGCTCGATCGTAAGAAAAAACCCTATTGCGACTATTGAAGCGTATGAGCAATCATTTGGAAAGAATAATCCGGATGTTCTTCTTCTTATAAAAACCTCTATCAGTAAAGAGTTTCCTGATGAGAAAAAAA
Source organism: Chryseobacterium sp. SIMBA_029 (assembly GCF_046535275.1). Classification (NCBI taxonomy): domain Bacteria; kingdom Pseudomonadati; phylum Bacteroidota; class Flavobacteriia; order Flavobacteriales; family Weeksellaceae; genus Chryseobacterium; species Chryseobacterium sp. SIMBA_029. The sequence continues at coordinate 105,142 of NZ_JAWRXA010000012.1, forward strand.
TGCTGGTCGATAGAATCGCCGACAACAAAAGCATTATCATCATCGAAGAAATTTTAGAAAGAGATCAGTTGTACAGCTTAATGAACTGCTGTAACTGTTTTGTTTCCCTGCACCGTTCTGAAGGCTTCGGGTTGACGATGGCCGAAGCAATGTATCTGGGGAAACCCGTTATTGCAACCGCATATTCAGCAAACACAGAGTTTATGAATATCAACAACTCTTTTCCGGTGAAGTATACTCTTATAAAAACAGGAGATCTCTACTATTTCAGTACAGAAAAAGATATCTGGGCAGATGCAGATGTAGATCATGCTTCTGAACAAATGTCTCTTGTATACAAAGACAAAGATAAGGCAGCTGCAATAGCTCAAAGAGGTCAAAGCGACGTTAAAAAATTCCTTTCACCTGAAATTATGGGTGAAAAAATCAAGCAGAGACTGGAACTGATCAACAAAGAAATCATCCCTACTTTTTCGAATAAAACATCTAACGAAGAATCGCTTTTAAAGTTTGAAATTAAAATACTTGAAGAAAAACTAGCTAAAATCAGAAGTTTAAAACCGGTACAATGGAAAATACAATTTAAAAATCTTCAAAATAAGCTTACCGGCAAAAAAAGAAAATATTTCTGGGAAGATTAATCCAGTGTGTCGTAGAAGTCGTTTTGTTTCTTCTGCTTCTCAAAAGTTTTTTTGTGGATTAAGCAAAAGTCGTAATCTTTGGGCATTTCTGTGAAGTTTTTGTTGCCATAGAGTACTTCATGAACTTTATTTTTCCAAAAGATCTTTTTGTTATTTTTAATAATTCTAGCCTGATAATCCGGAAAATTGACATATCCTTCTGAATTGATGTTCCATTTCATTTCCCTGATGTAATCTTCGGTGATACCTTCTACAATATTAATTCTGGGAACAAAGAAACATTCCACGCTTTTTTCTTTTCTTAAATAAGGTTTAAGCCTTTTGATAAAACCATCAGCAGGATATTCGTCAGCATCTATCTGAAAAAGATATTTACAGCTGGCATTGTGAATCAGGTTATTTTTAAAAGTTGCAAAATCCCCATTCAACCGGGCTTCAACTACTTTGATTTTCGACCCGTACTGCGCCAGCAGCTCACCTACTTTCTCATCAGGGTTCGTCATATCACGTAAAATGAGCACTTCATCTTTTGCATCAATTAAAGGCAAAAGACTATCCAGAAGTATTTTCAGTTCTTTATGCTCATTGCATACCGTGATGCCGTAGGTTACCGTAACAGGTCTTAAAAAATCAAACATTATTTCCTTTGTATTAGTTCGTGCTCATAAGAAGCATCCTTTACGACTTCTATTTGCAGATTATTGCTTTTAAAGTGATTCTGCTTTCCAAAAAGTTTTTGGAAAAACGATCTCTCCGAGTTTTTCTTCTCGTCTATACTATCTGCAAGGTTCCTGAAGCTTTGCATATTTTTTTCAGAAAGCTTTCTCGCATCAAACCGGATAATAACATCATCTAAAACCTCATCATTTTTAGCTTTAAACTTTTCGTTGAGATCAAATGATGTTTTCGGCTGCTCATCTGAAATATATGATTCGGCAGCATAATCGGAATAAATGTGATCTGCAAAAATTTCCAAATCCCTGATAGCTTTGTGATTAGGGTTTTCTAAAATCAGTCCGTACTTCAATTTCTTTTTGGTTTTCGACTGATTCATGAATCCCCATTTCCGTATAAAATTACGAAGTGAGTTCTCTTCTATTTTCTGGGTTTTGTCTTGAAATTCTTCCGAAAATCTGGACGTTTTGCTTACAAAATGATATACCATGGCGTTTGGGCACACAAATGTTTTTTCGCCGGACATTCTCAATCGTAAAATCAAGTCATCATCCTCACAAAACATGGGTTTGAAAAGCGGATCCAAACCGTTGACTTTACGCAATACCTCTTTTTTGGCTACCAGAAAGAAACTTACATCTTCGGTATAGCTTTCTTCCTGTTTTGCCTGTTGACTTTCAAACTGAAAAAAATCGTTGAACTGGAAGGAATCAAAATCACTTCCAAAATCCTGTATTTCTTTCCAGAGTCTTTTATCCGCAGCAAAGATAGGTGGTTCCACCACTTTATAATAGACAAGATTGTGTTTTGAAAGTGCGTTTTCAAGTTCACCCAAAAAATTCCGTCCAATCACCATATCATTATGCAGAAAACACACATATTCTTTGGTGGAGATTTCTATGGCTTTGTTGTAGGTATCCGAAAGCGTTTTTTCCTCCGGACTGAAAAAATGAACAAGATTTTCGTCTTTTAAAGAATCAAGCCACTCGTTGGTTCCATCCGAACTTCCATAGCTTACAAAAACAATTTCTGCATCCGGATAGTTCTCTCGTATCGAGTGATAACAGCTTTTTGAATACTCTACGTTATTTTTTAATCCTATTAAAAGAGAAATGGTGTTCATTCGTTTCATGGTTTAGCTTCTGTCGTATTCATCCTCAATTCTTACGATATCATCCTCTCCGAAATACGTTCCGGTCTGTACTTCAATAAAGATAACAGGCTTTTCTGACAGGTTCATCATCCGGTGTTTAGCTCCTAATGGAATAAAAATACTTTCACCATAAGCCAATTGTATTTCTTTATCGTCCAAAACCACCGTTGCATCGCCTTCAATGATGGTCCACTGCTCCTGCCTTTTGTGGTGATATTGGTAAGACAGCTTCTCCCCCGGGTTTACTTCTATTCTTTTCAGTTTGTAATTGGGCTCATCTGCCAATACAAAATATTTTCCCCAGGGCCTTTCGCCGATTTCTAGCATAATCTCTGAATTCTTAATTGATACAAATGTAAAAATTAAGATTAAAAAAGCCAACAACCAAATGGTAAAACATCCTTAAAACGCATAATTTTAAGTAAATTTGCACCTAAATTTTAATTGAAATGGAGAAAGTAAGAGTACGTTTTGCTCCAAGTCCTACCGGACCTTTACATTTGGGAGGCGTAAGAACTGCATTATATGATTATCTTTTTGCCAAAAACCAAGGCGGAGAATTTGTATTGAGAATAGAAGATACGGATACGGCAAGGTATGTGGAAGGAGCTGAGGAATATATTGAAGAAGCCCTGGAATGGTGCGGAATCATCCCTGATGAAAGTCCTAAAAAAGGAGGAAAATTTGCTCCTTACCGACAATCTGAAAGAAGAGATATTTACGACAGATATACCGAGCAGATCCTTACAACAGATTATGCTTATCTGGCATTTGACACTCCGGAAGAACTGGATGCTGTCCGTGCAGAATTTGAGGCTAACGGTGATGTTTTCTCTTATGACAACAAAACCAGAAACCGTTTAAGAAACAGCATTGCCCTTTCTGAAGAGGAAGTACAGCAATTGCTGGATCAGAAAACGCCTTATGTGGTAAGGTTTAAAATGCCTGTTAACAGAACATTGAACCTTGAAGATATCATCCGTGGACATTCTTCTGTGAATACCAATACTTTAGATGATAAAGTTCTGGTTAAAAACGACGGCATGCCAACGTATCATTTCGCTAACATTATTGATGACCATGAAATGGAAATCTCTCATGTGATCCGTGGAGAAGAATGGCTGCCTTCTTTAGGTCTTCATACCTTGCTGTATGAGGCAATGGGCTGGACCGCTCCGGAATTTGCCCATCTTTCACTGATCTTAAAACCGGATGCCGCATCACTTATTAATAAAGATAATATAGACAGCATTACCAAAGCTTTTACCGAGGACTTCATTCTAAAAAACAACGCTTATTCATTTGATGAAGCATCTGTTTTGATTAAATCTTTCTTTGCAGAGATTAAAAGTCCAAGGTTTAAATCATCTTTAACTGAAAATGAAAAAGACGATGCTTTAACTGCTGCTGTAAAAGCTTTTCTAAAGAAAAGTCTTTCCGGAAAATTAAGTAAAAGAGATGGTGATAAATTTGGATTCCCGGTATTCCCGTTAGATTTCAAAGATCCTGCAACAGGAAATATTTCTAAAGGATACAGAGAGAACGGATACCTTCCGGATGCTTTCATCAATATGGTGGCATTATTGGGCTGGTCACCGGCTGACGATAAAGAAATTCTTACCATTGAAGAGATGAGCAAGGAATTTGATCTTCACAAGGTACATAAGGCAGGAGCGAGATTCAGTAAAGAAAAGTCAGAATGGTTCAATCATCAGTATCTGCAGACAAAATCTGATGAAGAAATTCTTCAGATGCTGAAAAATACGGAAGCCAATATTTCAGCGGTTTCTGATGAAAAATTACTGAAGATCATTCATTTGATGAAAGAAAGAGCAACGTTCCCGAAAGATATTTATGAAAACGGAAAATTTTTCTTCGAAACTCCTACTTCTTACGATGAAAAAGCATCGAAAAAAGCATGGAACGATGAAACTTCTACTATTTTGGGGGAACTTTCTGTACAGTTGGAATCAGTAGATTTCACGGCGGAAATCTTAAAACAGGAAATTCACGATTTCGCGGAAAACAAAGGCCTGGGAATGGGAAAAGTGATGATGCCGCTGCGCTTAGCATTGGTTGGAGAACTTAAAGGTCCGGACGTTCCTGATATCCTGGAAATCCTTGGAAAAGAGGAAAGTAAGGACCGAATACACAATGCTATCAATAATTTTAAATAGAATTCTATAATTTTTCATAAATTTGAAAGATTTAATTTACTTCAAGAAATGGAATATTTAAGTTTCGAACTTCCTATAAAAGACTTAATGGATCAATACCAGACCTGTTCTTTAGTAGGAGAAGAAAGTGGTGTTGATGTAAAATTAGCATGCAGCCAAATTGAGGATAAGATCATAGAAAAGAAGAAAGAGATCTATGGAAACCTTACGCCTTGGCAGAGAGTACAGCTATCCCGTCATCCGAATCGTCCGTATACATTGGACTATATTCATGGAATGGTGGATAAAGGCAGCTTCTTAGAACTTCACGGAGACAGAAACTTCGCAGATGATCCTGCATTGATTGGCGGTTTGGCCACTCTTGACGGTCAGAAAGTGATGATTATCGGGACCCAGAAAGGAAGAACAACTAAGGAGAGACAACACAGAAGATTTGGTATGCCAAATCCTGAAGGATACAGAAAAGCTTTACGATTGATGAAGCTTGCTGAAAAATTCAATATTCCTGTGATTACTTTGGTGGATACACCGGGAGCTTATCCTGGATTAGAAGCTGAAGAGAGAGGTCAGGGTGAAGCGATTGCAAGAAATATTTTTGAAATGGTTCAGCTTAAAACTCCAATCTTCACATACATCATCGGAGAAGGAGCCAGTGGTGGCGCTTTAGGAATCGGTGTGGGAAACAAAGTATACATGCTTGAAAATACATGGTATACTGTAATTGCCCCTGAAAGCTGTTCATCCATCTTATGGAGAAACTGGGATCATAAGGAAGATGCAGCCAATGCATTGAATCTTACCCCAGCAGATGCTTTAAGAGAGAAATTCATTGACGGAATCATCGAAGAGCCTCTTGGAGGAGCACAGTATGATCCTGAGACAACCTTCTTAAATCTGAAAAACTCTATTCTACAGAATATTAAAGCTTTTTCTAAATTTACAGGACAAGAACTCGAAACCCAGCGACAAGACAAGTTCATTGCAATGGGTCAGTTTAAAGGATAAAATAAAAAGGTTAAGAAAATTTCTTAACCTTTTTTGTTTTTTATTAATCGGCTACATTCAGCACGATTTCAATATCCTGGTCAATCCTCTTCAACGAAGAATATTTTGCATCACAGACCATGGTGGTCAAAACATATTCTCCTTTATTCACCAAAATAAAATTCTGGCCTTTTGCCGGAACCGTCAGGTTGTAAAATTTCTTACCGGTAAGCTTTACAATCAGGTTACAGCTGGATTTATTTTTAATATTCAGATACGCTTCTGTATTGGTAGGATCATTATTGAAAAGATGGGTAAGCATGGCGGCTGTTCTCTTAGCTTCTTCGCTGGGTTCACCTTTGGTATTGGAACCTGTAGCTTTTGCAGAACCAACAGAGGCATAGTTTACACTTCTTTCGGCCTTGGCAGGCGAAGAAGCGTTTGAAGCAATAGTTTTACCGCTGTTCAGCTCATTATTTTTAACAATTTTTTCAATTTTCTCTTTACTGATAGGCTTAATTGTAGGTTTGGCCTCAGGGGAATTATCCGCCATGATCATATCGATAAGCTTTCTTTTGAAATAATCTGTTTTTGCATGTCCTGGATTCTGTTTCAAAAACCCTGCAATGATTCTGGCTTCTTTTGAGCTTTCCGCATCCTGCTCGGTATAGATAATCACAGTTTCTTTTTCTATAACAGCTTTAGTTTTCGCTTTCTTCTTTTTTTGAGAAAAGCCAAGTGTGAAGATGCATACAAATAGAAGTAGAAAGATTTTTTTCATTAATTAGCTATTAAATATTAGTAGATATACAAATAACGCAAAAAGTCATTTTTTAGTTTATCATTAAAATCATTATCTTTGCCCTGCTCAAAAATAAACTAAAAAATCAATCTTAAATAAAAAAAAATAGATATTATGTCTTATACACCAGCTGCTGCAGACGTAGCAAAATTGAGAAACATTACAGGTGCAGGTATGATGGACTGCAAAAAAGCTTTAGTTGAAGCTGAAGGGGATTTCGACAAAGCAATCGACATCCTTAGAAAAAAAGGACAGAAAGTTGCTGCTAACAGAGCTGACAGAGAGTCTGCTGAAGGTGCAGTTATCGCTAGAGTAAACGAAGATAACACATTAGGAGTTATCATTTCTCTAAACTGTGAGACTGACTTCGTTGCTAAAAACGAAGCGTTCATCGAGCTAGCTTACGAATTGGCTGAGATGGCTGTTGTTGCTGCTTCTAAAGAAGAGCTTTTAGCTACTGATTTCCACGGAATGACTGTTGCTGAAAAACTTATCGAGCAAACAGGTGTTATCGGTGAAAAAATCGAGATCGGTACTTTCGAAAGATTAGACGGACCTTTCGTTGGAGCTTACATCCACGCTGGAAACAAAATCGCTGCGATCACTTCTCTTTCTGCTAAAGTAGACGGAGCTGACGAAGCTGCTAAAGCTGTTTCTATGCAGGTTGCTGCTATGAACCCTATCGCTCTTGACGAACATGCTGTTTCTCAGGAAACAATCGATAAAGAATTAGAGATCGAAAGACATAAACTTACTGAAGAAGGTAAACCTGCAAACATTATCGACAATATCTTGAAAGGTAAAATGCAGAGATTCTACAAAGACAACACTTTGGTACACCAGGATTTCATTAAAGACGCAAGTATTTCTATTGCTGATTATGTAAAATCTGTAAATGGAGACCTTAAAGTAACTGGATTTGTAAGAGCAAGCTTAGCTTAATTTCTCTTTTCAAAGAAAAATACTGATCCCGGTGAGTTTTCACCGGGATTTTTTGTGCTCATTATGAACCATTTATTACGCTAATTTTAAATATACAACAATATCGAGGTAAACGGGATTACACGGGATTTTTTATGTAAAATTTTGACTTTTAATGTTTAAATTTGCTGCCCCTTATAATAATACATGAAAAAACTTCTACTCGCTATCTGCACTTTCCTTTGTTTGTTAGTTAATGCACAATTAGATACTGAACACTGGTTTGCTCCAATGTCTGCAAGTTCTCTTCAGGGAAGCGCAGAATGTTATTTATATTTATCTACCAATGAAACGGCAGCCTTTCCCGTACAGATTTATAACAACAATACTTTATTTTCTACCGTACAGGTAAGTAAGGGCAACCCGGTACAAGTGACGATTCCTAACAATTTCATGGTGGCTTCTACACTGGCGAATCTGTTTAACCCAAGACCCATGGGATTAAATGTAAAAGGGAACAAAAAATTCTTTGCCAACTTCAGGTTTGCCGTTCCCAATCAGGCTGAAATTATAACTTCAAAAGGGCTAGCTGCCATCGGAAAAAACTTTTTCGTAGGATTAGCTCCCAATACAACCGCAAAACCATATGTGAATTCAACCATTGGTGTGATTGCAACAGAAGACAATACTACAGTAACATTATCCGGATATAATCCTAACGTGGTGTTTTCTGATGGTATTTCGGCTTCTACCAGAACTTTCACTCTTAATAAGGGGAAATCATATATCATCGAAGCACAGAGTGACCTGGCTCCAAGTAATTTAGCTGGGCTCGTAGGGGCTAAAATTGTAGCCAACAAACCTATTTCTGTAACCAACGGAAATTTCAACAGTATTTATACAACCCAAAACAACAGCAATGTAGATGTGCTTATGGATCAAGCTGTTCCTGTAGACCGTTTAGGAAAAGATTTTGTAATGGTAAAAGGAAACGGCCCGGCGAATTCAGGGATGGAAGCAGCTTTGGTCGTCGCAACCGTCAACAATACCAAACTTACTGTAAACGGAAACCTTTTGAATAATGTTACCCTGAATGCAGGACAATACTATATTGTGCAGGGTACCAACTATATCAATCAGGGGAACAGCAACTATAATATGAGTATTTCCGCTACGAATAATGTATATGTCTATCAACTTCTGGCAGGAACTTCTGGAAGTACGGTGTATGCAACGGGAGGAATGAATTTTATTCCCCCATTAAGCTGTTTTCTACCAAAGGAAATTAATGAAATTGGAATTATTAATAAAATTGGAGCTACGAGTTATGATACTAAACTTAATATCATCACCCAGGCAGGTGCGGCCGTAACATTAAACGGAAACTCAATTCCTGCTGCAAGCGGACCTTATCCTGTAACGGGAAATGCTGGCTGGGTAACGTATTCTATCCTGAATATCACAGGGAATGTAACGGTAAATTCTACAAAACCTGTAACCGCAGGAATAGCAGCCGGAAATGGTGCAGTAGGATATGGAGGATATTTTGCAGGATTTTCTTCGGTACCGGCGATTACAAAATCAGGGGATTGCTACGCCGGAATAATTCTTCAGGTAGACAGCAATTATGATGCTTATCAATGGTATTTTAATGGTGTTTCAATTCCGGGAGCGACTTCTTTTTCTATCAATCCTGAGCTCTATGGTGCCGGAACTTATACCTGTTATATAACAAAAAATAACTGTGAGTCGAGAATGACTACAGAATACGAGTATACGCTATGCCCTCCTATATCTACGACAACATATCCTATCGGTTCTTGTAATACTAAAGTAATTACTCCTGTATTTACTAATTCAACACAGACTATTGTTCCTTCTTTTACAAGTATTATTTTGCAGCCTACGAATGGAACAGCAACAGTAAATCCAACAACAGGACAGATTACGTATACTCCTAACCCAGGACTTACTGTGGATACAACGGATACATTTATCTATTACATTCAAGGGAATGGAAATCCTGCTGCATTTGAATATTTCAAAATTATCATTAATACAGATGTGCTTCAGGTAACGAATGCATCTTTATCGTCTTGTACCACCACCAACGGAAATGGAACTTTTAATCTGACTACAGCCAACGTTACTCCTGATCTGGGTACGACAGTTACTTATTTCACGAACGCCAATTTAACCGGGCAGATCGCAAATCAGGCTGCTTATACGGGACCGACAGGTATTATTTATGCCAATGTAACATCAGCTGCAGGGTGCTCTAAAACGGCTCAGATCACTTTAACGGCGAATCCTTCTCCGAACATTAACACAAGTAATTTCAACGCGGATATCTGTGATGATAATTTCGATGGAATTATCAGTGTCAACTTTGCAACTGTTACTCCTCAGATTGTTACTAATTCAGGAAACTTTACGGTTAAATATTATCTCAGCCAGGCAGATGCCACTGCAGGAAATAACAATACGCTTCCTGTGAACTGGACGTATACTGCCAATACAATCGTATATGTGAGAGTATCAGCTAACTCCGGTGACTGCCCCACTGTTTTTGGACAGATCAATTTTAAAATTGGAAATAAAATCCCATTAATCACAGGTACTGCCAACATGAATATCTGTGATAATAACCTCAACGGTTCTGAAAATGTAAATCTTAATGATTATAAGAATTTGTTCACAACAGATCCTGCTGTCATCTTATCATTCTATACAACACTAGCCAATGCACAAAGTGGAACGAACCCTATAGCAGCTACGCAGTTGCTTACTTCAGTAAGCACTTATTATATTAGATTTCAGAGCCCTGCGGGATGTCCTAATACAGCTATTTTAACGCTTACTTTAAAATTTCCAAAGAAATCTACCACACTGCACGACCATGTAATTTGTTCAAACGAACATGTGATATTAGATGCGGGTTCTGGATTCTCATCATATGCATGGAGCACCGGGGCAACTACGCAGACTATTAGTGCCGGAGCAGGAAATTATTATGTAGATTTAGGTTTTAACGGATGTGTTTACCGTCAGAATGTAAGTGTAACTACAGCTCAGGCTCCTACTATTACGAGAATAGATGTAGTAGGATCAACAGCTACCATCTATGCTACAGGAGGAACTCCTCCTTATCAATACTCTTTAAACGGAATCGATTATCAATCTTCAAATGTTTTCATAGGGCTTAGCAGAGGAATCCATAATGTGTATGTTCTGGGAGCCGACGGATGTCTTCCTGTAACGAAAGAGTTTTTAGTGATCAACCTCGTGAATGCCATTACTCCGAATGGAGATGGAATTAATGACGTTCTTAACTACTCTGACCTGAAAATAAAGCAGGATGTAAGCATAGAAGTTGCAGACCGATATGGAGCACAAGTATACAAGTCTGCTGACCGAACTTACAGCTGGGATGGAAAGGTCGCGGGAAGAAACCTTCCAACCGGAACTTATTGGTATGTAATAAAATGGATTGAGCCAGATACGAAATTACCAGTTTCATATTCAGGATGGCTTTTAATTAAAAATCGCGAATAATTTTTATGTTTTGTTTACATTTTATTAACAATATCTCAAATATTATTTTAATTTTGTAGAAATCCTAATTCCCACCACATGAAAAGATTTCTACTCAGTTTAGTATTAGTTTTTTTTACAATTAATACGCTCTTTGCACAAAGAGATACAGAGCACTGGTTTGCACCAATGGCGGCAAATGCATCTGCGCTATCCAGTCCCCAACAGGCACTATATTTTTCTACAGATTCGTTAACACCTTTTCCGGTGGAGATCTATAGTGATGGTGTATTGCTGGGAACAGTCACCATTACTAAGGGTGACCCTAAAGTATTTCCAATTCCTACCACAAACATGATCACTTCGACAAGCAGTGAAAAGTTTACATCAGTAGGCAAAGGACTTTATACCAAGGGGGCAAAACCTTATTTTGTCAACTTCAGATTCAGTGTTTCAAGCCACGGAGAAATATTAACATCCAAAGGGAAAGCCGGAATTGGAAAGAAATTTTATGCTGCGGCAACTCCAATGACAGGTCAAACCCTTACTTACCTGAATTTTACGGCGGGAATTCTGGCAACAGAAGATAATACAACGGTAACCGTTTCAGGATACGATCCAGGTGTTCAGTTTTCTAATGGTACTACCGGGGTCTCCAACCCTACCATGACCTTTACTCTTAATAAGGGCAAAGCCTATATTATTGAGGGATTGCAAAATAATGGCACCAATGCTACCGGTTTTATCGGTGCAAAAATAGAAGCTGATAAGCCGATCTCCGTAACCAACGGAAACTTTAACGGACAATTTGCCCTTCCACAAATTAACGGAAGTGGTTCAGATATCGTGATGGACCAGTCTGTACCTACAGACCGATTAGGAAATGAATTTGTTCTTGTAAAAGGAAACGGACTGATTACCGACGGTGTAGAAGATGCACTGATAATTGCAACAGAAAATAATACGGAAGTCTATGTAAATGGCGGAGGTATTGCTACTACCCTTAATGAAGGACAATGGTACCGCGTAAGTGCAGGTCCTAATGGCACATTTGTGAATAAATACATTGATCAAGGAAATGGGCATTACAATATGCACATCAAAACAACGAAAAATGTATATGTATACCAGCTTTTGGCGGGTATCGACAATTATACCGCCACAGAAGGGTATAACTATGTTCCCCCTTTGAACTGCTTCCTGCCAAGGAAGATTGATGAAATTGCAATGGTAAATATTTTACCGCCTACCACCAATACTGTAAAATTAAATATCCTTACCGAAGCAGGAGCTACGGTTATGGTAAATACTGCTCCGCTGCCTGCAGCCCAGGGACCATATCCTGTTACAGGAACTACTGCATGGGTATCTTATTCTGTTCCTAATATAACAGGAAATGTTACCGTTACCTCTACAAAAGCAGTTACTGCAGGAATCGCAGGAGGAAGTGGCGCCGTAGGATACGGTGGCTACTTTGCAGGATTCTCTTCGATTCCCGTTATTGCAAAACAAACCGGAGAATGTGTTCCCGGTATTATCCTTGAAGTGGATGACAGCTACGAAACATACCAATGGTATCTGAACGGAACGGTTATCACGGGAGCTGTAAGCAATACCTTCACTCCGACACAAGCTGGAAACTATACGGTAAAAGTAACGATGGGAAGCTGCCCTCCGGTTACGACACCAATCTATAAAGTGTTCACCTGCTTAAAACAGACTACACAAACATTGAATGCATGTTCTACCAAAGTGATTACAGCAGCATTTACATCATCTTCACAAACTCCGGTTCCGGGTACACTGGTTATTGTTACGCCACCTACTCACGGAACTGCAACTCTTAACTCAAACGGAACCATTACTTACGTTCCTACTCCAGGATATCTGGGACCTGACAAGATTGTTTACAAATTCTGCGGAAATGCCACTGAATTTATAGACTGCGAACAGATTACATTAAATCTTACCGTTGTTCCTTTCGTGGTAACAGATGTATCTATCACAGCCTGTCAATATGATGTAGATCCTTATGCTTATTTTGATCTTACAACGGCCAATGTTACCACTTACAATCCGGTAGCGAAAAAGTATTACCGCACACTAGCAGATCTTCTTGCCGGTGCCAATGAAATTACTAATCCTGCAGCCTATCCTTCAACAGGTGGTACAGTGTATGTAAAAGTAACGACCAATGAAGGATGTACAGCAAATGCTAAAATTACCCTTACTGCACTTCCGATTAAGAAATCTCCTGTTTTAGTTGATAAATATATTTGTATTGACAGCAAAACAAATCTTGACGCTGGTCCAGGTTACGATTCTTACCGATGGAATACCGGAGCAACAACATCAGTTATTAATGATTTACCAGTAGGTGAATATTGGGTAATGCTTGGGAAAAACGGATGCTTCCTGAAGCAAATCGTAAGAATAAAAAAGGCAGATGATCCGGTAATCACTCAAATTGAAATCTCTAACAATACGGCAACAGTAATTGTAAATGGCGGAAAACCACCTTATAAATATTCTGTAGACGGAACTTCTGCATGGCAGGATTCCAATGTATTCACCGGTCTTTCAAGAGGTCAGCATACATTCTATGTGAAAGACGCTTACGATTGTACTCCTGTTTCTGTTGAAATTACAGTTCCTAATTTATTAAATGCCATTACTCCAAATGGTGATAATAAAAATGACTATATAGATTACAGCGAATTATCTTATAAAGAAAACCTTAGTTTCGTAGTATACGACAGATATGGTAATAAGATATTTACCGGAGATAAGTTCAATAACTACAAATGGGACGGAAAACATTATGACAAAAAACTCATTACCGGAACCTATTGGTATCATATTAACTGGAATGAGCCTAATAAAGCAAAAACTCCAATAAAATATACAGGTTGGATTCTTGTAAAAAACAGAGAATAAATAACAACTCAATAGTAAACCACGATTTTAAAATCGTGGTTTTTTTTATTATTTCAATACTCTTTTTTTATAATTATTTTCAATTCATATTAATTATTCTATTATTTTTGCAAAAATCCCAATTCCTTTTAAATGAAAAAATTTTTACTCACATTGGCATTGATTGTCTCGGCAATTAATGTCCTCTTTGCACAAAGAGACACTGATCATTGGTTTGCTCCCATGTCAGCCAGATCAACAAATCTTATCAGCCCACAGCAGGCTTTATACTTTTCCACAGATTCCCTTACTCCTTTTCCGGTAAGCATCTACAGCAACAATACTGTAATTGGAACTGTAACGATCAGTAAAGGAAATCCACAGACTTTTACCATTCCATTGACGAATATGATCGCCAGTAATACCGGTGAACTTTTTACACCCGGAACGAAAGGACTGTATACGAAAGGAGCAAAACCCTATTTTGCAACCTTTAGATTCTCCGTAAGCAGCCACGGTGAAATCTTAACCTCTAAAGGAAAAGCAGGAATCGGTACAAAATTTTATGCCGTCGTATCCCCTATCCTGAATCCTATTAATGCATTAAATTTTACAACGGGTATTTTAGCTACAGAGGATAATACTACGGTGACGGTCTCAAACTATTCTCCTGATGTAGTATTTACCAATGGCTGGACCGGCGTTACAAATCCTACACTGACTTTCACACTAAATAAAGGACAGTCTTATATTATTGAAGGAACCGGAGATCAGTTAGGAAATAAAGAAGGCTTTATCGGGGCAAAAATAGTTTCCGACAAACCAATTTCTGTTACGAACGGAAACTTTAACGGTCAGTTTGCTATTATCCCAGCCGGTGGTTTTTTCGATGGAGCTGATATTGTAATGGACCAGTCGGTACCTACAGACAGGCTTGGCAATGAATTCGTTGTTGTAAAAGGAAACGGAGACATCAGTCAACGAATGGAAGATGCCCTGATCGTAGCAACGGAAGATGGTACGCAGGTATTTATCAACAATTCTACCACTCCGGTCATCACTCTGAATGAGGGACAAAACTACAGGGTCAATAAAGATCTCAACACCAATTATATCAACCAGGGGAATAACCACTATAACATGTACATTAAGACTTCTAAAAATGTCTATGTATATCAATTATTAGCAGGGGTTGCGACTAGTAATGCAACCATTGGTTTTAATTATATTCCACCTTTGAACTGCTATCTTCCAAGAAAAATTGACGAAATAGGAATGATTAATATCCTTCCCCCAACAGTCAATATTATAAAATTAAATATCCTTACCGAAACCGGAGCGACAGTTACAGTCAACGGAATACAGCCTCCTGCTGCACAAGGCCCTTATTCTGTAACAGGAACAACTAACTGGGTATCATACTCCGTACCCAATGTTACCGGAAATGTAACGATTACTTCTACAAAAGCTGTAACTGCCGGTATATCCGGAGGAAGTGGTGTAGTGGGATATGGTGGATACTTCGCCGGATTCTCGTCCATTCCTGTTATCGCAAAACAAACGGGAGACTGTATTCCAGGAATCATCCTTGAAGTAGATGACAGTTTTGAATCTTACCAATGGTTTAGAGATAATACTTCTATCCCCGGTGCTACAAATAATACGTATACCCCAACACAATCAGGAAATTATACGGTGAAAATTACAGTAGGAACATGCCCACCGATATTTACTCCGGTGTATAAAGTATTTACATGTCTTCAGGAAACCATTAAAAATGAGACAGTGTGCGATGGCGTTAAAATGATCGTACCGGAATTCACTACCTCTACCCAGGTTGTGGTGCCTGGTACTGTAACCATTGTGACTCCACCTGCTAACGGAACTGCAACTATAGATCCAACTACAGGAGTAATAAGCTACGCACCTACTTTCGGATATCTGGGGCCAGACAAAATAGTTTACAGATTCTGTGGAAATAACCCTGATTTTACCGATTGTGAGGAAATAACGTTGAACTTAACCATATCTGAAAGCCCTATTGTAACAAATGCAATTTTAAGATCCTGCTTCATAGAAGCTAATCCTGCTACGGCTTTATTCAATCTTATTAACGCTACCGTTAGCGGGCAACCAGGGGTCACCAAAAAATACTACCCGTCTCCTACTGATGCCATCAACGGAACCAATGAGATTACAAATCCGGCAGCCTACGTTGCACCCAACGGAGTTGCTTACGTAAAGGTATCGAATGCAAATGGCTGTTACAGAATAGCAGAAGTAACCCTGATTGTATTACCACCGGTAAAATCAGCTGTTTTGGTTGATAAAATCATCTGTATTGAAGACAAAACAACTCTGGATGCAGGACCTGGATTTAACGGCTATGAATGGAGCACAGGAGCTACCACTCAATCGATCAATAATGTAGGAGTAGGAACTTATTGGGTAAAGCTGAAAACAGGCGCATGTATCACGACACAGACCGTGAAAGTGTACGCTTCGGAGCAGCCTGTAGTTTCAACAATTGATATTGCAGGAAATACGATTACGGTGTATGCCGTAGGTGGTACGGCTCCGTACCAATACTCTCTGGATAATATCAATTGGCAGACCTCTAACATTTTCACTGATGTAGCAAGAGGTAACGCTATTGTATATGTAAAAGATGCTTACGATTGTGAACCTATACAGGTAGAAGTTACCATTCCTAATCTGATCAATGTAATTACTCCAAATGATGACGGAGTAAATGATGCCATAGATTATTCTGCATTAGCTCACAAAAACAATCTGGTATTTAATATTTTCGACCGCTATGGAAGTAAAATTCATCAGGGAGATAAATCTACCGGATACAAATGGAACGGAACGACTAATGGAAGCAGAAGAGTTCCTACCGGAAATTACTGGTATGAAATCGGTTGGACTGAGCCTAACAGCAAGCAGACAGCGATAAAATATACGGGCTGGATCTTAGTTAAAAACAGACAGTAATTTATTCAAAATAAACTTCTTTAAGCCACGATTTTAAAATCGTGGCTTTTTTATTACTTTTTCAACTAATTAATACATTTTATTATTAAATTTGTGACAAATGCCAGTACTGAATGAAGAAAATTCTATCTTTTTTACTTATATTTTATATTTTCACGTCTGCTTTTGCACAATTAGACAGGGAACATTGGTTTGCCCCTATGGTAGACAGGACAGGTAATCCAAATCCTTATCAGAAATTATACCTATCTACCAATAGAACTACTCCTTTTCCGGTAAGCATTTACAATAATAATGTGTTGATCGGAACCATCAACATAAGCAAGAATAACCCTCAAAAATTTGATGTTCTCCGGGAATATATTATTACGACTCTTCAGACAGATCTGTTTACACCCACCACAAAAGGGTTGTATCTGAAAGCAGACTTTCCCTTTTATGCCAACTTAAGATTTTCAGTTTTCAATCACGCTGAGATTATTACTTCTAAAGGAATACCTTCCACCGGAAAAAACTTTTATGCAGCCAATGCTCCTATAACCGTCAGTAATCTGATTCTTAATTTCATGACGAGTGTACTGGCCACTGAAGACAATACAACGGTTACCGTATCAGGATATAAGCCCACGGTTCAGTTTTCTAACGGGACCACTGGAGCAACCAATCCCACCATGACTTTCAGTTTAAATAAAGGTCAATCCTATATCATTGACGGCAGCGGAACTATTGCCGGAAATTATGACGGATTTATCGGGGCAAAAATTACCTCTAATAAACCTGTCAACATTACCAATGGAAACTTTAACGGACAATATGCAGGAAATTATCCTTCAAGCTCAGACATTTTAATGGACCAGGCGGTTCCTGTGGAAAGATTGGGAAGTGAATTCGCCCTTGTAAAAGGCAATGGAAGCATCGGAGCCAATATGGAAGGTGCGCTTATCATCGCAACAGAAGACAATACCCAGATTTTTTTAAATAATGAAATTCCACCTATCGCCACCCTTAATACAGGACAGTATTACGTAGTTCCGGATACAAAATATCAGCTTCAGGGAGGAGGACATTATAATTTATATATTAGAACTACAAAAAACGCCTATGTCTATCAGGTTCTCGCCGGAGACTCCGCTACTGGTAATGAAGTAGCTACCGGAGGATTTAACTTTATCCCTGCACTCAACTGTTATCTTCCAAAACAGATTAACGAACTGGGCTTCATTGATGAAAACTTTGTTCATTCCAATAATAATCCTTCGGGAATTCTTAATATTCCAACCAAACTTAATCTTATAACCCAAAGAGGCGCTGTGGTTACTGTTAACGGATCTACCCCGCTTCCAGCAACAGGTCCATATGATATGACCGGAACAACGAACTGGGTAACCTATGGAATCCCCAATGTAACCGGGACGATTACTGTAGTTTCAGACAAGGCTATTACAGCAGGAATCAATGCAGGAAGTGATGCTGTAGGGTATGGCGGATTTTTTGCCGGATTTCCAACACAGCCAGTTATTTTAAAATCCGGAGGAGACTGTGTTCCCGGAATTGTACTGACAGTAGATCCTATTATTTATGACAGTTATCAATGGTATAGAAACGGAAATCTGATTCCCGGAGCGATCAATCCATCTTATACTCCTGTAGAATCAGGGTTTTATACATGCTCTGTAACTATGGGCAGTTGTGCACCATTGGTGACTGAACAATTTAAAGTACTGAACTGTATGAAACAGACGACTACAGTTTACAGTCTTTGTACTTCACAAACCATAACCCCTACATTCAGCAGCTCTACGCAGACTCCTGTTCCCGCTACCGTTGCTATTGTTACGGCTCCCACTCTGGGAACGGCAACGATAAATCCCGTAACCGGAATCATCACCTATACGGTTAATACTCCGGGAACAACAGGAACAGATACTTTTACGTATACATTCTGCGGAAACGATCCCATTTTTACCGATTGCGAAACGGTGACCGTAACCATCAATGTTCAGGCTTTGATAGTCAACAATGCCACATTACATGCCTGTAACATCAACGGACAAGGAACATTTAACCTCACTACAGCCAGCATTACGAATAATTCACCGGTCACCATTACCTATTATCCTACTCTTGCTGATGCACAGACGGAAAACCCCGCTGCTCTTATTACTTCCGCCAATGCATATACTGCCCCCGACGGAACGATTGTGTATGCTGTGGTAAAAAATAATATAGGTTGTAAGAGCATTGCCCAGATTACCCTCAGCCTGTACAATCTTGCTATTGTTCTGGACAACTATACCGGTGTTTTCTGCGATGATAATTTTGATGGAACTGTTACGGTGTTATTATCTAACATTACTCCTTTTGTTCTTAATAATCCAGGCTATTTTACCAATGTAAGATACTATGCAAGTTTGGCAGACGCCAATGCAGGAAATACCAATACGCTTCCCAATAGCTGGAGCTATACCGCAGCAACCACCATTTATATAAGAGTGGATTCACCTGATGGCTGCGCAACCGTTGTTAAACCTTTACAATTTACCATCGGAGCAAAGATACCTTTGATAAAAAAACTGGCCACAATAAGCTTATGCGATGAAGATCTGGATGGAACAAAACTGATTAACCTGGGAGCATACATCCCTCAGTTTACAACAGACCCGAATGTTCTCTACACCTTCTATGCAACCCAGGCAGATGCTCAGAATAATGTAAGCCCTATCACCGGAACGGTAAGTGTTACCGGAACTCAAACTTTTTATATCAGATTTGAAAAAGCCGGTGTCTGTCCCGAAATAGGTTCAATTACTATTATTATTAAAGCGCCTAAGAAATCTGACATTCTCGTAGATCAGATCATTTGTGCCAAGGCCAAAACAACTCTGGATGCAGGTCCCGGATTCGAAAGTTATCTATGGAGCACGGGAGCTACTTCTTCTTCTATCTCTAATGTTGGCGTTGGAAATTATTGGGTAGATCTTACATTCAATGGTTGTGTGTACAGACAATATGTTAACGTTATAGAATCTCCGGTTCCTTTAATCACCTCAATAGAAATCAACGGTTCTACGGTAACGATTGGTGTCAACGGAGGCACGCCGCCTTATGAATATTCTTTAGACGGAATCACATGGCAGAATTCCAATGTTTTCACCAATGTAGCAACAGGCAGCCACATCATTCATGTAAGAGATGCTAAAAGATGTGATGAAACCACAAGACCTTTTGTGATTATTAACCTTATCAATACCATTACTCCAAATGGAGACGGATACAATGATGACATCGACTATTCTGCTCTAATGACCAATAATAACCTTGAGTTTAGAATCTTCGACCGATATGGCGCGGAAGTTTTTAGAGGAAGCCCCACCAACCGCTATACCTGGAACGGAACCATGGGCGGAAGGCCTGTATCTACTGCTACCTACTGGTATTTTATCAGCTGGACAGAGTATGGCTCTACCACCCCTGTGAAGTATACCAGCTGGCTTCTGGTAAAACACAGATAAATACTCTCTGAAGGAATGATTTTTGCATCTTTTGCATTAAAAAGAAATTTATAACATTCATTAACAGTTTTACCGTAAAGTTTAATATAATTTTAACCAGTTTTCCTTACTTACCCGGTATAAATTGTTGTATTTCTACGTAATTTTGCCCCATTATATGAAGAAGCTAATTACTCTAGTGCTGTTGGTTTTTTTGGTGAAAATCAGCGCGCAAACATACTCCGGAGAGGTATTTCTAAGGGACAATTCTGTTTTATATCTCAACCAGGTATATGTCACTAATCTAAATACCCAGAAAACCGTCCTTACCGATTACAATGGAGATTTTAATATCCCTGCAAATCCAGGAGATGTTGTCAGATTTACCTCCATCGTTACCGAAAGAAAAGATGTAAAGCTTACCCCTCAAATGTTTGGACAGAAAAATCTAACTGAATTAAAAGTAGCCTATTATGAAATTCAGGAAATTGTCATCAACCGGTTTAAGCCTACAGGAAACTTGCGGTATGACGTAAACTCCTTAAGAAAAGAAGATAAAGCACTCGCATTAAAAAAGGTGATTGGATTGCCGGAACCTAAAGGAAACGGATTACCTCCGGAACTTCCGATTGCAGGGTTAAGAGACGGAGGTCTTACCTTCAGTCTGGAAAGCATTTATGATATGCTTTCGGGAGAAAGAAAGAAAAAACAACGGTATGTTGCTTATGAAAGAATGAGCAGCTCTGTAACCGATATTAAAAATTACCTTGGAAAAGATTATTTCCTGAGACTTAAAATCCCTGAAAACCTAATTGATAATTTCCTTCAGTTTGTGTATACTTCAGAGAATATTCAGCCATACATATTGGCCGGTAATTATGAAGCTATAAAAATTCCAATTGAAAAATACATGCCTATCTACCAGAAAAGGCTTAAGAATTCTCACCTTCAGGAAGTTATCAATTAAAATCATCACTATGATATTTAAAAAAATGTATAGTATAATAATTTTATAGTATACATTTTTTTTTGTTCATAAATATGCTTAAATTTATGTCACAATCACGTGTTTAAAATAAAAATAATATTATTCCGTTATTCTTTTTAAAGACTAATTGCATAGAACACAAATTAAGAAAAGCCAATTTTCAATTTAATATTTATTAATGAAAAAGTTAATTTTATTCCTTAGTTTGATTCTCTCCTTCACCATGTCTGCCCAGAAAAAAGGGAAAGACTACAGCAATATATTGAAAAGTAAAAGTATTTACGAAATCAATGCCTTTTTAAGGGATGCTCACCCGGATGATCCCCGACGATCCGTTTTAAAACCCAGAGTCATGGAAATGATGAAGGAATACATCAAGAATGCTCATCCTGCGGATCAAAAAGTAAAGGATATGCAGGAAATGCTCGCCATGCTCAGAAGAAGGCCATCTACCAAAATCAGTTTTGATGAAATGAATGCAATCATCAAGCAAAAACAAATCGCCAAATACAAAGCCGAGCTCGCCGCAAAA
Source organism: Chryseobacterium sp. SIMBA_029 (assembly GCF_046535275.1). Lineage (NCBI taxonomy): Bacteria > Pseudomonadati > Bacteroidota > Flavobacteriia > Flavobacteriales > Weeksellaceae > Chryseobacterium > Chryseobacterium sp. SIMBA_029. Next base: position 126,953 of record NZ_JAWRXA010000012.1, read on the forward strand.
CAATCCACCGTAGTTTATACACCAAGCAACGCTCAAAATGCATTTGTCGTAAATCCCAATGCCAATTCTGCGGTACCTGATGCAGAAGCAGAGGAATTTAATATGCTGATGGCCGTCTCCCCTGTTGAGCATAAAAATAAAACCGTAAAAATATTGAATTCCCTGTTTGATAATGATCCTATGAGCAAAGAATGCATTGTCCTCATTGAAAACAAATCGGACTGTAATATTATCGTAAGAATGGAAAGTGTAGGTACCATCAAATACAGACTCGCCGTTCCTGCTCATAATGAAAGTTCAATCGTAATAGAAAAGGGAAGCTATCTCTTTACCAGTCTTGTGTGCGGTGCTCAATATGCCTCCCAAAAAACAATTGAAAGACCCATTATGGTTTCTTTAGGAAGTTCTGTGGCAAAGTAATTCATAAAATGAATATAATCACTTCCGCCTTTTTTATCTGAAAAAGGCAATGTATTGTATGTAAATTTCACTATTTTTGCGGGATTTTCATATAAACTCATGGGTAAAAATAAATTAGCAAGATTCACAGAAAACAAAATATTACCGAACGTAATCCAACCTACAAGAGAGGAAGCTTTACAAGGTTTTGAACTTAAAGGAAAATGGAGAACAAATTTCTTTAAAAATGATAATCCCATTGTTCTTGAACTGGGGTGCGGAAAAGGAGAATATTCAGTAGGACTTGCAAAAACATTCCCGGAAAAAAACTTTATCGGCATCGATATTAAAGGAGCAAGATTCTGGTTTGGAGCTAAAGAAGCTGTAGAAAACAACATGACTAATGTTGCCTTTCTGAGGAGCCAGATTGAGCTTGTAGATTATTTTTTTGCCGAAAATGAAGTAGATGAAATCTGGATTACCTTTCCAGATCCACAAATCAAATACAGACGTACAAAACACAGATTAACGCATCCTGACTTTTTAGAACGCTACAAAAAATTCCTGAAACCGGGTGGAATTATCCACTTAAAAACGGATTCAGAATTCCTGCATGGCTACACCCTTGGATATTTACAAGGTGCTGGCTATGAAATCATTTCAGCACATCATGATATTTATGGTGCCCCTGAATATGATCCGAATACAGAACACTTAAGAGATATAAAGACATATTACGAAGAGTTGTTCTCGGCCAAAGGAAAAACAATAACTTATATAAAATTCCGGATAAGCTGATGAAATAAAACAAATTGATGAAAAAAAAATTTTTAACGACCTTCCTCTTTATTTTCCTTGTCCCCGTTTTAACTCCCGCACAGAAAAAAAACAAAGACATCCTGAAAAGCACAAATACCAAGGAAATTGAAGAGTACCTCAAAAATGCACATCCCGAAGATCCCAAACGGAGTGTGCTGAAGCCTAAGCTTATTGCTTTAAAGAATGCTGAATGGACAAAAGGTGCACAGACCGCCAAACCCATGGAAGCCAGGCCTGTTATCACTGATATTCCCAACAGATTTATGAGGAATTCCAGTTCTGATGATGCGGAAGAATTCAAAAAATTGATTGCAGAAAACTCTGATCAGCATAAAGATAAAACGGTTAAACTTCTGAACGCTATGTTTGATGAAGATATTACCCGGAAAGAAGCCGTACTCCTGTTCAGGAATAATTCCGACTGCAATATTATCTTAAGAATTGAAGGAAAAGACTTCTACAACCTTGCCGTTCCTGCTCATGGTGAGAACTTTATCGTTCTCAACAAAGGCTCCTATAGCCTGAACAGCAATGTCTGTGATGTAAAATATGCTTCAAATAAAGATATAAAAAAAAGTATATTTGTAGTGATTGATAATCCCGGCACTCATAAGTCTGAGGAAAAGAAAGATCCGGTACAAGATCAAAAAGAACCGGCAAAGGAAAAACCTGTAAAAAAGAAAAGATCAAAATAACTGTATGAAAAAGCTGTTTATTTTCTCCGGCATATCTTGCATCCTGATAAGCTGTAATGCAAATTACGGCACTTATCCTATAAGAACTACCTATCCTTCCCGTTCAGGAAGCGCTGTCAACAATACGGACAGTGAATACAACGAACTTATTAAGACCTATAAGCCAGAGACTGCAGAAGTACTGAATGATCTTCTCAATTCCGATTCACCGGGTAATCCAAAGACTTCTATCTCCGTGGAGAATAAATCATCCTGCAATATGGTTCTTACCGTAAGCGGAAATAATTTCTTTAAAAAAATCCCCATCGCTGTTGGTAAAATAGGCTATACCATGGTTCCTAAAAACCAGAACTACAAACTGTCCGCCATGGTGTGCAGATCTCCTTATCAGAGTACCCAATTTATATCCAGCTCCTATTCTATAAAGCTGAGTCAGTAAACAATGCAATAACAGGAATTATTCATTTTTGTTTCTATACAATATTCAAAAAAAAAACGCTGGACAGAATCCAGCGTTTTTTCTATATAAAAGAAAATCTTTTAATTATTCAGCATCGAAATCAGCATCTGTTTCAGCAGATACTTTTTCTCCTTCTTCTTTAGATTTTTCTTTATCAGCTTTTCTTTGAGACTGCCCTTCTTTGATAGAATCAGAAACTACGTTTAAGATCATATCGATAGATTTAGAAGCATCATCGTTTCCAGGGATAACGAAGTCAACTTTTCTAGGGTCAGAGTTTGTATCAACAATACCGAAAACTGGAATACCTAATTTCTTAGCTTCAGTTACAGCGATGTGTTCTCTCATGATATCTACAACGAAGATTGCAGAAGGAAGACGAACCATGTCAGAGATAGAACCTAAGTTTTTCTCTAAGTTAGCTCTTTGTCTGTCAACCTGAAGTCTTTCTTTTTTAGATAAAGTTTCGAACGTACCGTCTTTTTTCATTTTGTCGATATGGTTCATTTTCTTAACAGCCTTTCTGATTGTAACAAAGTTTGTTAACATACCTCCTGGCCATCTTTCTGTAATATAAGGCATATTAAGTTCAGAAGCGTGTTTTGCAACTACTTCTTTTGCTTGCTTCTTAGTAGCAACAAATAGAACTTTTTTACCTGCAGAAGTTAATTTTTCTAAAGCGCTACAAGCTTCATCCAATTTAACTGCTGTTTTATGTAAGTCTACAATGTGAATACCATTTTTCTCCATAAAAATGTATGGAGCCATATTTGGGTTCCACTTTCTAGTCATGTGACCGAAGTGTACGCCAGCCTCTAAAAGGTCTTTTACATTTGCTTTTGCCATGTTTTCTGTTTTTGTTAGTTTACTTTCCGCTTCTTATGCAATCAACAACTTCTTTAGATGGGAGAAGTGTTTGGATGCTAAACGTAACGGGCAATTTTTTGTTTTGATAAATAGATTTTAGATATAAGATAACAGACAGAAAAAATTCTGAAATCTGAAACCCAGTACCTGAAGTCTGAAAATTAACGTTTTGAGAACTGGAATCTCTTTCTTGCTTTTTTCTGACCTGGTTTCTTTCTTTCCACCATTCTTGCATCTCTTGTAAGTAAACCAGCAGGCTTCAATGCTAATCTGAACTCAGCGTTGATTTCGCATAAAGCTCTTGAAATACCTAATCTGATAGCTTCTGCTTGACCTGTATTACCACCACCGAAAACATTTACGGTAACGTCGTACTGACCAACAGTTTCAGAAAGGATAAACGGTTGGTTTAATTTGTAAACCATTACGTCTGTAGAGAAATACTCGTTAGCATCTTTACCGTTTACTTTGATGTTACCAGTACCTGGTCTCATATAAACTCTTGCTACGGCAGTTTTTCTTCTTCCGATTTTGTGAACTATAGACATATTAATAATTATTTAAATTCGTTAATATTAATTGTTGTAGGCTGTTGAGCTTCATGCTTGTGCTCAGTTCCTTCATATAAATAAAGGTTTTTAAGCAATGCAGATCCTAATCTGTTTTTTGGAAGCATACCTTTTACAGATTTTTCCAATACTTTTAAAGAATCTTTCTTTTGAAGTTCAGCAGCTGTCATAAACTTCTGACCACCAGGATAACCTGTATGCCAGATGTAAGTCTTATCAGCCCACTTGTTTCCGGAAAGCGTAATTTTCCCAGCATTCAAAACAATAACGTTATCACCACAATCTACGTGGGGTGTAAAGTTTGTTTTGTGCTTACCTCTCAAAATCTTTGCAACCTGAGAAGCTAGTCTTCCCAACGGTTGTCCTTCAGCGTCTACCACAACCCATTCTTTATTAGCAGTAGCTTTGTTCGCTGAAACAGTTTTGTAACTTAATGTATTCACACGTTTTAGTTAAAGATTAAACATAATTTTCCCCATAAGGGTGTGCAAAGGTACACATAATTTTTGTAACCCAAAAACATATTTCACTTTATGTTTCCCAATTCATATATCCTTTAGTAACACTATAAACCTCAACGATCTTAATTATTTGGCATAAATATTGTAAAATGAATTTCGATGAAAAAAAACATTTTTAGAAGATTCTAAAAACACAAGTGATAAAGTAAAGAGTTTGGTTACTAAACTCTTACTTTATTAACTTTCTCTTAAACATTTCCTTATCGGTTTATCAATTCTATTTTTTATAGTGCGAAATAATTATATTTGCGCTAAATTTCAATATCCATGAGCCACGGAAAAATTAGAGAAGACAAAACCTGCCTGAACTGCGGACATCAAGTCGAGGAAAGATTCTGTACCCATTGTGGACAGGAAAACACAGAACCTAAACAGGTCTTTCATTATCTGTTTACCCATTTTATTGAAGATTTTACGCATTATGACGGACAGTTCTGGAAGACTATTAAAAATCTTCTCTTCCGGCCCGGGAAGCTTACGGCAATTTATTTGGAAGGTAAAAGACAGCTCTATGTTCCTCCGGTAAAGCTTTACATATTTATAAGTTTTATTACTTTTTTCATGTTTTCGCTTTTCCCACTGATGAATTTTGATTCCAATCATAAAGAAACAGCTCCTAAAACTCATAATACGAAGAAAAAAGACAGCATTAATGCTATCACTACAGCCAGAATTAGTGAAGCAATCAATAACAATAATAAAAATGTTTCAAAAGAAGATTCTGCGACCATTGCGAAAGTAAATAAAACACTCGCAGAGAATGTAAAGGCAAATGACCTGGAAGATGAGCTCAATCTAGATCATGGAATAGATGAATCTACGGTAATATCAGGTGCCAGAAATGCTAAAGAATATGATGCCATCGTAGCTAAAAACCCTTCCTTAGGATATAACATTTCCTCTCCTTTTGTTCATAAGTTCTTTGAACTGAAAGAAAGCGGCATCACTAAGAAAGAAATATTCCAGAAACTCTATGAAATATCTTTTCATAATCTGCCAAAGGCCCTTTTTATCTATCTTCCGATTTTTGCCTTATTCTTGTGGATCTTTCATAATAAGAAAAAATGGTGGTATTTTGATCACGGAGTATTCACCCTCCACTATTTTTCGTTTTTATTATTTGTCATCACAATCATTTCTATATTAATACATACCCAAAAATTAATCAATCACATTAAGGTTTTTGATGTCCTGATCGACATTTCTTATTATGTACTTGCCTTATATAGTATAGGATATTTCTTTATTGCCCATCACAGAGTATATCACTCACATGGTTTTGTAAGCTTTATCATTGGTTGTTTGCTGTTCTTCATCAATTTTTTCGCTTTTTGCTTTTTGGTGGTTGGCTTAGGATTGATTAGCTTCCTGATGATCCATTAGCGACGCAGTGATTTACTTGCTCTAAAACTCGCAATTAAATAATAGGCAACAAAGACCGTTGAAAATTTAAGTATCGCCGGAATTGCCAGTTCTATATTGAAAATAGCGCTCCCTATTAAAACAAACACAGCCATTGCTGCAAAAGAAAGCCCAAGCTTTTTAGGGAGTGAAAAATTGGGAGTGTCTAAATAGTAAGCTAATCCCCAGGCAGCACCAAAAGCTACTGCATAATAAAAATCTAAGCCGATATTTTCGGTGCTCAGGAAAAAATAACTAATAAGGAAACTGACTACTGTTCCTAAAGCGAAATACATCAAGGCTTTTTGCATATATTTAAAATATGTCGCAAAAATAAAGAATTTACTCATCATTTCTAAACGAATGTTTGTTTACAAGCAGAAAATTCAATTCATAAAAAACAATTAAAAATCTAATTATCAATTATTTAAATAATAAAATCGGGTTCTTATTTTATTATTATATTTGGTAATTCAGAAATTTTCTAGATTTTTTATGGAAACCCAAAAATATACTCCTAAAAACAAAGTTCGAATTGTGACAGCAGCGTCATTATTCGACGGACATGATGCAGCGATTAATATCATGCGCCGTGTTATTCAGGGAACAGGATGCGAAGTTATCCACCTTGGACACGATAAATCAGCAGAAGAAGTTGTAAATACAGCGATCCAGGAAGATGCCAATGCCATTGCTTTAACCTCATACCAGGGAGGCCACAATGAATATTTCAAATATATCTATGACCTTTTAAGGGAAAAAAATTCGCCCCAGATTAAGATTTTCGGAGGCGGAGGCGGTGTAATCCTTCCTGAGGAAATCGACGATATTATGGCGTATGGAATCGACAGGATTTATTCTCCGGATGACGGGCGTGAGCTTGGACTTCAGGGAATGATTGATGATCTGGTAAAACGTTCGGATTTTTCAACAGGAAAAGACGTAACAGCAGAGGACCTGGATGCCATCAACTTTGAAAACTCCACCAGTATTGCCAAAATTATTTCCGCTGTTGAAAACTTTTCAGAGGAAAAACCGGAGCTGGTAAAAGCCATTGATGAGAGATCAAAAGATGTCAATATTCCGATCATTGGAATCACAGGTACAGGAGGAGCAGGGAAATCTTCTTTAACTGACGAACTGGTAAGACGTTTCTTACGTTCGAATACCGATAAAAAAATTGCTATCATCTCTATTGACCCTTCCAAAAAGAAAACAGGAGGTGCATTACTGGGAGACAGGATCCGTATGAACGCGATCAATGACCCAAGAGTGTATATGCGTTCAATGGCAACAAGAGAAAATAACGTTTCCGTTTCTCCGTTCATCCATTCTGCTTTGAATGTGTTGAAACTGGCTCATCCGGATGTCATCATTCTGGAAACTTCGGGTATCGGACAATCTGGTTCGGAAGTTTCAGATTTTGCTGATGTTTCAATGTACGTGATGACGCCTGAATATGGAGCTTCGACACAGTTGGAAAAAATCGACATGTTGGATTATGCAGATTTAGTTGCTTTAAATAAATCTGACAAACGTGGTGCTTTAGATGCACTTCAAGCTGTAAGAAAACAGTTCCAAAGAAACCATTTATTGTGGGAAAGTCCGTTGGATGATATGCCGGTTTATGCAACAAAAGCTTCTCAGTTCAATGACCACGGAACAACTGATTTATACAATAGATTAGTTGAAAAAGTAAACGATAAGTTTTCAGGTTTAAACTTGCAAGGATTTGTTGAACAAGAAGTTTCTGAAGACATCACGATAATTCCTCCAAAAAGAGTTCGTTATTTATCTGAAATCGTTGAAAACAATAGACAGTATGACGCCAATGTTGAAAAACAGGCAGAATTAGCAAGAAAAATGTATCATATTGAAGGGGTCAAAAGCTTCCTTTCTAATGAAACATTAGACACTGAATATCAAAAGGCTGAAAAAGATCTTCAACAGGAAAATATCGATTTCTTAAAAAACTGGGATGATACGAAACAAGCTTTCAAAGCTGAGTTTTATTCTTATTTTGTTCGTGGAAAAGAGATTAAAGTAGAAACCTCAACAGAATCTTTATCCCATCTTAAAATTCCAAAAATCGCCTTACCGAAATACACCGACTGGGGCGATCTTATCCAATGGAAAGGTCAGGAAAACCTTCCGGGAGCATTTCCTTATACCGCAGGAATTTACCCTTTCAAGAGAACCGGAGAAGATCCGACAAGAATGTTCGCCGGAGAAGGTGGTCCTGAAAGAACCAACAGAAGATTCCACTATGTTTCTGCAGAAATGGATGCAAAACGTCTTTCAACAGCGTTTGACTCTGTAACGTTATATGGCCAGGATCCTGCGCTGCCACCGGATATTTATGGTAAAATTGGAAATGCAGGAGTTTCTATCGCAACATTAGATGATGCTAAAAAATTGTATTCCGGATTTGATCTGGTGAATGCAATGACTTCAGTTTCCATGACGATCAACGGACCTGCTCCAATGTTGTTAGCTTTCTTTATGAATGCTGCCATCGATCAGAATGTTGAAAAATATATTGCAGAACATAAGCTTGAAGCAAATGTTGAAAAAGCTTTAAAAGCAAAATTCGACGATAAGGGCTTAGAAAGACCAAAATATAACGGAGAACTTCCACCTTCCAATAATGGATTAGGATTAAAACTATTAGGAATTACCGGAGATGAAGTTATTCCGGCTGAAGCTTACGCTGAAATTAAAGCTAAAACGATTGCTACCGTTCGTGGTACTGTTCAGGCTGACATTTTAAAAGAAGACCAGGCTCAGAATACCTGTATCTTCTCTACTGAATTCGCCTTAAGATTAATGGGTGACGTTCAGGAATACTTTATCACAGAAAAAGTAAGAAACTTCTACTCGGTTTCTATTTCAGGATATCACATTGCAGAAGCGGGTGCCAATCCGGTGTCACAGTTAGCATTTACCTTAGCAAATGGTTTCACGTATGTTGAATATTATTTGTCAAGAGGAATGGATATCAATGATTTCGCTCCTAACCTATCGTTCTTCTTCTCCAACGGTATCGACCCTGAATATTCAGTAATCGGACGTGTGGCAAGAAGAATCTGGGCAAAAGCAATGAAACTGAAATACGGAGCAGACGAAAGAAGCCAGATGTTGAAATATCACATCCAGACTTCGGGACGTTCACTTCACGCTCAGGAAATTGATTTCAACGATATCAGAACGACGCTTCAGGCGCTTTATGCGATCTATGACAATTGTAATTCACTTCACACGAATGCTTATGACGAGGCAATTACGACTCCAACTGAGCAATCTGTAAGAAGAGCTATGGCGATTCAGTTGATCATCAATAAAGAATTAGGGCTAGCGAAAAACGAAAATCCACTTCAAGGTTCATTTATTATTGAAGAACTAACGGATCTTGTGGAAGAAGCTGTTTATGCAGAATTTGACAGAATTACCGAGAGAGGTGGTGTTTTGGGTGCAATGGAAACCATGTACCAGCGTTCAAAAATCCAGGAAGAATCGATGCATTACGAATGGCTGAAGCATACCGGGGAATATCCGATCATCGGGGTAAATACTTTCCTTGGAAAAGACGGTTCACCAACGGTTCGTCCGGGAGAAGTAATCCGTTCTACGGAGGAAGAAAAACAGGTTCAGATTGAAACTCTTCATAATTTCCAGCAATCTAATGAAGATAAATCCGAAGCTGCTTTAAAAACATTACAATATGCTGCCATCAACCAGCAGAATTTATTCCATGTCATGATGGATGCGGTAAAATACTGTTCTCTGGGACAGATTACCAATGCTTTATTTGAAGTAGGCGGTAAGTACAGACGAAACATGTAATCTGTGTCAGACAGATAAGTTATAAATAAAAACCTCAAAGAATTTCTTTGAGGTTTTTTATTTTACCCTGGATATTTAAACATAAAAAAATCGACACCCTAACAGTGTCGATTTGATATTAATCATTCTTCCAAATAATCTACTTTTTATTAAAGTCTCCTACAAAAACAGAAGTCAGCTTATCTTCACTGATATATTTTCTAAGTACTTCATTTACCTGTTTCACATTGAGTGCCGAAACTTTAGCCTCTAAAGCATCATAATCTTCTAATGGAACATCGTACAGCAATTGGGTATTCACCAGTCCCATCAGCATATTATCGGTTCCGAGATCTGTTTTTCTGGAAGTAAGCCAGGAATTTAGGTTAGATTTGAATTCTTCTTCTGTAAATCCATCTTTTACCGCTTTATTCACTTCTTCTTTTAATGCTTTATTTACAGCCTCTTTTTTTGTCGGGTTAAAGAAGGCATACCAGCCCCATGATGCTACCGTATTATTAACAGGAACATTCATATAAGAACCTGCACCATAACTGATTCCTTCTTTTTCACGAAGTCTGGTCGGAATTCTGGAGGTAAGAAACCCTCCGCTTCCCAACATTTCGTTAGCAATAACAAGAGCAGGATAATCAGGACTTTTTTTATCCATCTGGAAACTGATCTTTCCAACAGCTGCTGCATTTTCTTTATCAGGAGTAAGATAGTCTTTATCCTCTTTTTTGGTAGAGAAAAGTTCTGGTTTTACATATTCATATTTGGATTTTGAATTCCATTTACCAAAAGTATTTTCTAACAACGATGCTGCTGTTTTAGAATCTATATCACCCGCAATGCTCCCTACTCCATTATTACTTCCCAAAATTGTATTGTAAAAGGCTACTAATTCTTCCCTTTTCACTTTTTTATTCTGATCGATCTGCTCCTGGAAAGAAGCGGTATAGTAAATACTTTGTTTAGGATAGTTCCCTGTAATTTTTTCAATCTCCGTAAATGCAATGGATTGAGGATCATTCAGGTTTCCTTCAAGATAGGTATTGTATTCATTTACTGTTTTTACCAATTCGGCTTCAGGGAAATTGGATTCTGTAAGAATTTCTTTGATCAATCCCATCACTTTCGGCAGATTCTCTTTATAGGTACTGAAATTAACATATAAGGTCTGTCCACCGAATCCAAAATTTACACTGGATCTCCACTGGTCAAGCATATCCTGAATCTGTTCTTTGGTATGGGATTGAGTTCCGGTTTTCAGAACCTGCGCCATCAAAGCTCCTATATGAGATTTCCCGCTCAAATCACTGGCATTACTCACCGGAAAGTTAAAGCTTCCCAGAATTTTACCGCCTTTGATCTCTTTCTTGATGATGCCATATTTCATTCCGTTACCCAGCTTACCTTCTGTAAGGTTAGCTTTAAGATTTTTAATACTGGCTTCAAAAGGAGCAGCTTCTTTTTCAAGTGCTTTTCCTTTATAATCTTTGGTAAGTGATGCAATCTGATCGTTGGAATATTCAATATTTTTAACTCTGATTTCGTCTTTAGAAGGAATAAACACCCCTATCGTCCGGTTATTCGTCTTGAAATATTTATCTGAAACCCTCTGAACATCTGCCAGTGTCAATTTTTCAATGCTGTCTCTGTACATCATGCCAAGCTTATAATTTCCTGCACCTATGATTTCTGTTAGATTAATCGCCAGGCTAATCGTATTATTCTTTGTATTTTCAATCTGTTTCAGGATTTTAGCCTTAGCTCTCGCTACATCCTGTTCTGTAAACTTCATGGAAGATACCTTATCCAGTTCTGCTCTGAAATCATTTTCCACAGATTTCACATCTTTATCTGCAGGAACCTCAAGGCCGAAATACATATAAGCGGCATCCCTTACAACCGGCTGGTAAGAATATATCGACGCTGCTTTGTGAGAATCTATCATTGCTTTATACAAATACCCTGAAGGATCTGATGTCAAAATTTCAGACAACGCATCTAATGCAGCATAATCCTTATCGGCATAAGGAGCGGTATGATAAGCGGCACCTACAATCTTACTATCTCCCGAGCGCTTTAATTCTACAAAACGTTCACCATCCTGTGCCGGCTCTACCGTATAGGCGAGATCCAATACTCTTGAAGGTTTCGGAATGACAGAAAAATATTGCGAAATGTAATTAAGGGCTTGTTTTTCATCAAACTTTCCTGCGACAATCAGAGTGGCATTATCAGGCTGATAATATTTTTCATAGAATTTTTTAAGCGTTACCGCCTTTACCCTTTCTATATCTTCTTTGCTTCCAATGGTACTGTTTCCGTAGTTATGCCACAGATATGCTGTAGAAACAATACGTTCCATCAACACGCTTCCGGGACTGTTTTCCCCAATTTCAAATTCATTCCTTACTACAGAGAACTCTTTATCAAGATCGGTCTGTAGAATGGTCGCATTAATCATTCTGTCGGCCTCCATACCCAGAGACCATCTCAGATTTTCGTCATTGGAAGGAAAAATCTCGTAATAGTTTGTTCTGTCATACCATGTTGTTCCATTGGCATTTCCTCCTTTATCCGAAAGCTGTTTTTTAATGTCGCCTAATTTTTTAGTACTCTTAAACAACATATGTTCAAGCAGGTGAGCCATTCCCTTTTCTCCGTATCCTTCATTTTTGGAACCTACATTATACACAATATTAACCACCATATTGCTTTGGGAGGCATCCGGGATAAGAAGAACTTTCATACCGTTACTCAGGGAATATTCTTTAATTCCTTCGGTATTGCTTACAAATTTTGGAGATTCTGGTTTTTGAGAAAAAACGGGATTGATCATACCCGTAAAAAATAGGACTGCAGTCCCAAGAAATAAGTTTTTCATTCGGTTTATTAATTTTTGCGATTAAATTTAATAAGTTTTTTCCATAACTCACTGGTTTTATAGGTTGAATTTAATAGAATACTATATCATGCATTACATATTCATCGTTTAATTTTGAAATGATTTTTCCACATTTTTTTGTATTTTTAAATATATAAAACCTCACCATGAAGAAAGAATTTCAGATCCCCTCTCCCTGCGAACAAAAATGGGACAACATGCAAAATGCTTCCGGAGGGAAGTTTTGTGACTTATGTACAAAAAAAGTATTTGATTTAACCGATAAAACAGACACTGAAATTCACTCATTATTAAAAGAAAATGAATCCATCTGTGGAAGAATACAGTCTACAAGATTATATTCTATTCCAGAGCATCCACAGATCCATTACAATTTTTCCCAGTTCCCTTTCAGAAAAATTGCTGGCGGAGTATTTTTGGCGGCCATGCTTACATCTAACCTCAATGCACAAAAAACTAAAACGGATACTCTTGACTCAAAGATGGAAACTGGAGCTATCATCTATGCGATAAGAGACCCTGATTACGAGCCCGATAAAGACTGGAAATTTTACAGGCCGGAAACTAAAACTGTAAGCATCGAATATTCAGGAAGTAAGGAGACCTTACAACAAGCTGAAAGAATAAACATCCTTACCCTGGCAAAAAGATACAGTGTTTCTTACAGTGTATCTATGCCGGAATATGATCTTGGCTTTAAAAACATTATGGTATTTGAAACTCAATCCAATGAGCATCAAACACCAAATCCTGATCGGTTTTATCTTTTCAGTGACAAAAGAAACAGAGAAGACGAAACGATTTTATATGCAAATCTGGACAAGGCAAAAAAAATTGAGTTTAAGCCCAAGAAGAACACAACCCTTTGTTTTCTGGATGGAGCAGAAATCTCTTTTGAAGATTATGAGAAAAATAAAAACAACAGCTCTATCACATCTTATTATGTATCAGAAATCTATGCAGAAGAATTACTCGGAAAAGAATATCATCTCGAAGACGGAATTATTCTATCATACTCTCATTAAAAGAAGTTGAATTGTTAAAAAAATGAATTCTATTCTAAGATTTAACGGATTTTTCTATTTTCGTAGGCAGAAAACATCCATTTTATATAATACCATGAAAAACAGCCTGCAAAAAACTCAATTACTCATTGCGTTATGCTTTACCGTCTTGCTATTTTCCCAAAAACGGGTAGAAGATTTTACGATCAGTCTTCCTGATCAAAAGCTGGAGAAAAGTTATTATAAAACCATTACATTAATCGATAACAGGATAGATACAACTTCTCTTGGAATTGTACAAAAAGGAGCCTTCAATGCTAAAGCTAAGGTCGTTCCCACAACCAGTTTACCGAATCAGTTTCAGAATCTCTTACAACGCATTAACGGCGCTGATGCAGAAGACGGAACAATCGTTATGCATCTTAAACAACTTTATTTTGCGGAAGTCACCGGAGCATTCAGTGAGCATGGGTACTGCTATTTCCAGGCCTATTTATTTGCAAAAAACGATGATGGAACCTATTCCTATCTTGATACAATAGATTCTGTAATCGACCATTCTTCAATGGACGTTACCAAAGCCACCATGAAAAAAGGAAGTGAGATGGTAAGCAATTTCATCAGTAAAAACATCTCTAAAAAAGCACCGGAAACCAATCATTACACCCTGGAAGACATCAGAAACTTCGATGATATTGAAAAACAGAAATTGAGCCTTTACAGTCTGGAAGTCTTGAAAGACGGACTTTACAAAGATTATAATTCTTTTAAAAACCAGATACCGGACAAAGAGGTGGTTAATCCAAAATTTTACGGAAAATCGTCTAAAATCATCAAAATATATGAAATGATGGACGGCAAAGAAAAAGAAATCAAGAAAAACGATACTTACGCCTTAGTCTATCAGGGAATCCCTTACATCTATGTTCCTGTTGAAAACTTATTCACAAAGGCTGAAAAGAGAGATGGCGATTTTTACTTCATCGGTAAGGTAAAAGGCACTGCAAAAACAGACAATGTAATTACAGCAGCTGTCTTTTTTGGAATTGTTGGTGGTTTAATTGCTTCCGGTCCCACTGCCTATCCTTTTGAGCTCAAAGTAGATTACATGAACGGTGCATTGATCCCGATTAAAGAAGTAGAAAAAGCAGAAAAATTATAATCCTTATGCATACATCTTCCTGCCATTAGGAAGATTTTTATTTTAATTCCGAAACCTTATGAAACCAAAAGCGGTATTCAATTGGAGCAGTGGAAAAGATTCTGCGCTGGCTCTCTATAAAATTTTACAAGAGGATCGTTATGAAGTGACTTCCCTCCTTACCAGCATTAATGAAGAATACCAGCGGATCTCAATGCATGGAGTGCATGTCGATCTTTTACAAAAGCAAGCCAATAGCATATGCATCCCCTTAATGAAAATGGAAATTCCGAAAGAACCATCCATGGAACAGTACCGCGAAATCATGAGCAATACAATGATGGAGATAAAATCCCAGGGAATCAGTCATTCTGTTTTCGGAGATATCTTTCTGGAGGATCTGCGCCAATACCGCGAAGAACAATTAAAATCCATCGGGATAGAAGCCGTCTTCCCCATCTGGAAACAAAATACATCAGACCTCATCCATGAATTTTTAGATCTTGGCTTTAAAACGATTGTAACCTGCGTGAACGAAACCTACCTTGATAAAAGTTTTGCCGGAAGAATTATCGATAGGGACTTTATTCGTGATTTGCCTCCTAATGTAGATCCTTGTGGAGAAAATGGAGAATTTCATACCTTTACCTTTGACGGTCCTCTGTTCAGTGCTCCCATTCCTTTTGAAATTGGAGAAACGGTGAAGAAAACGTATCCTAAGCCGAAATCGGAAACATCAGATAAAGAGGAAGATTATGTTTTTTGGTTTTGTGATCTGATCTCCAAATAAATGATGACAGTCCTTTTCTTTTATGATTGAAGAAATCCCATGAATAGAAACTCTTCCTTCAAAAGACAATAATTTTCCCTCTTGGCAAGTTTTTTTATTTTCACTATTTTTAAGAAAAACTTTATTCAAATGTTGAAAAATTTATTGCAGAGCTCCCTCTTTTTTATTTTTATCATGTCCGTTGTCTCGTGTAAAACGGAGGTTCAAAAACCGGCAATTAACAAAAATGCCGTCATTGATTCCACCATCACCGCTTTTCAAAAAACACTTCTGCAGCAGCAAATAGACTCTGTTTTCAAAAAATATAATTTTAACGGAAGTGTAGCCGTCTTCAAAGATTCTATTCCTTTGTACCGAAAGGAAAACGGTTTCGCAGACTTTAAAAGCCGTACAAAAATTGACGACAATACCATCTTTGCCATCGGTTCCATAAGCAAACAGTTTACTTCCGTCCTGATTTTACTTCAAATGGAACAGGGAAAATTAAATGTACACGATAAGGTTTCAAAATATCTGAAAGAATTCCAGAACAAAGAATATGAAAACATCACCATTCATCAGCTTCTGAATCATACTTCGGGCTTGAATACTCTTGGAGGGAAACTCATGTTTAAAAGCGGTTCAAATTTCTTTTATTCCAATGATGGGTTCAATGCACTAGGAAAAATTGTAGAAACCGTTTCCGGGAAATCTTTTAGTGACAATGTAATGGAACTTTTCAAAAAAGCTGGGATGAAAAATTCTTCCACAGGTGCTGTTTTTGAAGGAACAGGTTTTGCAGGCGCTTATCTTAGAAATGGAAAAACCGCTGAAAAAGTTCCGGATATGCCGAAAAGACTGGGAGGAAAAGAAATCGGACTTCCAGCAGGCGGTGTTCTGTCTACCATAGAAGATCTTCACCAATGGAATAATGCTCTGTATGGTGGAAAAATCCTGCAGCCTAAAACGCTTACCACTTTTATTTCCAAAAGTTCAGAAAGACATCATCAGATTTTAGGGAAAATGGGCTATGGCTATGGAATCATGCTGAATATTGGAAATCCCATTGCTTATTTCCACAGCGGTTATATCAAAGGCTCCCCTTCCCTGAATATCTATTATCCCGAAACCAAAACTTCCGTCATTATCTTATCCAATATTGCAGATGAAGAAAAAGGGAAAAACTCGATTTTCAGGCCCCATATTGAGGTAAAAAAAATCACAGACAACCTTGAAAATACACTGATGCAGCTTAGATTAAAACATTAATCTTCCTGCTGTTGTAATAAAGAAGCTGGATTTTGGTCGTCATCGCATAAAGAAAAAAGACTTTTGCAATTCCCAAATCCTTAAAATTAAATTCATTATTAAACAAATACATAAAAGACAGCAAAATAACAATCAATAGTACATTTCTTGCTACCAACGGATGAAAACTTAATTGGATATAATCGGAGAATTTCATTTTTTTAATGATAAAATTATATCCCAGCATACCGACCAGCACTCCTAAAAACAATACTTCCAGATAGAAGAAGAAATCAGGATTTATCAGCAACAGACTGGATAAAAGAAGAGATGATGCCATAGCAGTCAGCGTTATATTCCTGAACCTCGCCTGAAGTATCTTCTTTTCAATTCTTGTGATCTTTTTAAATGACAGCGGATCTGCTTTTACCAGTTCCAGCTCGTGCTGCCAATTCATTTTTGTCTGCAGGAAAGCTTCCTGAAAGTTCATTTCATCAGCATCCATAAGATCTCAGATCTGCAAAATAAAATGGTCTTTGATCTCTGAAAGAAGTGTCTGATTAAGTTTTTTTGAAATAAGATACCTTGTGATCTCTCTTTCTTGAATATCGTTTGTCATCTGTTAAAAATGCTATGATTGGTTATTAAAATTTTTCTGAATTGTAATGTATACAGAATCTCTATCTCTAAAAATTGGCCTAAGCAAGAAAGTACTGTATCTTTTTTTTGATATTCTAAATAATTTATAATTCAGTGCTGGTCATCATATATTGAAAATAGTGGTTAGGTTCAATAAATAATTCTTCATTTCGTTTTCTTTTACGACCTGCTGCTGCAGTCCTTTTTCAGTCAAAAGATAATATTTCCGGTCTCTGCCGTTTATTTTTTGGATCTCCGATTTGATGATTCCGTCATCCTCTAGTTTATGCAATAGCGGATACAGTGCTCCTTCGGTCATTTCAAGCTCTCCTTGCGTCAGTTCCTTGGCCCGTTGGGTGATCTGGTAACCATACATCTTTACTTCTTTTGACAATAATTTCAAAATAATATTCTGCAGCGTTCCTTTGTAAAGACTGTTCTTTTTCAATTCTAATTTTTATACCTTACAAACTTATGCATAATTTTCTTATGTATCAAAATTTATTTGAAAACTTGAACTTAAAAATAATTTAAACCTTATTTTAGACTAATGAAAAAACTGTATTTCATAGCAATTTATCCACCTCAGCAGATTATTGATGAGGTAAAAGTCTTCAAAACAGATCTCGCAGTGAACTATAACAATTCAAAAGCATTAAAAAACGATGCTCACATTACCCTATTTCCTCCTTTTTATCGGGAGCTTGAATTAGAAAACGACATTTTCACAGCATTTGAAAAAATCGATCTTAACATTTCTCCTTTTGAAATCGAATTAAATGGCTTTGGAAGTTTCCCCAATCCCAAAAATCCCGTTCTTTTTGTACAGCCTGAACAGAACGAAGATGTAATCAAATTATATCATCATGTAAAACAGCATTTCAATTTCATGAGATATTCTTTTCATCCGCATATGACAATAGGATATCGGGACTTAACTTTTGAAAATTTCCAGAAAGCATGGGACGTCTATAAAGAAAAAGAATTTAAAACGAAATTCTTAGTTAATGAAATATCTCTACTCCGCCATGACGGAAAGTGGGTTCCTATTGCAAAAAGAGTACTTAATACTGGAATATAAACCGAAAAAGCCGACTGATCCAGCCGGCTTTAAAATATTTATAAAAGTTATACTTTACTTATTCTTTTATAATTTTCTGGGAGATCACCAATCCTTCATCATCTGCCACATTAAGCGTATAAGTCCCTGTTGGGATCGCACTGATATTAACAAACAGCGTTGCCGAATCTTTCATCTCAAAAGGTAAAGAGATAAGCCTTCCAGCACCATCATACAATGATACTTTCGTATTTTTTGAAAAATCCTGTTTTCCTTTGATATAAAATTCGTTTTCTGCAGGATTAGGATAAATTCCAAATCTTCTTTCCACAGCTTTTACTTCAGCCATTTTAAGCGTACTCTTATTCAACGTCCAGGTAACATTAGCAAAATGTACCGCATTATGTCCCGTCACTTTGATCAATGGATTATTATCGGTCACTGAAAACAACAAAGTGTTGCTTCCGGTATTCAACTGACTTGGGCTAATCGTTAACGAATTTCCTGTTGCAGAAAGAGCCGTTCCATTGAGTTTCCATGAATTGACCAATGTATTGGGAATTGGCAGAATTTCATTGACTGTAAAGGTAATATTGGCACTTACATTCACTGTGGTTGTATTTCCCGGTGTATAAGAATCCACAGGAGAAACCAATGAATGTATTCTTTCAATAATCGCTTCTTTACATACCGAGCAGAACTGTCTGTCAAGATACCTCATCTCACAGTTTTGATGTGGACGGTACCATGAAGGGCTTTCCGTAAAAGGATACACTCCTACACTGTTGAGTCCTACCCAATTTTTCCATTTAACCGTTGTTGTATTTGAATTCTGAGTTTTATTCGGTGATTCTCCGGTACCGGCAAACCAATACTCATCCGCCAGTTTACCAAATGAATGTCCCAGTTCATGAACTACAATTTCATTGGATGCACTATTTAAAGAAGCAAATGCATACGTTCCGCCGCAACCTCCGTATTCAGTAGAATTTCCCAACACGTAGGTAATGTCATAGTCCGGAACGTTCGCAGCTAAAACCTGAGCCACTTTATTGGTTGTATTGCTGTAAATACAGCGGTGAACACCAAAATCAAAACCGCTTCCCAAATAATTCGTAGGATTAGAAACCGGAATCACAGGTTCTGTAACATCTGTTGCCGTCCCTGGATGTTTCACCCCGCTTTGGGTAGAGACTACTTTCACGGCATAGGCGTTAAAATAATTTTTGTATTCCGTATAAGGACTTTTCGTAAAAAGATAATTGATAGTGGATTGGGCCGAGGAAACAAAGCTACTTTGCTGGGCTGTTGTAAACCCATCTCCCAACACTGCAATATTAATACGTTTATCATTCGAACCGTTATTAAGGATTGATACTGTTTCAAAAGTCTGAGAAAAACAGAACGACGTACTGGCCAATAAGAGAAATAAAGCTTTTTTCATGATTAAAGTTTTTCGTTAAATAATAATTGATTCCCTGCACTGGTAATTTTCTCAACCCGCACTGTTTTGATCTCTGCCGAATGAGAATAACGAACACTGAATTCTGCAGTTTCAAGAGAAACCTTGTGTCTGCTGATCCCCTCTTTTTCAAAACTTTCCATATTCTGGTTCAATGGATCTTCCACCAGCTGTTTAATAATTTCTTTACCGTTTGCATCCGTTAGCAAAACAATGAAATCACCAATACCTGCAGAATTTCTGTCGAAAGAAGGAACAGATTTAAGCTTTCCATCAGCTATTTTTCTGGATTCCAATGTGATTTTTTCCAACCCGGAATTGTTTTTCTCAACCTTAAAAAAGAGATAGCCAATCTGGCCTTTACCAGTCAATGAAGTCTCGCTTTTCAACGAATCTCCTTTAGGTAAATCGTTCACTTGTAGAAAACTACCATATACAAAGACTGGAAGGATAAAAAGTTGTAATAGAATTTTCATAATCATTTTTTTATGAAGTTAAGAAGTTTTCACCATATCAAGATTTATTTTTATTATTTTTTTTCACAAAGAAAAAATATAGAATGTCATATCTTTGAACCAATGATTTCAGAAAAAATAATTTTAGGGATAGATCCCGGAACAAGTATTATGGGTTTCGGTATTATTTCCGTTAAAAAAGGCAATATGGAGCTGGTTTCTATCCATGAGCTTATCCTAAAAAAATATCCGAACCACGAAACCAAGCTCAAATATATTTTTGATAAGACTTTAGCGCTCATCGATGAATATCATCCTGATGAAGTTGCTCTTGAAGCTCCCTTTTTTGGTAAAAATGTACAGAGTATGCTGAAATTAGGCCGCGCCCAGGGCGTTGCGATGGCTGCGAGTCTGCACAGAAATATTCCCATTACGGAATATTCACCCAAAAAAATTAAAATGGCCATTACAGGAAATGGTAATGCCAGTAAGGAGCAGGTTGCAGGAATGTTAAAAAGCCTTTTAAAACTGAAAGAATTTCCTACCAAATATTTAGATGCTTCCGATGGTCTTGCCGTTGCTGTATGCCATCATTTTAATTCCGGAACCATAGCAGATACAAAAGCGTATACCGGCTGGGACAGTTTCCTGAAACAAAATCCGGATCGTTTAAAGTAACTATGTAATGATATAAATCTTATAAAAGGCCCTTTTGCGAGGGCTTTTGTTATGAAATAATTTTTGAAATATCTTAAAGTTAAAAACGAAGCTTGAAATAGATAATAGTATAAAAGATTATTCTATTAAAAGATATAAAACACAGCACTAATTACCATATCTCTGTACCTTAAACTTCTTATAAATTAATAAATTGATTTACAAATAATTACAGACTAAACCGTAATTACTTGGCTAAACATAATACTGTCTTTAACATTGGTATGATTTTTAGTATTACATTTGTATAAATTTTCTAGTATGAAAACGAATCAACAAACTATAAATCAATCGAATCATACCATTAATTGGTTCCAGAAATTCCTCATGATCTGTTCCGGAGGAAACATCCATATTTTAAGAAAGACCCCCAGCGAATGGAATAAATTTTCCGGCATTGGCGGGATTGTTCTGTTCACCGCAATTTTTGCTACACTTTCTGCAGGCTACGCTATGTACACTGTGTTTGATAATATTTGGGCAGCAACAGGTTTCGGAATTCTTTGGGGATTAATGATCTTCAACCTGGACCGCTATATTGTTTCTTCAATCAAGAAAACAGGAACCTGGTGGAATCAGATTCTAATGGCTATTCCCCGATTGATTCTGGCCACTTTTTTAGGAATTATTATTTCAAAACCTTTAGAGCTTAAGATTTTTGAAAAAGAAGTGAACAAACAACTGAATACGATTATTCAGAGAAATAAAAAACAACTTCAGGGCGAATTGAACGGAAGGATTCTTCAGCAAAGCGGACCTTTCGATACTGAAAAAAAGCAAATCTCAGAAAAAATAGCTCAATATCAAAAATCATATGATTCTGCTTCTGTAGAATTAGAGAAAGAAATTTTAGGAAAGCAATCCGGTTTAACAAGTGGCAAGGAAGGTTTCGGACCGAATGCAAAACGTAAGCAGGAGCTAAAGGAGCAACGCAGACAGGATTTGGAGAACTATGAGAAACAAGCCGCTCCAAGGCTTGATTATTTAGATAAAGAAATATCAAAGGTGTATACTAATCTTGAAACCGAACGAAAATCCACGGAGACGATAGAAGATAAGTTCAATGGTTTTGCAGCCAGACTGCAGGCTTTGGATGAATTGGGTAAAAATTCAGCGATTATTGGGCTGGCAGCAGCTTTTATTATGGGTCTTTTTATCTGTTTGGAAATCTCCCCTGTTTTGGTTAAATTAATTTCTCATATAGGTCCTTATGATTATCTTTTAGAGAAAACAGAAAATGATTTCCGTTTGTATGCCAAGGAGAAAATTGAAAAAGGAAATGCCTTAACCGATTTCAGGATTGAAGATTTTAAAGATCAATTAAAATAACGTATTTTTCACAAATGATTATTGATAAAGAAGAGATTCAGAAGAAAAAGAAAAAGCTGGACGACTGCAAAGCATTCCTAAAAAAAGAATTTATAGGGATCGATACAATTATTGATGATGTCATGGAGTATCTTCAGATCTGGTATCTGATGCCGGAAATTCTGACCCGCCCTGTAGTCATCAATCTTTGGGGAATGACGGGCGTCGGAAAAACAGATCTGGTGAGAAAAATGGTCAGTTTTCTGGGATTCCAAAACCGCTTTGCAGAGATTGAACTCAGCAATACCGATGAAACCACCTGGAATAAAAGCGTTGCCGATATTCTTCAAAGCAACGGCCTTAGTGATGAAAAACCCGGTATCGTCTTGTTTGATGAGATCCAGAGATTTAATACTTTAGATGCTGATGGAACTCCTGTCGCACAAACCAAATTTACCGATTTCTGGGAGCTTTTAAGCGATGGGCGCTTGAGTAAGCGGGAGCGTGATGACCTGGAGCACTATTTGTTCTCTTATCTTTTCCGCAAAAAGGAAAATGAAAGAAGAAAAGTGAACGGTGAAACGGATCTTGAAGAAAACCCTTATCTGAACCTGTGGGATGCCAAAGAGCTTAAAAAATACCTGAGTATAGAAGATGATGTCATGAGCATCATCGATATGAAGGAGGAAGATATGGTGAAGCTTATCCTTAAGAAACAGCAGGAAAAAAAGATCTATGAACCGGTAGATTACAGCAAAATGCTGATCATCATCAGCGGAAATCTGGATGAGGCATTCCAAATGTCACGGGAAACCAGTGAAGCAGATATAGATGCCAATATCTTTCATGCTTTTACCAAAAAAATAACGGTTGTAGATATTAAAAATGCATTGACCAGAAAATTCCGTCCTGAGCAGGTGGCACGTTTTGGAAACATTCACTTAATTTATTTTTCTCTAAAAACAGAAGATTTTAATCAATTGATCCAAAGGGAACTTGATAATCTGAAAAAGAAGACAAAGGCAAAGTTTGGAGTCAGCTTAAAAATATCTAAAAACATTAATGCTTTGATTTACAGGAATGGTGTATTTCCGGTACAAGGTGTCCGGCCTGTTTTTAGCAGTGTGGTAGATATTTTGGATACCAACCTCAGCAAATTCCTTTTTGAGGCTATCATTCATGATGACAAAGCGATAGAAATAGATTATCTGGAGAATAAGAAGATCATCACAGGTAAGATAGGAAGTAAAGTGGTTGAGGTTCCTTATTTAGGCCGAATTGACAAGATACGCCAAACCAATCAGCTGGATGCTGTAGCCAATATCAGCGTCCATGAATGTGGACATGCCATCTCCTATATACTCTATACCGGCTTTGCGCCTTTACAACTGAAGAGCAAGGTTGCCAGCAGCTATGCCGCAGGATTTACATTTCCGCACCAGATTCATGATACAAGAGAAAGCCTTTTGGATAAAATCAAGATCTATCTGGCGGGAGGTATTGCAGAAGAAATTATCTTCGGAGACAAAAATGCCAGCATAGGAAGAAGCCATGACAGAGAGCAGGCTACTACTCTAGCGATTGATTATGTCAGAAAATACGGATTCGAGGATGATTATCAGGCCACCTATAACCTGGAAGATTATCCCCATCGGATGCAGCAAGATATCACAGATGTGAAAATCGAAAAACTAATGCAGGAACTTGCTAAAAAAACGAAAGAAGATTTACTTACTCATGTTGAATTATTAAAAAACATGAGCAAAGTCCTTAGCGAAAAAGGTAGCATGGACCCTAAAGAAATTTATGATATTGCCAAAAAGCATCAACTGGATGTGAGTATTAAAGAAGAAGGTTACCTCCATATTGCTGAATATCACAAGATGCTGAACTTATAGTACAAAAATATTCACTATATCATCAATATATATTGATACATATTACCTTTTAGTTAATTCTAAAAGGTTTTTTCTTTTAATAATCAAAATATGTAGAATATTTTATAATTTTACTATACTAATCTAAACATCATGAAAAACTTAATTTTTGCATGTACACTGCTCATTAGCAGTGCACTTACTTCTACCCTAAAAGCACAAGCTTCAGAACCCTTTTTAGGGCAGATCGCATTTGTTCCTTATACTTTTGTTCCTAAAAACTGGGCAGAATGTAACGGACAACTCTTACCAATCTCCCAAAACCAGGCTTTGTTTTCTCTTTTGGGAACCACCTATGGCGGAGATGGAGTTACAAATTTTGCATTACCTGATATGAGAGGAAGAACTGTTGTACACAACGGTCAGGGTCCAGGATTAAGCAGTTATACTGTCGGACAGAAAGGAGGGGTAGAATCCGTAACATTGACCGCAGCGCAAATGCCCACGCATACCCATGCTTTAAACGCAACGACAACCGAGGGCAACCAAAACATCCCTACCAACAGTATCCCCGCTGATACAAAAACATTAGACAAAGAGTATTCTAATGCTGTTCCCAACACTACGATGAGCACTTCAGCAATTGGAATGGCAGGAGGAAACCAGCCTCATGAAAACAGATCTCCATATCTTACTTTAAAATGTATCATTTCGTTGTTTGGAGTTTTCCCATCTCAATTTTAATCTATAAATGATGAAACCTCTATATTTATTATGTCTGGCTTTGGGAGGCTCAGCTTTCGCCCAGACGATTACATTCAAAGGTTGCGTTAATTTATTTGATGACCAATCCTTTATCTTTACCAAAACCGCGGTAGACACCTATGGCAAAAACATCTATATCACAACACCAGTAGATGGGCAGCCATGCAGTGGATTGGGATCTTGTGAATTCAAGATACAGTGGAACAATACGTTAAACCGATGGGAATTTCTTGCAGACGACGGTGACGGAGATTTCCTTACTCCTAACCTTATCTATTATAATTCTACGGGAAATAGTCCCGCAGCCAATCCACCAAGCAATGGATTTGGGACATGGGTAGAAAACACAGTCATAACAAGTGGTCAATGTAGCGGAAATCTAACAGCTGCCAACTCTACCCTGACAGGCGATGTACACAGCTCCTCATTGGCAACTTTAAATATTACAAAACCTAAAATCCAGATTTTTCCTAATCCGGTTTCTGATATCATAAGTATTTCAGGTCTGGACAATATGACTTCCGTTGAAATTTTCAATATGAACGGTCAGCTTATAAAAACAGATCAGCTTGGCAATAAAATTAATGTTTCTGCATTAACGCCAGGAGTTTATTTACTTAGGGTTACCGCTAAAGATTCTCAAATTCATGAATTTAAATTTGTGAAAAAATAAATTACAGTATTTATATAATCATTGTAACCATCAAAAGCTTTCAGAAATTCTGGAAGCTTTTTTAATAGATTTTGTAGACACTTCTTTCTTCTAAAAATAAAACATCAAATATTTCATTTCCTCTTTCAGAATATTTTTTGATGAAAAAATAATATGCCATCAAGTGTCGTAAACCAGTATCTTTATTTTCCGGATACTGAAATATTAAGAATCATATATCAGTCGGGAGCGGTTTACGACTACCTCAAAGTTCCTGCAGATATTATTTAGCAATTTAAAGAAGCAAGATCGAAAGGTAGATTTTAAATATGATTATCAAGCCGAGATTTCAATATCATAAAATATTTTAATCCTTTTTAAACGAAAAATGCCTCACTATAATTACACTTCTACCCATTTATTTTTAATATTAATTTAAGACCATCGTAATAATAATTTAAATTCTTATTTCTAAATTTAGTTTATATTTAGAAAAATAGTAACCTCAACTCA
Organism: Chryseobacterium sp. SIMBA_029; assembly: GCF_046535275.1. Taxonomy (NCBI): domain Bacteria; kingdom Pseudomonadati; phylum Bacteroidota; class Flavobacteriia; order Flavobacteriales; family Weeksellaceae; genus Chryseobacterium; species Chryseobacterium sp. SIMBA_029. Next base: position 153,030 of record NZ_JAWRXA010000012.1, read on the forward strand.
AAATATAATGATATTACAGCAAGGAAAATCAGCTCCGGACTTTGAGCTTCCCGCTACTCCCGATCAGAAACTCAAACGTTCCGACTTCCTGGGTAAAAACCTCATCCTGGTCTTTTATCCTGCAGACTGGAGCCCTGTGTGTGGTGATCAGGTCGCCCTTTACAACGAAATGCTCAGTATTTTTCATAAATACAATGCCGATATTCTAGGGATTTCCGTAGACAGCGCATGGTGCCATGATGCCTTTATGGAAAACAGAAAACTTCATTATCCTTTACTGGCAGATTTTAATCCAAAAGGAGAAGTCTCCAAAGCGTATGGAGTGTACAATGAAGAAAACGGCACTTCAAAAAGAGCCCTATTTGTAATAGACAAAGAAGGAATTATCCAGTGGAGTTATCTTTCGCCGGATGGTATTAATCCGGGTGCTGACGGAATCATTGATGCATTGGAAAATTTAACTCAAAACCCATAATTATGTCTACTTTAAGAGTTCCCGTTGGTCCCAACGACCATGTAATTGGAGATATTGATACTGCAAAAATTGTATTGGTGGAATATGGTGACTATCAGTGTCCTTACTGCGGACACGCCTTCCCTCTGGTCAAAAGATTTATTGAAGAATATGCCGATGATGTTGCTTTTGTTTTCAGAAATTTCCCATTAACGGATGCCCACCAATATGCAATGGCATCTGCTACAATCGCCGAAGCAGCCGGGAAGCAAGGAAAGTTCTGGGAAATGCACGACCTCATCTACAGCAATCAAAATATGTTGAATGAAGAAATGCTTAAAGGCTGTGTTACTGCCTTACAGCTGGACGTCAACAAAATTGAAAATGACATCACCACTTCCGACCTTCAGGATAAGATAGAAGCTGATTTTGAAGGAGGAGTAAGAAGTGGTGTCAATGGCACTCCTTCCTTCTTTGTTAATAATCAAAAATGGGAAGATTACGACGGAACATATGATTCTTTCATTGAACTAGTTTCTTAGTTTACACAATAAATAAAAGCTGCACAGATCTGTGCAGCTTTTATTTTGTATAGGGTATCAATTATTTTAAAAAGAATAATTGGGAGCTTCCTGTGTGATGATCACATCATGCGGGTGAGATTCCTTCAATCCGCTTCCTGTAATCATGACCATTTTAGTGTCTTTTTGCAAAGCTTCTACATCTTTTGCACCACAATATCCCATACCGGCTCTTAAACCACCGGTAAGCTGGAAGATCACATCTTCTAATTTTCCCTTGTGCGGAACACGACCTTCAATTCCTTCCGGAACGAATTTTTTAGCTTCACTCTGGAAATACCTTTCTTTTCCACCTCTTTTCATGGCAGAAAGACTTCCCATTCCCTGATAAGATTTGAATTTTCTTCCCTGGAAGATAATTTCTTCTCCCGGAGCTTCATCTGTACCTGCTAAAAGAGAACCCAGCATTACTGCTCCTGCTCCACTTGCGATAGCTTTTACAATATCTCCTGAAAGTTTAATTCCACCATCAGCAATTACGGTTACATTTTTAGATTGAGCATATTCGTAAACGTTGTAAATAGCAGATAATTGAGGAACCCCTACTCCTGCGACTACTCTTGTCGTACAGATAGATCCTGGCCCCACTCCTACTTTAAGAACGTTGGCTCCAGCTTCGATAAGGTCTTTGGCAGCTTCTGCAGTGACAATATTTCCTCCTACAATATCCAAATCCGGATATGCTTTTCTGATATCAGAGATTTTATCCAGTACTCCTTTAGAATGTCCGTGTGCAGAATCGATTCCAATGATATCCACTCCGGCTTTTACCAAAGCAGCAATTCTATCCATCGTATCTTCTCCAACTCCAACTCCGGCACCTACGATAAGGCGTCCTTTTTCGTCTTTGTTGGCATTTGGATATTCAAGCTGATTGTCGATATCTTTAATCGTGATCAATCCAACCAGTTTATTGTCTTTATCTACGATAGGAAGCTTTTCAACTCTGCTTTTAAGGAGAATTTCTTTTGCTTTTTCAAGATTGGTATTTTTATCTGAAGTAATCAGATTATTCTTTGTCATGATCTCCTCCACCTTCATATCAAGATTTTCCTGATACTTTACATCTCTGTTGGTAATAATCCCGATCAACACATTATCTGCATCTACTACAGGAAGACCTGAGATCTTATATTTGGCCATAGTTTCTTTAGCCTCGGCTAACGTATGGTCTTTAGAAAGGGTTACGGGATCGAAGATCATTCCGTTTTCGGAACGCTTTACGCGATTAACCTGTGCAGCCTGTTCAGCGATCGTCATGTTTTTGTGGATGAAACCTAAGCCTCCGACTCTTGCCAGTGCAATAGCCAGATCTCCTTCAGTAACGGTGTCCATCGCAGCAGAAACTATCGGAACATTCAGCGTTATTTTGTCGGTAAGTCTTGATTTTAATGATACCTGATTAGGTAAAACTTCAGAATAAGCAGGGACTAGAAGAACGTCATCGAAAGTGATGGCTGTCTCTACAATTTTGTTATGAATAGACATCTTTACTTTCTTTGCAAAATTAGGTTATTTGAATGACATATGAAAGTCCTTTTCAATAGTTTACATAAAAATTAATAATCAATAACTTAAATCAAAAAACCGCTCCAATTTGGAACGGCCTGTACACAAAATAAAATGTATATGAAACTACTTGTCTGAAGCTGAATTAATCATTCTTGAAATATCATCTGCCGTAAAACTTCCTTTTACATCTACAAAGACCAATTCTTTATCAGAATTTACGGTGATGAGCATATTTTTTATGGTTTCGCCATCCTGCTTTACTCTTATATTCACATTATCTCCATCATGTTTTATGGTTGCCCATTCTTCAAATTTGTCATTATTTAAATATTGAGCATATTCCTGCAACATACTGCGATCGCCATTTTCTACCGTCAATACCTTAATCTTGGAAACTTTTTTGACCAGATTTAAAATCTCCTCACTATCTTCATCTTCTTTTAAAGCTTTTCGTATGAAAGGCCTGGCTACAAACATCGGAACATTGATGCTTACAAACTTTGCTCCTTTGAAATCGCGTTCAGAACTTCTGAAAAAAGCCATATTGGGTCTTTCTGAAATCATACACGACTGTAAAAGAAAGGCAACACTGAAGGTCAAAATTATTTTAGGTAAAGTTTTCATGGCTAGTAGGTTTTAGTTGATAGGTTTTAATGTTCCGCCGGAAGTTTTGCTGATCTTAGCATCAATTTCCGGATTTCCTCTATATTTTACCAGACCTCCTGAAGAGGCTCTTACTTTAAGCGTATTTTTTACATTTACAGTGAGACTTCCTCCTGATGTAGATTCCGCTTCCAAATCATCCAGTTTCAGGTTTTCAGCTTTACAGACTGCGCCACTGCTGATATCGATCACTCCAAAGTTGGCCTGTCCTTCAATAACGGTATCTGAACCACTTGAAGCTTTTATAATGATATCTCTGGTAGTAATATCTGCTTTCACATTGGAACCCGAAGTGGTACTGATATTCGTTACATTAGAAATAGTAAACTTTCCCTTCAGAACAGATCCTGATGACGCTTCTACATCCAAATTTTCTTCCCGTACAGAATTCACGGTTGAAAACGTCGCTCCTGAGGAGGTTTTAATACTTCCCATTCTTGGAGAGGAAACGTTTACATTTAAGTTTTTAAATCTTAAATTTTTCACCCCTTTATTATCTACATATACCTTCAGTATCCCGTTTTCAACTTTAGTTACAATGTATTGGAGTTTATCTGCGTCTGCTATTACTTTTATACTCGCAGGGCTTTCCTGTTTGTACACTACATTCACTCCAGTACTCACTTGGATTCCTTGAAATTCTCCTACATTTCTGGCTTCTCCGCTCAGATACGATGAATTACTTTCAGAGGTCATGCTGCTTCTTGTTGTATGGGTAACAGAACTTATTTTAGTCTCGCTTGAGTTGATGATTTTATTAAGATCATCCATAGAAAGTTTACCATCAAGCATCACCAGGACATTTCCTCCGGTTCCACTATCAATGCTCAGTAACACATCATCCAGTACTCCATCTTTAGCTTCTGAAGAAAGAAATTTTATTTTACTCCCATTGCTGTTTACAGTCATAACTTCGCTGTAGTTGATGGTATTCAGATAAGAAGAAATATCTTTATTGATCTGCGACAGGTTAAACTGTACTTTCTTACCTTCCTTGCTGTTTATGTTTTCGGGATTTTCTGTAATCAAAATTCTAAGCCCTTTAATTTTACTCAGGAGAGGCTTTATCTGATCAAGCTGAGAATCATCTATATTCAGGCTGTTAAGCATCCCGAACATGGGTTTTGCAATCTTAATGGAAGTCACACCTTCTACCTGCTGATATTTTTCAAAAAGCTTGTCGAATTTATCTTCCTGCCCGTACACATTAAAGAAATGTGAAAAGGCAAATGCGAATATTATGAATATTTTTTTCATGAGTCAATTTTTATTTTTTGTCGAATTACAGTCGCCTGATCAGGTCATCATCAATTTTTTAGTTAATAATCGTCGTCTACCACTTTAGTCTGTACTAATTTTTCACTAACGTTATTTGCAAATATTTGGAATGAGTATTTAGTCACATTGATGGCTTCTTCTACATTGTCTATTCTTTTACCATTTACAATGACATAAGAACTTTTGTAGCCTGTAGAATCTGAAGCTTTATTATTTTTAAAAGAAGTATTATTTACAAATCTCGGTTTCGCTTCTTTTTTCAGTCTTCCTCTTTTCGGCAGGATTCCATCCAGAACATCTTTATCAGCAACCGTGTTTTCCTGAAAGATGGAATCTTTTTTAGCTTCCGGAATAGAATCGGTATGATTGATTGCTACCTGCTCCTGATGATCATTGTTTTCTTCAATAAAGCTTGATTTTTGTCTCAAAACTTCATCTTTCACCAGTTTCTCTTTACCTCCAGTATCAGCATTCTGAGTTGTATTAAAGATAAAACCTATACTGAAAAGCATAATCAGACCTGCAGCCATCCAAACCCATTTCTGAGAAGATGTTTTTTTCTTTTGAAGCGGGATAATAGGAGTTTCCTGATGTTGAGATTCTTCACTTTCTACCTTTTGAAGAAAATCTTCAAAGCTCCAGTCCATTTTCTCTTCCTTTATCTCCTGGAAGATCTCGTCGTATTTATCTTGAAATTGATCTTTGTTCATAATTCATCAGTTGTGAGATTTGTTCTTTTACTTTTTGTCTTGCCCGCATAAGATTTACTCTTACTGCATTTTCTTCCATTTCCAGCATTTCAGAAATTTCAGACACTTCGTACTCTTCTACATCTTTCAAATGGATTACCATTTTTTGTTTTTCGGGGAGCTGGTTAATAAATCCTACGATATGCTCCTTCAGATTATTGACCTCCATGCTGTAGAGTTCCGATCTGTGCAGCTGCATATCTGCAAACCCCTGCCTGACATCGTGATGTTTCAGCCGGTTCAGGCATTCGTTCCGGACAGATTTCAAAGCATAGGATTTTAAATTTCCAAACTTCTCGAGTTCATCCTTCTTCTGCCAGAACTTCACCATCAGATCCTGCACTACATCTTCTGCTTCATCACTACTCATGACAAATCTTTTCGCAAAACGACACATCTCGTTTTTGAGAATAAATACCGTATCCTTAAAGGTTTCCTGGGTCATGAGCTTTGTTTCTATTAGTAAGACAATTAAAATTTTAATTCTATTACATCTTAAAGTAAAAAAACTTCAAATAATTTGAAGTTTCCTTTGTATATGGGATTAATACGTATCAAAAATATATTTTAAAACCGTCTTGTCATGATCTGTTAACGGCACTTTTCTTCTCGCCATTACCTTTTCTGCCACTTCATAGGCTTTATCCAGTTTAAATCTCTCATCTCCTTTAAATCCACCCCAGGAAAAATTTTCCACAAGGTTAGGAGGGAATCCTTCTTTAAAAATATTAGAGGCCACCCCAATGATAGTGCCCGTATTTAATTGAGTATTGATTGCTGTTTTAGAATGATCTCCCATAATGAGCCCGGTAAATTGTAATCCGGTATCTTCAAAAGCTTTGGTTCTATAGCTCCAGAGCTTCACATTGGCGTAATTATTTTTCAGATTGGAAGAATTGGTATCTGCACCCAGGTTACACCATTCGCCGATCACCGAATTCCCAACAAAACCGTCATGCCCTTTATTAGAGTATCCAAAAATAATAATATTGCTTACCTCACCTCCCACTTTACAATGAGGACCGATTGTAGTAGCTCCATAAATTTTTGCTCCTAAATTGAATTTAGAGTCTTCACAAAGGGCAATAGGACCTCGTAGATTACATCCTTCCATCACCTCTGCATTTTTACCAATATATATTTTCCCGGTTTTTGCATTGAGCGTTGAAAACTCGATCTGGGCACCTTCTTCAATAAACAGGTCTTTTTTATCTCCAAGGAAGCCATTGGTTGAAGATAATTCCTGAGAAACTCTTCCTTTGGTAAGCAATTCAAAATCGAAATCAATCGCTTTATGATTATGGGTAAATAGATCGGTTGGTTTCTTAAAAAAGACAAGTTCTTCTTTAATATCGGTCATTTTCTCAATCTGGTTGAGTGAAAAACCTTTCATATTAATTTTTGCAGCAATCAGTTCGTCTTCATAGACTAGTGCTTCCCCCAATTTCAGATCTTTTATTTGCTGAATGATGGTTTCAGTAGGTAAGAAATTAGTTACCAGGAAAAGGCTTTCCTTTGCTTCCGGTTCTTTAAATTTTGCCTGCAGATAATGCTCAGTAAAATAAGAAACTTCTGTACTCTCTAAAATTTTCTCCCATCTCTCAGCGAAAGTAAGAATTCCGCACCGCATGGCTGCAACAGGACGGGTAAAAGTAAGCGGAAGAAAATCTTCCCAATATTGCGCATCCGAAAATACTAACTGCATATTTTTTTAGCTATTTAAATATTAGATATCAGGTAATGGACGTATATATTCTGGTTATAAGTCCGTTCTCTAAAACAAAAATACAATAAAAAAGTCTCCCAATAATTTGGAAGACTTCTATATTTTCTAAATACAAAAAATTACTTAGCGAATTTTTTGTATTTGTTCATGAACTTATCAACTCTACCTGCAGTGTCAACCAACTTCACTTTACCAGTGTAGAAAGGGTGAGAAGTAGAAGAGATTTCCATTTTAATCAAAGGATACTCTTGTCCTTCATATTGGATAGTGTCTTTTGTTTCTGCAGTAGATTTGCAAAGAAACACCTCGTCGTTACTCATATCTTTGAAAACAACAAGTCTATAATTTTCTGGGTGGATTCCGTTTTTCATAATACAATTGTTAAAAAAATTAAAGTTTTGCTTTCGAAATAGTAATGGATATTTCTCTGCTAATTTTAGGGTGCAAAAATACAATATTTTTTTTAAATTCCAAACTCTAGGTCCAATATTTTTTTTCTTGATAAGAAATTCAAAGTATTTTCGTTAAATTTGGAATCTATATTAAACTTTAATTTCGATGAAATTCAAATTATTACTGGCTCTTTCTTTTTGGATGCTTCTTGCGGCAGTATCATGTAATAAAGACGATATCACCTTTGATGCCCCTTCACAGCAACTGCGTTTTTCAAAAGACACCGTATTCTGTGACACTGTATATCATCAGGTACGCTCTGAAACTTACGTGGTAAAAGTATACAATAATGAGGACAAAGATATTTTGATTCCAAGAATTAATCTCGAAAAAGGTGCGGCTTCTCTTTATAAAATCAATGTAGATGGAAAAGCTGGGATTGACTTCAAAGATGTTCCGTTAAGAAAAAAAGACAGCCTTTATATTTTCGTTGAAATTGCCCCTGAAGCTACAGGCCCTGAAGCAATTGCTGAAGATAAAGTACTGTTCACCAGCCCGGCAGGACAACAGCACGTGACGTTATTCTCCGTCGTTCAGGATGCCGAATTTTTCATCAAATCATCCAGTAACCCCAATGTGATTGCCAGTAATACGGTCTGGGATAATACTAAAGCAAAAATCATCTATGGTGATCTTACCATAAATCCGAATATTATGCTCGATATCCAGCAGGGAACCAAAGTATATTTCCACAAAAACAGTGGAATGAAGGTTTCCTCCGGAGCAACCCTGAACATCAATGGAGCCCTGAATCATGAAGTAATTCTCCGTGGTGACAGGAACGATCCCTACTATGATACGATTCCAAAAAACTGGAATTCTATCAGAATGGAAACGGGTTCTATTCTTAACATGGCTTATGCAAGGCTTTTTGGAGGGACAAGAGGATTGGATATGAGACAGACGAATGCTACGATCAGTAATTCATTTATCCATACTTTCCAAGAATATGGAATCTACGCAGTGGGTTCTACCGTTAATGCCAAGAATTTAGTGATGAACAACTGTGGAGAATCCTGCATCGGAATTTTCAGAGGAGGTAATCATAATTATACCCATGCTACGATTGCCAATTATTCTAAAACGCTGGGCTCATTCAACAGAATGGGTATCTTCGCTACCAACGAGTGGAAGAATGATGCCGGACAAACCGAACAGGGAGCACTGCAGAACCTTAGCATCAAAAACTCTATTGTCTATTCCGACAGGGATAATGCGGTGAATTTTGAGCAAACGCCAGGACAGCAGTTTGAATTCCTGATTCAAAACTCTTTATTAAAATATTCCAGTACCTCGGAAGCAGGTTTCCCTTTTGACAGCAATGTTAATGTGGTACAAAGCATTAAGAATCAGGATCCTCAATTCGTTAATTATTTTACGGCAAAACAGAATTTAAGAGTAAAAACGGCTTCCCCAGCCAGAGGTAAAGGAAATGTTGCAACCGCAGGAACGGTTCCTTTTGACATTGTGAATGTATCCAGAACATCTAACCCTACCTTAGGAGCCTATCAATAATGGAAATAACCCAACTACAGCAACAGGTTGACGAATGGATCAAAACCATCGGTGTCCGCTATTTTAATGAACTCACCAATATGGCAATGCTTACTGAAGAAGTGGGTGAAGTGGCAAGAATTATTGCCAGAAGATATGGTGAGCAGAGTGAAAAGGAAAGTGATAAAAGTAAAGACTTGGGAGAAGAATTAGCGGATGTATTATTTGTAACATTATGTCTGGCCAACCAGACCGGAGTGAACCTACAGGAAGCTTTCGATAAAAAAATGAAGATAAAAACTGACCGCGATAAAGACCGCCATCAGAATAATGAAAAATTAAAATAAGATACCGGAATCAGATTTCAGATACTAGACTTTACTATCTGAAATCTGAGGTCCACAATCTGAAATCTGAAGAAACAATGAAGCTAGAAAAATCAAAATTAATAGGCAATACAACAGTACAGATCAGCGGTTCGAAAAGTATTTCGAATCGTTTGTTGATTTTGGAAAGTCTGTTCAACAATATAAAAATCGGGAATTTATCTAATTCTCAGGATACCCAATTACTAAAGAAGGCATTGTCTGAAACTACGGAGATTGTAGATATACACCACGCAGGAACAGCTATGCGTTTTCTTACCTCTTATTATTCTATAGCTGAGGGTAAAACCACCATCCTTACCGGTTCAAAAAGGATGAAAGAGAGGCCTATCAAGAATTTGGTAAGCGCGCTACAAGATTTAGGCGTAGAAATTGAGTATATGGAAAATGAAGGGTTTCCGCCTTTAAAAATCACAGGAAAGAAAATTACCACGACTCAAGTCAATGTTCCCGCTAACATTTCAAGCCAGTTCATTACTTCCCTTTTGCTGATCGCAGGAAAATTAGAAAATGGATTAAAAATTAATCTTGTAGGCGAGGTTACTTCAAGGTCTTACATTGAAATGACGCTGGATATTTTAACAAAATTCGGTATTAAAAACAGCTTTGAAGGAAACACGATTAAAGTGGAACCATTCAATGAAAACAATGAATCATCAACCGTAAGTTATGAAGTGGAAAGCGACTGGAGCTCTGCTTCTTACTTCTACTCTATTTGTGCGTTAGGAAGAGAAACAATTCACTTGAAAAGTTTTTATAAAGAATCAACTCAAGGAGATTCTGCAATTGCAGAGATTTATGAAAAGTTCTTCGGGATTACAACGATTTTCTCGGAAGATGAACATAAAATTACGCTACAACCAGATCCTAATTTTATATTTCCTGAAAAAATTGTTCTGGATATGAATAATTGTCCTGATATCGCACAAACGCTTTGTGTAACTGCGGCGGCACTGAAAATCCCATTTGATATTTCAGGACTGGGAACATTAAAGGTAAAAGAAACCGACCGACTTTCAGCTTTGCATATTGAGTTGAAAAAATTAGGAACTGAAACTGAAATTACAGATCTAACGATCAAATCGATCAGCTTCAACGAGCCGCAAGAAAATATTTCTATTAAAACATACCAGGATCACAGAATGGCAATGAGTTTTGCACCGTTTTGTTTAATTCAAGAACTCAACATTGAAGAGGAAGATGTGGTAGAAAAATCTTATCCGATGTTCTGGAAGGATCTCGAGACTATATTAATCAGATAATTGAAGAGGTAACAATTACATGAAAAAGTATTTAATCTTTTTATCTTTTCTTATTCCTGTTTCATTTTGGGCGCAATATTTATTGCCTAATGAAGAAGTTATCTATTCATTTGAAACTAAAAACGGAAAAAAAATGTCTTTAGTAAAAGATAAGCAGAACCAATATATTCAGTATCGATTTGGAAACAAAAATACTGTTGAAATGGAATTTCCAAAAGATAGGACTAAAGAAAGCTGGAAGCAGTTTACATACAGTTCTTACCATAGAGGCGGCGGAAAACAAAACGCAGGAATGGACCTCAATTATCTGTCATTTACAAATAATAACTATACCTATTTACTCTTCAGAACTTACTCTGCGGAAGATGATTCATTTTCTACAGGTATCACTGTAACGGACAGTAAAGGAAAAGAAACCGACATTACAGGAATGTATAAAACTTTCAAAGGCTGCTTATGTAGGCTTGAAGATACAGACGTAAAGAAAGAAGATTTTGGGCAATAATTTCAATAATGCTTACATGAAAAAACTAATTTCTTTTGTATTCATTTCATTGATTTCAATTCTTCACGCTCAGGAATTGACAGATTTTTCAGTTCCTAAAAACTATACAAAAGTCCTGGAAACAGAAGGAGATCTAGATAAAGACGGAATCAACGAAACTGTAATTGTATCTAATATCGGTGAAAAAATTGAGAATGAAGGGTATCAAAGAAAATTTTATATTCTAAAAAAAATCAATGGAAAGCTTAAAATCTGGAAAGAAAATTCATCTCTGCTCGATGCAAGTGAAATCGGTTTTTATCCGGAAAGCAATGAGCTCGAAGTGAACATAAAAAATAACTGTCTTGTTATTTCGCAATCACTCTTCACAAATTCCAGGCATACTGCTACAAGCAAATATACCTTCAGATTTCAAAATGGGGATTTCTACCTCATTGGTGCCCTCAATACATTTGATGACACCTGTGAATTTAATTTTTTGAATGAAGTCAATTTTTCAACAGGAAAGGTAATCATTGATGAAAAGTATTCTGACTGTGATGCAGATGAGGATAGAAAGATTCCAAAAGATGTACACAAAGAATTTATCCATACATTTAACCCCTTAATAAAAATGAATGATTTTAGAGTTGGCAAAAACCAGTTCAAAATTCCTAATTCAGATAAATATTTTAATTACTAATGTCAAAAACTATAATCATCACAGGAACATCCTCAGGAATCGGTTTTGTGTTGGCCGAATATTTCGGTAAAAAAGGTCATAAAGTATACGGATTAAGCAGAAAGCATACGGAAAGTCAGTATTTCACCTCTATACCAACCGACGTTACTGATAACGTGGCGGTTCAAAATGCTATTGCAGAAGTACTGAAAACAGAAACTAGAATTGATGTCCTGATCAACAATGCCGGAATGGGAATGGTTGGCTCTGTGGAAGATTCTACGAAGGAAGATATTTTAAAATTATTCAACCTGAACCTGGTTGGAGCAGTTCAGATGATGAGTGCTGTACTTCCGAAAATGCGTGAAAATAGATTTGGAAAAATCATCAATGTTTCCAGTATCGGAAGCGAAATGGGTCTTCCTTTCAGAGGATTTTATTCTGCTTCAAAATCTGCATTGGATAAGGTGACTGAAGCCATGCGATATGAAGTGTATCCTTGGAATATTGATGTATGCTCACTGCATTTAGGAGATATTAAAACCAATATTGCAGAAAATAGGGTAAAAACCAAAGTTTCTGAACCGTATAAAAATATTTTCGACAAAGTGTATACATTGATGAATTCTCATGTAGGTGATGGAACTGAACCTCTGGAAGTTGCTGAATATGTTGAAAATCTTTTGGGTAAGAACAAATGGAAAGCCCATTATTATTTTGGTAAATTCGGGCAGAAAATTGGAGTTCCATTGAAATGGATTCTTCCTCAGGGAACATATGAGAATTTAATGAAGAAATATAATAATTTGAAGTGATTTAAGTTTAATACAATTATATCATGATAAAATATTTATTATTGTTTGCATCTTGTCTTGTTTTAGCCCAAAAAGCAACTCTTTTCCCAGTAAAAAAAGGAGATAAATGGGGCTTTGCAGATAATAAACAAAAATTCATCATTGCTCCTCAGTATGATTTTGCCAACCCTTTTGCTGAGTATAATGTTTATGATCCTCTGCAAAAAAAGTACAAAAAAGTAATGGCGGCAACTGTAAAGCTTGAAAAAAAGTCTAAATGCATTTTAGAGGATAATACTGAAATAAGCTGTGCAAAATTAGAAGATCTATCAACATCAATTGGAGCTTCTATTTATGAATTTTCTGATGATGATTATAGAAAAGAGCGTAAAGAAATTGAAGATAAAAATCTTGAGGTCATCAATCAAATTCCCCAAGATATTCGGAATAAATATCAAAAAATAGAAGTGTTTAAAAATGGGTTACTCCTATTTCTAGTTAAAAATAATGAAAAAAGCGGTATTATTGACAATACCGGAAAAATCATTGTTCCACTTGTTAATGATTTTATAGAAGGACATGTTTATGAGACGACTACTCCCGGAAAATATGAATTATATTTTGTAGGAACCAATTTGAAACCCCTGCCTGATAGATATTACTTACGAGATGGAAAATTTCTTATTGAAAGCTATTCTCCTTTTTCTATAGCTTCTATGAGTGGAAGCTTTGTTAAAGTTTCAGACAAAAATAGAAAGATAAAGATATATAATGTAACGCATCAAAAATATATTAACGACAAAACATACGATAAAGTTTTAAATACCTTTTCAAACGGAATGATGATAGTAGAGCGTGATGGAGCAGAGTTTTATATCGATGAGGCTGGAACAGAACATAAAAGCAAATAACCTTTAATACCTCTATTTGATTCGCTTATATTTCATATTATTACTTTGTTTCTGCCCTTTTTTTAAAGCGCAGAAGAAGCATTATTTCCTTATTGACACCGAAACTAAAATCACAAAAAAGGTAAAAGATTCTACTTCTGCTGTGAAATTTTTAGATTCTCTTGCACAAAGCAATTACTTCTTCACAGAGCTTAAGGATGTAAAGAAAAAAGGAGATACGACTGAAATTTTCTACAACAAAGGAAAAAATTACAATGAAACGTACGTTGAACTTTCCGATTCTATTGTTCAGAAATTAAAAATTCAGAAAGACTTTTTTACTAAAAGTTTAGATTCTACGAAAAAGAGCATTAACAAAAGATATATTGATGAAGGCTATTCTTTCAGCAGGATCAAGTCTAAGTTTAAAGGCCAGAAAAATGGTTATCCCATTGTAGAACTGGACATCAATAAAAATGATAAACGGACCATTAATGGTTTTGTGGTAAAAGGCTACGAAAGAATTCCCAAAAGATTCATGAAAAACCTTGAAAAAGAATTCAAAGGAAAAACGTACGATGATAAGAATCTTATCGCGATCAATAAAACATTCCAGACTCATCCTTTCGTCACGTTAGAACGGCAGCCACAGACGTTATTCACTAAAGATTCTACCCAGATCTATCTTTTCATGGAAAAGAAAAAGACGAATACTTTTGATGGGGTGATCGGATTTGGGAATGACAAAACAGAAAAATTCACCTTAAATGGCACCCTGAATGTTAATTTCAGGAATATGTTCAACGGTTTTGAAGCCATCAATTTATACTGGCAGCGAAATCCGGATAAAGGACAGACTTTTGATCTTCAGACGGATATCCCGTATCTTTTTAAATCTAATGTAGGTCTGAATATGAAAGTCAATATTTACCGTCAGGATTCAACTTTTGCCAATGTAAAGATGCTTCCGGCTCTCTACTATCATATCAATAACCGAAATAAAATCGGTCTGAGAGGAACTTTTGAAACCTCGAGTATTATTGATACACTATATGTTCAGGGGAAAGATTACAACAAAAAGGGGATCGGACTTTGGTTTGAAATGACTGAACCTACTGACATAGATCTTTTCCTTTATAAGACCAAAATCAGTGCAGGGTATGACTTCCTGACCACGACCTATACCAAGGATAATATTAAAGCAAATCAAAACCAGTTTTACTTCTTTGGGGAGCATAATTATCATATTTCGGGGAACCATTTCCTCAATATTAAAGCGGAGGGAGCCATGATGGATTCCAAAATTGAGTTTTCTGCGAATGAATTGTATCGTTTCGGAGGCTGGAACTCCATGCGGGGATTCAATGAAAACTCTCTCGCCGGCGATTTTTATTACTATGGTGGTTTGGAGTACCGTTACCTGATCGGCAATCAGGCCTTTTTTGATTTCTTCGGGCAATATGGACAGCTGAATAATAAATCGCTCAATGTAAAACCTAAACTCTATAGCGTGGGGCTCGGTTTCAATTTCTTTATTCCCCTTGGTTTGATGAGCTTTCAGTTATCGAATGGTAATGAATTTGGAAATCCCTTTAAATTCAATGATATCAAAATCCATTGGGGAATCCTAAGTAGATTCTAAGATGGTATTACATCGAAATCATATTCGCTTAAACTGAAATCTTATATCCTTTAACATCTTCCTTTTTACAAAAATATGCAATAAAAACACCCGGAAGAACACTTTTCACATCAATCTGGAACAAAAAAATGGCTTTATCATGTATTAAAATAGGGGCTGTTACGACTTAAAAATACATTTCAGAGAAAATATCTGAAAATTTTTCATGAAAAATCAGGAAGAAAAATATCCCTATTTTAACCCGGATAGTGCATAAACACAGAATAATTTTTAAAATTTAAACCTTACACCGTTATATGTAAGGTTTATTTGGTATTCATATGATCTCAATCATAAAAACATATTGATTTTCTGCATAATATAGATTATTCAAACACATATTATTAAAATTGTGAAAATAATTAAATTGTAATATGAAAAAATTATATTTAAATCCCTCATATTATTGAATTTTTATTAACTTCACTTTATAAAACTATTAACACCATTAGTCCCATGAAAAATTTCAAATTTCCTCTATCATTATCTTTAATAGCTCTGGCCGTCTCTGCTGGTATGAACGCACAGGATACCAATACGGACAACCATACCATCGCAATCACGATTCCGGAAGTTGCATTGGTAGACATTGAACCGGCTGCTACTAAAAATATCACATTGGGCTTTACAGCTCCTACAGAAGCTGGTTTGCCTATTCTACCAAGCGCCAGTAATACTACTCTTTGGCTGAATTATTCTTCCATTAAATCTGTTGCCGATCCTACCCGTAATGTATCTGTAAAACTGAATGCAATTATTCCCGGCATCGACATCCATGTAACCGCAGCAGCAGCTACAGGAGCTGGAGGTGGAACATTGGGTACCCCTTCTGCACAGCTAACATTGAGTGCTGTCGATCAGACTATTGTTTCCGGAATAGGAAGTGCTTACACAGGGAATGGAGCCAATAACGGACATAATCTTACGTATGCACTTGCTGCAGGAAGTGGCCCTGGTGGTGTCGCTGCCTATGCTGATCTACAAGCGTCTACGACTACTGTTGCAACAGTGACGTACACAATTTCAGATAACTAATTCTGAATTTTTCATCTTATAAGTAAGAAGAAATCGATTATCAGGTTTCTTCTTAGTTTTCTATTGCTCTATATTAACCTAAACTTTTCATTGAAAATGATAAAGCGCATTCTCTTATTGGTATCATTCCTAATCCCTTTTACCTTTTTACAGGCAAGCATTGTGATTCTCAATGGACTTACTCATAACTATAAAGTAGAAAACGGACAGGTCTATAAGGGTAAAATTGCAATAGAAAATACGGATAACAAGCCGCAAAATGTGAAAATATTCTTACAGGATTTCACCTATCAGTCGGATGGAACCATTAGTTATACAAGCCCGCATACGAACGAAAAAACAAATACAGATTGGATCCGGCTCAACACCAATTTCATTACTTTAAAGGCTAAAGAAAAAACCGAGGTCTATTATGAAATTACCATTCCCAATACTGTTGCCAATGCAGGCAGTTACTGGAGTGTGATTATCGTTGAACCCATAGAGGATGTAAAGCCCAGTGACAGTAAACAAGGGGTTAATATAACTTCTATTATCCGATATGCCATTCAGGTAATTACAGATTACGATGCTGATAAAGTAAAACCCGACCTTAAGTTTGAGAGTGTAAAAATCGAAAAAGAAGAGGGTAGAAAGACTGTAAAAATAGCCATAGCCAATAAAGGAGATATTTATTGTAAGCCTACCGCAGTAATTGAAATCTATAATCGTAAAACAGGGCAAAAAATGGGAACATTTTCCAGTCAGGCCATGGGATTACTCCCTAAAACATCTAAATCATACTATATTGACATCAACACCATCCCCCCTGATCAATATAATGCTGTGATTATAGCAACCGACGAAGACGAAAATGCATTCGCCCTCAATGTGGAACTAGAAGTAAAAAATGATTAAAAACTGGATTCTATATTTTATCATTCTATTATTCCCGGTACTTATTTTTTCTCAACAACCTAAAGAATTTGTCAGCAAAAAAGATAGTCTACTGCCAGGAACGGCTACTTCTATTTCCTTTACGATAGAAAATAAAACCTCTGAAAACAAGATCTATGATATTCGTGTAGAAACATCCGGGCAGTATATACAGCCTATTATTACAAAAAGTGAATATCTGGTTCCGGCAGGCCAGAATTCACTCTATATTGTTCCTTTACGCATTGCAACAGAATGTCCACAGGGTAATTATACGATTACCCTACACGGAACAGAAAAAAATAATGGAAACCCACTTCTTCAATCTTTACCAATAGTAGTTGCTGGGAACAGAAAATTATCTGTAATGGCAATTAATGCTCCGGAATTTGTAAAAGCCGGAGAAACGATCAAATCTTCCTTCCTGATAAAAAACAGCGGAAATGTAACCGAGAATCTTTTACTGGAAAGTAAAAATGCAGTTGTTGATAACGGTTCATCTTTACTTCTGCTACCTGGAGAAACAAAAATAGTGACCGTTAGTAAGAATACGAATGCTGATTTAGGAAAAAATGAATATCAGAATCTCAGCCTATCCGTTTCTTCTACTGATCATCCAAAAGAAAATCAAACGGTATATTCCAGCACCCAGATTATTTCTACTAAACCTATCGAAGAGGATATTTATCACCGGTTGCCGGTTTCAGCCTCTTTATCTTTTATCGGAATGCAAAACAGAGGAATGTATCATGATGGCTTTCAGGGAGAGATTTATGGTAAAGGAAGTCTCGACAAAGACAACAAAGGGCAGCTTGAATTTCATGCCGTAACGAAAAATCCTGTAGAGTTTAACTCTTTTACTCAGTATGAAGAATATTTTATCAATTACAGAAGAGAAAATTTTTTCGTTCATCTGGGCGATAAAACATATACTTCGTCCTATCTGACAGAATTTGCCAGGTACGGAAGAGGTGCAGAGTTTCGGTATAACTTTAAAAAATTCAGCATAGGCAGTTTTTATAATCATCCCAGATTTTTCCGGGATATCAAAGATGAATTTAATATTTATTCGACATTTAAACTGAATAAAGAATCTGAAATTACGGCAGGTTATTTATATAAAATCCCGCGAACTGAAGATCCCAGCTTTAGTCTTAATGGTCTAAAATTGGACTCTAATGCTCATCTTCCGTACGCAACAGGAAAATTTAAACTAAACAAAAATCTTGATGTATCGGGTGAAATAGCTTACAGTAAAACAGACAGAACTGAAGGCAGCGCCTATATGATGCAGGTTCTGGGAAGCTTTGAAAAATTCAATGGGAATATAATGTATATGAGATCGAGCCCTCAATTCGCAGGCTACTTTACTAATACAAGTACATTTAATGGAAATCTTCAATATAAAATCTCAAAGCGCCTCAATTTATTTGCTAATTATGTACAGGACGCAAGAAATTTTCAAAGAGATACTTTGTATTTAGCGGCTCCTTACAGACAGTATCTTCAATACGGCATCAATTACAGGTATGCGAAAAAAGGATCGGTGATGCTTTACAACGGATATCAAAAATATCAAGACCGTCTGGAACCAAGACAATTTGATTATTATGAAAGATTTGTCAGACTGACTATCGACCAGCAAATAGGACTTTTTCAACTGAACCTGCAGAGCCAATGGGGTAAAACGGATAATTATCTGTCCGGATTTACAGGGAATTCAAGTTTTTATACTGCCAATGTTGCTTTTGAAAAATTTAAAACCTCTTTTAATTTATATGGAAGCTATGCCATAACCTCAAGGTATCAAATGCAGAATGAGAAGCAAATTTACTATGGAGCGCGCATTCTAAGCAGATTTACTGATAGAAACTATTTAAGCATTTTTTACCAGAATAATTATCTTCCGGAAGAATATTATAATGACCGGAATCTTTTTGAAATCCTTTTTCATCAACAGATTGTTCAGGGTCATGAGATTGATGTTTCAGGACGTTATGCCCTACAGAGAGGAGAATTGGGAAATAAGGATTTTATATTTTCATTGCGTTATACATTGCGCTTAAATGTTCCGGTGCAGAAAATTGCAGAATACACTACTTTATCAGGAAACATCCGCAATATGGGTGCAAAAAAAATAGAAGGGATAAGGCTAATGATGGGAAGTCATCTTTCCATTACAGATAAAAATGGTGATTATATATTTAAAAATATAACTCCCGGAGATTATTTGCTAGAAATAGATCGCTCCACAACCGAAATTAATGATATTGCTGATATATCATTACCGACACAAATCCCTTTGAACAATAAAGAGAACATTTTCAATTTTGGATTAACTACGGCTTCAAAAATCCAGGGGTTTATTCAGTTTAATGAGCCTGCAGAAAATAATCAACTGAGCTTTGCTCAATATCAATTTAAAAAGGAAAAAAAGAAAAGAGAAAGTATTATTATTGAAGCTTCTAACGGAGAACAAATCTACAGAAAGGTAGGTTTTATAGGAGAAAAATTTGATTTCACCTATCTGCGCCCGGGAAACTGGAATGTAAAATTATACAGAAACGGTCTGGATAAACGGTATAAGATCTCTATGGATACTTTTAGTTTTACATTAAATCCTTCGGAAACAAAAGATATTACCATTAATATAGTGAAACAGCAAACGGAAGTTAAGTACCAGCAGGAATCCATAAAAGTAGGATATAATGAAATAAAAAAGAAAAAATGAGAGATCTAAATATCATAGTATATATATTTTCCCTGCTTCTATCGGGTACACTATTTTCACAAACTACCGGAAGTAGTGCCGTTTCTATAACGCTGCCTGTTGTAACATTAATGGATATAGAACCCACCGGAAATATTATATTGAACTTTGTTGCTCCTACAGAAGCCGGAGTAGCAATAGTAAATCCTGCTGTTAATACGACCAAATGGATTAATTATTCGTCTGCTATTGCTCCTGCAGGGCTTACCCGAAGAATTACAGCTTCCATCAACCCGGTTATTCCGGGGGTCAGTATAAGAGTACAGGCCGCTGCTGCTTCCGGATCGGGTGGTGGTACTTTGGGAACTTCTTCAGGACTAGTTACTCTTACCGCTACTGCAGCTACAATTATCAGTGGAATTGGCGGAGCATTCACAGGAAATGGAACCAATAACGGCCACCAACTTACTATTAGTCTTGTGACAAACACATATGCCAACCTATCAGCCCGTACCAGCACTCCGGTTGTTATCACTTATACAATCACAGAGTAAATTAAAATATTATGAAGTCTACCCGCCATTTTTCTGAAAACCTTTTTTTCACAAAATATCTATCTATTTTATTACTTCTTCTATGCAGCTATTATGTGAAAGCACAAACCTTAACAGTTACTGGCACAGCCTGGACTGTCCCTATTACTGCTATTACTGAAGCAGGTACTAATTATACGGGAACCTACCAAAGTGCTGCCAATCAGGTCTTATTGGCGGCAAGTGTCCCATTACTGCTCGGTAATGCCAAGGTTTCTGTACATTATCAACCTAATCCTACATGGAATAGTTCTCTGATTTTATCCGCAAGAAGAACAGGAAATGGGACTACAGTTTGTGTATTATGCAGTATAACTGGGGGTACTACCTACATAACACTTACGCAAACGGATATTGAACTATTCCGGATCAGTGCAGTTCTCGCGCTTGGAGCTTATAATAATATTCCAATACAGTTGGAATTATCAGGGGTATCCGTTACTATTCCGGCAACGACCTATCACAGTAACGTAGTTTTTACGATAAGTGCAATTTAATCTTACCTATATCTCTCAACAGGAATAGCAATATTTCTATCTATATCTTTCGGCTAAAGCCTAGATATTTATGTATTGATTTATCATTAATTCATTGAGAGGCCGGGCTAAAGCCCGCCCCTATTGAATATTTCCTACGCGGGATAGAATATGGGAGCCTATGAACTTGAGGTTCGCGTTGGGAGCTTAAGTATTCCTATTCCTTAAATCTTTTTACTCCTGGATGATTAATGTATAATGAAAGTAGTTTGATTGACACAATTGATTTGATTGCTATATCTATACTATTACATTGTTCCATTAGTTTTGGGGTATTGGTGTATTAATATAATGATTGGAGTAATGATAATGCTTGAAGTATTGAATTATTTTGAGTTATGGTACAAAAAAAAGTCTCATACAAATATATGTATGAGACTTTTAATAAAAACTGGCGGCGTCCTACTCTCCCGCTTTCGCAGTACCATCGGCGCTGGCAGGCTTA